>CACXAQ010000022.1 GCA_902765595.1 Oscillospiraceae bacterium | reverse complement strand
CTTGCTGACCTTGATAAGCCTGCCCCTGCGGAACGCCGGAAAGCCGGGGGTGTGTACCAGCTCATAGGCGCTCACTCTTGAAATTCCCATAATCCGCTGGATGTCCGCCACATCCAGAACCAGCGGTAAATCCTCGTAGCTGTTCAATCTCTTTTTATCGTTCATTCTGTTCCTCCCATAAATCAAATAGGTTAAAATGCTTCCTGTTGCCGTTCTCCCCAAAATCCGTTTTCCTGCCCCATTCCTGCGGTGTTTCCCTGCATTGGTGCGCCGGATGCGTCACTTCTCCTGCCGGTCATATCCTTTTTGGACGGTCATTCACTTGTCAAAGTACTGTTTAGTACGAAATTACCAACTGCAATCATCATAGCGGACTATCCTTGACAAAACAATACTTCTGCGATACCATGAGTGTAACGGATATAACTAAATTATATAATTACCATAGATAAAGGCAGGGGATAGGGATGGAGAATCAGTTTATACGGCATGAGCCATGTTTTGAGAGGATTTTGTTTGTCCTGACGCTGGACAGGAAGAAAATGAAAGAGCGGATTTTGATTGGGGAAGAACAGCAGATCCGCTTCCGGCTGAACGGGAGCCAAAACGCAGAGGTGCTTTGTGATATGACACGCCCGCTGGGAACTTTTTTGATAAACTTTGAGCGTGACACGGACAGAGATTGGAACTTATACGGGCTTTCTCCACTGCGGCAAGCCCTCCACTCCAACCGATGGAAACAGCCGGAGCTGGAGCAGGCGGCAAGCGAATTTCTCTGGGGAAAATATCTTAGCAACGACCCTCTGAAAATGTATGTGGCGTTCCGTATCTGGAACAGCTATCTGCTTGCCAGAGAACCCCGTGACCGTAACGCTGCCTGTGACCGCTTCATGGATAAAATGAGCAGCCTGACCGGGGTATTCCATAACGAAGCCATGACCTTTGACAGGGAGACAGGAAAACCGAAACATTTTCAAGCGGGCAGCCTTTATTTCAAAGGCGCACCGTCAGAAAATACCCGGCTTGACCTCTGGTTCCCGGACAACCGGCGCACAGAAGAATGTGTGTCTGCCTATGCGTCCCTCTACCCGTTGATTACCTATTATTTGAACCGGCTGAATGACTGGGGGCTTTGCTTCCGGCAGTGCAAGGTCTGTGGGAAATATTTTCTGGCAAAGAGCCAGCGGTATGAGCTGTGCAGCGACAAGTGCCGCAAAGCACAGGCGCTTCAAAACAAGCGGGAATTTGACGAAAGGGCAAGAGAAAATAACTATGACCTGCTTTATAAAAATGAATGCCAGAACTGGCGCAATAAAATAAACCGGGTAAAAAATACCGCAGGCTTTCCGGCTGACCGTCTGGAAAAAACACAGGCTGCCTTTGCAGACTTTAAGAAAGAAGCGTTGCAGAGAAAAAAGGCTGTAAAAACAGGAACAGCCAGCCCGAAAGAATTTACGGACTGGCTGTATCAGCAGAGTGATATTATTTTGAAATTAACTACCTTTTAAGTGATGTCTATACAAAAGATCATTCCTCCCTAATGGCAGACAAGATGCTTGTTTTCTTCAACTCGGATTTTGCGTATACAGTGAAAATCAAATATATAACTGCTAGAACAACGACTAAAGCCAGTAGAAACAGCCACGGTAATACCAACGTAATGCAATGGTTCACCGCATCCAATCGTCTACAAACAATTACACTTAGAATGCTTCCAAATACAAGAGCTATTACCAACGAACCTCCGAGGTAAATTCCTATCTCCCTATCCAGCATTGCTTTCAACTGTTGCCGTGTTGTTCCAACAGCTTCAAGCAAACCGAATTCACGCTTTCTATTCTGAAAATCAACCATAAGCATATTCATAAGACTGATACTTCCAAAGACGAACAGAATAGCAGAAGTCATATATAGAGCATTTATAGATGCACTGTATCGACGCTGAATATTTTTAATCGTTTGTTCAATCGTATTTACTTCTATTTTTCCGTTTTTATCCGCAATCTCCTGAACTGCGGTCAAAACTTCGTCAAAACGTCCGTCTGAATTTTTGACTGCCAGAATACCCGTCTGCTCTGTTATCCCTGTCAGTTTTTTTGCTGTATCATAAGTCATAATGAAGTAAGGACTTCCGGGAACAACCGGGCTATTCTCCATTAAATCAGACCTATTGTATGTGCCTACCACAACGGCTTCCACATCAAAGGTTCTGCCATCGAAAGCTCTGCCCGCAATCTTCAAAGTATCGCCAACTTGTGCTATATCTTCTTCAACCAATATTCCATTTTTCTCAACCATATCATCGTAATCTGCCGTTCCAGAGGATAGCACTGCCTGCTTTTCTTCCGTCTGTTCCCGGTTTAAGGTTGGAAAGAAGTCTGAAATGCTTGTGAAAGAACCACTTCCGCCCGAAAAAGTAACCGTCATATAAACGCTGTCGAATGCGGTAATTTTTTCTATCCCATCTACCTTTTCTAATTCCTGCATCAATGCCTGATCTTCAAGTGGATTTTCTTCCAGTTGCAATTTTGCGCTTCCGTATGGCTCCGCTTCGTTATCGAAAGAGCTGCCAACTGTATTTCTTATTTGAATAAGAATGTTACCGGCAGGATAATATTTGAAACTTGCCTGTTTTGCCGGATCAATAGAACCAGCAACCGTAGAAGTAACCAGTAAAAGAGCCCCGCTTACTCCAAGCATTAAAAGCGTCAGAACTGCTTTTTGTTTGTTTCTTTGTATATTTAATTTTGCCAGATTAAACGGCGTAAGCTTCCGATGCAATTTCGAGCTGCTTTTTGCCTTTCCAGCATACGCGAGGTATTTCGCGCCCTCTACCGGGGAAGTATTCATTGCTACCCGGACAGGCTTAAAAATGGCAATATTCACTGTCATAAAGGCTACTGCGGCAATCAGTACAGCATAAATAACTGTTGTTTTCAGCCGGAATCCGTCAGGACAGCCAATAAATCCAATCAGTACGCCCGTGACAAGTCCTAATGGAATACCGGTCAAGGCATATAACCGTCCCTCTTTTCCTGCCATCCGCTTAATCTGCCTTTTTGTCATGCCAAGTGTCCGCAGTTGCCCAAACATCTGAACATTTTTTACAATCTTTGTGTAAAAAACACCATAGACAATCGTTGCCGCCAAAATAGCCGTCAACGCCGCCAGTAGTGGTACTGGAATCGGAATACCCGATGTTATCACACCCGACATAACAGCAGAATATTCTGTAAGCATTACCTGTTCCTCGACAATGCCTGTATTTTGTATTGCTTTGCCGGCAAAATCAAGAATAGCCGTGGAGCTTATGGCGTCTGTATTCAGCCTTGTATATGCTGTAACCTGAAAAGAATCTTTTGCCAAATCTCGGGCAAGTTCCTTACTGACATAAATAAAATATCCGTTGCTTTCTTTTGTGTCGTCCAGAATACCAGAAAGCGTATATTCCGCTTTCTGCCCTGTGCCGGTCACGTCAAGAGAAATAACATCGCCAGCTTTATACGCTTTTCCTAAAAAGTCAATATAATTCTGCGGAAGCATAATCTCGTTTTCTTTCTGCGGCACACTTCCCTGTAAAATCTTTTCTTCCTGATGCAAAAAGTAATCTTCATCTCCGTAAGCAACCGTGATTGTTTTATCATCCACATAAAAAAAGCCAATAGCGGAGTATTCTCCGATCCATGAAATATCTTTGTTTTGACGCAGCAGGGCTGTCTGTTCATCCGTAACTCCCAAAATCCCAATCTGCGCTTTATTCCTCTGTGTGTTCTTAAATTCCTCTTGTGTACCTGTTGATATTAGGATAATCGAAAAAACCATGCAGACAGAGAGAGCGATGGTCAAAAGTAAAAAAGCCTTGCTTCTCTTATCCGCTTTCATACTCCTATCTGCCAATTTCTTTACAATGGCGCTTGTATCATTTTCAAAAGGCCATGTCATAGCTTGCTACCCCCTTACTCTACAATTTTTCCGTCCTCAATGCGGACAATTCGATCTGCAAGGCGGGCAATGTCATTGTTGTGGGTAATCATCACAACAGTTTGCCGGAACTCCGCACTGGTACGCTTGATAAGCCCCAGCACTTCGACGCTGGTCTTGCTGTCAAGGTTGCCGGTCGGCTCGTCGGCCAGCACGATAGCCGGTTTGGTAATCAGGGCGCGGGCAATCGCCACACGCTGCTGCTGGCCGCCGGAAAGATTGTTGGGCATATTTTTCAGTTTATCTTCCAGCCCCAGCAGGTGAACAATCTCGTCCAAAAACTTCTGATCCACCGTGTCCCCGTCCAGCTCCACCGGCAGGACGATGTTCTCATACACATTCAGGATGGGAACAAGGTTATAGTTCTGGAAGATAAAGCCGATGTTGCGGCGGCGGAAGATGGTGAGCTGTTCGTCGTTCATTTTCGACAGCTCTTTGTCCCGGACAACCACATTGCCGGAAGTGGGGGTGTCCAGCCCGCCCATCATGTGAAGCAGGGTGGATTTGCCGCTGCCGGAGGTTCCCACAACGGCCACAAATTCGCCGTCCTCCACGGAGAAGTTCACGCCGTCAAGGGCACGGGTAATGTTCGGCTCTGTACCGTAATACTTTTTCAGATCAATCGTCTGTAAAACGCTCATACTCAAAACTCCTTTCAAGGCTTTCTGCCTGTTGATAAGGCTATTGTAAAACCCAAATGTCCGCGAAATGTTACAGCAACCCAATAATTCTATAGAAAACCAAGGTATATTATTTCAATGCTCGGACATTTCAAAAAGATTTACAGCGGACAGCCGAAAAAAGGCAGCCCGCTGTTTTTACTCCACTGGGAGCATAATGGAAAAAGCAGAGCCTTGTCCCGGCTCAGAAATCACTTTAATATAACCGCCTTGCCGGGTCACAATCTCGCGGGCAAGATATAAACCAATTCCCACGCCTTGCTGGTCGTGTACTTCTTCCTCCCGGTAGAAGCGCCGGAATATGGCCGCTTGATTACTCTCGGAAATGCCCTTGCCAGTGTCGGTCACTTTGATCTCCACATACATTTCCCACAGCACCACCGACACCGTGATTTTCCCGCCTGCCGGGGTGTACTTCACCGCATTGTCCAGCAGGTTAAAGAGGGCTTCGGATGTCCACTTGCTGTCATGGGAAACGGTCAAATCCTCCGGGCAGTCCACGGACACGGCGATTTCCTTTTTCTCCGCTGCATACACGATCCCACTCATGGCCTGCGCCACGGTATCAAAAAGGCGACCCGATTTCTTATCCAACTGGATTACGCCCGTTTCCAGCCGGGAGGTTTTCACAAGGGCCTGAAAGAGAAAGTCCAGCTTATCCGTCTGGCTGCGGATTTCCCGGATAAAGTCGGTGCGCTCCGTCTCGGTCATGGGCTTTTCCAGCAGGGTGTCCGTCGCCATTTTCAGATTGCTTACCGGTGTTTTCACCTGATGGGAAATATCCGATACAAGGGTCTGTAACTCCTGCCGTTCCTCGTCCACCCGGCGGCGGTTCTCCTGCATGATCTGATAAAGCCTTGCCAGCCGGTGTCCGATTCTGGCAAGCTGGGTTTCGCTGTCCTCTAGGCGCTGGGGCGCTTCATTCCCGGCAATCATGTGGTCTAAAGTTTGGCACAGATCAGCGGTAAACTGTGACAGCCGTTTTCCAAACACTTGCGTCAGTATAAAAATCCCCACAAGGGCGCACAGCAGCAGCGCTCCGCCAGTCAGCAGCACCGCAATCTGTTTTGTCACAAAAAACAGGGCTATGGTGATCCCGGACATGGAGAGGACAAGCCCCATTGCCACCCGGCCAAATAGCCGCTTTACCGATAGGTTTTGAAACTTCATTTCGCCTCGCCTCCCGTCCATTGATAGCCCATGCCGTAAACGGTCTTGATGTAGGGCGCTCCGCCGTCGGATTCGATCTTGCTGCGAATCCGGCTGATGGAGGTTGTCAGGGTGTGTTCGTCCACAAACCTCTCGTCTATATCCCACAGCTTTTCCAAAAGCTGCCCACGGGTCAGCACTTGCCGGGGATTTTTACGGAACAGGTTCAGCATTTTATACTCCATCGGGGATAGGGTCAGGGGCTTGCCATTTAAGGAAGCCGTCTGCTCCGAGAAGTCCAGAAACAGCCGCCCGTCGTCGTAAATGTCCTTGGCCGGTTTGTGGTGTTCCAGCATGGCGAACATGGCTTTGATTTTTCGCTGCAAGGCCCCGATCACAAAGGGCTTTGTGATGTAGTCCACCGCGCCCACCTCATAGCCCCGTATCTGGTCGCTCTCCTGATCGTTGGCGGTCAGGAAAATCACGATGGTGTCCGGGTGCTGGGGCTTGATCCGCTTGCACAGCTCAAAACCGTTCCCGTCTGGCAGGTTGATGTCCAACAGCACTAAATCAAATTCCCGCTGGCGGATAGCTTCGGCTGCGGTTCTGGCGTTTAGGGCAGAAGTCACGCCGTAGCCGTCTGCGGTCAGGTTATAGGCCAACATCTTATTCAAAAAACTGTCGTCCTCGACAATTCCTTTTCTTTTTGCAAATAGTATAACAGGCAAATGTCCGAGAATTGTTACAAGGACAAATATATTTATCATTTTACAGCTTTTTTCTGTGTACTGCAATTTTATAAAAGAAAGGACAGCAGTATCAAATTGCTGTCCTTGCGGTTTATTATAGCTGGTAGTGTATAAGCGTGGGTTCATCATATTTGGTGTGGTATCTTTAACTATGGGAAACTCCCTTTTTTATTTCATTAGTACTCCCCATTATCACGTTTTCTTTAGATTACTTTTCATTATTTCTTAAACAATTGATAGAGATAACAAATCAGCTTGCATCGCTAGCTGCGGAGCAAGCTGGTTTATCGCATTTGGCTTGGGAAATAGAGATGCTAATTAGAAAACAACAAGAACGCTGGGCGGAGTTCGCAGAGGCCGCATTGGGGCGGAAGAAAAGTATATTATCATACTTTTTGAAAAGCGTAGTTGTCAAATCTGAATATAAAGTTCAGATAGAGTTTGCAATATGATGCTTTTATTGAACAGGTTAAGGCAGAAATAGTTCGAATGGGCTTTTCGATTAATGAAAACAAAACTCGCCTAACATACAGGGATTCAAAACAAACCGTCACTGGGTTGATAGTTAACAAAAAGATTAATATAGATCGGGGATTTTATCGAACTACCCGCGCAATGGCAAATCATCTATATAGGGGGCAAGATATTACAATTAATGGAGCCTCTGCAACAATGGCCCAGCTTGAAGGCAGATTAGCTTTTATTGATCAAATTGATTTATATAATAACAGGCGTGACTCAAACAAGCATGATGCCTTCCATCTATGCGGAAGGGAAAAAGATTACCAGAAATTCTTGTTTTATAAATACTTTTTTGCGAACGAAAAGCCGCTAATTATTACAGAAGGAAAAACAGATGTTGTATATATAAAAGCGGCCTTAAAAAGCATGTATCTAGATTACCCAAACCTTATAGCAAAAGACGAAGAGACTGGCAAGTATGATTTTAAAATATCCTTTTTGAAAAGGACGCCTAGATTTAAGTACTATTTCAAGATTAATCCAGATGGCGCTGATACATTTGCATTCTTATTTGAGTGCTATAATAGTTTAAAAGGGAATCCTCCAAATTACTATAGGTTCTTCCAGAGCCAAGCGAAAGAGCCACCTAAATGCCATGTAATTCTCTTGCTTGATAATGAGACAAGTAGTGATCGACCTTTAAAAAAATTTATAAGAATGGCAAACCTGAGTCAGGAAGAAAAGGCTAATCTTTTTTCGAGCCTTTATCATCGTATTCAAGGAAATACTAATCTATTTCTTCTAACGCTCAATCTTCCCGAGGGGAAAACAGAGTGTGAGATTGAAGATTTGTTTCCTGAAAGCGTGCTGAATCAAGTGATAGATGGGAGAAGATTTGACCGGAAAGTTGAAAAAGGTGATAAAAACCACTATGGAAAAGAAGTCTTTTCGAAATATATATATTCTCATTTTGAGACAATTGACTTTAGTTCCTTCAAGCCAATGCTGGATGCATTAAATAGAATTGTTTTAACGCAGCTCTAAGTTATTATGATTGCAGTTATTACTATTAAGGGGAAATTTGTCTCACCGTGAAACACATTTCCAGAAAACAAGAAAGGCCGCTTTTGCATGCAATCGTTCGATTGCAGAAGCGGCCTTTCCCGTGGAAAAGCACCTGAATGGCGGTGGAAGGTACCAATACAATCCCATTTTTAGATAATAGGGGAAACAAAAAGGCTTGCATTCCGTAGAATACAAGCCTTTCAACATATCTGGTGGAGATAAGCGGGATCGAACCGCTGACCTCTTGAATGCCATTCAAGCGCTCTCCCAGCTGAGCTATACCCCCGAAGGAGATATGTTGTTTATGAAATTATTGTGCCGAAATCGTCACGATCTCGCTTGAAACCCCTAAAAATCACTCTGAAAAGTTCAAAACAGTGGGGGCGTACACGATCTGGGGTCAACTCTCAACAGGGGGCTGGTTAAAAACGCTTTGCGCTCCCAGCTGAGCTATACCCCCAGATGCTTTGGGGCCGGAGCCCCGCGAGCAAGGAGTATAATAGCAGAAGCATATGCAAATGTCAAGCATTATTTTTGCTTTTTTCGAGATGAATGGATGAGAGGAAAAACGGCGGGGGAGAGGCCCCTGCCGGCTGACCATACGGTCAGCCACCTCCCCCGAGGGGGGAGGCGGGGATGCGCCGCGAGAACAGGCGGGGGAGAGGCCCCTGCCGGCTGACCATACGGTCAGCCACCTCCCCCGAGGGGGAGGCGGGGACATGTTGCGAGAACAGGCGGGAGAGCCCCCTACCGGCTGACCATACGGTCAGCCACCTCCCCCGAGGGGGGAGGCGGGGATGCGCCGCGAGAACAGGCGGGGGAGAACCCCCTACCGGCCGACCATACGGTAAGCCACCTCCCCGGTCGGGGGAGGCGGGGACATGCTGCGAGAACAGGCGAGGGAGAACCCCCTACCGGCTGACCATGCGGTCAGCCACCTCCCCCGACGGGGGAGGCAGGGACATGCTGCGAGAACAGGCGAGGGAGAGGCCCCTGCCGGCTGACCATACGGTCAGCCACCTCCCCCGAGGGGGGAGGCGGGGACATGCTGCGAGAACAGGCGGGGAGGCTGTGGCCGGAAACGCGGCCTTTAGGGCTGCGGCTCGATTGGTTCGCCCGCATCGTCATCGGGCCCGGCCGCGGCGCGGCGGCGGTACCAGGTGTAAAACAGCGTGGAGCCGGCGGCCACCAGGAGATTGACGGCGATGGCGCCCCAGAACCATGGCGAGCTTCGGTCGTCCGCCTTCATGCCCACCACCGTGGCGGTGAGGATGTCCGGCAGAAAGCCCAGGACGCCGCCCAGCAGATACTTTCCAAAGGGCAGGCGGGTGTTGCCCAGATACAGGCTCACCACGTCGCAGGGCAGGATGCCCACGATCCGGATCAGGAAGGCGATGAAGAGCTCGTTGCGGCTGCGAAGCTCCCGCAGCTCCCGCAGGCGCTCATGCTTTTGCTGGAGCCGCTCGGTCATGTCGGGACCGGCGCCCCGGCCGATGAAATAGGGGATGGTCAGGGTGACGGCGGTGCCCAGGGTGGCGACCAGGATGGCGGTCGGCAGCGGGAAGAGCACGCCGCAGGCCGTGTCCAGCAGCAGCACCGGCAGCATCAGGGACAGACTCTTGAGGGCGTAGAGCAGCAGGAGAAACAGCGCCGCCAGCAGCGGACGGGCCGGGGTATAGCGCAGGATCGTGTCCAGGGAAAAGCGCTCCCCGCTCCGCCACAGCCAGAGGGCCGCGGCGGCCAGACCCAGCAGCGGCAGCGCACGCAAAAACAGACGCCCCAGGCGCCGGATCCCGTTTTCGTTTTCCCTCAAGGCTGATCCCTCCCTCTGCCCGGGCGAATGCTTTTCGAGCCGGGCGACAACGAACATTTTACACAAGATTCAAAAAATGTCCAGACCCGCGCATTGAAAAAAGCCCGGTTTTGTGCTACAATGGCCACAATTCTTCCCGGGAGTATCACGATGCAGCTGGATGAACTGAAGCTGGTGGCGGCGGGGAACATCATCAACCTCCGCACCGCCGCGGGCCTGACCCAGGCGGAGCTGGGCGCAAAACTGAATTACTCGGACAAGAGCATCTCCAAATGGGAGCGGGGCGAGGCCATCCCCGACGCCTTCGTCCTCAAGCAGATGGCGGAGCTCTTCGGCGTGACGGTGGACTACATCCTCTCCTCCCACACGGACTGGGAGCCGCCCCAGGCCCCGGACGACCCCAGGCAGGACGTGGTGTACAGCACCAGCGTCATCATCGCCATCGCGGTGGTGGGGGTCTGGACCCTGGCGCTGACCGCCTACGTGGCCCTGTGGCTGGCGGACCTGGTGCGCTGGAAGATCTTCGCGGCCGCCTTCCCCGTGTCCATGCTGACGCTGCTGGTGCTGCTGTGCGTGTTCAAGCGGACGAAGCACCTGAAATACGTGGTGGCCCTGTTCGTGCTGAGCCTCTTCGTGGCCTTCTATCTGCTCTTCCTCAACCACAACCCCTGGCAGATCTTTCTGATCGCCGTGCTGGCGGAGGTCATCGTGTTCCTGAGCTTCCACATCCGCAAGCGGCCCCGCAGGGGCGAGAAGACGCAGAAGGCCGAAAAGCCTTGAAAACACTGAGATTCTACAAATCGTAGAGAAGTCGGAGCGCCCCCGGTAGAGTTTGCCGCCGGGGGCGCTCCGATGCGTAGAGGGAGAGGAGAGGATCGTTTCTTGCCTCTTGACGGGGAATGGATTATGCTTTATGCGTGATAAAACCGGAAAGGAGACTTCCCATGAGCTATATTCTGAGCTGCTGCTCCACCGCCGATCTGAGCAAGGAGCATTTCGAGGCCATTCATGTCAACTACGTCTGCTTCCACTATTCCCTGGACGGGGTGGAGTATCCCGACGACCTGGGACAGAGCATCCCCTTTGAAGAGTTCTACGACCGGATGAGCAAGGGCGCGGACACCAAGACCTCCCAGGTCAGCGTGGCCGAGTACGTGGACGCTTTCACCCCCTTCCTGGAGCAGGGGCAGGACATCGTGCACGTGTGCCTGTCCTCGGGCATCTCCGGCACCATCAATTCCGCCCGCAACGCCGCCAACATCCTCTCCGAGCGCTACCCGGAGCGGAAGATCTATATCATCGACTCCCTGGGCGCCTCCTCCGGCTACGGCCTGCTGATGGACACCGCCGCCGCCAAGCGGGACGAGGGCCTGAGCGTGGACGAGATGGCCGCCTGGATCGAGGAAAACCGGCTGAAGGTCCACCATTGGTTCTTCTCCACGGACCTGAGCTTCTACGTCAAGGGCGGGCGCATTTCTAAGACCGCCGCCTTCTTCGGCAGCGTCCTGGAGATCTGCCCCCTGCTGAATATGGACAACCTGGGCCGCCTGATCCCCCGCTTCAAGATCCGCACCAAGAAGCGGGTCATCCGGGAGATCGTGAAGAAGATGGAGGAGTGCGCCCGGGACGGTCTGGACTACGACGGCAAGTGCTTCATCTCCATGTCCGCCTGCCTGCCCGACGCCCAGGCCGTGGCGGCGCTGGTGGAGGAGCGCTTCCCCAAGCTCAACGGCAAGGTGCTCATCAACAACATCGGCACCACCATCGGGTCCCACACCGGGCCCGGCACTGTGGCCCTGTTCTTCTGGGGCAGCGAGCGGGTGGACTGAGAGCGGACGGAGGAGCAATTCGGAATTCGGAATGCGGAATTCGGAATTTTGAATATGGGTTCGCTCCTCCCGCCGAATAATTATGACAGGGGAAGAGAAGCCTTTCTTTACGGAAAACAGAAAAACAGCCGCCGCGGTCAAAAGGCCGCGGCGGCTGCCGTTTGTCGGGGCTTACATGATGGGGATCTTGATCTTCAGATCGCTGAGGGGCCAGGAGGAGCAGGCGTGGAACCAGCCCATCTCCTTGTCCATGCGGCGGCGGCCATCTCCGATGGGGGAGACGAAGATCTCGCCGGAGAGCAGGTGGCTGCGGCAGAAGCCGCACTCGCCGTTGCGGCAATGGGTGTCGATCTTGATGCCGGCCCGCTCGAGAGCCACGGCTACGGGCTCGGCGGCGTTGGCGTCGATCACATCCTCCTGGATGCCGCGGACCACGGTGATCTTGAAGGTCTTCTTCTCGGTGCCCTTGGGGTAGCCGGGCAGGGTGGAGATGTCGGCGGGGTTATTGACCACGTCGTGACGGAAGCGGCGCAGGGGCACGCCCATCTCGTCCAGCGCCTTCTTCACAAAGCGGAACATGGGCAGGGGACCGCAGAACATATAGGTCACGTCGCCCTCGGAGTACTTCTCGATGATCTCCTTGGTGATGAAGCCCTTCTCGCCGGGCCAGTCAGGCTCGTCAGAGAGGACGTGGACCACCTTCACGTCGGGGCAGGCGGCCTCGATGGCGGCAAGCTCCTCCTTGAGGACGATGTCGTTTGCCTTCACGGAGCCGTAGAGGATGGTGAGCTTGACGCCCTTCATCTTGCCGTAGGCGATCTCCTTGGCCATGCTGTGGAAGGGGGTGATGCCGGAGCCGCCGGCCAGGGCCACGATGGTTCTGCTGTCCCGCATGGGCTCCCAGTAGAAGAAGCCGAAGGGGAGATTGGCCTCCAGCACGTCGCCCACATGGACCTGCTCGAAGAAGTAATCGGGCACCAGGTAGGGCACGTTGCGGCGGATGGTCACCTCAAAGAAGGGGTGCTCACCCCGGGCTTCAAAGGGGGCGGAGGAGATGGTGTAGGGGCGGGAGAGCTTGCTCTGGCCGATCTCCAGGCGGAAGTTCACGTACTGGCCGCTCTGGAACACGGGGATGTGCCCGTCCAGGGACTCAAAGCGGTAGGTGCGGGAGCTGGGAGAGGCCTGACGGATGTCCACCACCTTGACCTGCATGGAGTCCGGATGGAGCTTGTCCGCCAGCTCCCGGATGGGGTCGTGGGGATCGGGGATGGGAGAGCCCTTGGCGAAGTTCTCTTCTCTCAGCTTGGTGACGCGGGAGGCTCCGCCGATGTCCTTCAGAAAGCCTTTGACTTTAATGCTCATTTCTCACAGCCTCCCTTTCTTTTCCATGTCTTCCTTCACGCCCTTGGCAGCGGCGCGGCCGTTGGTGATCTGGGGGCCCATGCCGTCGCCGGACATGCCGTGGGCGCCGGCGAACTCCAGACCCTCGATGAAGTGATCCTTCTCCTTCATCTGGAGACGGGCCACCGCGTGGTCCTCCATGGAGTGGAGGTAGCCGTAGATGTTGCCCTTCCAGGCGCCCACATAGTGGGAGACCGTGACGGGCGTGGTGACCTCGAACTCGGTGATGCGGGGACGGAAGTCCACCTTGGTGATCTTGATGCACTCCTCGATCATCTCATTGGCCAGGCGGCGCTTCAGATCGTGGTAGTCCTCCTCCTTCACGTCGTGGAAGGGCTTGGAGGGCACCAGGGCCGTGATGGAGAGCTGCGTGTAGCCCTCGGGCAGGGTGGGATTGGCGTAGTTGAGGCAGATGGTGGTGATGTAGTTATAGGGCTCGGTGATGTTGGAGTAGTTCTCCCAGATCTTGTTGGTGTCCATGGTGGAGCCGGAGAAGGTGGAGTAATCGGTGATGCCGTTCTCCTCGGGGGTACCCTCGAGGAGCATGATGACGGACACGGGGACCACGGAGAGCTTGCGGTTGTTGATCATGCGGATGGCGCCCTCGGGCACCTCGCTCAGCGGCTCGATCATCTGGCTGTAGACCTTGTTGGGGTAGGGGCCGGAGATGACGTAGTCGCAGTGGATCTCGTCGCCCCGGCGGGTGCGCACGCCGTAGACCTTGCCGTCCTTCACCAGGATCTTGTCCACTTCCTGGTTGAACTCGTACTGGGCGCCGTTCTCCTCGCACTTGGCCTGCATCTTCATGCTCATCTCATGGCTGAAGCCGCGGCACACGTAGGAGCCGGTGAAGTAGTCGGCCATCAGGAAGGCGTAGATGGTGAAGGGCAGGTCATCCATGCGGTTGCCCACATAGATCCAGTAGGGGGTCAGCATCTCCACGGCCTTCTTGGGCAGCTTGAAGGTGTCGATGACCTCGGTGGCGGTGTAGCCCACGGTCTTGACAAAGTCGGGGTGCTTGAGCAGCATCTGGACCTTGCTCATGGGGGTGACGGAGAGGATATTCATGCTGTCGTAGACCCGGCGGCACAGGAGCATCAGCTCATGGACCTTGTCGTAGGTGCCGGGGACGACCTCGTCGATCTCCTTGGCGACGGTGGTGTAGCTGTCGTCATAGTCCGGGTGCAGCACCTTGTCGATGCCGGAGTTGGGCAGGGCCACGCGATAGCACTCGGGCACGGGCAGCCAGTCAATGTTGACGCCCATATCGTCGAAGAACTTGCCCACCTTCAGGCGCTTGCCGGGCTGGCCGATGGACATCATCTCGTGGAGGGTGGCCTCGATCTCAAAGCCGTTGCGCACAAAGTCGGTGGCAAGGCCGCCGGGCATGTTGTGCTTCTCCAGGATCAGGATGTCCTTGATGCCCCAGGCCTGCAGCTGCAGGCACGCGGACATGCCGGCCAGGGCGCCGCCGATGATGACGACGTCGTAATGGTCTTTATAGAAGCTCATAGAAGCATCCTTTCTCAATTAGAAAGATAGAGGGCAGAGATGAACTCCGCCCTCAAAGAGGAAACGATGATCCGACCGTCGAGAGCAGATTCCGAGGAATTTTGCGTCCTGGCGAAGACAAAGCTTTGCAGACATACTTTGTGTATTTCAAAAAGGTTTGGCAAAGTCAGGGCGCAAAATACCCGGAAGATGCCGAGAACGGTTGGGTCAGCGTTTTCTACTCGGCGGTCTCGTCCATGTCGCCGAAGCTCATGACCTCGCCGGCATAGAAGGTGTCGTACTTGCCCTGCATGGCCTCGACCTTGTCGTACCAGCCGGCGGCGTAGTCCTCGGAGAAGACATGGGGGAAGTAGTACACGGACCACTCGTTGATGACCTTCTCGGCGGGGTTGTGCATGATCTTCAGGTCGTCCTGCACCATCTGGCGGCAGGTCTCGTAGGGGATCTCGTCCATGTTCTTGTGCTTGCGCAGGGCGTAGGTGGTGATGACCTGGTCGATCTCGTCTCTCCAGCGGCGGTAGTAGACCATCAGGCGGCCCAGCTTCTCGGGCACCATGTTGTCGAACACGTAGTAGGAGATCTCGGGGTGATCCTCGGGCTTGGTGAGGAAGGCCTGTACGTCGTAGCGCTCGTAGTCGATCTTGGAGAAGAGCTCCTTCTCGTCCTCGCGGGCGTCAAAGTACTCGACCATACCCTTCTGGCCGTCGGCGCGCTTGTTGGGGATGTAGAGAGGAGCGGTGACGATGATCTTGTCGTACTCCTCCACCTGGCCGTTCACGGTGACGTAGACCTTGCCGTCCTTGCGCTCCACCTTCTCGATGGTGCTGTTCAGGCGGGCGGGGTTGGCCAGATGCTCGTTCAGCTGCTCCCAGATGTACTGGGTGCCGTTCTTCCAGGTCCAGAGGTTGACCTTGACAAAGTTCATGCAGGTCTGGAAGTCCAGATACTTCAGCACGTAGGCCGCGGGGATCTCGTCAAAGTAGCCGTAGCCAAAGGAGGTGAAGGGTCCGATCCAGATCTTCTGCACCAGAGGAACGCCGTTCATCTCGCAGAAATCCTTGAAGGGCATGGACAGATCCTTCAGGTTGGGGTTCTCGCCCTGGATCTTCTCACGGCCGGGGGTGACGGCGTAGCCGTCGTAACGGCCCTCGGCAACGCCGCGGTGGCCGTTCACGTCATAGCCCTTGTACTTGGTCTCCAGCAGTTCGCCGAAGGTCTTGAGCTGCTTTTTCATCTTCAGCAGCCAGGGGTTCTTGATGATGTTGCCAAGGGTGCGGGCAAAGGGCTCGATCACGTTGCCGTTGCCGTCCTTGTAGTTGCGGTTGAGCTTGGGGCCGTCGTGGGTGATGCCGCAGAACTTCTCCACGTCCTCAACGGCGTAGTAAGAGGGCACGCCCATGATGGCGCCCATCTCGTAGCGTCTGCCGTTGTAGTAGGGGGACCAGCACTTGCCGCCGACCCGATCCTGACGCTCCAGAATGGTGTAGTTCTTGTAGCCCTTCTGCTCCAGGTACATACCGGCGGAAAGGCCTGCGGGGCCGCCGCCGATGATGCAGATGCGCGTGTTCTTGTCCATGTCTTCTCCTCCGTATTGTATATTTAGCGAATCACAAGACTTGCTGGGGACATTATACAACAGGCTCACGGAAATTGCACTAAACAATCGTTCTTTTTTTGTCATTTTTTCAAAAAATCTTTTCAAGCGGGGCGCGTCATGGTATATTGATTTCAGTATGAAACCATAAGGAGGCGGGCCCATGCGTTTTGACCGATTTTCCCAGCTCCTGGCCCATTGGGCGGAGGCCGCGCCCCAGGCGCCGGCCCTGCGCTGCGGCGGAAGGAGCCTGAGCTTTGCGGAGACCTGGGAGGCTGTCCGGACCAGGGCGGAGGCCCTGCGGGCCGAGGGCAAGACCTGTCTCGGCGTGCTTGCCGATGGGAGCCTGGACTGCGTGATCGAGCTTTTTGCCGCAAATCTGGCCGGGATGCAGCTGGTGATGCTGGATGAGAACGCCCCGGCCGCCCTGCTGCGGCAGCTGGTAGCCTATACGGATATCGACGCCCTCTGGGGCGACGAGGACCTGGTGGAGGAGCTCACGCCCGCCCTGACCGGGGGCGTGGACGACGGGGAAGGAAAGATCCTCTTCTTCACCTCCGGCACCACCGAGCGGGCCAAGGCCGTGGTGCTGACGGACCATTCCCTGTGCCAGAGCGCCTGGAACGGCGCCCAGAAGCTGCCCCTGTCCCCCACGGACACGCTGCTGTGCATGCTGCCCCTGGGGCATGTGTTCGGCTTCGTGTGCGGGCTGCTGTGGGGCCTGAGCTGCGGGGCCTGCGTGGCCCTGGGCCGCGGCGCCCGGCACTACATCGACGACTGTACCTATTACCGGCCCACGGCGGTGTCCCTGGTGCCGCTGCTGCTGGGCTTTTTGCTGAAGCAGCGGGCCGTGAACCCGGAACTGAAGCTCATTCTGGTGGGCGCGGGAGACTGCCCCAAGACGCTGCTGGAGGCGGCGGGGGCCCTGGGCATCCGGGTGAGCTTCGGCTACGGCCTCACCGAGACCAGCTCCGGCGTCGCCATCAGCGTCCGGGGCGACCCCTTTGCCATGGAGATCTGCCCGGACGACACCATCACCCTGGCGGAGGACGGGGAGATCCTGATCCAGGCCCCCACCTGCATGATGCAGGGCTACTACAAGCGCCCCGACGCGACCGCGGAGGTGCTCCGGGACGGGGTGTTCCACACCGGCGACCTGGGCCGCTTCGACGAGGAGGGCCGCCTGCACATCACCGGGCGCAAGAAGGACATGCTGGTGCTGCCCGACGGCACCAAGATCTTCCTGCCGGAGTATGAGGCGGCGCTGATGCAGGCGCTGGGCCACACGGAGCTGGCCGTGACCTTGCGGGACCAGCGGCCGCTGCTCATCTACAGCGGCGAGGGCAGCGAAAAGGAGATCCTGGCAAAGCTCCTGCCGCTGATGACGGAGCTGCCCCGGGGCCAGAGACTCTGCGGGGTCGAGATCGTACAGGAGCCGCTGCCGCGCACGGCAACGGGTAAAATCAAACGCTGGGAGCTCCAGCAGAAAGGATAAAGGAACATGACAAGAGCAGAAGTGATCGAGAAGATCCGGACCGTAGTTTTTGACTGCTTCCCCGATATGGCGGGACAGGACATCCAGGAGGACACGGTGATCAACACCGAGACCGCCATCGACTCCATGGGCTTTGTGCTCATCATCTGCAAGCTGGAGGCCCTCTTTGACGTGCGCATCCCCGAGCGTCAGTGGAGCAAGCTCCTGACCATGGGCGACGTGGCCGACGCCATCATGAAGCGGCTGCCCAAGGCATGAGCGTCTACCGGGAGGAGATCCACCTCCGGTCCAAGGACGTGGATCTGTATCGCAGGCTCCGGACCTCGGAGCTGTTCCGGCTGCTGCAGGAGGCCTCCATCCGCCACACGGAGGAGCTGGGCATGGGCCGGGACAAGACCCTGGACAAGGGCATCCTCTGGGTGCTGACCCTGCAGCGCTGCGAGATCGCCCGCATGCCGGAGTATGACGAGCACGTGGTGCTGAAAAGCTGGCCTGGCCAGACCATGCACCTGTTCTTCCCCCGCTACTACAGCATGGAGACCGCCGAGGGCGAGCCGCTGCTGAAGGCCAGCGCCCTCTGGTGCCTGGTGGACCAGCAGAGCCGGAAGATGGTATTTCCCGAGAAATACGGCGTGGAGATCCAAGGCGTCCGGACCGGGGAGGAGATCGCCCTGCCCGGGGCCGTGCGGCGGCAGGACTGCCGGGAGGAGCGGCGCTTCCGGGTGCCCTACAGCTACGTGGACCTGAACGGCCACATGAACAACACCCGCTACTTCGACCTGGCGGAGGACACCATCCCCGCGGCGGAGGAGGGGAAGAGGCTCTCCCGGATCTGCGTGGAGTACACCGCCGAGGCAAGACTCGGCGAGGAGCTGACGCTGCGCTGGACCCGGGAAGGGGAGCGGTGCTATCTGGAGGGCGGCGGCGAGCGGCCCTGCTTTAGGATGGAGCTGCTGTATCAGGAATAAATTGACGGACGCGCTGCAAAACGCATCTGTCATTGCGAGCCAGTCCGCAGACTGGCGCGGCAATCCGTTTTCCCTGCAGGAGGGAGTGCGGATTCCCACACCGGTGACGTCGGTCACCGGTTCGGAATGACAGGGCTTGGCATTTTGCAGCGCGTCCTGTTAAATGAAAGGAAGCGAGATCATGCGCGTTTTGTTCGTGGGAAACAGCCACACCTATTTTCACGATATGCCGGCGCTCTTCGCCCGGATGTGCCGGGAGCTCACCGGGGAGCGGCCGGAGGTCTCCATGCTGGCCTACTCGGGCCGGTCCCTCGCCTGGCACCGGGAGGAGTACTTCGCCCTGCGCTTTGCCCTGCTGCAGGGGGGCTATGACTATTGCGTGATCCAGCAGCAGGCCCACCCCTTCCCGGGGGAGGAGCTCACCCGGGCGGGCGTGGAGGAGATCGCCGCCCTCTGTCAAAAGGCGGGGACCAGGCCGGTACTGTACATGACCTGGGCAGAGGAGGCAAAGCCGGAGAACGCCACGGTCATGAGCCGCTGCTACCGGCGCCTCGCGGCGGAATATGGCGCGTTGCTCTCCCCGGTGGGGGAGCTCTTTGACCGGCTGCGGGACGAGGTGCCTCTCTTCTGGCGGGACGGGGAGCACGCCTCCCCCTACGGGGCCTATCTCGCAGCGGCCAGCTTCGCTGCGCTGCTGTGCGGGACGCGGGACCTGTCCCGACTCTCGGACCGGGGCTTCGACTTCCGGCCGGACTATGAAAAGGGCAGCGGCAGGGCGCCCCAGGCCCTGGAGGACAGGACTGCGGAAGAGGTCGACCTGGACCCGACCCTGACCGCCCGGATCCGGGAAGCGGTGGCCGCCGCGCGGTTTTGAGGGGCTTATCGGGAAACTTGCCAAAAATCCGCACCGAAAATTGGACAAAGCAGACAAAAACCCGGGGGCAAGAAAGAATCCATTGACTTTTTCCGGAGCGTTTTTTACAATGAAAAAAGCGTGAACCAACAAAAAACGGAATCGACAAGGGAAGGAAAGAGAACATGAAGCAGTTAAAGCCCATCACCAACAAGCTGCTGTGGATCTTTGCCATCGGGCAGTTCGGCTGGAGCTTGCTCTCGGGCATCATCACCAACTGGATGGTGTACTACTACACCGGCACTCCCGACGCCCAGAACCCCAACACCGGCATTTTCGCCTCCATGGTCACCCAGAACCCCATCGTCCTGAAGCTGACCCTCTTCGGCCTGGTCATGGCCGTGGGCCGCATCTTCGACGCCGTCACCGACCCCCTGATCGCCGGCTGGTCTGACCGCAGCGCCTTCAAGGGCGGCCGCCGCATCCCCTTCATGCGGGCCATCGCCATCCCCTTCGCCCTGATCACCATCGCCCTGTTCACCGTGCCCCAGACCGCAAACGTGGTGGTGAACGACGTGCTGCTCTTCGTGATCCTGATGCTCTTCTACCTGTTCATGACCATTTTCTGCACCCCCTATAACGCCCTGATCGCGGAGCTGGGCGACACCCAGGAGCACCGCATCAACGTGTCCACCTACATCTCCTTCACCTTCATCGCCGGTACCAGCATCTCCTTCATGCTGCCCAACGTTGCCGGCATGCTGGAGGGCTTCGCGGGCCAGGCCGGCTCCATCCGCCTGGCGGTGGCCATCATGGCGACCGTCGCCTGCATCGCCATGCTGATCCCCTCCTTCTACATCAAGGAGCGGGACTACATCGACTCCAAGCCCAGCGAGACCCCGGCCTTCTCCTCCCTGCTCAAGACCTTCAAGAACAGGCAGTTCCGCCGCTTCGTGTACAGCGACGTGATCTACTTCTTCGCCCTGACCCTGTTCCAGACGGGCCTGGCCTTCTATGAGACCAAGCTCATGGGCATCGAGGACACCTGGACCTTCCCCCTGACCGCCACCATGACCTTTGTCAGCGTGCTGCTCTACCCGGTGGTCAACAAGCTGGCCCCCAAGCTGGGCAAGAAAAAGCTGATCGTCACCGGCTTCTTCACCTACGCCTTCGTCTTCCTCATCACCTCCATCTGCGGCAAGGGCCTGTACTGGGGCTTCATCGTGGCCATCTGCGCCGCGGTGCCCCAGGCCATCCTGGGCATCCTGCCCCAGGCCTGCGTGGCCGACGTGGCCGAGCTGAACCGTCTGGAGACCGGCGAGGACCGCAGCGGCATGTTCTTCGCCGCCCGCACCTTCGCCTTCAAGATGGGCCAGGCCATCGCCATGGTGGTGTTCACCTCCATCACCGCCGCCAAGGTCATCGACGGCGTGGAGACCGTGCTGCCCGGCCAGTACCGCGCCACCGCCGTGGTGGCCACCGTCACCTGCCTCATCGGCGCCTGCCTGTTCCTGCTCTATAACGAGAAGATGATCCTCTCCAAGATCGAGGCGCTGAAGGCCCAGAAGGCCGAGTAAATCCCGGAGCAACGAAACATGCCCGCCCGTGTAAGAACACGGGCGGGCTTTCATATCCCCCGGCGGACGGGCATATCCTGTCCACGGGGGTGAGAACATGCCTGTTGAGGATCTGAAAAAGGCGGCGGGGCCCCACGGCCTGCACATGGAGGGCCGGGAGCGGCTCAGCATCAAGGGCGTGGAGGACGTGGCCGGCTTCGATGAGAACACGGTGCTGCTGCGCACCACGGCGGGGGAGCTGTGCATCCGGGGACAGGAGCTGCACATCGACCGGATCGACCTGGACGCGGGGCAGCTGGAGCTGCGGGGAAAGGTCCAGGAGTTGAGCTACGACGAGCCCGCCCAGGGGGGGTTCCTGTCCCGGCTCTTCGGCTGAGATGGAGACGAGCCTTTCCGACCAGGCCCTGGCGCTGCTGCTGGCCCTGGGGCTGGGGGCGGGCCTGGGCCTGCTGTACGATCTGCTGCGTCCGCCCCGCTGGCGGGGCGGACGGGTGCTGGCGGCGGCGCTGGACCTGCTCTTCGGCCTTGCCGCCGGGGCGGCGGTCTTTCTCTACGCCATGAGCGCCGGCAGCGGCCGCCTGGGCCTCTGGGAGCTGACGGCGGCGCTGCTGGGCTTTCTGTTCTATCTCCACGTCCTGAGCCCCGCTCTGCTGCCGCTGCTGGAGCTGCCCTATCGAGTGATGGAAAACACCATGGGATGGTGCAAAAAAATTGGAAAAAAACTCGCCGTTTCTGCAAAAAAATTCTTTCCAAACGTGTAAGAATGGATTATTATGAAACGGTGAGCTTTACACGAATACCCGGAATAGCTCAGGCATTCTTTGCGGCTGGATTTGCGCCATGCTTCGTTGCTTCCCTTGCAAATATATATCCATTATTCGCTGCGGAAAGCGCCTCGCCTGACACAAATCCATCTCGCAAATCTATGTCTTCTCCCTGTTAGGTATTCGTGTATAATCCGCCCACCGGGAATAGGGGGAGGAAGCATGCTCGATCGCAGGGGGATCGTTCGGATCGTCATTACCCTGTTGCTGGTCTATTCCCTGCTGCGCTTTGCCCGGGCCGGGCAGGCGGCGGCGGAGATGGAGCGGACTGCCGCCGACTTGGGACGGGAGCTTGTCACGCTGGAGCAGGAGCACGCCGCGCTGGAGCGGCGGCTGCTGGAGCGGCAGAGCCCGGCACAGATGGAGGCGCTGGCCCGGCGGGAGCTGGGCATGGTGATGCCGGGAGAGATCGTGTTCCTTTTTTCAGAAGCAGAGGAATCAGCCACGGAAGAGACAGAGAGGGAGCCCATATGGCGCTGGAAGTAGGAAACATTGTAGAAGGAAAAGTGACCGGGATCACCAAGTTCGGGGCCTTTGTCGCCCTCCCCGAGGGGAAGAGCGGCCTGGTCCACATCTCCGAGATCGCCAACAGCTTCGTCAGCGACGTGCATGAGCACGTGCAGATGGGGCAGAGCGTGAAGGTGCGGGTGCTGAGTGTGTCGGAGGATGGGAAGATCAACCTCTCCATCAAGCGCGCCCAGGAGACCGCCCCCGCGGCGGCCCAGCCCCGGGAGGCCTTCCGGCGCCCGGCGGCGCCCCGCCAGAATCAGCAGATCAGACCCGCGGCAGAGCGCACAGCGGCCGACGGCCCCAGCAGTAATACTGAGTTCGAGGATCGACTCAAAAAATTTATGCAGGAGTCGGACAGCCGGATCGCGGACAATCGGATCTACGCCGATCATCGGAGCCGGAGCCGACGCCGGTAAGGGTGTCAAAAAGCACCCGGAAGGAGAAAGAAATGACAGACTTCAGGACTTTGTTCGAGGCTCGCCGCAGCACGGCGGAGGAACTGGCAGGCCGCGTGGAGAGCGGCTGGCTCATCGGGATGGATGCGGCCGTGGCCGGCACCCCCACCATTCTCGCCGCCCTGGCGGAGCGGGCCAAACGGGATGAGGTCAAGGGCGTGCGGGTCCAGACCCTGCTGGACGTGTACCCCTATGCCTTCTACGCGGACAACAGCCTGTACGGAAAACTGACCGGCGAGGCCTGGTTCTCCGGCGGCGGCGCCCGCAAGGCCGTCAACGGAGGCTGGGCTGACACCATCCCCAACTACTACCGGGACGCGCCCCGTCACATCCGGGCCGGGGAGGACTACGACCTGTTCGTGGCCTCGGTCTCGCCCATGGACAAGCACGGCTGGTTCAGCCTGGGCGCCACCAGCTCCTATTCTCTGGCCATGATCGAGAAGGCGAAGCACATCTTCCTGGAAGTCAACGACCATCAGCCCCGGGCGGTCTGCGGCGCGCAGATCCACATCAGCCAGGTGGACGGCCTGGTGGAAGTGAGCTATGAGCTGCCGGTGCTGCCCCCCACCAAGCAGGACAAGATCAGCCAGACCATCGGCGGCCTGATCGCCGAGCGGATCGAGGACGGCTCCTGCATCCAGCTGGGCATCGGCGCCATCCCCGACGCGGTGGGCGCGGCCCTGAAGGATAAGCACGACCTGGGCATCCACACGGAGATGTTTACCGACTCCATGGTGGAGCTGATCCAGTGCGGCGCGGTCAACAACAGCAAAAAGCAGATCCACCGGGGCCAGAGCGTCACCACCTTTGCCTTCGGTTCCCAGCGGATCTATGACTATATCGACGACAACCCCGGCATCGCAATCCTGCCGGTGGACTACGTGAACGACCCCAACGTCATCTGCCGCAACGACAACATGATCTCCATCAATGCCGCGCTGGAGGTGGACCTGTGGGGCCAGGTCTGCGCGGAGAGCGTGGGCACCCGCCACATGTCCGGCACCGGCGGCCAGGTGGACTACGTCCGCGGCGCCTGCCAGTCCAGGGGCGGCAAGAGCTTCATCGCCTTCTCCTCCACCGCCAAGGACGACACCATCAGCAAGATCAAGTCCATCCTCACCCCCGGCGCAGTGGTCACCACCAGCAAGAACGACGTGGACTACATCGTCACCGAGTACGGCGTGGCCCACCTGCGGGGCGAGAGCCTGGGCAGCCGTGCCCGCCAGCTCATCGCCATTGCCCATCCCAACTTCCGGGACGAGCTGACCTTCGAAGCGAAAAAGCGCGGCATCCTGATCTGAGGATCGGAAATAGAAATTGAAACCCCGAGGCAGAAGCCTCGGGGTTTCCTTATGTTCTTTATCCCCGCATGCGGGTGGGCGCCTCGTCCAGATACTCCTCCAGGGCCTCGCCCAGGTCCAGGCTGATGATCTCCGGATCCTCCGCCACGGCCTGCTTCTCGTCATGGATGGTCCAGATCAGCAGCCCCGTCAGCAGCACGGCCAGCGCCGCCAGCGCCAGCAGCATCCGCTTGATGCCGGTCTGCCGCCGTCTGGCCGCTCTGCCGTCCCGGGCTTCGGGGCGGGTTTCCCGGATCACGGGACGGGCTTCCTCGATCGCAGGGCGGGCCTCCCGGACCACCGGGCGGGTCTCCCGGACCTCGGGGCGGGCCTCCTGCCGGACAGGGCGGGTCTCCCGGATCACCGGGCGGGTCTCCCGGACTTCGGGGCGGGTTTCCCGCTGCACCGGGCGGGCCTCCCGGATCACCGGGCGGGCTTCCTGCCGCACCGGGGGCCTCTCCGCCACGGCCACCGCCGTGGGGGCCGCGGCCGGCTCCTGCCGGGGGATGGGGGCGGGCTCGGGGGGCAGGACGTTCTCCGCCGCGTGGATCTCCGCGCGGCGCCGGGGCCGTTCCACCGGGGCGGGGGCGGGCTTCGCCTGCGCCTGCCGTTCCTCCGCGTGGAACTCCGCCAGGATGGCGTCCAGATCCAGTTCGTTTCTTCCGCTCATGCCCGTGCCTCCTCTCCGTTCAGCTCCACGCCGCCGGTGAGCAGCGCCAGCAGCCGCTCGCTGGGGACGATGTGCCAGGCGCCGTCATGCCAGCGCAGCTCCAGCTGGACGCCGGCGGTGCGGGTATAATCCTCCGGGTGCAGCAGCATCACGTCCACCGCCTGGTCCCAGGATTCCCGGAGCAGCTCCGGCCGGTAGCTGCCGTCCTCGCCGTACAGCTCGCTGACCGGGTGACTCACGGCGAAGTGGCTTACGTAGATCATGGCCTCGCTGCGGGCGGCCCAGGCCAGGGAGTTGATGTCAAAGTACTGAAAGTCCACCGGCTGGATGGCCAGAGCGCCGTCCCGCAGGCATTCGCCGGAGGGCGTGCCGGCCAGCTGCCCCGTCATGGCCTCATAGATGGCGCGGCTGCTCTCCTCCGCGGGCACCTGCTCCAGGCCCAGGGTCTCCACCCCGTCCAGACAGCGGTAGAGCCGGGGATAGTCCCGCTGCTCCAGCGCGTCCAGAAACTCCGTCACCGTGGCCTGAGGGTCCTTGGTTGGCCGGGTCCCCAGCTGCCGGATGGCGGGCCAGTTGATGCGCAGCAGGGCGACCAGGCACAGCAGCAGCGCCGCCAGCAGGGCAAAGCGGGTGCGGACCCGGTACTTCTGCCCCAGAACGGCGATCACCGCCAGGAGGATCAGGGTGAGGGCCAGGGCCAGGGCGCCGGCGATCAGCGCGGTCTTCGTCAGCCCGTGCTGGGCCGCCCGGTACAGGAACCGGGCCGTGGGGGCCTCCGGCACCTCGGGGCGGGAGAGGATCTCGCCGGGGATGTCGTCGCCCTCGGGGGCCTCCTCCCGGATGCGCTCGGCCTCCTGGGCGGCCTTTTCCGCCGCCTCCCGGGACAGGGCCGCCTGCCGATCGGCCTCGGCCTTCTCCTCGGCCACCCGGATGGCGGTGTGGTACTGGGTGTAGTCGCACATCAGGGTGGGGTACTCGGCCATGATCTCATAGGCCTTGGCGCAGCCGTCGGTGAACATGACGATCAGGATGGGATCGTCCGTAAAGCAGATGGCGCAGTCGTTCATGTACAGGCGGTAGCCCTCGATCAGGTAGCCGTATTTATGGGCGATGTCGAAGCGCCGCTCGTCCCGCTTGAAATAGTTGTCCGGCTGGGCCCGCTGCATGCTCTCGATGAGCCGGGGGTAGCGGTCCTGATTCTCGTAGAGCACCTTCAGACAGTGGAGCATCTGCCGGGCGGTGAAGAAGTTGTTCTCGTAGTACTTGGGGTCCACCGTCTCCGGATCCTCGCCCATGTAGGGGGCGATGGCCTCCCGGTAGCTGTGGTAGCTGGGATACTGCTTCCACAGGATGCGGGCGCAGTCGTTGCTGGACTGGACGATGGTCTTCTCCAGCAGGTCCTCATACCTGATGCCGGCGATGAGAGAGTCCCACTGCAGCTCGCCGTCGGAGATCTTCTCCAAAAACAGCATGTTCAGCGGCACCTTGTACATGCTGCCGGTGATCATGTACTTGTCCGGGTTCACATAGTGCTCTTCCCCGGTGACGGTGTTGTAGTAGGCCAGGGTGACGTGCTCGCTGTCGGTGTTCCACTTTTCCAGCAGCTCCTCCACCAGCTCGTCCCAGGTCTTGTCGGCAAAGCGCGCGTCCTCCTCGGAGCTCTCCGGCTCCTCCGCCAGCGCCGCGGGCAGGCAGGGCAGCAGCAGGACCAGGGCCAGGATGACACACAACAGGAATCGGATCCGTTTCATTGCTTTCTCCTAATAATTTGCAATTGCGAAACCCGTTTCGCAATTGAGAACTCGCGCAAATCGCGCACGGCTTACGGGGGACAAGCCGTGCTTGGTCGGCGCGAGGCCTCGCTTAGCTCGGCTCAGCGTGTTTTTGGCGAGGCAGAGCCCCGTCAAAAACGGATTGAAACACCCTTCGGGTCAATCATCCGAGCTGGTTTGCGACTTTCGCAATCGACGAATTGTTTTTGCATAGCTTATCTATTCTATCACCATTCGACCCGTTTGCCAAGAGCAAAGGCGGGAAAAAAGCGGGATCTTGTCCGCCCATACGAATAGCCGATAAAAAGCGGACAAATCAGAACTCCCGCAGGACCAGGTCCGTCTCGCCCGGGTTCAATCCCAGCTCCAGCCGCAGGACCCTGGGGTGGGCGGCATAGCGGGCGCGGATCGCGTCCCGCAGGGCCGTGCCCCCGTGAAAGCCGTGGATCACCCGCAGGCGGTAGACCCCCGCGTCCGCCCGGCGCAGGGCCGCGTCCACGGCGGTGAGGGCCTGGGCCCGGGTCATGCCGTGCACGTCCAGCTCCCGGATGGCGTTCACGCGTCCTCCCCCAGGAAGGTGAAGCGCCGGAAGCGCTTGCCGTCCCGCTCCACGAGCTCATTCCACATGGCGGCGGGGCGCACCCAGAGCCCGCCCTCGCCATACAGCGGGCGGTAGACCACCATCGGCTCCAGCGTCTCCGAATGGGTGGCAAGGCCCAGCACCTCATACTCTTTTCCCTTGAAATGGCGGTATTTTCCCGGCCGGATCTCTTCCATGGCGGCATCTCTCTCCCGTCTCTACTCTTCTCTCCACCCGCTCTACTCCCCGGGCGGCTCTCCATTCAGGATACCCCAAGGCTCTCCTCCTGTCAACAGAGGGTGGACGGGATCGAAAAAAAGGGGTATACTGTGCGGGAAGAGAAAAGAAATGCGAAAGCATGGTTTTCCGTGTGAGCGGAGAAAGGAGGGGCAAAAGCATGGACGAGAAACCGCGTCAGCTGCGCTGGATGCGGCTGGATAACGCCGCGCTCATTTTCCCCGCCTCCCTGCGCCGGCACTGGAGCAACGCCTTCCGTCTCTCCCTCAGCTTCCCAGACCCGGTGGACCCGGCCCTGCTCCAGCGGGCCCTGGACCGGGTGGCCCCCCGCTTCCCCTCGGTGATCGTGCGGCTGCGGCGCAGCACCTTCTGGTACTACCTGGAGGAGCTGGACCGGCCGCCCCGGGTGCGGGAGGACAGCGCGGAGCCCCTGGTGCCCATGACCAGGGCCGACGTGCAGCGCTGCGCCATCCGGGTGCTGTATTACCGGAACCGGATGGCGGTGGAGTTCTTCCACGCCGTCACCGACGGCACCGGCGGCATGGTCTTTGTCAAGACCCTGGCGGCGGAGTATGTGCGAGAGCGCTACGGCGCGCAGATCCCGGCGGCCTGCGGCATCAAGGACCTGGAGGACGCACCCACGGAGGGGGAGCTGCAGGACAGCTTCCAGCAGAACGCCGGGCCGGTGGCCGCCCCCCGGGACGACCACGACGTGTACCGCCCCAAGGGCAGCCTGGAGCCGGACCGCTTCCGGCATGTGAGTCTGGGTATCCTGGACAGCGCCCAGCTGAAGGCCCGGGCCAGGGAGTACGGCGTGACCGTGACGGCCTATCTCACCGCGCTGATGCTCCAGTCCCTGCTGGAGCTGCAGGAGCGGGAGCAGCCCCGGCGGCGGAAGCGGCGGCCGGTGAAGGTGCAGATCCCGGTGAATCTGCGCAAGCTCTACGGGGGCGAGACCATGCGCAACTTCGTGGCCGTGGCCAACATCGGCGTGGACCCCCGGCTGGGGGACTACAGCCTGGAGGAGCTGATCCAAATCGTCCACTACCAGATGAAGCTGACCATCACGGAAAAGAACATGCGGGCCATCTTCACCCCCAACGTGAACGACGAGGCAAACCTGCTGCTCAAGCCGGTGCCCCTGTTTCTGAAAAACATCATCATGCGCATGGTCTTCGACAGCATCGGCGAGCGGGTGGCCTGCCTGAGCCTGTCCAATCTGGGGCAGGTGGAGCTGCCGGAGAGCATGAGCCCCTACGTCTCCCGGGTGGAGTTCGTGCTGGGGCCCCAGGCCAGCTCCCCCTATAACTGCGGCGTGGCCAGCTGGCAGGGGGAGACCTTTGTGAACATCGTGCGCAACACCGTGGAGCCGGAGCTGGAGCGGATCTTTTTCACCAAGCTTGTGAAGCTGGGCTTTCACGTGAAGCTGGAGACCAACGACCGGGGCTGAGGAGGAAAAGCCTATGTATTGTGTACAATGCGGCGTGGAGCTGCAAAAGGGCGTGGAACGCTGCCCCCTCTGCGGGCTGCGGGTCTGGCACCCGGAGCTGAAGGAGTCGCCGGAGGCGGCGCCCTATCCCCGCTATACCGAGGGGGAGCGGGTGCGCCACGGGGGACTGCTCTTCATCATCAGCTTCCTCTTTGCCATCCCCCTGCTGGTGTGCCTGCTGATCGACCTGAATATGAACGGCGCCGTGGACTGGAGCGGCTACGTCTGCTTCGGGGTGCTCACGGCCTATGTGCTGGTGTGCCTGCCCCTGTGGTTTTCAAAGCCCAACCCCGTGATCTTCTTCCCCCTGGACATGGCCGCGCTGCTGGGGCTTAGCCTCTACATCTCCCAGAAGACCGGAGGCAGCTGGTTCCTGCCCTTCGCCTTCCCGGTGGGGGGCGCGCTGCTGCTGATCCTGGAGGCGCAGATCGTGCTGCTGCGCTACGCGGTGCGCGGGCGGCGCCATCGGGTGCTGTATATCCTGGGCGGGGGCTTCATGGCCTGCGGAGGCCTGTGCGTGCTGATCGAATTTCTGGATCACGTGGCCTTTGGGCTGCCCATGCTCTGGTGGTCCCTGTACCCGCTGTCGGTGCTGTTCCTGGTGGGGCTGATGCTGGTGGTCATCGGACTCTGCCCGCCCCTGCGGGAAAGCCTGCACAAGCGGTTCTTCATCTGAAAGATGCTATGGAAATACCCCCTCGCCGGGAGGCGAGGGGGTATTTCCGTTGAAGGGTCAGTCTTCCGTAAAGGGTAGGCTGCAGGCGCCGTTTTCACAGAGATAGTAGGTGGGCTTGCCGGCCTGCATGCCGTAGCCCGCGGTGAAGGGGGCGAAGGAAGAGAGCGCTTCGTCTCCGGGCCGCTTCAGCAGGGCCGTGAGGCTGGGGTCCCAGCGGCCGGTGATCTTCCCCAGCAGGGGCGGGACGGACTCCGCCGCGCAGACCAGCTCCTTTGTGGGGTAGAGCAGACCCAGCAGGCCCAGCAGCCCGAAGGCGCTGCCCACCGGGTAGGCCCCCGCCGCGCCGCAGAGGAAGGCCGCCTGCTTTTCCGCCGCCTCCCGCCAGCGCTCCTCACCGCTGAGGCGGCGCAGCAGGTCGAAGAGCACCGCCGCGGCGCTGTTGCCGGAGGGGAGGGCCCCGTCGTAGAGCTCCCGGGGCCGCTTGATGAGGGTCTCCGCCCGGTCGGAGGTCCGATAGAAGCCCCCCTCGGGGGCGGCGAAGTGGGCCGGGATCTGCTCGGCCAGGGCCAGGGCATGGAGCAGCAGAGAGGCGTCATAGTCCAGGGGGTAGAGCTCCAGAAGACCCAGGGCGGCAAAGGCGTAGTCGTCCAGCTGAGCGGGCAGCGCGGGGCCGTCCCCGCCCTCATAGCAGACCGCCCGCAGCGCCTCCGGGGTCCCGGCCCCGGCGGTGTCCAGCAGGAAGGCGGCGAGGGCTCGGGCCGCGTCGGCGTAGTCCGCCCGGTCAAAGGCCCGGGCCGCCCGGCTCAGGGCCATGAGCAGCATGCCGTTCCAGGCGGTCAGCAGCTTCCGGTCGGTGCGCAGGGCCATCCGCCCGGCCCGGTACTCCCGCAGCCGCAGCCGATAGTCGGCGTAGCCCTCGGGCAGCAGGTTCCAGCGCTGGTTCAGCAGCAGGTTCGGGATGCTCTTCCCGTGGAAGTTGCCCTCGGCGGTGATGTCGTAGCACTCGCAGAAGTGGCGCCCCTCGTCCTCGCCCAGGACGGATTTGACCTCCTCCGGGGTGAAGAGATAGAACTTGCCCTCTTCCCCCTCGCTGTCCGCGTCCTGGCCGCTGGTAAAGCCGCCCAGGGGGGAGCGCAGCTCCCGCAGACAGTAGTCCAGGGTCTCCTCGGAAACCCTTCGGTACAGGGCGAAGTGCCCCTCCTGCCAGGCCTCGGTATAGCAGAGGGCCAGCAGGGCGTTGTCATAGAGGGTCTTTTCAAAGTGGGGGGCCAGCCACTCCCGGTCCGTGGAGTAGCGGGCGAAGCCCCCGCCGAACTGGTCGTAGATGCCGCCCCGGGCCATCTGCTGCAGGGTCTGCTCGGCCATCTGCCGGGCAGCCTTTTCGCCGGAGAGAGCGGCGTAGCGCAGCAGGAAGAGCAGGTTCTGGGGCGTGGGGAACTTGGGGGCCGTGCCGAAGCCGCCGTATTCCTTGTCGAAAGAGGCGCGGAGCTGCTCATAGGCCTTGCCGGGGAGGCTGGGGTCCAGCGTGCCGGAGACGGCGCCGCCTTCCCGGTTCAGATAGGCGGTCAGCTCCCCGGCGGTCTTCGTAAGGCCCGCCCGGTCCCGCTCCCACTTGGCGGCCACCGCCTGCAGCAGGGGGATCAGCCCCAGCTGCCGCCCCCGGTTCTCCCGGGGCAGGTAGGTGCCGGCGAAGAAGGGCTGCTTCTCCGGGGTCATGATAATGGTGAGGGGCCAGCCGCCGCTGCCGTTCAGGGCGGTGCAGGCCTCCATATACACCGCGTCCACGTCCGGCCGCTCCTCCCGGTCCACCTTCACGGAAACAAAGCTCTGATTCAGGATCCGGGCCACGGCCTCGCTTTCAAAGGACTCCCGGGCCATCACATGGCACCAGTGGCAGGTGGCGTAGCCGATGGAGAGGAAGACGGGCTTCTGCTCCCGCCGGGCCTTTTCAAAGGCCGCCTCCCCCCAGGGATACCAATCCACGGGGTTTTCCGCGTGCTGCAGCAGATAGGGCGAGCGCTCGTTTGCAAGATGATTGGACATGGTGATTCTCCTTATTTACAGGGCTGGGCTTTTGCATTATAATAATTATCTAATGGCGAAACGCCGCAAGGCGTTCCGCTCATGCATTATTATATCCAAAGCCCGAAGAACTATCAAGTGAGGTTTTTTATGGACTATCTGGAACCCTGCTGCTGCTTTGACAGCAGCCTCTATACCGGGACCCCGGACGCGGAGCCCTGCCGGGAGAGCATCGACGTGCCCGGGGTGATCCGGGAGCTGGACGGACTCTACAACGCCGGCCGGGAACAGGACGCCCTGGCCCTGCTGGAGGGCTGGCGGGACCGGGCCCGGACCATCGGCGACTGGCGGGGAGAGCTGAGCATGCTCAGCGAGCTGCTGGGCTACCACCGGCGGGACGGGAACCGGGAGAAGGGCATCGCCGCGGTGAATGAGGCCATGGAGCTGATCCGCGTCCACCGGATGGGGACCACCGTCTCCGGCGCCACCGTTCTCCTCAACGCGGCCACCACCATGAAATGCTTCGGCCTCGCGGCGGAGTCCCTGCCGGTGTTCCGGCACGTGGCAAGGGTCTACGGGAACAACCTGGACCCCACGGACTACCGCTTCGGCGGGCTCTACAACAACATGGCCCTGAGCTACGAGGACGTGGAGGACTACCGCAGCGCCGAGCAGACCTTCCGGCTGGCCCTGGGGGTCATCGCCCGCTGCAAGGATCCGGACAACGAGCTGGCGGTCACCTGGTGCAACCTGGCGGAGCTCTACGACCGGCAGGACCCGGAGGACCCCAGGATCGGGGAGTGCATGGAGAAGGCCTGGGAGCACCTGAACGCCCCCGGGCTGCCGCGAAACGGCTACCACGCCTTCACCATCTCCAAGTGCGCCCCCAGCTTTGATTACTTCGGGTATTTTCTCTATGCCAAAGAGTTGAAAGAAAGGGCGGAAAAGATCTATGCGGGGACTTGAGGAGGCCCGGGCCCTCTATGAGGAGTTCGGCCGGCCCATGCTCCGCCAGCAGTTCCCGGAGCTGGAGGGCCGGATCGCCGTAGGCCTGGCGGGCCGGGGCTCGGAATGCTACGGCTTTGACGACGAGATCTCCCGGGACCACGATTTTGCCCGGGGCTTCTGCCTCTGGCTCACGGACGAGGACGACCTGCGCTACGGCGTGGCCCTGTCCCGGGCCTACCGCAGTCTGCCCCTGGGGGCCGGGTCCGGGCACAGCGCCCTGGGGGAGGACAACTGCGGCGTGCACCGCACGGCCTTCTTCTACCGGCGCTATACCGGCAGCCCGGGCGCGCCGGAAAGCTGGCAGCAATGGCTGTCCCTGCCCGCCCACGCCCTGGCCGAGGCCACAAACGGGGCCGTCTTTCGGGACGATCTGGGTGAGTTTACAGCCGTCCGGGAGAAGCTGCTTCACGGCATGCCCGAGGACGTGCGGAAAAAGAAGCTGGCGGCCCGGCTCATCGAGATGGCCCAGAGCGGCCAGTACAATTACGAACGCTGCCTCCGCCACGGGGAGGAGGGGGCCGCGGAGCTGGAGCTGCAGGACTTTGTCCGGGCGGCCTGCGGCGCCATCTACCTGCTGGAGCGGCGGCACATGCCCTACACCAAGTGGATGCTGCGGGGCATGGACGGGCTGCCGAAGCTGGGAAAGCTCCGGACCGCGCTGGAATTCCTGCTCACCGGCGAGCGGGACCCGGCCCTGCGCAGCGGGGTGATCGAGGACCTCTGCGCCACCCTGGCCGGAGAGCTGCGGGCCCAGGGACTCAGCGAGGGGACCTGGGACTATCTGGAGCCCCACGCCTTCGCCGTCCAGCGCCGGATCGAGAATCCCCAGCTCCGGGCGCTGCACGTGATGGAAGGATAAACGAATGCGGGATGCGCCCCCCTTGCCTAAAGGGGGGTGGCTGAGCGGAGCGAAGCCGGGGGGATATGCGTTCTCATACCGCGCCCCGCCGTGAGCGGGCCAGTTGACCGGCAAAATCCCCCACCCGCCTGCGGCGGGAGCCCCCTTTAGGCAAGGGGGCCAACAAGGAAGGAGATCGGAAATGACCATTCAATGGCTGGGACATGCCTGTTTTGCCATCACCCACAAGGGCTATACGGTCCTCATCGACCCCTATAACAGCGATTATACCGCCGGCTACCCCAAGCTGCGCGTCAAGGCGGATAAGCTCCTGGTGAGCCACGAGCACTTCGGCCACAACTACCGGGAGGGCGTCATCCTCTCCGGCCGGCCGGAGAGCGACTGCCCCTTCCACATCACCGCCCTCACCGCGCCCCATGAGTTCAAGATGGGCAACTGGCGGGGCTTCACCAAGATCCACATCCTGGAGGCCGACGGGCTCAAGCTGGTGCACATGGGCGATCTGGGCACCCAGCTGGACGGGGGCCAGATCTCCCGGCTCTTCGGGGCGGACGTGTGCATGATCTGCGCCGGCTCCGCCACGGCCCTGCCCTCCCAGGAGGCCAAGCGGGCCACCGACGAGATCATGGCCAAGGTCATCATCCCCATGCATTACCGGGACGAAAACCGGGGCGCCCACAGGCTGGAGAGCGTGGAGGAGTTTATCAAGTACTTCGACGCCGACGCCTTCATCCACCGCTACGACACCGACACCCTCACCGTCACGGCGGATCTGGAGCCCCAGGTGGCGGTGCTGAAATACCTGGGCCCCGCGGGATGGCGCGATCTGATCCCGGCGGAAGAGAAAAAGGCAGAAAAAAAGAGCCTGCTCAGCAGACTAATCAGGAGGAAATGATATGGACGAACTGCGCCCCGGCCTTTTGGGCCATGCGGAAACCGAGGTCACCGAAAAAAATACCGCCGCCGCCATGGGCAGCGGCCTGCTGCCGGTCTTTGCAACGCCGGCCATGCTGGCCCTGATGGAGCAGGCGGCCGCCTCCTCCGTGCAGCCCTTCCTCCGGGAAGGGGAGGGCACCGTGGGCACCCGGCTGGAAGTGTCCCATCTGGCGGCCACGCCCGTGGGCCTCACGGTCCGGGCCGAGAGCGAGCTTGAGCAGGCGGACCGCCGGAGGCTGGTCTTCACCGTCCGCGCCTGGGCGGGGGAGGAGCTGATCGGCGAGGGACGGCACGAGCGCTTCATCATCCAGAACCAGCGCTTCCTGGAAAAGGCCCTGGCCAAACTGCCATGAAAAGGCAAAAAAAGAACGCCATGCCCGAGAGCATGAGCGGAAAAAGACAAAAAAAGAAGCAGCCCCTGACCGTGACACATCAGATTTTTCACACAGTCAGGGGCTACTTCTTCGCGTTCTTGGTATCTAACATCCTGGTTACCTCTCTTTCTTCAGATTTTTTGCCGCTGTGTCGTTCACGGGACTCGCTATCGGTGTTCTTGTTGGGGTCCTTCCCCCATCCTCATAAGTGAGGTATGCTCTTACCCGTCGTTCCCGCTGGCGCATCCCCAGCAGCGTCCACAGACTCCCATTCCACGGGACTTGCCTATATGGATAACGGACTTTCATCCTTGTGGCTATACTATAGCAGAGCAGATCGAGAAATGCAAGAGGAAAACTATACAAAATTGCTAAATCAAACTTGTATAAAGGGCTGATATTTCAGATTATTCGTTAAAATGACGGGATACGTCCTTGACAGAGCGGAAGCTTTCATCATATAATGGTTGCGTTGGGGCAAAAAACCGGCTGTTTTTAACAGCCGGTTTTTCATATTATGTCCAGGTAGGCCTTCAGGGCGGTGGGGAAGGAGTAGCGCGCCCGGATGGCCTGGGGCGTTTCCCAGGTGTAGCCCTCGAGCTCCCGGGGCAGCTCGATGCGATAGCCCTCCATGTGCCACTCCACATGGGTGAAGACGTGGCGGGCGGGGCCGAGAGGCGTGACGGAGAGGGCCGCGGGGAACAGGACGCGGAGGCCCTCCTCGCTCTCCCGGCGCTCCAGGCCGGGGAATTCCCAGAGCCCCGCCAGCAGGCCCTTCTCCGGCCGCTGCCGGATGGCATAGCGCCCGCCGGAGCAGAGCAGCAGCACCGTCCGCTCTTCGATCCGCCGGGGGCGGGGCGGGGCCTTCACCGGGTAGCGGTCCACGGTCCCGGCCCGATAAGCCCGGCAGAGGCTCCGCAGGGGGCAGAGGGGGCATTTGGCCTCGCCGTTGGGGACGCAGACGGTCTCGCCCAGCTCCATGAGCCCCTCGGTGCACAGGGCCGCGCCCTCCCCCGAGGGATAGTGCTCTCGGAGCAGGGCGGTCATGGCTTTTTTGGCGGCGGGGGCGAGCACGTCCGCCTCGCTTGCAAGCAGCCGGGAGAGCACCCGCAGGACGTTTCCGTCCACGGCGGGCTCGGGCTGGCCGCAGGCGATGGAGGCGATGGCCCCGGCGGTATAGTCCCCGATGCCGGGGAGCTTTTTCAGCTCCGCGGCAGTCCGGGGCAGCTGGCCGCCGTACCGCTCCATCACCAGCATGGCGGCCTTTTTCAGGTTCCGGGCCCGGCTGTAATAGCCCAGACCCTCCCAGAGCTTCAAAAGCCGGTCCTCCTCCACGGCGGCCAGGGCCGCCGTGTCCGGCAATTCTTGAAGAAAGCGCCGGTAATAGGGGATCACGGTCTCGATCCGGGTCTGCTGGAGCATGATCTCCGAGATCCAGACCCGGTAGGGCGTGGGCGCCTCCCGCCAGGGCAGCACCCGGCGGCTGCGGGCGTACCAGTCCACGATCCGGGGCAGGGCCTGCCGGATCACTTGCGCGTCTGTCATGGGACACCTCGTTGGTTTGATCTGGGTGAAATTATTTGGTTTGATCTGGGTGAAATTATACCAGAGCGGGGCGGGAAACACAAGCGCGCAAAAAAGCCCGTGGCTGTGAGCCACGGGCTTTTGTCGCATTGTTCAGTTGCCCACGCAGTAGACGCGCACCTGGTGCTGCACGCCGCCGCAGTCCACCGTCAGCAGAACGCCGTCGGGGGCCTCGCCCAGGACCTTCACCACGCACTGATGGCTGTCACGGCCCGCCTTGGCGGAGAGGACGCCCGGGTCCTCCGAGAGCCAGGAATACTTGGCCCTGCTGCCGTCGCCGGATAGGAAGGAGCCGTCGACCTGGAGGATCACGCTGTCGCCGGTCTTCAGGATCAGCTCGTCCACGGTCCGGTTCTGGTAGATCACCCAGATCTCCTCGGCGATGGGCTCCTCCGGCTCCACGGGGCCCTCGTCGTAGTAGACGGGAGCGGGGGAGACCAGCGCGCCTCTCCCGTCCGGATCCCAGGAGCCGTCGCAGTAGCTGTCCCAGTTCCAGACCACGCCGCCGCAGCCGCGGAAGGACAGGGCGGGGCTGGGCACGTCGTGGATATTGCAGTTGGTGAAGCTGACGCTGACGGTGCCGTCCAGCCACACGCCGCCCTGGCTGCACTCATAGATCTCGCAGCTGTCCACGATGAGATCGCTGCCGCCGTTGGACCAGATGCCCAGGATCCCGCAGCCGTAGAGCCGGCAGGAGTCCACCCACACGTCCCGGCAGTCTTCAAAGTACAGCACGCCCCCGGCGCACTCGCCCATGCCCCGGCTGTGGCCCGCGGTGAAGCCCTGCAGATGCAGGTTGCGGCAGTTCACAAAGCGGAAGACGTTGGCGTAGCGGGGCTCCACAGTGACCTGGGTGCTCTCCGGGGAGTCGGAGGCGGCGCGGATGGTGAGCCCGTCCACGCTGTCGATGACCAGCTCCTGGCCGTCGTAGACCTCGGACCAGTAGCAGTAGCGGGTGCCGATGCCGCCGTAGTTCTCGGCCTTGGTCAGAGCAAAGTCCGCCCCGTCCAGAACGATGGTGCGGTCCGGGCCGATGGCGGCCAGCAGCTCGTCGGCGGTGGTCACGGTGACGGTGCCGCCGGCGGGTACCGCCGTGGGCTCGGCCTCCTCGGTCAGACCCTCGGGGAGACGAACGTCGTCCGGACCCAGCTTCTCATAGCGCATGGCGGAGAAGGCCGCGTCGTCCAGCATGTTGCCGCTGCGGTCCACGGCCAGGGTCCCGGTGCCCGCGTACCAGGAGCTGATCTGCGCCTGGTCCGCGAAAAGGCAGCCGTCCACCACCGGACAGTAGCGATAGGCCTCAATGGCGTGGTCCAGCTCGTTGCTCTCCAGCAGGTTCGAGAGGAAGAGGCAGTTCCTCGTCCGGTCGCTCAGCAGGAGAATGGAGGCATCGTTATCGTAGATGCGGCAGTTTGCCGCCGCAAAGCCGTCGGTCTCGTGGGCGGCGAAGAGGGCGTAGGCCGGCCAGTCCTGGATGCGGCCCATCCGGTAGATCTCGCAGCCGTCCACCCGCACGTCCCGGCAGTTGGTGACCTCCACGGCGCTGGAGCTGCACTCGTAGATGTGGGAGCCGGTGACGGAAAGCTCGTCGCAGTTGACGGCCCAGACGCCCACGGTGCCGCAGCCGTAGAGGCCGCAGCCGTCCACCGTGACGCCGCTGCAGCGTTCAAAGTACAGCACGCCCCCGGAGCAGATGCCGGCTTCCCGGGTGTGGCCCGCGGTCAGGTCCCGGATCTCCAGATCCGGGCAGCCGGTGAAGCGGATCACGTTCACATAGCGGGGGACGGCGGCGATGGTGGTGTCCTCCCGTCCGGCACCCCGGATGCTCAGGCCCTCCACGTTCAGGATCTCCAGCTCGTAGCCCTCGCCGTCATAGCTGGGGTCCAGGTTCCAGCGGTAATTGGGGTTCTCTGTGGGGAGACCGTAGTCGGAGGCGGTGGAGAGGTCGTACTCGCCGGCGGCAAGCTCGATGGTGGCGTTGGGGCGGATGGCGGCCAGGAACTCGTCCACGGTGCTGACCCGGATTAGGCCCGGCTCCTCCGGGGAGCTGTCGTCCTCCGGCGTCTCCACGGTGATCTGGGTGCCCTCCGTCATCCCTGCGTCTTCTTTCGCAGCGGGGGCGGCTTCCGTGGCCGCCGGGGCGGGAGCCGGGGCGCCGCAGCCGCAGAGCAGCAGCAGGGTCAGCAGGGCCGCCAGGACGCGAAGGATCTTGCGATTGGATTTCATCTCGTTCTCATCAACCTTTCCCATGGGTATCCGCGATAATGAAAATTTGATGGCGAAACGCCGCAATGCGTTTCGCCGAGCCGCTTTGCGGCTCAGCCGGGCGAATGATTTTGAGAATCATTCGCTGCCAAACCTGTCGTTTGGCAGCGAAATCAATCGAATTCTCGATTGATTTCGCCATCCGATGATCATTATGGTTTGTTGCTTGCCTTTACTGTATCACCAATCTCTCCCTTTGTCGATGGAGAGAAGTATGAAGATTTCTTAATTTCGGGCCGGGTGGGATGGGGCACGCGGGCGACCACAGGTCGCCCCTACGGGGTGGGGCGGCGCGGAGCGCCGATAGGGGACGACAGGAGAACGGATGCGCAGGTCTATACTGTCGGTTTATCGACCAAGGGAGCGATAAAGCGAGCGCGAGCGAGTGAAAAGCGGGCTCGCGCCGCCGGTGGCGGAAGAAGCGAGCACGGTTTTTCCGCAGCCGCGCCGTTGGCGGGCCGTTGCGAAGCAGGCCCGGGAACGGCAATTGCGGCAAGGCGTCCTTAGCGCGGTCGGCGTGGCGCAAAGAGGTAAAGATATGGCGGGCGTCTTTCTCTTTGGAATTGCGGGCTTGCGCTGCCTGTGGCAGATAAAGCAAGCCAGGAATATCCGCAGCGGTCGAAAAACGCAAGGATCAGCGTAAGCCCGCAGCGTTTTTCGGGCACCGCAAGGTGGAGTACAAGAACCGTTTCTCTTTCCACAAGCGGAAAGAGAAATGGGTCTTGAAACCGTCTTATTTCGTGCTCTTTTTTGAGGGAGAAGGAATACCCCTCCACCGCTGACGCGGTCCCCCTCCCCTTAGGCAGGGGAGGAGGGGGCCTGCCTCCACCTTCAGCTTCGCTGTGCCACTGGTCGCTTCGCGCCTCTTTTGCTGCGGCAAATGTCCCGGAGGGGGAGGCCGGTCGCTTCCCCCCTGTGGGGGAAGTGACGCGGAGCGCCGATAGGGGGAACGGCAAAGAAAAAGGGACGCCGGAGGCGTCCCTTCAATGTGAAGACAAAGTCCATTCACGAAAAAAAACACGCTGTCATTCTGAGGAACGAAGTGACGAAGAATCCTGTAGATCAGCAGAATGTCGAACATTTTAAGATTCTTCGACTTCGCTTCGCTCCGCTCAGAATGACAAGATCGGGGTTTGTCTACAGTCTGAGGGGACGCCGGAGGCGTCCCTTTCGTTCGCTTGTTTCGTGCTCAGACCGCGTCGTAGCCGGCCTTGTAGGCCCGCAGGTTCAGCTCCTTGAATTTGGGAGGAACGGTCTCGGCGATGACGGCTTCCCAGTCGATGTGGTCCATGTGCAGGGCCTTGACCATGCCGCCGAAGAGGACGATGTTCATGCACTTGGCGTTGCCCAGCTCCTCGGCGATCTTCTCCGCGTTCATGACGAAGCAGCGGTAGTTCTTCTGCATGGCTTCCAGGCAGCCTTCCGGGTACTCGCAGAGCCCGGCGGCGATGCTGGAGGAGGCCATCTCATAGTCGTTGATGACGGCCACGCCGTCCGGCTTCAAAAAGTCGGCATAGCGGACGGCTTCCATCTTCTCAAAGGCCACCACGATGTCCGCCGCGCCCTTGCCGATGACGGGGGACCAGACCTTCTCGCCCCAGTGGACCTGGGTGGAGACGCTGCCGCCCCGCTGGCTCATGCCGTGGACCTCGGACATCTTGACGTCATAGCCGGCCTTCATCAGGCCGTTCACCAGGACCTTCGCGGTGAGGATAGCGCCCTGGCCGCCTACGCCCACCAGCAGCGCGCTCTTGCTTTCTTTCATGCCCTTCACTCCTTTCTGGAAATGGCGCCCTTGGGGCAGACCTGCGCGCAGACCGTGCAGCCCACGCACTGGTTCTGGTCGATGCGGGCCTTCTTGTTCTCCACCAGGATGGCGGGGCAGCCCACCCGCAGGCAGCTCTTGCAGCCGATGCACTTGTCGCTGTCCACCACGCACTTGCCGATGTCGTGCTTGATGCCCTTGATGAGCAGGCAGGGACGGCGCACCACGATGGCGGCGGGGACCTGGGACTTGGCGGCGTTCACGACGGCCTCGTCCATGGCCTTCAGGTCCTGGGGATCCACGATCTGGATGTACTCATAGCCCATGGAACTGAGGATCTTCTCGATGCGCAGCTTCTCGGCGATCTCGCCCTGGAGGGTCTTGCCGGAGCCGGGGTTGTCCTGATGGCCGGTCATGCCGGTGATGGAGTTGTCCAGCACCACGGGGATGACGTTGCCCTTGTTGTAGATGATCTCGGCGGCGCCGGTCATGCCGCTGTGGAAGAAGGTGGAGTCGCCCACCACGCCGAAGACCTTCTTGCCGGTCTGGCCGGTGACCTCCAGAGTCTTGGCAATGCCCATGCCCACGGTGAAGCCGCCGCCCATACACACCACGCTGTCCACCGCGTTCAGGGGGGCGGAGCCGCCCAGAGTGTAGCAGCCGATGTCGCCGGTGACGATGAAGTTCTTATGCTTGGACATGGTGTAGAAGAAGCCGCGGTGAGGGCAGCCGGGGCAGAGAGCGGGGGGACGGGACACGGCGGCCACGCCCAGATCGGGAGCCTGGGGCTTGACGCCGAAGAGCCGCTCCTTCAGCAGCTGGGGGTTATACTCGTAGAGCTTGCCCGTCAGCTCCTTGCCGATGCACGCGATGCCGGCGGCCTTGATCTGCTGCTCCATGAAATCGTCCAGCTCTTCGATGACGTAGAGCTTCTCCACCTGGGAGGCGAATTCCTTGATGAGCTTCATGGGCAGGGGATTGGTCAGGCCCAGCTTCAGGAAGGAGGTGTCCTCGGGGAACACGTCCTTGGCGTAGAGATAGGCGATGGAGGCGGTGATGACGCCCACCTTGTGGCCCTTGATCTCCATCTTGTTCAGGCAGCAGGTGTTGCCGTACTCCTCCAGCTCCGCCATGTGCTTCTCCACCTTGGGGTGGTTCCGGTAAGCGATGGCCGGGGTGCACATGTACTTCTGGGGGTTGCGGGTGTAGGGCTTGATCTCCGGCTCCTCCCGCTCGCCCAGATCCACCAGGCTCTTGGAGTGGGAGATGCGGGTGGTGGTGCGGAAGAGCACCGGCGCGTCAAACATCTCGGAGATCTTATAGGCTTCCTTCATGAAGTCCTTGCACTCCTGGGAGTCGGAGGGCTCCACCATGGGGAGCTTGGCCGCCCGGGCGTAGTGCCGGTTGTCCTGCTCGTTCTGGGAGGAATGCATGCTGGGGTCGTCGGCGGTGACGATGACCATGCCGCCGTTGACGCCGTTATAGGCGGCGGTGAACATGGGGTCAGCCGCCACGTTCAGCCCCACGTGCTTCATGGCGCAGAGGCTGCGCGCGCCGGCGATGCTGGCGCCGTAGGCCACCTCCACGGCCACCTTCTCGTTGGGGGCCCATTCACAGTAGAGGGAATCCTTGTACTGGGGGAGATTCTCAAAAATCTCGGTGCTGGGGGTACCGGGATAGGCGGAACAGATCTTCACGCCGGCCTCATACGCGCCGCGGGCGATGGCCTCGTTCCCGGAATACAGAACCTTGTCCATATCCATGTCTTCCTTTCTGTTGATTGTTCGGGGCTTATGCAAAATGATCCTGCTAATATCTTACCAAAGGACTTGTCAAGTGTAAAACATGATCTTATAATAGGGCTATAAGCAAGCCTTATTATAAGAGGAGATGATCCCATGACCACGACCCAGGCCCTGTATGTGCTGGAGGTGGCAAGCTGCCGCAGCATGTCCCTGGCCGCCCAGCGGCTCTACGTGTCCCAGTCCGCCATCTCCCAGCAGATTTTGAAACTGGAGCAGGAGCTGGGCTGCGCCCTCTTCACCCGGACGATCTACGGCCTGGATCTGACCCCGGCGGGGGAGCGCTTCTGCCGGGAGGCCAGGCCCGTCATGGACGCCTGGCAGAAGCTCTGCCAGGACATGCAGGCCAGCAACCCCGAGGCCAAGAAGCAGCTGCGCATCGGCGTGGGCTCCCGGGTCTACTCCAACTGCCTGTTCGAGGACCTGGTCCGCTTCTTCGACGACCATCCGGAGATCGAGGTCTCCTTCCTCACCGAGGCGGGGACGGACTTCCTCCGCTCCCTCAGGCAGCAGCAGATGGACCTGGTGCTGGACCGGCTGCCCACGGAGGACTATCTGGCAAGGCAGAGCGAGTACTACAGCCTCCCCCTGGTGCGGGAGAAGCAGTGCGTGCTCATGAGCTATCGGGACGAGCGGGCGGGGCTGGAGAGCCTCTCCATCGGGGACCTGCAGGGCTCCACGGTCATCTCCGGCCTGGAAAATTCCTCCGAGGACCGGCAGCTCAAGGAGATCTGCCGCCGCTATCAGATCAGCCTGAAGCGGATCTACCGCTCCGACGGCATCGAGACCAACATGAACCTGGTCCGCAGCGGCCTGGGGGTGGTGCTGGGGCCGGAGTCCTTCGCCCGGTACTTCAACGTGGCCGCCGTGCCCCTGAGCCCGGAGACCGAGGCCAGCCTCCAGTTCGTCTGCCTCAAGAGCCTGCTGCAGCGCCGGGAGATCCGCCAGTTCCGGGACTACCTGATCGGCGTCTGCCGGGACCACGGCTTGCTGGCGGGAGAGTAAGGCGGCGGCCGGGACCGCCGAGAGACCGCGGGCGGCGCGCCGCGGGGGACAAGGCCATTTTTCGATACGGGAGAATATGCTATGGGGAAACGCAACTATGGGATCGACCTGCTTCGGCTGTTCGCCATGTTCCTGGTCATCGTCCTGCATGTGCTGGGCCAGGGCGGGATCCTGAAAAACACGGCTGTCGGCAGCGGAACCTACGCCGCCGCCTGGTTTCTGGAGATCCTCGCCTACGGGGCGGTGGACATCTTTGCCGTCATCAGCGGCTACGTGGGCTACCGGGACCCTGTCCGGAAGACCCGCCTGTCTTCGTATATCCTGCTGTGGCTGCAGGTGGTGTCCGTGGGGCTGGCGGCGGCCCTGTTCTTTCGGCTGCTGCGGCCGGACCTGGTCTCCCGCGGCGATCTGGCGCTGATGCTGCGGCCGGTCTCAAAGAGACTGTACTGGTATTTCACCGCCTATACCGGGCTGTTTTTCGTAAAACCTCTGCTGGATCGGGCTGTCGCCGCCTGTTCGGAGACTACCGCCCGGAAAGTCTTCCTGACCATCTTCCTGGTGTTTTCCTGCTTCAATACCCTGCTTTCCTTTGACCAGGACTCCCTCAGCTTCAACCTGAACGGAGGCTACAGCTTCGTGTGGATCTCTCTGCTGTATCTGCTGGGGGCGATCATGAAAAAATGCGGCCTGGGGCGGAGGCTGTCCATACCCGGGGGGCTGCTCACGATCCTTGCCGTCACCGCGCTCACCTGGCTGAGCAGACTGTACTGGACGGAAAAGCTCGTGGCCTATACCTCGCCCACCGTCCTGTGCGCGGCGATCCTGGCCGTGGCCGTCTTTTCCCGGATCCCGGTGGGCCGCCGGATGGAGAAGCTCATCGCCTTTGCCGCCCCGGGCGCGTTTTCCGTGTATATCCTCAATTGCCAGCGGCAGGTATGGAACCTGGTCATGCACAACCGTTTCGCCTTCCTGGCCGAGAAGCCGGCGGCGGTGATGCTGCTGAGCACGCTGCTGTTCGCGTTTCTGTTCGTGGCGGGGGCGGTGCTGTGCGATTGGGTGCGGCAGCAGCTGTTCCGACTGCTGCGTCTCAGGGAACTGGCCGAGGCTGCGGAGAAACGGGTCGAGGCCGGCCTGCGCCTGGTCGCAGAGAAGCTGTGAAAACCTGCGGGACATAAGGGGCGCGCAGCTTCGGGATGCGACAGCTGCAAAGGGCGCCGTCCGAAGGGACGGCGCCCGCGCTTTTTCTCATTTCCCCAGCAGGCGGGGGATCAGGTGGCGGCCCACCTGCATGGCGCCCTTGGGACAGAACTCCTGGCAGCAGAAGCAGTGGATGCATTTTCCCCGGTGGATCCGGGGCTTTTTCTTTACCATGGTGATGGCCTTGGCCGGGCAGGTGGCGGCGCACTTGCCGCAGCCGACGCACAGCTCCGGCGAGAGCTTGGGGAAGGGGGTCAGGATGCGGGCGCCTACCGCGTTGGCCAGCTTTCCCAGAGGGCCGCTGCCGAAGATCATAAACGCCACGTTGGACTGAGAGGGAACGGTCTTGAAATCCGGCACCCGGAAGGAAGCCAGATCCCCGGAGACCGACAGGGCCGACACCTGGGAGGGCACCAGACCCCGCTCCACGGCCGCCCGGAGAGTGGGCACGTCCTGCACGCCAAGGCCGATGAGGGAAGCCGCCGCCAGGTCCAGGGCGTGGCCGTTTTGACTTGCCAGGAGACACCCGATCTTCCGGGGCGTGCCCTGGGTGGGGCCGTTTCCTTCCATGCCGATCACACCGTCGCAAATGCAGAGACGGGGCTTGGAGTATTCGTACAGATCCACCAGCACGTTTGCGAAATCCTCCGCCCGGGGGTAGCGGTAGTGGAATTCCGGCTTCTTGGTGCCGGGGATGGAGCCAAAGAAGTTTTTCACCGCGCCCGTCAGGCCCATCATGCCGTGGGTCTTCAGCTTGCACAGATCGATGATGGCATCGGCCTTGCCCAGATACGCGGTATAGGGAAAGTGCCTGGCCTGGACGGCCTCGGGAAAGTCCACCTCCTCCTGGGAAAAGTCCTCGTTCAGCTGGGCGCCCCAGTCCTCCGCCCTGCGGATGCCGCAGGTCTCATACACCAGGTGGAGATAGGCGGCGGAATACACGCCGCCGGGGCTGTCGCCCAGCACCACCTCCGCCCCACGCTCCCGCAGGAGCTTCACCAGGGCGCAGACCAGGGCGGGGTGCACCGTGGCGGCGGTATCCGGCTTCATGGGCGCCACCAGATTCAGCTTCACGGCCACATGCATGCCCGGCTGTACGAAAGCGAGCCCGTCAATGGACTCCAGGACGGCCCGGAGGGCGGACTCCACCTCTTGTTCATCATAGCTCCCGCAGGGGACGACGGATACGTCACAGGGCATGGGGATCCCTCCTTTGGTGTTCGGAAATATAACGTGATTATAGCGCGTCCGCCCGCTTGCTTCAAGGACGGAAAAAGCCGCCGCAGAAAAAAACACGCCTGTCATTCCGAGCAAAAAGACCGCCTGAAGCGGTCTTTTTGTGTGGGAATCCGTATCCCCCCGGCTTCACTTCGCTCAGCCACCCCCCTTCCCTAAAGGACCAGGGCCTTCGGCCCGTCGTAGGCAAGGGGGGCTTGAAAATGCGGATTGCCACAGCCCCTTACGGGGCTTCGCAATGAGAGGGGAAGGGAACGGATTGCCGCGGCTCCTTGCTGGGCCTCGCAATGACAGGGGAAGGGAACGGATTGCCGCGGCTCCTTGCGGAGCCTCGCAATGACAGGGGAAAAAGCGGCGCGGTGCGTGGCGCTTTACTCGGCGGTGTAGTTGTCGAAGTAGCCCTGGATGAAGACGATGGGGGTGCCCTTGTCGCCGGAGCCGGAGGTCAGGTCGCAGAGAGAGCCGATCAGGTCGGTGAGGCGGCGGGGCGTGGTGCCCTCGGACACCATCTGGCCCACCAGGTCCCCGTCCTTCCGGCGGATCTCCGCCTCGATGGCCTGGCGCAGCTCGTCGCCGGAGAGGGCGGCAAAGTCGTTGTCCGCCAGGTACTTGAGCTTCAGCTCGTTGGGGGTGCCCTCCAGACCCTTGGTGTAGGCCGGGGAGACCACCGGGTCCGCCAGCTCCCAGATCTTGCCGATGGGGTCCTTGAAGGCGCCGTCGCCGTAGACCATCACCTCGATGCGCTTGCCGGTGCGCTGGATGAGATCCGCCTGGATGGCCTCCACCAGAGCCTGGCAGTCCCGGGGGAAGAGCTTGACCTTGTCCTCGGTGGCCTTGTTGGAGCCCAGCAGACCGTAGCGCTCGTTCCAGCCGCTGCCGTCCACGGGAGAGGTCATGATCTCGTCCAGACCGAAGATCCGCTGGCCGCCGGCGGAGCGCAGGATCCGCCCGGTGCGGGCCCGGGTGTGGATGTCACAGTGGATCACGTCCTTGGTGTACTTCAGGATCTCCCGGGCGTCGTTGGCGAAGACCACCTCCACCTCGGCCCCGGATTCCCGGATCAGGCGGGAGTAGTAGTCCACATAGTCCACGCCCGTGAAGCGGTGGGGCCGGACGCCGAAGAGCCGGCGGTACTCCATCAGGCTCAGCACGTCCTTGTAGGGGTCCACGCCGGCCTTGTCCAGCGCGTCCCAGTCCACCAGGTGGTTGCCCACCTCGTCGGCGGGGTAGGAGAGCATCAGGACCACCTTTTTGGCCCCCTTGGCGATGCCCCGCAGGCAGATGGCAAAGCGGTTGCGGCTGAGGATAGGGAAGATGACGCCCACGGTGCCGCCGCCCAGCTTCTGCCGCACGTCCCGGGCGATCTGCTCCACGGTGGCGTAGTTGCCCTGGGCCCGGGCCACGATGGCCTCGGTCATGGCCACGATGTCCCGGTCGTGGAAGGCAAAGCCCTCCTGCCGGGCGGCTTCCAGCACGGAGTCCACCACGATCTGTTTGAGATCGTCGCCCTCGCGGATGATGGGGGCGCGCACGCCCCTGGATACGGTTCCTACCATACGACTCATGGATAACACCTCTGTATCGAAATTTTGAATCAACGGAAGTAGCGGACCGCCGCCTCAAACATGCGGAGGTCGTAGTTGCCGGGGACATTGCGGTAGAGATCGGGGCCGATGCGCTCGGCGTGGCCCATCTTGCCGAAGACGCGGCCGTCGGGGGAGGTGATGCCCTCGATGGCGAAGAGGGAGCCGTTGGGGTTATAGCGCACGTCGGCGCTGGCCTTCCCCTCCAGGTCCACGTACTGGGTGGCGATCTGGCCATTTGCGGCGAGAGAACGGATGGTCTCCTCCTCGGCCAGGAACCGGCCCTCCCCGTGGGAGATGGGCACGCTGTAAATGTCGCCCACCTGGGTCAGCGAGAGCCAGGGGGACTTGTTGGAGGCCACGCGCACCCGCACGATCTTGCTCTGGTGGCGGGCGATGGTGTTGAAGGTCAGGGTGGGGCAGTGCTCGTCCGGCTCGATGATCCGGCCGTAGGGCACCAGACCCAGCTTGATGAGGGCCTGGAAGCCGTTGCAGATGCCGCAGATCAGGCCGTCCCGCCGCTCCAGCAGCTCCGTGACCCCCTCCCGCACCGGGCCGGAGCGGAAGAAGGCGGTGATGAACTTGCCGGAGCCGTCCGGCTCGTCGCCGCCGGAGAAGCCGCCGGGCAGGAAGATCATCTGGGAGTCCCGGAGCCGCTCAGCAAAGCGGTCCACGCTGCGGGCGATGCCCTCGGCGGAGAGGTTTTGCAGCACCAGGATCTCCGGCTCGGCCCCCGCGTCCCGGACGGCCCGGGCGCTGTCGTATTCGCAGTTGGTGCCGGGGAAGACCGGGATCAGCACCCGGGGCCGGGCGGCCTTGACCGCCGGGGCCGGGCGGGCGGAGGCGGTATAGGAGAAGGTCTCCATGGGCAGCGCCGGCGTGGGGATGTTGCAGGGATAGACGCTCTCCAGCTTGTTTTCGTAGAGGGAGAGCAGCTCGGATGCGGGGACGGAGGCTTCGCCAAGGGAGAAGCGGCCGTCGTCGGTGAAGACGCCGAGGGTCTCGCCGGGCACATCGTCCGCGACCTCCAGCAGGAAGGCGCCGTAGTCATAGCCGAAGAGCTGCGCAAGGCTGAGGGATTCTTCAAAGCGGAAGCCCAGGCCGTTTCCGAAGGCCATCTTCATCACGGCCTCGGCCACGCCGCCCATGCCGGGGGTGTAGCAGGCGAAGACCTTGCCGCTGCGCTGCAGGGCGGTGACCTGCTCGAAGACCCGGAGCAGGGACTCGGCGGTGGGCAGGCCGTCCCCGCCCTTCTCCGGGGCGATGCGGATCAGCCGGTGGCCGGCTTCCTTCGCCTCGGGGGAGAGGATCTCGGATGTCTTGCCGGTGGTGACGGCAAAGGAGATGAGGGTGGGCGGCACGTCCAAATCCTCAAAGGAGCCGCTCATGGAGTCCTTGCCGCCGATGGCCGCCACGCCCAGGCCCATCTGGGCCCGGAAGGCGCCAAGCAGAGCGGAGAGCGGCTTGCCCCAGCGTCTGGGGTCCCGGCCCAGGCGCTCAAAATACTCCTGGAAGCTCAGGTACACGTCCCGGAAGGCCGCGCCGGAGGCCACGAGCTTGCAAACCGACTCCACCACCGCCAGATACGCCCCGTGATAGGGGCTTTTTTCCGTAATAAAGGGGTTGTAGCCCCAGGCCATCAGAGAGCAGTCCTCCGTGTGGCCCTGCTCCAGGGAGATCTTCTGCACCATGGCCTGGACGGGGCTGAGCTGGTACTTGCCGCCGAAGGGCATGAGCACGCTCCCCGCGCCGATGGTGGAGTCAAAGCGCTCGCTGAGACCCCGGCGGGAGCAGCAGTTGAGATCGGCGGCCACGGCCTGCAGGTTCTCCGCGAAATCGCCCTGCAGCTCTTTTTCATAGGGCAGGGGGGCGGCGGCCTCCGCGGTGATGTGCTTGGCGGCACCGTTGGTGTCCAGGAAGGCGCGGCTCAGATCCACGATGGTCCGGCCGTTCCAGCGCATGACCAGGCGCTGCTCCGCCTGGACCTTGGCCACCACCACGGCCTGCAGGTTCTCCGCCGCGGCGAGAGAGAGAAAGGCCTCCGCGTCCTGAGCCTCCACCACCACGGCCATGCGCTCCTGGCTCTCGCTGATGGCAAGCTCGGTGCCGTCCAGCCCCTCGTACTTCTTGGGCACGGCGTTGAGATCGATGACAAGGCCCTCGGCCAGCTCCCCGATGGCCACCGACACGCCGCCGGCGCCGAAGTCGTTGCAGCGCTTGATCATGCGGAACAGGCGCTGGAGCTTGCGCTCCTCGGGGGCGTTGCCCTTCTGCACCTCGGCCCCGCAGGTCTCCACGGAGTGGGCGTTGTGGGCCTTGGAGGAGCCGGTGGCGCCGCCGATGCCGTCCCGCCCGGTGCTGCCGCCCAGGAGGATGACAACGTCCCCGGGGGCGGGGGTCTCCCGCCGGACGTTGGCCGCCGGGGCCGCGGCGATCACCGCGCCCACCTCCATGTGCTTGGCGGCGTAGCCCGGGTGATAGAGCTCATCCACGATGCCGGTGGCAAGGCCGATCTGGTTGCCGTAGGAGGAATAGCCCGCCGCGGCGGTGGTGACCAGCTTCCGCTGGGGGAGCTTGCCGGGGATGGTCTCGCTCACGGGGGTGAGGGGGTCCGCCGCCCCGGTCAGGCGCATGGCGCCGTAGACGTAGGCCCGGCCGGAGAGGGGGTCCCGGATGGCGCCGCCGATGCAGGTGGCGGCCCCGCCGAAGGGCTCGATCTCCGTGGGGTGGTTGTGGGTCTCGTTTTTGAAGAGCAGCAGCCAGGGCTGTGTTTCGCCGTCCACCGTCACGTCGATCTTCACGGTGCAGGCGTTGATCTCCTCGCTCTCGTCCAGCTTTTGAAGCTTCCCGGCCTTCCGCAGGGCCTTGGCCGCGAGGGTGCCCAGGTCCATGAGGCAGACGGGCTTTGTCCGGCCCAGGGCCTCCCGGGCGGCGAGATACTCGTCGTAGGCCCGCTGGAGCAGGGGGTCTTCAAAGCGGACGGCGTCGATCACGGTGTGGAAGGTGGTGTGGCGGCAGTGGTCGGACCAGTAGGTGTCCAGCACCCGGATCTCCGTGATGCTGGGGTCCCGGCCCTCGCTGCGGAAATAGTCCCGGCAGAAGGCCAGGTCGTCCACGTCCATGGCAAGGCCGTAGTCCTTCACAAAGGCGGCAAGCCCCTCCGGCCCCAGGTCCCGAAAGCCCTCCAGGGTCCGGACCCGGGTGGGGATCTCATAGTCCGCCGCCAGGGTCTCCGGCTTTTCCAGGGAGGCCTCCCGGGCCTCCACGGGGTTCACCACATATTTCTTGATCTCCGAGAGCTCTTTCTCCGTCAGCGCGCCGTACAGGGCGTAGACCCGGGCCGAGCGGACCGTGGGCCGTTCCCCCTGGGAGAGGATCTGGATGCACTGGGCGGCGGAGTCCGCCCGCTGGTCGAACTGACCGGGCAGGTACTCCACGGCGAAGACGGTCGCGTCCCCCAGCTCCGGGGCGGCATAGACCCGGTCCACCTGGGGCTCGGAGAACACGGTGCGGATGGCCTCCTCAAAAAGCTCCTGGGAGAGGCCCTCCGCGTCATAGCGGTTCAAAAGCCGCACCTGCCGCAGCCCCTGGATCCCCAGCAGGGTCCGGGCGTCGTTCAGCAGGGCCTGGGCCTCCAGGTCCAGACCGGGCTTCTTTTCCACAAATACTCGATAAACCATTTATTTCTCTCCTTCGGCCAGGGCCTCCAGGGCCCGGCGGCCGATGTCGCTGCGGCAATAGGCGTTTTCGAATTTGACCTGACGGGCCAGGGCATAGGCGTCCTCAATGGCCCGGGGGAGGGTGTCGGCCACGGCGGTGCAGCCCACCACCCGGCCGCCGGCGGTGACCAGCGCCCCGTCCCGGAGGGCGGCCCCGGCCACAAAGACCTTGTCCCGGATCTCCTCCGGGATGGTGAGGGGATAGCCCTTGTCATAGGAGCCGGGGTAGCCCTCGGACGCCAGGATCACGCAGCAGGCGGACTTGTCGCTGAATTTGACTTCCACCTCGTCCAGCCGCCCCTCGGTGACGGCGCGCATGATCGTGAACAGGTCGCTTTCCAGCAGGGGCAGCACCACCTGGGTCTCCGGGTCGCCGAAGCGGCAGTTGTACTCGATGACCTTGGGGCCGTCCTTGGTGAGCATCAGGCCGAAGTAGAGGCAGCCCTTGAAGGGGCGGCCCTCGGCGTTCATGGCGGAAACCGTGGGCAGGAAGATCTCCTCCATGCAGCGCTTGGCCACGGCCTCGGTGTAGTAGGGGTTGGGGGCCACGGTGCCCATGCCGCCGGTATTGAGGCCCGTGTCGTTGTCGCCGGCGCGCTTGTGGTCCATGGAGGAGACCATGGGGACCAGGGTCTTGCCGTCGGTAAAGGCCAGGACGGAGACCTCGGGACCCTCCAGGAATTCCTCGATGACGATCCGCTCGCCGCTCTTGCCAAACTTTTTGTGCTCCATCATCTCCCGGACGGCGTCCCGGGCCTCTTCCCGGGTGCGGGCGATGATCACGCCCTTGCCGAGAGCCAGGCCGTCGGCCTTGATGACGGTGGGAAGGGGCGCATCATCCAGATAGCGGAGGGCCGCCTCCATGTCCGCAAAGACCTCATAGCGGGCGGTGGGGATGTGATACTTTTTCATCAGCTCCTTGGCGAAGACCTTGCTGCCTTCGAGTTGGGCGGCATTGGCCCGGGGGCCGAAGCAGGGCACGCCGATCTCCTCCAGGGCGTCCACGCAGCCCAGCACCAGGGGATCGTCGGGGGTGACCACCGCGTAGTCGATGGCGTTGGCCTCGGCAAAGGAGACGATGGAGGGGATGTCCTTGGCCCCGATGGGGACGCAGACCGCGTCGGCGGCGATGCCGCCGTTGCCGGGCAGAGCGTAGATGCGGGAGATCTCAGGGTTTTCCTTCAGCTTGCGGATGACGGCGTGCTCCCGGCCGCCGCCGCCGATGACCAGTACGTTCATGTTGAACTCCTCATGTGTGTGGTTTGGGTGGGATGTATCCCCCAGTCACCTTCGCTGCGCTCAGGTGACAGCCCCCTTTAGGCAAGGGGGCCGGTCCCCTACCGTCGCCTTCGGCGACACCTCCCCCGGAGGGGGAGGCAGTTGCTTCCCCCGTGGGGGGAAGTGGCCGAGGCACGAGGCCGATAGGGGGGATGGATGACGGGAGACTCCCCCTTCCGTCACGGCTTCGCCGTGCCACCTCCCCCGGAGGGGGAGGCAGTTGCTTCCCCCGTGGGGGGAAGTGGCCGAGGCACGAGGCCGATAGGGGGGGCTGGATGACGGGAGATCCCCCCCACCGTCACGGCTTCGCCGTGCCACCTCCCCCGGAGGGGGAGGCAGGGGGGCAATCCTCTACCGTCGCCTGCGGTGCCTCGCAATGACAGGGGGACGCGGGGAAAGCCCCCCTCGCCTAGAGGGGGGTGCCCCAGTTCGCAAACTGGGGCGGGGGGATAAGCTCTGCGCAGACGGTGGCTTTTGAATCCCCCAGTCAGCCTTGCGGCTGACAGACCCAAGGCCCTTTCGGCAAGGGGGCCAAAGAGGAACGGAAGATCATATCCCCCAGTCAGCCTTGCGGCTGACAGACCCAAGGCCCTTTAGGCAAGGGGGCCATTTCTCTACCGTCCCCGCGGGGCCTCGCAATGACAGGAGGGACGGATTGCCCCTAAAGGGACTAGGCGCAAAGAGGACTCAGGCTTCGCCTTCGGCAATGCGCCGTCGCCACGCCAGTGACGTCGGTCACTGGCTCGCAATGACAGGGGGTGGGGAAGACTCAGTGGTGGAACAGGCGCATGCCGGTGAAGGCCATGACCATGTCATAGCGGTCGGCGGTGGCGATCACGTGGTCGTCCCGGATGGAGCCGCCGGGCTCCGCGATGTACTGCACGCCCGATTTCCTGGCCCGCTCCACATTGTCCCCGAAGGGGAAGAAGGCGTCGGACCCGCAGGTGACGCCGGACTGGGTGGCGATCCAGGCCTTCTTTTCCGCGGCGGTGAGGGGCTCCGGCTTCACGGCGAACACCCGCTGCCATTCGCCGTCCCGCAGCAGGTCCTCATACTCGTCGGAGGTGTAGACGTCGATGGCGTTGTCCCGGTCCGGACGGCGGATGCCCTCCACGAACTGCAGCCCCAGCACCTTGGGGTGCTGGCGGAGATACCAGTTGTCCGCCTTCTGACCGGCCAGACGGGTGCAGTGGATGCGGCTCTGCTGGCCGGCGCCCACGCCGATGGCCTGGCCGTCCTTCACGTAGCAGACGGAGTTGGACTGGGTGTACTTGAGGGTGATGAGGGCCACGATCATGTCGATCTTGGCCTGGTGGGGCAGGTGCTTGTTCTTCGTCACGATGTTCTGGAGCAAACTCTCGTCGATCTTGAACTCGTTTCGGCCCTGCTCGAAGGTGACGCCGAAGACGTCCTTCTGCTCCCGGGGATCGGGGACGTAGTCCGGGTCGATCTGGACCACGTTGTAGCTGCCCTTCTTTTTGGTCCTGAGGATGGCCAGAGCCTCCTCGGTGTAGCCCGGGGCGATGATGCCGTCGGACACCTCGTCCTTCAGATATTCGGCGGTGGCCGCGTCGCAGATCTCGCTCAGCGCGGCCCAGTCCCCGTAGGAGCAGAGCCGGTCGGCCCCGCGGGCCCGGATGTAGGCGCAGGCGATGGGGGAGAGGGGCGCGCCCTCCTTCACGAAGTAGATCTTCCGGTCCGTCTCGGTCAGGGGCAGGCCCACGGCGGCCCCGGCGGGGGAGACGTGCTTGAAGGAGGCGGCGGCGGGCAGACCCGTGGCCGCCTGCAGCTCCTTGACCAGCTGCCAGGAGTTCAGCGCGTCCAGAAAGTTGATGTAGCCCGGGCGGCCGTTGAGCACCGTCACGGGCAGGCCCCGGCCGTCCTTCATCAGGATGCGGGCGGGCTTTTGATTGGGATTGCAGCCGTATTTCAGTTCCAGTTCAGTCATGGGAATTCATCTCCGTTTCTCGTTTGTTGTGGGAATAACGGATCGCCACGCCAGTGACATCGGTCACTGGCTCGCAATGACATCCGGGGGTCAATCCGTCAGTCCCCCAGATGTTTATTGAAAAGTCTGACTTCGCCGCTGACGTTGGTGTAGAGAGAGACCTTGTTGTCCTGATTGAGCGCTTCCCAGACCTCCTCCGGTTCCGGCATGGTGATGGGGATGGGCTCGCCGGTGAAGCTGGGCAGGGGGCTGCCGTCCCCCTGATAGGTGCTGATGAAGTAGCCCATGCCCTCGTCGCAGCCCTCGTAGCTGTAGAAGCAGCGGAGGCAGCGGCCGTCCTGGTGCTTGAGGATCGAGAGCTCAAAGCTGCCGTCGGGATGGCAGATGGCGGAGATGCGGGGGGTCCAGTTGGGGCCGTCCGGCTCATACTCCCGGGTGGCGAGAGCGGCGCGGAAGTCCCCCAGGTCCCGGATGGTGTCGGTCTGGTCGCCGTTGGTGACGATCAGATCCCCGCCCATCCGGCGCACGGGATGGTAGATGATGAGGCTGGGGTCGGTGAGCTTGGAGGGGTCGAAGGCCTCGGTGCGGATGCCGTCCTCCGTCAGGGAGAAGATCCGGTTGCGGCTGTTTTCGCTGCGGCCCATGATGAAGTAGTAGACCCGGTTTTTGCCCACGGCGATGCCGCGGCCGGGATAGGCGTTGTTTCTCAGAAATTCCAGAAAATCCGTCATGTTTCTCGCTCCTTTTCTTGTTGGATCCGGCGGGAGACCAGCTGGGCGGCCCGGGGGAGAAGGATCCACTCGGCCTGCTCCATGACCCGGCGCTGCAGGGTTTCGGGGGTGTCGCCCGGCTCCACGGCCACGGGCTTTTGCAGCAGGATCCTGCCGCCGTCGGGGATCTCGTTGACAAAATGGACGGTGGCCCCGGTGTATTGCACGCCCCGCTGCAGGGCGGCCTCATGGACCCGGAGCCCGTAATAGCCCTGCCCGCAGAAGGAGGGGATCAGGGAGGGGTGGACGTTCAGGATCCGCTCGGGCCAGCGGCGGGTGAAGTCCTCGCTGAGAATGCTGAGGAAGCCCGCCAGGATAATGAGCTCGATCCCGCGCGCCTCCAGGGCGGTCTGGAGGGCCGCTTCAAAGCCCGCCTGCCCGCCGCAGGCGGTGCGGGTCAGGGTCAGGGCCTCCACCCCGGCGCTTTCGGCCCGGGTGAGGGCGTAGGCCCCCGGCTTGTTGGAGACGACCAGGACGATCTCGCCGCTATTGAGCTCGCCCCGTGCCTCCGCGTCCAGCAGGGCCTGGAGATTGGTGCCGCCGCCGGAGACCAGCACGGCGATGCGGGTTTTGTTCATGCTTGCTCCTTTCCGCGCAGAAGCTGCAGCAGCGGGATGAACAGGCCGCCCAGGCTGTTGCCCAGCACCACCAGCAGCAGAAACAGCAGGGCGGCGGGGCGGAAGACCGTTCCGGCCAGGGAGAAATAGAACATGTCCGCGATGGAGTGCTCAAAGCCGGAGAGCACGAACACCGGGATGCAGAAGAGGATGCCAACGATGGTCTTCTTCTCCCGGAAGGTCCACACGGCGATGTACATCAGCACCCCGCAGCCGAAGCCCCGCAGCAGGGTCTGCAGGGGCAGCTGGGTCAGGCGCCTGTCGCAGGCGGCCAGGGCCGCCTCCCGCAGAGCGGGCAGGGCCAGGGCCACGAGAAAGCCCATCAACAGCGTCCCCAGGAAGTTCCCCGCGAGGCCCACAAAGGCGGTGGCCAGGCTCCTGCCGCTGTGGTCCGCCGCCAGGAAGCCCACCTTGCCGGTATAGAGGTTGAAGCCGAACCAGCAGATGGCCAGCAGCGCGATGCAAAACAGCAGCGCCCCCAGATAGCGGTTGTCGCAGGAGAGCAGCACCGTGCCCCCGAAGGAGACCAGGCAGCCCGCCAGCACCCCGTCGATCAGATCCCGCCTCAGCACAGGCAGATCCTCTCGTCGCCCGGGACGATCTCACCCATGACGTAGGCCTCCACCCCCGCGGCGCGGAGGGCGGCCAGGGCCTTGTCGGCGCTGTCGGGGGAGACGCACATGCTCATGCCCACGCCCATGTTGAAGGTGTTGAACATGTCCCGCTGGGGGATCTTGCCAAGGCTTTCGATCAGGCGGAAGATGGGCGGCACGCGGACGGCGGCCTTTTCGATCTTCGCGCAGAGGCCCTGGGGCAGGGAGCGGGGGATGTTTTCATAAAAGCCGCCGCCGGTGATGTGGCTGAGGCCGTGGACTTCGGCGGCCTCCAGAGCCGCCAGCACGGGCTTGACGTAGATGCAGGTGGGCGTCAGCAGGGCGTCCCCCAGGGTCTGCCCCAGCTCGGGGACTGTGCGGCCCAGGTTCGCGTGCTCCACGTCGAAGACCTTGCGCACCAGGGAGTAGCCGTTGGAGTGGACGCCGCTGGAGGGCAGGGCCAGGAGCACGTCCCCGGGGCGCACGGCCCTGGGGTCCAGGATCTTCGCCTTGTCCACGATCCCCACGGAAAAGCCCGCCAGGTCGTAGTCCTCCGGCTGCATGGTGCCGGGGTGCTCGGCGGTCTCGCCGCCGATGAGGGCGCAGCCGGCGCGGACGCAGCCCTCGGCCACGCCGGCGACCAGGCTCGCCACCTTCTGGGGGTCGTTCCGGCCGATGGCGATGTAGTCCAGGAAAAACAGGGGCTTTGCCCCGCAGCAGATGATGTCGTTGACGCACATGGCCACGCAGTCGATGCCCACGGTGTCGTGCCGGTCCATCAGCTGGGCGATGCGCTGCTTGGTGCCCACGCCGTCGGTGCCGGAGACCAGGATGGGTTCCCGCATGCCCGCGAGATCGGGGGCGAAGAGGCCGCCGAAGCCCCCCAGGTCGGACACGACCCCGGGGATGAAGGTGCGCTCCACATGCTTTTTCATGAGCCGCACGCCCTCGTAGCCGGCCTCGATGTTCACGCCGGCCGCGGCGTAGGAGGCGGAATGGGAGTTTTCCATAGTGATACCATCCTCTGAATGATTGTTCTGTACGGATTGGGGGGAAGGGCGGGCGGCTGATAGAGACGCAAAGCTGGTCCTTCAGGGCCGCCCCTACGGTTCGCGAGGTCGGGATCGCTCGGTCCTTCTTAGCCCCCCTCGCCTAGAGGGGGGTGCCCCAGTTCGCAAACTGGGGCGGGGGGATATGATCAGCGCGGACAGTGGCTTTTGAATCCCCCGGTCAGCCTTGCGGCTGACAGCCCCCTTTAGGCAAGGGGGCCAAAGAGGAATCGGAAGATCATATTCCCCAGTCAGCCTTGCGGCTGCCAGCCCCCTTTAGGCAAGGGGGCCAAAGAGGAATCGGAAGATCATATCCCCCAGTCAGCCTTGCGGCTGACAGACCCAAGGCCCTTTAGGCAAGGGGGCCTTTGGGAGAACGGATTGTCCCTCGGAATGACAGGCTGCGAAACGGGTTTCGCATTTGCTATTCTTTGCCGGTCCAGCAGTAGGTGCAGACCTTGTCCCGGTCGATGCCGATGGCCTCCAGCAGCCCCTCCAGGGACTGATAGCCCAGGGAGTCGAAGCCCAGCTTCTTGCAGATGGCCTGGAGCAGGCACTTGCCCCGCTCCGTCCCGGCGTCGGCGTACTCGTCCAGGTGCCGGAGGCCCTCCTCCCCCTCCAGCTCGTTCACCACCCGGCGGGCAAGCAGGTCCATGTCGGAATTGTTGCGGGAGAAGTTCAGATACTTGCAGGCGTACATGATGGGCGGGCAGGCCGAGCGCATGTGCACTTCGGCCGCGCCGGACTCATAGAGGAAGTCCACCGTGCTCTGGAGCTGGGTGCCGCGGACGATGGAGTCGTCCACGAAGAGGAGCTTGCGCCCCTCGATCAGCTCCGGCACCGGGATCTGCTTCATCTTGGCCACCTGATCCCGCATGGCCTGGTTGGAGGGCATGAAGGAGCGGGGCCAGGTGGGGGTGTATTTCACAAAGGGCCGGGCAAAGGGCATACCGCTTTGGTTGGCGTAGCCGATGGCGTGGGGCACGCCGGAGTCCGGCACGCCGGCCACGCAGTCCACGTCGGGCACCGTGCCCCGGGCAGCTTCCTCCCGGGCCATGATCTCCCCGTTGCGGCAGCGCATGACCTCCACGTTGACCCCCTCGTAGTTGGAATTGGGGTAGCCGTAGTAGGTCCAGAGGAAGGCGCAGATCTTCATGTCCTTCCCGGCGGGCTGCAGGGTCTCCCGGCCCTCCGCCGTGATGCGCAGGATCTCCCCGGGGCCCAGCTCGTATTCGTTGCGGTAGCCCAGCTTCTGGTAGGCGAAGGATTCAAAGGACACGCAGTAGCCGTCCTTGTCCTTCCCCACATGGACCGGGAGACGGCCGAAGCGGTCCCGGGCGGCGATGATGGCCCCGTCCTCGGTCATGAGCAGCACCGTCATGGAGCCGTCGATGCGCTCCTGGGCGTGGCGGATGCCGGAGGCCAGGTCCTCCTTCTCGTTGATGAGGGCCGCCACCAGCTCCGTGGCGTTCACCTTGCCGGAGCCCATGGCCATGAACTGGTGGCCGTGGTCGGCAAAGTAGTCCGCCACCAGCTGCTCGGCGTTGTTGATCTGGCCCACGGTGGTGATGGCGTAGAGCCCCAGGTGGGAGCGGACCAGCAGGGGCTGGGGATCGGAATCGCTGATGCAGCCAATGCCGATCTTCCCGGCAAAGTCCGGCAGGTCCTTTTCAAAGCGGGTGCGGAAGGGGGTGTTGGCGATGGAGTGGATCTCCCGGACACAGCCCTTCTCCGCGCTCCACACCGCCATGCCGGCGCTGCGGGTGCCCAGGTGGCTGTGATAGTCCGTGCCGAAAAACAGGTCCATCACGATATCGCGGTGAGACACCGCGCCGAAGAAACCGCCCATCAGGCGAAGAACAGCTTGGACAGGGTCATGGGATCCACGTACTGTCCGTCCTTGTACACGCGCATGTTGCCGGAGGCGATCTCGTCGATGAGCATGACCTTGCCCTCGGCGTCGTAGCCGTACTCGAACTTGATGTCGTAGAGGACCATGCCCCGGGCGGCCATCTCGTCGGCCACGATCTGGGTGATCTTCTGGGTCATGTCCTTGATCTCGTCATACTGCTGGCCGCTCATGACGCCGAGAACGATCAGGCCGTCCTTGGTCACCAGGGGGTCGCCCTTCTCGTCGTTTTTGAAGGTCATCTCCACGTAGGCGGGCAGGTCCGCGCCGGACTCGATGTAGTCGCCGTAGCGGCGGATGAAGGAGCCCACGGCCTTGTGGCGGCAGATGACCTCCAGGCCCTTGCCGAAGACCTTGGCGGGCAGGACCTCCATGGTGGTGTTCTCCAGGTCCGCGCTGACGAAGTGGGTGCGGATGCCGGCGGCGTTGATCTTCTCAAAGAAGTAGATGGACATGCGCAGGTTCACGTCGCCCACGCCCTCGATGGTCAGGCCCACCGAGTTCTCGCCCGGGTCGAACACGCCGTCCTTGCCGGTGCAGTCGTCCTTGAATTTGAGCAGGTAGTTGCCGTTGGGAAGCGCGTAGACGTTTTTGGTCTTGCCGGTGTAGACGAGTTTGTTTTCCATGATATTTGGCTCCTTCAATATAGAATTCGGAATTCGGAATTCGGAATGGGGAATTGCCCCCCCTTGCCTAAAGGGGGGTGGCGCGAAGCGCCGGGGGGATATGATCTGCGCAGATGTTCGTTTTGGAATCCCCCAGTCATCCTCACTTCGCTCGGATGCCAGCCCCCTTTAGGCAAGGGGGCCTTCCGGAGCAAAGCAAGCTTCATTTCTTCATGCGGCGAAGCCGCGCTTCATTTTTACAGTCTCTCGGCGATGCCGGCGTCCTTCTGGAGGACGGCGGCGGTATCGGCGGCGCGCTTGGCGGCGAGACGCTCGGCCAGAGCCGCGTCCTCCACCGCCAGGATCTGGGCGGCGAGCAGGGCTGCGTTGGCCCCGCCGCCTATCCCGACCGTGGCCACCGGGATGCCCGAGGGCATCTGCACGGTGCTTAAAAGCGCGTCCAGCCCCTCGAGAGCGGGACCCTTGCAGGGGATGCCGATGACCGGCAATGTGGTATTGGCGGCGACGGCCCCCGCCAGGTGGGCCGCCATGCCCGCCGCCGCGATCAGCACGCCGAAGCCCTTTTCCCGGGCGGAGGCGGCGAAATCGTGGGCCTGGAGAGGCGTGCGGTGGGCGGAATAGACGTGGACCTCAAAGGGGATCTCCAGCTCCCGCAGGAGCGCCGTGGCCTTCTGGATCACGGGCAGGTCGCTGTCGCTGCCCATGACGATGCCGACTTTTTTCATCTTCGCTGCCCTCCGATCATGATTACTTGATGACGGGGGAGGTGTCCTTCTGGATCACGTCGTGGGCGCCGCCCTCCACGATGGTGGTGGCGGAGACCAGGGTCAGCACCGCCTTCTCCTGGAACTCCGGGATGGTGAGGCAGCCGCAGTTGCACATGGCGTGGCGCACCTTGCTCAGGGTCAGGGCCACGTTGTCCTTGAGAGAGCCGGCGTAGGGCACGTAGGAATCCACGCCCTCCTCGAAGCTCAGCTTCTTGTCGCCGCCCATGTCGTAGCGCTGCCAGTTGCGGGCCCGGGCGGAGCCCTCGCCCCAATACTCTTTGTAGTAGGTGCCGCCGATGTTGACCTTGTTGGTGGGGCTCTCGTCGAAGCGGGCGAAGTAGCGGCCCAGCATCACGAAGTCCGCGCCCATGGCCAGGGCCAGGGTGATGTGGTGGTCGTAGACGATGCCGCCGTCGGAGCAGACGGGCACGTAGATGCCGGTCTCCTCAAAATAGCGGTCCCGCTCAGCGCAGACGTCGATGAGGGCCGTGGCCTGGCCCCGGCCGATGCCCTTGGTCTCCCGGGTGATGCAGATGGAGCCGCCGCCGATGCCCACCTTCACAAAGTCGGCCCCGCACTCGGCGAGGAAGCGGAAGCCCGCCGCGTCCACCACGTTGCCCGCGCCGATCTTGACCCGGTCGCCGTAGTGCTCCCGGACCCAGGTGAGGACGAAGCGCTGCCAGTCGGTAAAGCCCTCGGAGGAGTCGATGCACAGCACGTCGGCCCCCGCCTCCAGCAGGGCGGGGATGCGCTTTTCATAGTCCCGGGTGTTGATGCCGGCGCCCACCACGTAGCGCTTGTGGGCGTCCAGCAGCTCGTTGGGGTTCTGCTTGTGGCTCTCGTAGTCCTTGCGGAAGACGAAGTAGCACAGGCGCCCGTCCTCGGAGAGGATGGGGAGGGAGTTGAGCTTGTGGTCCCAGATGATGTCGTTGGCCTCCTTGAGGGTGGTGCCCTCCGGGGCCCAGATGAGCTTTTCAAAGGGGGTCATGAAGCTGGAGACTTTGGTGTCCGGCTCCATGCGGGTGACCCGGTAGTCCCGGCTGGTGACCACGCCCACCAGCCGCCCCTCGGCGGTGCCGTCGGCGGTGACGGCGATGGTGCTGTGGCCGGTGCGGGCCTTCAGGGCCAGCACGTCCTGCAGGGTGGCGTCCGGGCTCAGGTTGGAGTCGCTGCGGACAAAGCCCGCCTTGTAGCTCTTGGCCCGGCGGACCATGGCGGCCTCGTCCTCGATGGACTGGGAGCCGTAGATGAAGCTGACGCCGCCCTCGGTGGCGAGAGCCACGGCCAGCCGGTCGCCGGAGACGGACTGCATGATGGCGGAGACCATGGGGATGTTCATGGAGATGGCGGGCTCCTCCTGCCCCTTGCGGAACTTCACCAGGGGGGTGCGGAGGGAGACCTTTTCGGAGCGGCAGGTGATGGGGGTGTAGCCGGGAATGAGCAGATACTCGTTAAAAGTATGGCTGGGTTCGTTGATGATCTTGGCCATGGCATTTATCTCCTGTAAATTATTGTGTTCGAGGTTGGAAACGCAATGGAATGAGGCCAATGGATAGAAAAACCTCATAGTTTGTCATTCCGAGGCAAGTTCTCAAACTGGCCGTGGGCGAAGGGATCCGTTTTCTCCCGGCGTCTGCGAGAAGAGGACGGATTGCCGCGCCAGTGTGCGCACTGGCTCGCAATGACAGAGGGAAATATCCCCCAGTCACAGCTTCGCTGTGACAGCCCCCTTTAGGCAAGGGGGCCACACCAGTGACATCGGTCACTTAAGTGAGCCTCCAAATCTGTGATTTGGCTAAGGCGAACTTACACCATTGGCGGGTTCGCAATGACAAGCTTGGGGGCTTGCCTGCGGTCGGCTTCAGTTTGCTTTCGTCTCGCAGTAGAGACAGCGGTAGACCTTGTTCTTCCGGTCGGTGAGCTTGAAGATGTGCTTCAGCTCCTGCTCGCAGGAGGTGATGCAGCGGGGGTTCTTGCAGAAGATGACGTTTACGAGGGTCTCGGGCATGTCGATGCGTTTTTTCTCCACCAGCACCCCGTCCCGGATCACGTTCACCGTGACGCCCGGGTCCACATAGCCGATCACGTCCAGGTTCACGGGGATGTCCGCGTCGATCTTGATGATGTCCTTCCGGCCCTGCTTCTGGCTGTGGACGTTCTTGATGATGGCCACCGAGCAGTCCAGCTTTTCCAGCTCCAGCAGCTCGTAGAGCTTCATGCCCCTGCCGGCGGTGATGTGGTCGATGACGATGCCGTTTTGGATGGAGTCGATATTCACAGTCTTCCAGCCTCCTTCAAGAGTTTCATGATGAGCGCCATGCGCATGTACTTGCCGTTGAGCACCTGCTTGAAGTAGCAGGCCCGGGGATCGTCGTCGATGGCCACGCTGATCTCGTTGACCCGGGGCAGGGGATGGAGAATGGAGAGGTCGGCCTTGGCATTGCGGAGCTTCTCCGGGGTGAGGATGTAGCTGTCCTTCAGGCGCAGGTAATCCTCCTCGTTGAAGAAGCGCTCCCGCTGGACGCGGGTCATGTAGAGGATGTCAAGCTCCGGCATGGCGGCCTCCAGGTCGGTGGTCTGCTCATAGGGGATGCCCTTGGACTTGAGGGCGTCCTTCTTCACATAGCTGGGGAGCTTCAGCTCCTCCGGGGAGATGAGCACGAACTTGAGCCCCTCATAGCGGCTCAGAGCGCTGATGAGGGAGTGGACCGTGCGGCCGAACTTCAAATCGCCGCAGAGGCCCACGGTCAGATGGTCGAAGCGGCCCTTTTCCCGGTAGATGGTCAGCAGGTCCGCCAGGGTCTGGGTGGGGTGGTTGTGGCCGCCGTCGCCGGCGTTGATCACCGGGATGGAGGCGGCGTTGGCCGCCACCAGAGGCGCGCCCTCCTTGGGGTGGCGCATGGCGATGATGTCCGCGTAGCAGCTGATGGTCTTGGCCGTGTCCGCCACGCTCTCGCCCTTGGCGGCGGAGGAGTTCTGGGCGGCGGAGAAGCCGATCACGTTGCCGCCCAGCTCGTACATGGCCGCCTCAAAGCTGAGACGGGTGCGGGTGGAGGGCTCGAAGAACAGGGTGGCCAGCTTCCTGCCGCGGCAGACCTGGCTGTACTTTTCGGGGTTTGCGATGATGTCGTTGGCGGTGTCGATCAGGTCCTGCAGCTCCTCGGTACTGAAATCGAGGATGTTGATAAGATGTCTCATGCTTTGGCTCCTTTCCAGCTTTCGTCCGATGGGTTATTGCGAAACGCGATCAGCCGGGCCACGTCCTCGGGGCGGATGTAGCCCTCCTCGGCGGCCACCCGGGCGATCACGTCAAAATTCGTCAGGCTGTGGTTTTCTACCCGGGCCTCGGCCAGACGGGTCAGGCCCTTCTGCATGCCGTAGGTGAAGATGCTCACCACGCCCAGGACCTGGGCGCCGGCCTCCCGCAGGACATTCACCACCTCCAGGACGCTGCCGCCGGTGGAGATCAGATCCTCCACCACCACCACCTTCTGGCCCGGCTCCAGCCGGCCCTCGATCTGGTTCCTGCGGCCGTGGTCCTTGGCGCCGGAGCGGACGTAGCCCATGGGCAGGCCCATCAGGTGGCCCACGATGGCGGCGTGGGCGATGCCGGCGGTGGAGGTGCCCATCAGCACCTCAACCTCCGGGTAGTATTCCCGGATCAGCGCGGCCAGACCCTCCTCCACGTGGGTCCGGACTTCCGGGGCGGTGAGGGTCAGGCGGTTGTCGCAGTAGACGGGGCTCTGGATGCCGCTGGCCCAGGTGAAGGGCTCGTCCGGGCGGAAGAAAACGGCCCGGATGGAAAGCAGGTCCTTTGCGATGCAATTTGACAGATCCATGTTCATTCTCCTGTTCGATGTTTAGGGGGGCAAGGGGGTTCCCCCTACCGTCACGGCTTCGCCGTGCCACCTCCCCCATTGGGGGAGGCAGGGATCGCTTCCCCCTTTGGGGGAAGTGGCGCGGAGCGCCGATAGGGGGCGTGGGGGGCGTCAGCCCAGGAAGTCCCGGACGCAGCGGCGGTAGGCCGCCGCCGGGTCTTCGGCTTTGGTGATGGGGCGGCCCACCACGATGTAGTCGGAGCCAAGCTCCCTCGCCCTCGCGGGGGTGGTGACCCGCTTCTGGTCGCCCTTGTCCCCGTCGGCAAAGCGGACGCCGGGGGTCACGGTCAAAAAGGCCGGGCCGCAGGCTTTGTGGACCTTGCCCGCCTCCAGGGGGGAGCAGACCACCCCGTCCAGCCCCGCGGCGGCGGCGTTGCGGGCGTAGGAGAGGACCACCTTATCCAGAGGCCGGTCGATGAGCAGTTCCTCGCGCATGGCGGCTTCGTCCGTGCTGGTGAGCTGGGTCACCGCCAGGAGCAGGGGACGGGTCCCGTCGGGCCGGGTCAGGCCCCGGAGGGCCGCCTCCATCATGGCCCGGGTCCCGGCGGCGTGGAGATTCACCATGTCCACGTCCAGGGCCGAGAGAGAGGCCATGGCCTTCTCCACGGTGTTGGGGATGTCGTGGAGTTTCAGATCCAGGAAGATCTTATGGCCCCGGGCCTTGATGGCCCGGACGATGGCGGGTCCCTCGGCGTAAAAGAGCTCCATGCCGATCTTCACAAAGGGCTTTTCTTCTGCAAAGCGGTCCAGAAAGGCCAGGGTCTCCCCGGCGTTGGGGAAATCGCAGGCGATAATCACGTCAGTCGCCATGGGCGCCTCCTATGATCTCACGAATATTGTCCGCGCCCATCCGGTCCAGCACCCCGGGCAGGGCCCGGATGATTTTGGGACAGGCGTAGGGGTCCACCAGGTTGGCGGCGCCTACCTGCACCGCCGCGGCCCCGGCCAGCAGCATCTCCGCCGCGTCCTCGGCGGAGGAGACCCCGCCCAGCCCGATCACCGGGATGGACACGGCCTGGGACACCTGCCAGACCATCCGCAGGGCCAGGGGGAAGATGGCGGGGCCGGAGAGGCCGCCGGTGGTATTGGCCAGGATGGGCCGCCGGGTCTTCCAATCGATGCGCAGGGCGAGGACGGTGTTGATGAGGCTCAGACCGTCGGCCCCGGCGTCCTCACAGGCCCGGGCCACGGCCACGATATCGGTCACGTTGGGGGAGAGCTTCAAAATCACGGGCTTTTTCGTCACGGCCTTCACCGCCCTTGTCACCGCGGCGGCGGCCGCGGGGTCGGTGCCGAAGCTCATGCCGCCCCCGTGGACGTTGGGGCAGCTCACGTTCACCTCCAGCCAGCCGATCTCCGGCCGGGGGTCAAGCTTCCGGCAGACGGCGGCGTATTCCTCGATGGAAAAGCCGCTGACGTTTGCGATGGCGGGCTTGTGGAACACCGCCGCGAGCTTGGGAAGCTCGTTTTCGATCACCCCGTCCACGCCGGGATTCTGCAGTCCCACGGCGTTGAGCATGCCGGCGGGGGCCTCCGCGATGCGGGGGGTGGGGTTGCCGAAGCGGGGCGCCAGGGTGGTGCCCTTCAGGGCGAGGGCGCCCAGGCAATCCAGGTCATAATACCCGGCGAACTCATGGCCGTAGCCGAAGGTGCCGGAGGCGGGGATGATGGGGTTCGACAACTCCACCCCGCAGAGGGAAACGCTCAGTCGTCCCATGTGAGCTCCTCCTTCAAAAACACCGGGCCGTCCCTGCAGACCCGCCGGGGGCCGTTCAAGGTCTCCTTCGTGCAGCCCATGCAGGCGCCGAAGCCGCAGCCCATGCGCGCGTCAAAGCTCAGCTGCCCGCTCACCGGGCTCTTTTGCGCCACGGCCCGGAGCATGGCCTCCGGCCCGCAGGCGTAGAAAAAGCTGTGGGGCAGGTCCATGGCGTCGGTGGCGAGACCCCGGATCCCGAAGGAGCCGTCCGCCGTGGTGACGGAGGGGGAGAGGGACAGGTGGAACAGCTCGTCCACCAGAAAAATGTCCTCCCGGGTGTCAAAGCCCAGGATCACCTGGGGCCGGGAGCCCTGCTGCACCAGGCGGCGGGCCAGGCCCAGCAGCGGCGAGACGCCGCTGCCGCCGCCCACCAGCAGGGGCCGCTCCCCGGCGAGGGAGAGATCAAAGCCGTTGCCCAGACCCGTCAGAAGGTCCAGCTTTTCCCCCTTCTGCATGCTGCGCAGCAGCTCGGTGCCCTTGCCCACCAGCTCGTAGTGGAGCGTCAGGCTGTCGTCGTTCCAGTCGCTGACGGAGAAGGGGCGGCGGAGAAACAGCCCGGGCAGGGCGATGTTCACGAACTGGCCGGGGCGCTCAATGGCGGAGCAGTCCCCCCGCAGGCGCAGGCGGGACACCCGCTCGGTCACAGGCGTGTTTTCAATGACGGTAAAGACGCTTTGCTTCATTCAAGGCTCCTCGTAAAATACGGCGTTTCCGTCGTGGACGGTCAGCTTGCAGCGGCCGAAGACCCGACGCCCGGCAAAGGGGGTGGCCCGGCCCAGGGAGAGGAATTCCGCCGGGTCGATAGTGTAGGATGCGTTCAGGTCCCAGAGAGAATAGTCCGCGCCCAGGGGCAGGCCGAAGCGGGCCCGGGGCCGGTGACACAGCAGGTCCACCAGCGCCTCCAGGCTCAGCACGCCCTCCCGCACCAGGCCCGTGTAGAGCAGGGGGAAGGCGGTCTCCAACCCCACCACGCCGAAGGCGCTGTGGGCCAGGCCCTTGGCCTTCTCCTCCGCGCTGTGGGGCGCGTGGTCGGTGGCGATCATGTCGATGGTGCCGTCCGCAAGGCCCTCCAGCAGGGCCTCCCGGTCTTCCCGGGAGCGGAGGGGCGGGTTCATCTTGAAGCGCCCGTCCTCCTGCAGGTCGTTCTCGTCCAGGAGCAGGTAGTGGGGCGCGGTCTCGCAGCTCACGTTGAGGCCGTCCCGCTTCGCCTGACGGAGAAGGGCGACGGACTCCTTGGTGGAGACGTGGCAGACGTGGTAGGCGCAGCCGGTCTCCGCCGCCAGCTCCAGGTCCCGGGCGATGGGGCCCCACTCGCTCTCGGAGCAGATGCCCCTGTGGCCGTGGGCGGCGGCGTAGGCGCCGTCGTGGATATAGCCGCCGTGGAGCAGCCGGTTATCCTCGCAGTGGGCGGCGATGAGCTTGCCCAGGGCCTTGGCGCGGACCATGGCCTCCCGCATGAGCCCCGGGTCCTGGACGCCCTTGCCGTCGTCGGAGAAGGCCACCACCCCGGGGGCCATGCCCTCCAGATCCGCAAGCGTCTCCCCCCGCTGGCCCAGGGTGATGGCCCCGTAGGGCCGCACGTCGATGCAGGCGTCCCGGTCGATGATGGCCTGCTGGAGGGCCAGGTGCTCCGGGCTGTCCGGCACCGGGGAGAGATTGGGCATGGCGCATAGGGCGGTGTAGCCGCCCCGGGCCCCGGCAAGGCTCCCGGTGCGGATGGTTTCCTTATAAGAAAAGCCCGGTTCGCGCAGGTGCACATGCACATCGCAAAAACCGGGCAGAAGTGTATAGGGGTGGTTTTTCAGGATCTGGCAGACGGGGGCCGCGCTCGCATCCCCGATGAAGTGCGCAGCGCCCTCACCGAAGAGAACCTTGTTCTTGTCAAACACAGGCATGAGCGGATCCTCCAAACAAAAAAGCCTCACCGAAACGGGCGGCAAGGCGAAACAAATACAGCGATCCCAAAGGGGGCGTTCTTGTTGTCTTGCCGATCTCACAGGGTCGTCTTAAAGATGACACGATTATATAAGAGGAGGGCGGATTTTGTCAATTGGCAGAATGTACAGAAAAAAGCCCCCCGGAACGGGGGCCTTTTGGAATGGGGAAATGGGAATGCGGAATGGGGAATTTGGAATGCGGAATTGCCGTAGGGGCGGGGCTTGTCCCCGCCCGGGGACCCGGGTGCACGTCGGACAACGGGCGGCTGATAGCCGCCCCTACGGGGAGAGGCAAGGCGGCGGTCTATACCGTTGGTCTATTGACCAAGGGAGCGATAAAGCGAGGCGCAAAGAGGTAAAGATATGGCGAGCGTCTTTCTCTTTGGAGTACAAGAACCGTTTCTCTTTCCACAAGCGGAAAGAGAAATGGGTCTTGAAACCGTTCTTTCGTTTCTTTTGCGAGAGAAGGAATACCCCTCCACCGCTGACGCGGTCCCCCTCCCCCGGAGGGGGAGGCAAAGGGGGCGGGGTGAGTCAGGGGGCGGGCCAATGGCGGTAGCCCCGGCCCAGCTCCGGCTCCAGCATGGCAAAGTAGGCGCCGAAGAGGGTGCCGCTCTCCCTCCACTGCCGAAAGAGCGCGCCCTCCGGGTCCAGGGCCTGAACGCCCGTCAGGTCCCCGGAGAAATAGGCCAAGTTCAGCGCCGCGGCATAGTCCGCGAGGCGCTGCTCCTCCTCCGGGGCGAGGCCCCGGCCGGCAAGCTGCTCCTCCGCCTGCTGCCGGGTCCGGTTGAAGAGACGCCCGGCGGCGTAGCCCTCAAATTCCAGAAGCCGGGGGTCCGTGAGCCCCTGCTCCCGCGCCCAGCGGGAAACCGGCACGGGCCTTGCCTCATAGCAAAGCTCCCCCTCCGACGCCGTGAGCAGGGCGTAGTGGCAGGCGCCCATGGTGAGGGAAGAGGTGGCGATCTCCGTGACACCGCCCTCGGTCAGGATGTGCTGGATGTGCAGGTGGCCGCTGAGGAAGAGGGGCGCCTGGTGCTTTTCCAGCAGCGCCTGCAGCTTCTCGGCGCCGTTCACCACATAGCCGGGGCCGAACATGGTGTGCCGGTACAGGTTCTGGTGGCAGGCCGCCAGCACCTGCTGACCTGCCCGGTCCGCCGCCCGCAGCTGCCCCTCGATCCATTCCAGGGTCTTGTCCGAGAGGCCGCAGGGATCGTGGAGGGTGTTGGCGTCCAGCATCAGCACCCGGGTGGAGTCGTTCAAGCGAGCCGCGTAGCTGAGAGAGTCCGGGTCCAGGGACAGGGCGTCGTCAAAGCCGAAGGCGGCGTAGATCTCCCGGAATTCCTCCGCCGTGACGGAGGGGACGGGCTGGGCCGCCTCCCCCAGAAAGGCGTAGCAGGCGCGGTACAGGTCGTGGTTCCCCGGCAGCACCAGCACCGGGACCCCCGCGGCCTCCAGGGCCCCCAGCTTCTCCGCCAGGGCCAGGTGGCTCTCCCGCTCGCCGTTGTAGCTCAGATCCCCGGTGAGGATCAGGGCCTCGGGCCGGAGGGCCAGCACCTCCCCAAGGAAGGCGTCGGTGATCTCATCGCAAGTTTCGGTCACCTTGCCGTCCCCGGCGGCCATGACCTTTTGGAACATCTCGCCTCCGTCGCGGAGGGAGGGGGCGAGATAGTGCAGGTCGGTGGCGACCGCCACCCGGTATTGGGCGGGGGCCTTTTTCGTCTGGGCGCAGCCGGTGCCAAGCAGCAGGCAGAGGGCCAGCAGCAGGGGGAGAAGAATGAGCTTTCGATGGCGCATAAAAGCCTCGTTTCTTGATATGTTTCCGGGAGCGAATGTGGTTCTCTTTCCGTATGGGCAGCGGGACTCATACGAATACCTGATAAGAAGCTTTAAAAAGATTTCGAGTCAGAATTGTGCCAGACAAGGCGCCTTCCGCAGAGCATAATGGAGATATATGGTCAAGGAAGGCAACGCAGCATGGCGCAATTCTGGCCGAAAGACTTTAAGGATTTCTATCAGGTATTCGTATCAAAGACCCCGGAAGCCGAAGCGCAGGCAGAGATCCTGCTCCGCGGGGAGCAGATCCTCCTCATGGGTCTTGGCGCCCCAGCTGTCGTCCCCGCCCACGCCCATCTGCTGCAGGGCCACGCGCACCACCGTGTGGTGCACCGGCGGCAGCTCGTAGGGATGGGCGGCGTTTTCCAGCTCGTGGGGGGTCCAGGGCAGCACGTTCACCGAGAGCTCGTCCCCGAAAAATTCCATGCCCCGGCCCCGCCGGTCTACTACCTTCGCCCAGCGGACGCCGCAGCGGTTGCCGCTCTCCTGGGGCGTGAGGTAGCGGGCCAGGTTGTCCCGCACGGGCTTCTCATAGACCCCCAGCCGGGCCCCGCGCCGCCGGTCCACATAGTTCTCCTCCGGCCCCAGGCCGTACCAGAGGAAGCGGTCATAGTCGGCGCTGAGCTTGAAGAGCATGCCAAACTCCGGCATGTCGGGCAGGCCCTTGACCGCCTTGTAGGAGAGGGTGGTGAGGACGGTGCCGTCCCCGAAGACCTCGTAGGAGAGGGTGCAGCCGCTGGCAGGCCGGGTGGGCATGCGGTATTCATAGGTGACGAGGACGCTGTGCGCCCGCCGCTCGATCTCCGGGAAGAGGGCCGCGCCCTCATATTGGCCGGTGACGTAGAGGCTCGCGATCTTCCACTGGGCGTAGCGCTGGGGCATGGCGTTGCCCCGGTCGTTGTCCACGGGGGCCCGCCAGAAGTTGGGCAGGGGCATCTTCTCGATCAGCTCCGCCCCGTCGTATACGTAGGAGGTGAGCCCAGGGCGGATGGCGGAGAACTGGGCGGAGAAGCGGGCGCCCCGGACCCCCAGATTCCACTTGCCCCGCACCACGGTCAGATCGTCCCGGCAGCGATAAGCCGGACGCTCCCGCTTCCAGACCTTCTGGCCGAAGGCGACCTCATGGCCGGCCTTGGCCCAGAGGGTATCCCGCCGGAGGCGGAAGGAGACGGTGAGGGCAAATTCCGGCGGCTCCTTGCCCAGGCTCAGGGCCGCCTGCTCCTGCAGGGCCATCTCCCGAAGCAGCTCCGGGGGATAGGCGAAATGCGCCTGGGAGAGGGGCGGGACGGAAATGTCCAGCGGCGTCCGCTTCCAGTCCCGGCCGTCCTTCTGCAGGATGGCGAGAGCCTGGAAGGCGGCGGTATCGGTGAAAAGGTTTTTGTTCCGGACGGTGAAGCCCGTCCCGTCAAAGTCCAGGGTGATGTTCTGGTAGTTGAACTTCACCTCCTGCAGCTTGGGGGAGGGGGCCCGGTCGCCGCCGTAGACCACGCCGTTGCCGCTGAAGTTGTAGTCCGTGGGCCGCTCGCCGCAGTCCCCGCCGTAGGCCTGGAACCACTGACCGTAGCGGTCCTTTTTATACAGGGACTGGTCCACATAGTCCCAGATGAAGCCGCCCTGGTACTTGGGCTCCCGGTCCGACAGGTCCGTGTACAGGTGCATGCCGCCGCAGGAGTTGCCCATGGCGTGGGTGTACTCGCAGCAGATCAGGGGCTTTTCCGGGTGCTGGCGCAGCCAGTCCTCGATCTGGGTCACGGGGGCGTACATGCGGCTCTCCATGTCGCTGGTGTCCGGGTAGCTCCGGTCCCAGGTGATGCCCTCGTAATGCACAAGCCGGCGGGGGTCCAGGCTGCGGAGCAGATCGCTCATTTTTTGGATCACGCTGCCGCCGTAGCTCTCGTTGCCGCAGGACCAGATCAGCACGCAGGCATGGTTCTTGTCCCGCTCATAGAGGGAGCGGATCCGGTCCAGCAGCAGGGGGGCGAACTCCTCGTGGTCCTTGGGGATCACGTAGTCCGGCCCCGCCTGATGGCGCAGATAGGCGTCCCAGCTGCCGTGGGTCTCCATGTTGCACTCGTCCATCACGTACAGGCCGTAGCGGTCGCAGAGGGCGTAGAGAGCGGACTGGTTGGGGTAGTGGGAGGTGCGGATGGCGTTGATGTTGTGGCGCTTCATGGTGACGATGTCTCGCTCCAGCTCCTCCAGGTTCGGCACCCGGCCGGAGACGGAGCTGAAATCGTGCCGGTTCACGCCCTTGAAGACGATGCGCTTGCCGTTTATGAGCATGAGCCCATCCTTCATCTCGAAGCGGCGGAAGCCGACGGCCTGCTCCAGCACCTCCGTCTGCGCGCCGGTCTCGTCCAGCACCCGCAGACGCAGGGCGTAGAGGACCGGGTCCTCGGCGCTCCAGAGGGCGGGGGCGGGGATGGAGAGCTCCGCCTCGGCAAGGCCGCTGTCGATCACGGCCTCTGCGGCGGTGAGCTCCCGGCCCTCCCGCAGGAGGGAGAGTTCCAGGCGGCCTTCGCCCCGCGTTTGGGCGCGGACGCGGACAAGGCCCCGGGAGAAGTCCTCAGAGAGGGTGGGGACCACCGCGAGGTCCAGCACCGCGGTCTTCGGCAGGGCGCAGAGAAGGACGCTGCGGAAAATGCCGGAGAAGCGGTAGAAGTCCTGGTCCTCGAACCAGCTGCCCGGGGTCCACTTGAAGACCCGGACGGCCAGCTTGTTGCCCCCCTCCCGCAGCAGCCCGTCCAGGCAGAAGTCCGCGGGGGTGAAGCTGTCCTCGCTGTAGCCCAGGTAGGTCCCGTTGAGCCAGCAGGCAAAGCCGCTCTCCACCCCCTGGAAGGACAGGACCACCGAATGGCCCCGGAAGCCCTCGGGCAGGGTGAACTCGGTGACGTAGTCCGCCACGGGGTTGAAATAGGCCGGTACCTCCCCGGGCGCCAGCTCCTCCTGGGCGTCCCAGGGGTACTGGGTGTTCACGTAGGCCGGGGCGCCGTGGCCCTCCATCTGGATGTGGGCGGGCACGCGGATGGTGTCCCAGCTCCGGGTATCGGTATCCTCCAGCCAGAAGCCCTCCGGCGCTGCCTGGATGTTGTTGGCATAGTGAAATTTCCAGACCCCGTCCAGACACAGCCGCAGGCTGCTCTCGCCGGCGGCAAGCTCCGCCTCCGTGCGGTAGGCCACATGGTCGGAATGGGCCGGAAGACGCCCGTCGGCATACACCGCCGGGTCCTTGACGATGGTTTCAAAATCGAATGTTCTCATGGCATGCTCCATAATACATGAATTTGACGGGGAAACAAAGAGAGACGGATTGTCCCTAAAGGGACTAGGCGCGAAGAGGACTCAGGCTTCGCCTTCGGCAATGCGCCGTCGCCACGCCAGTGTGCGCACTGGGCACACCCAAGGCCCCCGGAGGGGGAGGCTGGGGGCTTCCCCCTTTGGGGGAAGTGGCGCGGAGCGCCGATAGGGGGGCGTAGGGGCGGGGCTTGTCCCCGCCCGTGGACCTGGACGCGTGTCGGGGATCGGCGGGCGGCTGATAGCCGCCCCTACGGAGAACGGCAGCGGCGGCCCGCACGCCTTGCCGCAATTGCCGTTCCCGGGCCTGCTTCGCGACGGCCCGCCAACGGCGCGGCTGCGGAAAAACCGTGCCGCCTTCTTCTGCCACCGGCAGCGGCGGCCCGCTTTTCTCGCAATAATGACCATCGGATGGCGAAATCAATCGAGAATTCGATTGATTTCGCTGCCAAACGACAGGTTTGGCAGCGAATGATTCTGCAATGAGTATATGGCAAAACAGCCGTGCTGTTTTACCGCGCAGCAAAGCTGCGCGGCGAAAAGCTTTTTCGCTTTTCGCCATCATATAATCATTATGACAGGGGGGGAGGCGGGGAGGCATGGGAAATGCGCTCCCCCGCCGGGGCAGGGGAGCGCTTTCGGTTTCACAAAGGTCCCCTCAAGGGGAGAATCGTGCGGTGGAAAGGGGCTGTCAAGCCCGGCTTTACTTGATGGCGCCGGTGATGCCCTGGGCAAACTGCTTCTGCAGGATGAAGAAGACGATGACCGTGGGCAGCGAGCAGAACAGCACGCCCAGCATCAGCACGCCGTAGTCGATGGTGTAGCCGCCGGCCAGGTTCGCGATCAGGATGGGCATGGTCTTGGCGCTGTTGGGATCGGTCAGCACCACCCGGGGCCACAGATAGGAGTTCCAGGCGTTCATGAAGGTGATGACCGCCGCCGCCGCGTAGGTGGACTTCATCATGGGCATGTAGATGCGGAAGAAGATGGCAAGCTCCCCCAGCCCGTCGATCCGCGCGGCGTCCATGACTTCCAGGGGGAAGTTTCGGGAGTTCTGCCGGAACATCATGATCATAAAGGGCGTGGCCACCGTGGGCAGCACGAAGCCCCAGACCGTGCTCAGCAGGTGCATCTTGCTCATCATCTTGAACAGGGGGATCATGGTGGCAACGCCGGGGATCATCATCGCCAGCAGCAGGATGGCGAAGACGATGTCTTTGCCCTTGTCATGGTACAGCTCGAAGCCGTAGCCGGCCAGAGAGCAGATGAACAGGGACAGCACCGTCAGCGCCGCGGCGTAGAAGAAGGAGTTGCCCATGGCGCCCCAGAGCTTGGCGCTGGCCAGGAGGTTCCGGAAGTTCACCATCAGGTTGGCGCCGAACAGGATCTTGCCCTGGGCCACCTCCTGGGTGGTGTTGGTGGCCGCCGTCAGCATCCAGTACAGGGGGAAGACGGAGAACAGCGCCACGATCACGAGGAAAATGTAGCTGGGGATCAGCCGGCGCTGAATGGCGCTCATTTTCTTGCGTTCAGTCACGGGTATCACCTACCTTCAGGTTGATGACCGCCAGGATCGCCACCAGGATGAACACCAGGAAGGACATGGCGGAGGCGTAGCCGAAGTTGGCCGTGCCGGTGCCGAATGCGTTGTTGTAAATGTAGTGGGACATGGTCATGGTGGTGCCGGCGGGGCCGCCGTTGGTCAGGTTCACCGACTCGTCAAAGAGCTGCAGGGTGCCGTTGATGGACATGATGAAGGTCATGATGATCACCGGGCGCAGCTGGGGGACGGTGATGTGCCAGAAGGTCTTCCAGCCGTTGGCGCCGTCGATGCGGGCCGCCTCGTACACGGAGTAGTCCAGGTTCTGCAGGCCAGCCAGGTAGAAGACCATGTTGTAGCCGGTCCAGCGCCAGACCAGGGCGAAGATGATGACGAAGCGGGCGGTGCCGGTCTGGCCCAGCCAGTTGATCTTGGCGGGGATGAAGCCCAGGGCCAGCAGGATGGAGTTGACCAGACCTTCCGTGGCAAACAGAGAGCGGAAGATCAGGGCGTAGGAGACCAGGGAGATGGCGCAGGGCAGGAAAATGCAGGTGCGGAAAAAGCCCCGCAGCTTCAGATCCTTGTTGTTCAGGATCTGGGCCAGCAGGATCGCGAACACCAGCATGATGGGCACCTGGATGATCAGGTACAGGAAGGTGTTCTTCAGCGTGGTCATGAAGGTCTTGTCCTGGAACATGCGGGCGTAGTTGTAGTACCAGGGCTTGCCGGACTCGGTGATCCACTGGGCACCGGTGGAGTTCTTAAAGGAAGTGACCAGCGCGGAGAACATGGGGAAGAAGCTGAATACGCAGATCAGGGCGGTAGCGGTCAAAAGAAAGTACCAGCCGATCCGCTTCTGTTTCCTTTCCATGAAATGCCTCCTTTGCAAAGGATGATGCGAGAAAAAATGGGGACATTGCCCCGTCATGGAATTGACGGGGCAATGGGTTGCGTTGTTTCAGTTAGGGGCAGATCAGTTGCCCATCTCGAAGTTGACCTGATCCTCGGCAGTCTGCAGTTCAGCCTCCAGGTCGCCGCCGTTCTGGATGTTGGTGATGGCGTTGCCAACATTGGTACGGGCGTTGTAGTGGAAGTCGCTCTGCTCGATGACGGGAACATGAGAGCCCATCTCCACGATGGTGGAGTAGATGGCCTGGCCGCCGAAGAACTCGACGCCTTCCTGGTAAACCTCGGACTGGCCGGCGGAGATGCAGCAGGTGATGACGCCGCCGTCACGCAGGGCGTTGTCGTAGGTCTCCAGAGCGCCCTCGCCGCCGCCGAAGGTGTAGGCGAGGAAGTCCTTGGCCAGGTCAACGTTCTTGCAGTTGCCGGTGATGTACAGGGAGGAGCCGCCGTTGGCAGCGTAGCCTTCCTTGCCGCCGTCGATGGTGGGCAGGGTGGTGATGGCCCACTTGCCGCTGTTCTCAGCCACCAGGGAGATGGTGGGGATGATCCAGTTGCCGTTCATGACGCCGGCCACCTGGTTGCCCACGATGGTGTTGTCGGTGTACTCGGACCAGGAGTTTGCCAGGATGATGGTGCCGTCGTTGGCGCCGGTGACGATGACGTCGATGATCTTCTTCATCTTGTCGTTGTTGACGAAGTTGGGCTTGCCGTCCTCAAACTGGGAAACGCCCTCGGCCTGCAGCATCATGTAGGGCAGGTCGTCGCCGCTGTGGTCCATGGACAGGAGAGCCATGCCGGTCTCTTCCTTGACCTTGCGGGCGATCTCCAGCCACTGATCCCAGGAAATGCCGGTCACGTCGTCAATGGTGTAGCCGCACTGCTCGAGAATGTCGGTGCGGTAGGCGAAGATGGCGGTGCCGTTGTCCACGGGGACGCCGTAGTGCACGCCCTCGATGGTGCTGTAGCTCAGCTTCTCGGCGCCGAAGTCGTCCCAGTTGATGGGAGCGCCCTCAATGGGGGTCCAGGCGGTGGGGTAGTCGCGGACGTAGCGCTGGATGTAGTGGTCCTGGAAGAGGACGATGTCGGGCAGGGTGCTCAGGTCGTTGGCCTGGGCAGCCAGGGTGACGGCGTTCTCCACGTCGCTGGAGCCGGACTGCTGGACGATCTCCAGCTTGAAGTCGGGATTCTTCTTCTGATAGGCGGCCTCGGCAGCCTTCAGAGCGGGGATGTTGAAGTTGGCGTCCCAGGCGTAAACGGTCAGGGTGTTGGGGTCGGCGGCCGTTTCGGTCTGGGCGGTCTCGGTCTCGGGCTTGGCAGTCTCACCGCCGCAGGCGGCAAGGGCGAAGACCATGACCAGCGCGAGGAGCAGAGCAAGATACTTTTTCATGATTTCCTCCAAATTTGTCGTTTTACGTTGGGCCGGGGAAGGGAAAGCGCGGGTCTCGCATATGGGGAAAAAGGAAGCAGTTTTCGCCATCCGCGGCGCTTCACGTCATTCGTATGGTATCATATCCGCGCAGAACGTAGCTTCCCTTTTCAATGAAAAAACAGGCAAATTCGATCATCAAAAGTTTAACCCCGTCAGGCTGTACAAAACAGCCGGGCGGGATTTGTACACAATGCCGGAGGAAGGATACGGATTGTCCCTAAAGGGACTAGGCGCAAAGAGGACTCAGGCTTCGCCTTCGGCAATGCGCCGTCGCCGCGCCAGTGACGTCGGTCACTGGCTCGCAATGACAGGGGGAGTATCGTAGGGGCGGGGCTTGTCCCCGCCCGTTGGTCCGACCTGCGACGTTATTCGCGGGCGGCTGATAGCCGCCCCTACGGGGAGAGACGACCCTGTGTCGTAGGGGCGGATAGGATCCGCCCGTTTGCAGGGAATACCCCTCCACCGCTGACGCGGTCCCCCTCCCCTTAGGCAGGGGAGGCGTCGTAGGGGCGGGGCTTGTCCCCGCCCGCGGACCCGGGTGCGTGTCCGACAACGGGCGACCAAAGGTCGCCCCTACGGGGGAGGGTGGAATGCGGAATTCGGAATGACGGAATGAGGGAATGAGGGAATTGCCGTAGGGGCGAGCTGTGCTCGCCCGGGGTGAGATGCGGGGTCGGGGACGGCGGGCGGCTGATAGCCGCCCCTACGGGGGAGGGTGAAATGCGGAATTCGGAATTCGGAATTCGGAATTGCCGTAGGGGGCGGGGAATACCCCTCCACCGCTGACGCGGTCCCCCTCCCCTTAGGCAGGGGAGGCGTCGTAGGGGCGGGGCTTGTCCCCGCCCGGGGACCCGGGTGCGTGTCGGACGGCGGGCGGCTGATAGCCGCCCCTACGGGGAGAGACGACCCTGTGTCGTAGGGGCGGATAGGATCCGCCCGTTTGCGGGGCGGGGGCTCAGCGCTCTACCGAGTCCCAGCCCTTGCGGACAGAAATGTTGTAGTCCTGCAGGCTCAGGCCCCGGTTCTCCCGCTGCAGCTTCCACTGATAGGGCGTGGTGCCCAGGAACTTTTTGAAATTGCGCGTGAAGGCCGAGACGGAGGCAAAGCCGCATTCCGCCGCCACCAGATCCATGGGGCTGCTCTTCTGGCTCAGCAGCTTGCAGGCCCGGCGGATCCGGGTCAGGTTCAGATAGTCCATGGGCGTCATGTTCATGCTGTCCTCAAAGATCCGGCGGAAGTGGGGCTCGCTCAGGCCGCACTGGCGGGCCAGGTCCCCGGCCCGCAGACTCTGCTGGCAGTGTTCCTCGATATAATCCAGGGCCGGGGCGATCTGAAACAGCGCCGCGTCGCCCCGGTCCTCCCAGGAGACCGCGGCGGTCAGCCCCTCCTGGACCCGGACCAGCTCCATCAGGCAGACCTTCAGAAGGCTCCGGATCACGTCCTGGTAATAGCGCCGCTTCCCCCGGGCCTCCTCCAGAATGTGCCAGACCGTGGAGGCCAGCTCCGGGTGCTCGTCGATGCGCAGGAGATGGGGCCCCTTGGTGGCGGTGAAGAACAGCTCCTCCTGCCGCTTGGGGTTGTCCGGGACCATCTCCCGGACCACCTCCCGGGGATCGAAAAAGAGGAACTCCCAGGAGTCCACCCCCTCGCTGACGGTGGAGTGGGGATAGTTGGCCGGGATCACGGAGAACATGGCGTCCTCATAGGGCAGGGACTCCTCCCCCAGGATCAGCCGCCCCCGGCCGAAGTGGCAGTAGCCGATCTCAAAGAGATTGTGGAAGTGGAGGCACTCGTCGTGCTGCCCGTAGGTGCCCACCCAGGCGTCTCCCAACAGAGCCAGGGCGCGGCTGTCCCCCGGAAGCTCATAAAAGCGAAACTCCAGCCTCTCGTTCTTTCTGCGGCCCATGGGACGCCTCCTCTCTCCGGCATGGTACCTTGAATTATACAGGAAATGCCCCCGCCGCGCAAGGGGCGCTTGTACCCGGGGAAAAGTCGTGCTAAAATGGAAAAAAACGAAAGGTGAAAACGAAAATGCTGGAAAAGCTGCGCAGCGGCGAGCTGTACGATCCGGGCGCGGAGGAGCTGATGGAGCTGCAGCTGGGCTGTCTGGACCGGCTGTACGAATTCAACGCCACCCGGCCCACGGAACAAAAGCGCCGGGAGGCGCTGCTGCGGGAGATGTTCGCGGAGATCGGGGAGGGCTGCTATATCGAGCCGCCCCTCCATGCCAACTGGGGCGGGCGCTTCGTCCGCTTCGGAAAACACATCTACGCCAATTTCGGCCTGACCCTGGTGGACGACACCCAGATCACCGTGGGAGACCATACCCTGTTCGGCCCCAACGTGGTGGTGGCCACGGGGAGCCACCCCCTGGCCCCGGAGCTGCGGGAACAGGGCCTGCAGTTCAACGCCCCCGTCCGCATCGGACGCAACTGCTGGATCGGCGCGGGGGCCATCATCCTGCCGGGCGTCACCATCGGCGACAACACCGTGGTGGGCGCCGGGAGCGTGGTCACAAAGGACCTGCCGGCGAACGTGGTGGCGGTGGGCAACCCCTGCCGGGTGCTGCGGGAGATCGGGGAGCGGGACCGGCAGGTCTATTTCCGGGACCGCCGGATCCCCCCGGAGCTGCTGGAGGAATAGAGAGGAAAAGGCGGCTTCCGCCGCCTGGGGTGCATCGGATTATGGAACGAAAGGTCGTGGGGCGCTTTGCGCCCAGCCCGTCGGGCTATCTGCATCTGGGAAATCTGCTGGCCATGCTCCTGGCATGGCTGGATTGCCGCGCCCAAAAGGGCACGCTGCTCTTCCGGCTGGAGGATCTGGACCCGGCCCGCTCCAAGCCCCAGTTCGCCGCCGCCATGGCGGAGGACCTGCGCTGGCTGGGCCTGGACTGGGACCGGGGCTGGCCGGAGGATGGGGCCTACGCCCAGAGCGGGCGGACGGCCCGGTATGAGGCCGCCTTTGAAAAGCTGCAGGCGCTGGACCTGGTCTATCCCTGCTGGTGCAGCCGGGCACAGCGGCTGGCCGCCGCCTCGGCCCTGGCCCCGGGGGAGGCCCAGCACGACCCGGGCTGCCCCTGCGCCAGGCTCTCCCAAAAGGAGCGGGCGGCGCGGCTGCTCACGGGCCGGGCCCCGGCCTGGAAGCTCCGGTCCCCGGATCAGTGGATCACGGTGGAAGACGGGCACTACGGCGCCCAGACCCAGAACCCGGCCCGGGAGCGGGGGGACTGGGTCATCCGCCGGGCCGACGGGGTCTTCGCCTATCAGCTGGCCGTCAGCGTGGACGACATGGAGATGGGCGTCACCCGGGTGGTCCGGGGCCGGGACCTGCTGGACTCCAGCCCCCGGCAGAAGTGGCTCATCGAGACCCTGGGGGGCCAGGCGCCCAGCTACTGCCACGCGCCGCTGCTGGTGGACGGTGGCGGCAAGCTCTCCAAGCGGCTGGGGAGCCTGTCCACCCAGAGCCTGCGGCGGGAGATGGGGCCGGAGACGCTGGTGGGGAAGCTGGCCTTCCTCGCGGGACTCCGGGAGACGGACGCGCCGGTCACGCCCCGGGAACTGCTGGGGGATTTCGACTGGGCGCGGGTGAAGACCGAGGACATCCCCATCGGGGAATGAGGAAGTCGGAATGAGGAAGAAAGCTTGAGCGCCGGTCCGAAAGGACCGGCGCTCGTATTCGTCTTGGGGGGGAGTTGCCCCCTACCGTCTGGCCTGACGGCCAGCCACCTCCCCCAATGGGGGAGGCTATTTGCTTCCCCCTCCGGGGGAAGTGGCGCGGAGCGCCGATAGGGGGGCGTGGAAGAGAAGGTGACGGCAGGGGAGACCGGGTTTTGAAGCGTCTTCCCCCTACCGCCTCGCTGCGCTCGGCACCTCCCCCAATGGGGGAGGCAGATGCGGGGGACCCCTACCGCCTCGCTGCGCTCGGCACCTCCCCCAATGGGGGAGGCGGGGAGCTTCCCCCTCCGGGGGAAGTGGCCGAGGAACGAGGCCGATAGGGGGAATACGCATTCAGGGCTCCAGAAGCCCGGTTTTCAGCAGAATATCCTCGCAAACCGAGGAAAAACGCTGGTTCACGTCCGCATTCGAATAGCGGAGGACGGTCAGACCCTGCTCCCGCAAATAAGCGTCCCGCCGGGCGTCGCTTTCCAGACCCTCCGACTCAAAATGCTGCGAGCCGTCCAGCTCGATGACCAGCTTTCGGGAATGACAGTAGAAATCCGCAATGTAGTTTCCGATGATCTGCTGGCGGCGAAAATGCAGCGGCAGATCACGCAGAAACGCATACCAAAGGCGGCGCTCCTCCTTGGTCATCTCCTTCCGCAGAGAACGGGCGTTTGAGCGGAGCTGCTTGTTTTGCTCGAACTGCATGGGGGATCACCTCTCGATGGTTTGGGTCAGGGGGGAGTTGCCCCCTACCGTCAGCTTCGCTGACACCTCCCCCAATGGGGGAGGCAGATGCGGGGAACCCCTACCGCCTCGCTGCGCTCAGCCACCTCCCCCGGAGGGGGAGGCAAATGCGGGGGAGACCCCTACCGTCAGCTTCGCTGACACCTCCCCCAATGGGGGAGGCAGATGCGGGGGAGACCCCTACCGCCTCGCTGCGCTCGGCACCTCCCCCGGAGGGGGAGGCGTTCTCCTATAAACTATAAACAAATTACTGTCCTACAGCGGCCAGGAGGGGAGCCATTTCATCAGCGCCGTGGCCAGGTCCCGCCGGACCGGCAGGCCGTTCAGCGCGGGGAAGAACAGCAGGAAGAGCAGGGCGCTGCCAATGACGAGGGCCACGGCGGGCCGCTTCCAGTCCTTCTTGTTCTCCCGCAGCAGCGCCAGCACATAGCTCAGGCTCAGCGCCAGAAACAGGGCCGAGGGGAAGTAGTGATAGGCGAAGGTCAGCCGCTCCACCCCCAGCCAGGGCACCAGCTGGCTCAGGTAGCCCACCAGCAGGAAGGCCGCCCGCTTGTCCCGCCGGCCGATGGCCATCCAGCCCAGCACCGGCAGGCTCAGCAGCCCGCCCCAGCACAGCACCGGGTTCAGGAAGGCCGCGATGCTGACCTTGGAAGCAGAATCGGGATACTCCAGCACGTACAGGATGGGCCGGGCGTCCACCAGCCACTGATACCAGCGGCTGGAATAGGGGTGGGTGGCGCCCAGCACGCTCTCGGAGTGGTAGGTGAACATGCTGACCTGGTTGTTGACGACCAGGTCCCAATAGTCCCGGGTGAAGAGGGCCGCGCCCTGGACCCGGCCGTAGGGGATGTAGCTGAGATAGTAGATCAGCCCCGGGATCAGCACGAAGAACACCAGGCAGAAGCCCACGTTCAGCAGAAATTCCCTGGCAAGGGGCGGCAGGGGCCTGCGCGCCTTATGCTCTTTGCGGGGCTTGGGCGGGGCGGCGTGGCTGCCCCGGGAATAGCGGTCCAGGGGAGTGCGGCGGGAGGGGACAGACCCCTTACCGTCAGGAGACCCCCTACCGTCAGCTTCGCTGACACCTCCCCCTTGGGGGGAGGCGGGGGAGGCGGGGGAAACGGCGTCCGTTTCCCCGGCGGCGGCCGCCGCGGGGGCCTTGCGCGCCTCCAGGAAGCGGAGGACCCAGTGGGCCGCCCAGAGGAGGCCCAGGCCCGCCCCGGCGTAGAGGCAGGTCCACTTGCTGGCGGCCCCCAGGCCGAAGGACAGCCCGCAGAGCGCCAGGGCCCAGAGCTTCCCATCCTCCAGCCAGATGTACAAAAACAGGTACATCAGCAGGATGAAGAACACCGCGTACACGTCGATGGTGGCGATGCGGGTCTGGACGTAGTGCATGAAGTCGGTGGCGAAGAGCAGGGTCCCCAGACTGGGGATGGCCCGGCCGCCGAAGAGCCGCTTGAGGAAGACGTACAGGGCCGGCAGCATCAGCACCCCGAAGAGGGTGCCGGAAAAGCGCCAGCCGAAGGGGGTCATGCCGAAGAGCCGGATGCCCAGGCCGATGATCTCCTTGCCCAGGGGCGGGTGGGTGGTCTCGTAGGGCTGCACGTCGTGCAGATGCTCCCAGGCGGTGCGGGCGTGGTAAATTTCGTCAAAGTAGCTGGAATTGAGGAAGGAGCTGCGCGCCGGGACCGTGTCCTGCTCGTCCACCAGCTTGGGCATGCTGCTCTGGACCGGGATGGGCTGCCCGTCGCCGTCCAGCAGCACCACCTCGCCCAGCCAGGGCTCGCCGTAGGTGCAGCTGATGCGCACGTAGCGGGGATGCTCCAGCCCGGTGCGGCTCTCCAGCTCCGTCCACTTGAAGGCGGCGATGTGGTCGTGGGTGAAGGTGGAGACGGTGGCGTAGTGCTCCCCGTCCTCGGACCAGTCCACGTCATAGCCGCCGTAGCCCGGCCCCGCGTAGACCAGGGTGCGGCTGGGGAAGGCCCCCTCGGGCAGGGTGAACTCCACGGTCCTGCGGGTCATGGACACGAAGGTCTGGGGCGCGGTGTTCACGCCCAGGCGGAAGAAGGCCGTCAGCGCGTAGAGCAGCGTAATGAGCAGGATGGGGAGCAGATCCCGGCGGCTGAGCCGGCGGGACCGGTCCTCCCGGGCGGGGCGCTTCAGGCGGCGCCGGTCGATCCGGGGCAGCTCGCAGCGCCCCGGATGGGGCAGGTTCACGAAGAACAGCAGCAGCAACAGCGCCGTCAGGATCGGCAGCAGATAGGTCATCAGGTTTGAGGTGTTCATGGCAGTATCCATCCAAGAAGAGATTTGTAGGGGAAAGGCCCCCTTGCCTACGACGGGCCGAAGGCCCTAGTCCTTTAGGGAAGGGGGCTGTCAGCCGTTAGGCTGACTGGGGGATTCTCCTTTTTGGCCCCCTTGCCTAAAGGGGGCTGTCGGCCGCAATTGCCGTTCCCGGGCCTGCTTCGCGACGGCCCGCCAACGGCGCGGCTGCGGAAATTCCGGGCTTGCTTCTTCTGCCACCGGCAGCGCAAGCCAGCAATTCCCTTTAGGCAAGGGGGGCTTGGCCGGTCAGGCGCAGGCGCTCAGCCCCGGAGGAGCTGGTGCAGCTCCTTCACCGAGGGGAGGACGTAGTCGGGCTTGCGCTGGGCGGCGTCCACCATGGCCTGATCCGTCTCGCCGGAGAGCACCAGCACCGAGACGCTGCCCGCGTTCTGGGCCACGGCGATGTCGGTGTAGAGCCGGTCGCCCACGGCGCAGATCCGCTGGTTGGGGATGCCGGTCATCTTCGCGATGACGTCGATCATGTTCCGGTTGGGCTTGCCGATGTACTCGGGCTTCACGCCGGAGGAGGCGGTGAGCAGGGCGCAGATGCTGCCGCAGTCGGGCAGGACCTCGCCGGCGGGCATGGGGCAGACCCAGTCGGGGTTGGCCGCGATGAATTTGGACCCCCGGCGGAGAAAATGCACCGCCTTGTCCAGCTTCTCGTACACGAGCTCCGTGTCGAAGCCCTGGACCACCACGTCCACGTCAAAGGCGTCCGTGTGGCCGTTCTCGTCGTTCACCAGCTTGATGCCGTAGCTCGTGAGCTCCCGGTAGAAGGCCTTGGTGCCGGCAAGATAGACGCTGGCCCCGGGGTAGTTCTGGTTCAGATAGAGGCCCGTGGCCATGCCGGAGGTGAAGACGTTCTCCGCCTCACAGGGGAAGCCCAGGCGGCGCAGACGGGTGATGTAGTCCACCCCGGCCCGGGAGGAGTTGTTGGTCAGGTAGATGTATTGCTTGCCCAGGCGGGGCAGGTCCTCCATCAGCGCCACCGCGCCGTCGTAGACCTCGTCGCCCAGGTACAGGGTCCCGTCCATGTCGAACAGGAACAGCTCGCAGGCGCGGAGCTTTGAAAGATCGGTCATGTCGTGTTTCTCCTATGTTTATTGTAGGGGCGGCTATCAGCCGCCCGCAGACGAAGGGGCAGGTCGAGACGGCGGGCGGCAGCTTGCCGCCCCTACGGGAGAGACCGGCGTTTCCCTTGCGGCAAGAGAGGCTGGCCTGGCCCGCTTTTCTCGCAATGCCAGGGGGGAGCGAAGCCTTTTGCTTTCAAAGGCTCTGCCTTTGAAAGCAGTCAGTCCTCGTCCCCCCACAGCAGGGCGCATTTCACGGCCTTGTGCCAGCCGTGGAGCAGCTTGCGGCGCTTGTCCTCCTCCAGCTCCGGGGTGAAGACCCTGTTCACCGCCCAGTTGTTGCGCACGTCCTCCAGGCTGGCCCAGAAGCCCACCGCCAGGCCCGCCAGATAGGCCGCGCCCAGGGCCGTGGTCTCGATGACCTGGGGCCGGTACACGTCCGCCGCGATCAGGTCGGACTGGAACTGCATCAAAAAGTCGTTGGCGCAGGCGCCGCCGTCCACCTTCAGGTCCGCGATGGGGATGCCGGAGTCCCGCTCCATGGCCCGCACGATGTCGTAGGTCTGGTAGGCCAGGCTCTCCAGGGTGGCGCGGACCAGGTGCGCCCGGCTGAAGCCCCGGGTCAGGCCGACTACCACGCCCCGGGCCCGCTGGTTCCAGTAGGGGGCGCCCAGGCCCGTGAAGGCCGGGACCACGTAGCCCCCGGCGGTGTCGGGCACCCGCAGGGCGTACTCCAGGCTCTCGGCGGCGGAGGTCAGCACCCCCAGCTCGTCCCGCAGCCACTGGATGGCCGCGCCCGCGATGAAGATGGAGCCCTCCAGGGCGTACTGCACGGTGCCGTCGGCGCTGGCGGCGATGGTGGTCACCAGGCCGTTCTCGCTCCGGACGATCTCATGGCCGGTGTTCATCAGCAGGAAGCAGCCGGTGCCGTAGGTGTTCTTCATCTGGCCCGGCTCAAAGCAGCACTGGCCGAAGAGGGCGCACTGCTGGTCGCCGGCGGCGCCGGCAATGGGGATCTGGCCGCCCAGCAGCTCAAAGTCCGTGAGCCCGTAGACGCAGGAGGAGGGCTTCACCTCCGGCAGCATGGAGGCGGGCACGTCCAGCAGGTGCAGCAGCTCCTCGTCCCACTTGAGCTCCCGGATGTTATAGAGCATGGTGCGGCTGGCGTTGGTGTAGTCGGTCACGTGGACCCGGCCGCCGGTGAGCTTCCAGATGAGCCAGGTGTCGATGGTGCCGAAAAGGAGCTTGCCGGCGGCGGCCCGGCGGCGGGCGCCGGGGACGTTGTCCAGCAGCCACTTGATCTTGGAGCCGGAGAAATAGGCGTCGGGCACCAGGCCCGTCTTCTCCCGGATCTTGTCGCTCCAGCCGTCCCGAACCAGGCCGTCGATGATGTCGGAGGTGCGGCGGCACTGCCAGACGATGGCGTTGGCGATGGGCTCGCCGGTCTCCTTGTCCCAGACCACGGTGGTCTCCCGCTGGTTGGTGATGCCGATGGCGGCCACGTCCGCGGCCTTCACGTTGAGCTTGGCCATGGCGGCCCGGGCCACCTCCAACGTGGTGTCCCAGATCTCATTGGCGTCGTGCTCCACCCAGCCGGGCTGGGGGTAGATCTGCTTGAACTCCTTGTTGACCACGGAGCAGATGTTGCCGGATTTGTCGAAGAGGATGCAGCGGGAACTGGTGGTGCCCTGGTCCAGGGCCATGATGTATTTCATAGGGGCGCGCTCCTTTCATATGTTTGGTTTGCAAATGGTTTTCCTAAAGAGTCATTATACCGGTTTTGGCACATATTTGCAACGGCTTTGTTGCGGAGATAAAACGTGGGCCGCCGCAAAAGCGGCGGCCCTTGGGGGTGCGGAGAACGAGAAGGGGGTAGGAGTGAAAGATAGCCGAATCAGAAGGTGAGGATGTAGTCGACGCGGAAGCTGGTGGCAAACAGCGTGGAGAAGCACATGACCGTGCCGTTGATGAAGCCGGCGGCCCAGATATTGCCGGTCTTCTTGTACACGTAGCGGGCGGAGAAGGCCGCGAAGAACAGGCAGGCGATGATGGGGAAGGCCACGATGCCGGCCATGCCGCCGTTGGGGTACCACAGGAAGCCGGTGCGGAAGAGGGTGCCGTACTGCTTGATGACGAAGATCACCAGCGCGATGCAGTTGGCCACGGCGCAGACCAGGGCGGTCACCCAGTCGGGCACGTTCTTGTAGCGGGTGGCGGCCAGGGTGATGGCGTTGGGGATGTAGAAGCAGAGCCACAGCGGCACGTACTTGCATACCACCAGGGGCAGCTCGCTCATCTCGCCGGCCATGACGATGAAGGAGCAGATGCGGAAGTCGGCGTTGAAGACGTAGCGGGCGATGTACACGGGGATGAACATGAGCACCACCACGGTGATGGCAAAGAGCACGGTGAGGAAGAACTGCTTGAGGCTGTCCAGCGCCGCGGGGGCGAAGGGATTGCCCACGGCCTTGCCGCCGGCGAGGACCCGGCGCAGCAGATAGGCCACGACGGTGATCACCACGGCGAAGACGCCGCAGGCCACGGTCCAGATGCCGATGCCGTTGGCCACGCCGTTGGCCGCGTACACCGCGGGATTCAGCAGCGCGTCCCCGGCGGGATAGAGCTTCAGGTAGGAGAAGAAGGCGAAAAGCACCGAGGCGATCAGGGTCAGTGCCCAGATGATGCCCTCCTTCACATCCAGGGTGGCGGTGAGCTCGTTACGGGCGGGAACGGGACGATTGATGCCGGCGAAGAGCCTGGTGTCCTTCAGGATGGCCACCAGCGGGAAGAGCAGCATGAAGAAGCCGATCAGGCCCAGCAGCTCGAAGCAGACCGTCACCGGCCAGACCTGGTTGTCGGAGGGGATGAACTTGGCGCCGGCGGGGGTGCCGAAGGCGCTGTAGAAGCCGTCGATGGTGATGCGGGTGCCGGTGCGGGTGAAGTGGAACATGGGGTGGGTGATGGGCGGGTTCAGCAGGCAGACCGCCGTGTCGGCGTCCAGCGCCTGGCCGGGGGCGGGGGCGTCAACGGGACCCTCGGCGGTGTACCACTGGCCGTCGGTGATGGCCGGATCGCTGAAGCCCGGGTAGACCTTGCCGATGATGGTCTTGCCCTGGGGGTTGGTCAGAATGTTGGGGGAGTCGAAGTAGACGCTGTCGAACTCGTCATAATGGTCCACGGAGACGGTCCAGATCATGTCGCGGACCTCCTCCTCGGTGATGAGCACAGCGGGCATGGAGCCGGCGCCCTCGACCCAGGCGGCGATGCGCTGGGTGGAGCCCTCGGTGTTCAGGGCCTGGATGGTGCCGTAGCAGGCGGAGTTGCCCTGGGAGTGGCCGGTGACGCCGATGCAGTCGGCCTTGACGCAGGGCAGGCTCATGGCGTATTCAGCGGCGGCCAGCATGCCGTAGCTGTCCTTGGTGGGGGCCATGGTGGCCGCGTCGGTGTAGCCGTGCTCGGACATGTCGATGGTGATGACCACGAAGCCGCGGCGGGCCAGCTCGATGTAGCCGGGCATCTGCATCTCCTTGGTGTTGGCGCCGCCGTGGGCGCAGATGATGGCGGGCACGGGATTCTCGGCGGTGGCGTTTTTCGGGATCAGCGTCATGAAGCTGAACTGGGCGTCGCTGCCCGAAAAGTCGATCTGAATGTCTTTTCCTGTTTTTGCGTTGTTGGCGCGGATCATGTCCGCAAGCTCGTTCAAGGTCACATAGTAGGTCTTGACCTGGGTCTTGCCCCAGTTGCCCTGCATGCATGCGGTGCCGATCATGCTCAGCAGCATGAAGACCAGCGCCAGGCAGAGCACGATTTTGACGGATTTCTTCAGCTTTTTCATTTCAGCCATCCTTTCCTTTCTCTCTTTGTGCAGTTTTCCGAATCCGGTGAAAAATTGAAACCCATTTTTCACCCTGACTGTCTAAAGTATACAAAAAAAGGGGGGCCTGTCATTCGACAAGTTCCCCTCTTTTCGGGATTCTTTTGCGGTAATATTTTGATAGATATGAGGTTTTTGTCTAAACGACAAAGCGGAAAAAAAGCTGCACAAATCCGGATCTCAGGATTTGTGCAGTTTGCATGGCGCGCGGGCGCGTTTATTCCAGCTTGATGATCTCGTCCTCCGGGGCGGGCTCGGGACGGGAGAGCCTGGCGTTGAATACCGCCAGCGCCTCGGTCACGCAGGCGAGGGAGGCGTCGTCCACAGCCTCCAGCTTCTCGAAGAAGGGCCGGAAATACTGCTCCAGAAGGAAGCTGCTGTTTTGTTCATAGATCTGCCGGGCCAGCGGCGTGGGCTTCAGAATGATGTTCTTCCGGTTGGCGGAGCGCTGATAGCGGGCTACCAGACCCTGGTCTGTGAGCTGCCGGGCCACCTTGGAAAAGCTGCTCTGGGGGATGCCAAGGGCCTCGGAGACATGGTTCATGCAGGACGGCTCGTCCTCGTGCTCGATCAGATACTCCAGCACCTGCCAGCCCACATGGGTCAGAAAGACGCCCTCGCTGATCTCATAGGACTCAAAAGCAGAGCGTGCGACGGTATTCGAGTGCTGGACCAGCATGGCCACCAGCTCCCGATAACGCCCCATCCATTCCGCTTTCATACCATCACCTGCCCAGCTTCCCTGTTATTGACATTATACCATGAGTGTCAAGAGCGCGGCCAGGGCAGGAGGAGCATTTCTCTCAAAAATGGTAAAAAATTTTATGAAAAAATGACTGGACAGGAGAGATTTGACGGTCTATTATTAAGGATAGAAATAGATCACAGAGAATATAAATTCATAACAGAGGATGTGTAGACAATGGCCGGCTCGGAATACGATCTGAGGACGCTGCTGGACGTGGCCCGCTGGGAATCGGTCCAGGATCAGCTGGCTTCGCTCACGCGGACCGCGATCATCACCATCGACTACAAGGGCATCCCCATTTCCAAGCACAGCGGACGCACGGCCTTCTGCACCATCATCCGCGAAAACCCCGTGACCTGCAAGCGCTGCTACCGCTGCGACGCCCTGGCCGGGCTGGAGGCGGTGCGCCGCAACGAGCCCTTCATCTATCTCTGCCACTGCGGCATCGTGGATGTGGCGGTGCCGGTGGTGGTGGGGGACCAGTACCTGGGCGCGGTGATGTTCGGTCAGGTGCGTCTGCCGGACGGAGACCGGGACGGACAGGTGAGCCGCCTGGTGAATGAGATCAGCTCCTTCCGGGCCGAAGAGGAGGACGCCCGGGCAGAGCTGCTGGAGAAATACCGGCAGCTGCCCGAGATGGAGTACAGCCGCATCGTGGAGATCGCCTCCCTCATCCACTCCGTGACGCGCTACATCGTGGGCCGGGCCGTCCAGAGCCGCAGCGACCGCATGGCCTACGAGTGGGTGCTGCGCAGCGGACTGCCGCCCAGCCTGGACCTGCGCCGGGAGAGCGAGCGGGCCCCGGAGAGCGCGGAGTGGGCGATCCCCGTGCCGGAGGACAGCCCCATCTACCCTGCCCTGACCTACATGGAGGGGCACCGGGGGGAGATGCTGCGCATGGGACAGATGGCCGAGCTCTGCCACCTGAGCGGCAGCTATTTCTCCAAGCTCTTTCTGCGGGAGCTGGGAGAGAACTACACGGTCTATATGAAGCGGCGAAAGGTGGCCTGGGCCAAGGAGCTGCTTCGCAAGACGGACAAGAGCATCAGCGAGATCAGCAGCGAGCTGGGCTTTATGGACAGCAGCTACTTCATCAAGGTGTTCCGGGCCTTCGAGGGCATCACGCCCCTGGCCTACCGCCAGGAGAAGTATTACACATAGGAAAGCGCAAGAGATGAAAAGGACCTCCCCCGGCGGGGAGGTCCTTTTCGGTTTTCAGGAATCCGTCTCCTGAAACCACAAACGCAAAACTCACTTCACGATGAGCCTTGTCATCCTCGCGAGAGTCAACCGGTTGCGGATGGCGGAGGAGATGTCCAGGAAGCTCTCCTCGCAGGCCGGGTCGATGCCCAGCTCCTCCAGGGTGTGCTTGGCGCCGATGGCGGCGTAGAGGGCGTCCAGCTCCTCGTAGCTGGGGATCTTGGCGATGATCTCCCGGATCTCCTGCCAGTGCTCGGCAATGGACTGGGGATCGAAGGTCTTCAGCACGTCGTTCTCGTTCTCCTTCAGGATGCCATCCGCCAGGGGCCCGAAGATCTCCCGGACCCAAGCCTCGTCGATTTCGCGCACATCAGGGTGCCCACCCCCACGCACTCGCCGTGGAGGCCGTGGGCGTTCTCGAAGTACTTGGGCTTCATCTCCACCAGGTGGGCCACCAGGTGCTCCGCGCCGGAGGCCGCCCGGGAGTTCGAAAGGATCTGCATGGTCAGGCCCGAGAGCATCTGGGTGTAGGCCATGGCCTCCAGATCCGGCTTCTTGCCCGCGGCGATCTCATGGGCGCAGCGGTCCATGATGTCCAGGGCCTCCTGGGCCATGGCGCAGACCTTGTCGCAGAAGTATTCGCCGGAGACGATGTGGGCGATCTTCCAGTCGGCGATGGAGACGTGCTTGGCCAGGATGTCCTGCACGCCGGCGATGTTCAGGAACATGGGGGCGCCGGCGATGATGTTCATGTCGCAGATCACCGCGTCCGCGGCCTGCATGGGGATGGACTTCTTCTGCCCGTCGATGATGATGGAGCAGATGTCGGCGGTGAAGCCGTCGGAGGAGACGATGGTGGGGATGGCCACAAAGGGGATGCCAAGGCGCCAGGCCGAGTAGCGGCCGAAGTCCATCAGCGTGCCGCCGCCCACGACGACCACGTAGTCCGGGGTCTTCTCAAAGCGGGTCATACAGTCCTCAATGAGGCCCTTCTCGCTGTGCAGGCCCTTGGCCTCCAGCACGATCTCCTGGTCCGCCCGGACGTGGACCATGCCGGGGAGGTTGTAGGTGTTGGTGTCGTAGATGACGATGCGGTGGCCGGAGAGCCCGCAGTCGGCCATGTACTGCTCAAAGCGCTCCAGCGCGCCGTATTCGCAGACGACCAGCTTCGTGCGCAGCTCGTGATCGCGCCCGCAGGCGCAGGGGCCGAGATACTGCTTGGTGTTCAGGATCATGATGAAAAACCTCCGGTTTTTTAGTTTTTAGTGTATCGTTTTCAGTTTTCAGGAGACGTGGTCCCCGCCCTTAGGCCGGGGAGGCCCCGTAGGGGCGAGCTGTGCTCGCCCGGGGACCCGGGTGCGTGTCGGACGGCGGGCGGCTGATAGCCGCCCCTACGGGGAGAATGCTTCCCCCATGGGGGGAAGTGGCCGAGGAACGAGGCCGATAGGGGGGGCGTAGGGGCGGGGCTTGTCCCCGCCCGGGGACCCGGGTGCGTGTCCAACGGCGGGCGGCTGATAGCCGCCCCTACGGGGAGGTGGAATGCGGAAGCCCCCTACCGTCACGGCTTTGCCGTGCCACCTCCCCCGGAGGGGGAGGCTGGGAGCTTCCCCCATGGGGGGAAGTGGCCGAGGAACGAGGCCGATAGGGGGGGCATTGGCCTTACCGGTACTCCGGCCGGGGGAGATGGCGCGACATCAGCACCTTGCCGAAGTACACGCAGACCCGGCCGCTGTCCCGGGGGATCACCAGGTTCGCGTCCTGGCGCAGGGGATTGGCCGAGAGCAGGTGCAGGGTGCCGGCGTAGTCCGTGCACCACTGCTTGCAGTACACGTCCCCGTCCACAAAGAAGATCCCCGGCTCAAACTCCTGCAGGGGGGCGTTGCGCTTGACGTAGACCAGGCTCCCGTCGGGGATGAAGGGCTCCATGCTGTCGCCCCGGACGGTGATGCAGAAATCCGCCCCGTCGGGGACCTCCGCCGTGCGGGGGATCTCCTCGTAGTCCTCGCCCTCGATGGGGGAGGCGTAGCCCGCCGCCGCCGGCACCAGAAAGTGCTTGATGGTCTCCAGCTTCACGGGCCGGGCGTCCGCCTGGTACTCCTTCTGCCGGGTGAGATACCGGCCGTAGCGCAGGAATTCCGCCTGGCCGTCCCGGTTCAGACTGTCGTAGATCTCCTGGGCCGGGCTGGGGGCCGGGACCTCCGCCGGGGCCGGGGCCGCCGGCTCGTCCCCGCCGATCAGCTCCGCCCGGCTCACGCCGAAATGGTGGGCCAGCTGCTCGATCTTGTCCATGCGGGGCATCTGGGTGGCGGCGCAGTAGCCGGAGACGGTGGACTTGCTCACGCCCAGAAGCCGGGCGATGTCCACCTGCTTTTCGTGGTGCGCCTTCATCAGGCGCATGAGATTGTCCGCAAAAATGCGGCGGTCATAGGTCAGGGGGTCAGGCATAGGTTCAGCCTCCTTTAACATAATGATCATATGATGGCGAAAAGCGAAAAAGCTTTTCGCCGTGCAGCTTTGCTGCGCAGCAAAACAGCATGGCTGTTTTGCCATATACTCATTACAATGAGCATCGGGCGAATGATTTTGAGAATCATTCGCTGCCAAACCTGTCGTTTGGCAGCGAAATCAATCGAATTTTCGATTGATTTCGCTATCCGATGATCATTATGGGGCGCGGTCAGCCGCAGGCGGTCTGCCGCCGGAAAGCACCGCAGCGCCCCGGTTTTTGCATAGACGCTTACGATTATAATGTAAACTTTAACCGAAGGATTGTCAAGAAAAAAGAGACGAAAAATCGGGATGGGGGATGGAAAATTCGGAATTGCCGCAGGGACGGACAGGATCCGCCCCTGCGGGGACGGCAGGAGCTTCCCCCATTGGGGGAAGTGGCCGAGGAACGAGGCCGATAGGGGGGGTGGCGAATGCGGAGGCCCCCTACCGCCCAGTGCGCGCACTGGGCACACCCAAGGCCCCCGAAGGGGGAGGCACCGTAGGGGCGGGGCTTGTCCCCGCCCGGGGGTCCGACCTGCGACGTTATTCGCGGGCGGCTGATAGCCGCCCCTACGGGGGAGAGACGACCGTATGCCGTAGGGGCGGATAGGATCCGCCCGGGACCTGGGTGTGCGTCGGACAACGGGCGGCTGATAGCCGCCCCTACGGGGGAGACAAAAGCGAACAAAAAATAAATGTTTATTTTTACAAAACTACCCCTTGACAAAAGTTCGGAAGTATGGTATAGTATGACCGAACTCGAGAGGGGGAGGCGCTGGTCTCCCCGGACTTTGCGGGTATGCGTTCAATTTAACACAACATATTGGAGGCGAGACCATGGAACAGATCCCTGACGATCCCATCATCCGCAGCATGGAGGACACCGGTTACCCGCCCTGGCTGCGATAGGGCAATTCGGAATTAGGAATTCGGAATGCGGAATTGCCGTAGGGGCGAGCTGTGCTCGCCCGGGGACCTGGGTGTGCGTTCGACAACGGGCGGCTGATAGCCGCCCCTACGGGGACGGGAGGAATGCGGAGGCCCCCTACCGCCCCTTCGGGGCACCTCCCCCGTTGGGGGAGGCACCGTAGGGGCGGGGCTTGTCCCCGCCCGGGGACCCGGGTGCGTGTCGGACGGCGGGCGGCTGATAGCCGCCCCTACGGGGGAGAGACGACCGTATGCCGTAGGGGCGGGCTGTCCCCGCCCGGGGACCTGGGCGCACGTCGGACAACGGGCGGCTGATAGCCGCCCCTACGGGAGGAGTATGGATGGAAACTGACAAGCAGAGCCGCTTCGCACAGGAGGCGGAGGAGCTGGCCGGGACCGCCGCCCGGCTGCTGAGAGAGGAGCTCTCCGGCGGCGACGTGAAGCGCGCCAAGGACCTCTCCGGCATCTTCAAGGACATGGCCGCCCTGGCCCGGGAGCTGGGCGGCGGCGGGACGGACTGCCTTACCGTCCGCTTCGAGGGCGGCACGGAAGAGGCAAGCGGGTAGGGGAATTTCGAATGCGGAATGCGGAATTGCCCCCTATCGGATATTTCGGCGCGACCCACACCCCTACCGTCTGGCCTGACGGCCAGCCACCTCCCCCGGAGGGGGAGGCTGCAAGGAAAGGATATCAAAATGGCCTGGATCGAACTGCATCAGGAGCTGGCCCAGCACCGGAAGCTGGATCGGCTCATCAAAGACACCGGCCTGGGCCGGGACGCCGCCCTGGGGCGGCTCTGCCTCCTGTGGCTCTGGGCCCTGCAAAACCGGCCCGACGGGGACCTGAGCGACCTGGACGCCAAACGGGCGGCGGAGATCTTCGGCGTCACGCCCCGGAAGGCCGCCCCCTTCCTGGAGGCCCTGGAGCGCTGCGGCTTCCTGGACCGGGCGGGGGAGAGCCTGCGCATCCACGACTGGGAGGACTACACCGGCCGCTACAGCGAGATCCGCCGCCGCAACGCCGAGCGAAAGCGCCGCAGCCGGGAGAAGCAGCGTGACAAGACCGTGACCGTCACAGGGCTACAGGACCAGACCGGACCGGACAGGACAGGACCGGACCAGACCGGACAGGACCTCTCTTTTCTCTCTGGTGGTGATGGTGCCCGCGCGGAGGCGGCGGCCATGGAGGAATATCTTTTGGGCCGGGGCCTGAAGCCGGAGGACTGGCTGGGGGCCACGGACACGCTGCTGGCCCGGAGCGAGGCCCTGGCCCGGAGCCTCTTCACCGCCTTCTGCAGCCGGGAGCCCACCCGGGCCGACTGCGCCCGGGTGCTGCCCCTGGTCACCGTGCCGGCGCCGGGGGACCCCGCCGCCCTCCGCTGGGACGAGGACCGGGAGGCCCTGCTGCGCTACGCCTTCGAGCAGGCCAACCGCAACGGCAAGGCCGGGGTCTGGGGCTATATCGAGGCGGTGCTGCTGCGGCTGCATCAGCGGGGCATCCGGGACCTGAGGGCCGCCGAGGACTACGACCTGGGGCGGGAGAATTCCGAATTCGGAATGCGGAATGCGGAATTCGGAATGAAGGAATGAGGGAATTGCCCCCCTTGCCTAAAGGGAATTGCGAAGAAGCAAGCCCGGAATTTCCGCAGCCGCGCCGTTGGCGGGCCGTCGCGAAGCAGGCCCGGGAACGGCAATTGCGGCAAGGTGGGGGTGGCGCGAAGCCGGGATCCTTCGCTTCCGTATAGCCCCCCTTGCCTAAAGGGGGGTGCCCCAGTTCGCAAACTGGGGCGGGGGGATATAAGCCAGCGTCCCACAGCGCCCCGCCGTAAGCGATCTATCGTCCGACAGAATCCCCCAGTCAGCCTGACGGCTGACAGCCCCCTTTAGGCAAGGGGGCCAAAGAGGAATCGGAAGATCAGAATCCCCCAGTCACGGCGCTTGCGTGAGACGCGCCGCGACAGCCCCCTCTAGGCGAGGGGGCCAAAGAGGAAGCGGAAGATCAGAATCCCCCAGTCAGCCTGACGGCTGACAGCCCCCTTTAGGCAAGGGGGCCAAAGAGGAATCGGAAGATCAGAATCCCCCAGTCAGCCTGACGGCTGACAGCCTCTTTTAGGCAAGGGGGCCAAAGAGGAAGCGGAAGATCATATCCCCCAGTCACGGCGCTTGCGTGAGACGCGCCGCGACAGCCCCCTTTAGGCAAGGGGGCCAAAGAGGGTGGCGGCTCTGCCCGGCTTCATTTCTTCATCGGGTTCTGCCCGGCATCATTCCTTCATGCGGCTCAGCCGCGCATCATTTGCCAAGCAAGCATCATTTTTTCATCGGGCGAAGCCCGGCATCATTTCTTCATTTGCGACCGAAGGGAGCATGTTATGTCCGAGCTGATCATCCCCGCGCCAAGCGAAAAGCAGGCGCAGTTTCTCGCCGATACCCACCGGGTGCTGGCCTACGGCGGCGCCCGGGGCGGCGGCAAAAGCTGGGCCGTGCGGGTCAAGGCCGTGCTGCTCTGCCTGCGCTGGCCCGGCATCAAGGTCCTCATCGTCCGCAAGACCTTCGGCGAGCTGCAGGAGAACCACATCCTCCCCCTCTGCGAGCTGCTGCGGGTCTATGACCCGGACCCCAGGGAGCGGCTGGCCGAGTACAACGACCAGAAAAAGACCCTCCGCTTCCCAAACGGCAGCCGCATCCTCTTCCGCCCCTGCGACGACGACCGGGACGCCCTGCGCTTCCAGGGCCTGGAGGTGGACGTGCTGTTCGTGGACGAGGCCACCCAGCAGCCCGAGGAGCGGATGCAGCGGCTGCGCTCCTGTGTGCGGGGCGTGAACGGCTTCCCCAAGCGCCTGTGCTTCACCTGCAACCCCGGCGGCCCGGGCCACGGCTGGGTCAAGCGCCTCTTCATCGACCGGCGCTTCCGGGAGGGGGAGGACCCGGAGGACTACGCCTTCATCCCCGCCCTGGTCACCGATAACCGGGCCCTGATGCGGAGCGACCCGGACTATGTCCGTTCCCTCCGGGCCCTGCCGCCCCGGCTGCGGGACGCCTGGCTCCACGGCCGCTGGGACCTGTTCGAGGGGCAGTTTTTTGAGGACTTCCGTACGGCGCCGGATCTAGCGCTGGCTCAAAAGTCCGGCTTTTCCGAGAGCATCGAGGAGCTGAGACGCCAGCGGCGCTTTACCCACGTCATCGAGCCCTTCGACCTGAGCGCCGGCGAGCGGCGGGGCTGGACCGTCTTCCGCAGCTACGACTTCGGCTACGGCCGGCCCTTCTCCTGCGCCTGGTGGGCGGTGGACTACGACGGGGTGCTCTACCGCATCCTGGAGCTCTACGGCTGCGGCGAGACGCCAAACGAGGGCCTGCGCTGGACCCCGGAGCGGCAGTTCCGGGAGATCGCCCGGATGGAGCGGGAGCACCCCTGGCTCCGGGGCCGGCCCATCGGCGGCGTGGCCGACCCCAGCATCTGGGACGGCAGCCGGGGCGAGAGCGTGGCGGAGACCGCCGCCAAGTGGGGCATTTACTTCGTCCCCGGCGACAATCAGCGCATCCCCGGCTGGATGCAGTGCCACTACCGGCTCCAGTTCGATCCCCAGGGCTACCCGCGGCTCTATATTTTTGCCAATTGCGTTGCCTTTATCCGAACGATCCCGGAGCTGAAGTTCAGCAAGACCGTGCCGGAGGACCTGGACACGGAGCAGGAGGACCACGTGGCCGACGAATGGAGATATGCCTGTATGTCGAGGCCGGTGGTGCCGCTGAAAGCAGAGACGGGGGAGGACGCGGTGGCGATGGACCCGCTGAACCTGCACGCGTAGCGCCCGGGGACCCCGCCTCCGCATAGCCCCCCTTGCCTAAAGGGGGGTGCCCCAGTGCTCACACTGGGGCGGGGGGATATAAGCCCGCGTCCCACAGCGTCCCTCCGTGAACGCTCTATTGTCCGACAGAATCCCCCAGTCAGCCTGACGGCTGACAGCCCCCTTTAGGCAAGGGGGCCAAAGAGGAAGGAGCATTTCTATGCCAAAGATCACAGCGGAGCGGCTGCGGGAATTCACCGCAACGCTCCAAACCTACAAGGCCGGGAAGGCCAGCCTGGAGCGCCGGGTGGTGGCCGCGGAAAACTGGTGGAAGCTCCGCAACCGCTTCGAGGAGCGCAAGCAGGGCCACGGCAGCCCCGAGGGCTATCAGAGCGAGAGCGGGTGGCTCCACAACGTCATCGTCTCCAAGCACGCCGACGCCATGGAGGCCTATCCCGAGCCCCTGATCCTGCCCCGGGAGCCGGGGGATCAGGAGGAGGCGAGACTCCTCTCCGCCATCCTCCCCTGCATCCTGGAGCAGAACCGCTTCGAGAAGACCTACGACGCCGCCATGTGGCAGAAGCTCAAGACCGGCACCGCCGCCTACCGGGTGGTCTGGGACGGGGAGAAGCTGGGGGGCCTGGGGGACATCCGCATCGAGCGGGTGGACCTGCTGAACCTGTTCTGGGAGCCGGGGGTGGCGGACATCCAGGAGAGCCGCTATCTCTTCTGCACCCACCTGGAGGACGAGGACCTGCTCCAAGAGCAGTACCCCCGGCTCCGGGGGCGGCTGCACACCTCGCCCTTCCGGGCCACCCGCTTCGTCTACGACGACGCGGTGGACCTGAGCGGCAAGGCCACCGTCATCGAGGTCTACTACAAGCAGCGGGGGGTGCTGCACTACTGCAAGTACGTGGGCGACACGGTGCTCTACGCCACGGAAAATGGGGAGGAAAGCCCCCCTTGCCTAAAGGGGGGTGGCCGAGCGGAGCGAGGTCGGGGGGATACTCCTGCGGCAGACGACACATCCCTTGTGTCCCCGGCAGACGGACAGAATCCCCCAGTCACGGCTTCGCCGTGCCAGCCCCCTTTAGGCAAGGGGGCCAACGAGGAAGCCCCCACCTCCGCCCCCGCCGGGCTCTACGCCCACGGGCGCTATCCCTTCGTGCTGGACCCCCTGTTCCCCGTGGAGGGCAGCCCCTGCGGCTACGGCTTCGTGGATCTCTGCGCCAACGCCCAGACCGCCATCGACCTGATGCGCACCGCCTTCGTGAAGAACACCCTGGTGGGGGCCACCCCCCGCTACTTCCAGCGCATCGACGGCTCGGTGAACGAGGAGGAGTTCACGGACCTCACCAAGCCCCTGGTCCACGTCAGCGGCAACCTGGGGGAGGACAGCCTGCGGCAGATCGGCTTCGCGGGCCTGCCCGGGGTCTACGTGAGCGTGCTGGAGAGCACCATCCGGGAGCTGCGGGAGACCTCCGGCAACACCGAGACCGCCAACGGCACCATGAACGTGGGCGTCACCGCCGCCTCCGCCATCGCCGCCCTCCAGGAGGCCAGCGGCAAGGGCAGCCGGGACGCCACCCGGGCCTCCTACGCCGCCTTCGCGGAGATCGTGGAGCTCTGCATCGAGCTGATCCGGCAGTTTTACACCCTGCCGCGCCAGTTTCGCATCACAGGCAGCCGGGGCATGGACTTTGTCCAGTACTCCAATGCCCGGCTCCTGCCCCGGGAGCAGAGCCTTTGCGGGGAGAGCCTGGGCATGACCCAGCCGGTCTTCGACGTGAAGGTCTCCGCCCAGAAGCGCAGCGCCTACTCCCGCCTGAGCCAGAACGAGCTGGCCATGCAGCTCTACCGTCTGGGGCTTTTCGCCCCCGGCAACGAGCAGGCGGCCCTGGGCCTGCTGGGGATGATGGAGTTCGACGGCAAGGAGCAGCTGGAGGACCGGCTGGAGGCGGAGATGGGCCTTCGGGAGAAGCTGAGGCAGCTGGAGGACTACAAGGCCCTGGCTCTGGCGCTGGCCCGGCGCTATCGCCCGGACCTGGCCTATGGGCTGGAGGGGGACCGGCAGGCCGGAGACCCCCTATCGGCCCTTCGGGCCACTTCCCCCATCGGGGGAAGCATTGCCTCCCCCTTGGGGGGAGGTGCCGAGCAGAGCGAGGCGGAAGGGGACGCAGAGACGAATCCCCCCGGCGCTTCGCGCCACCCCCCTTTAGGCAAGGGGGGCAATGGGGAGGCCGCCGACCCCGAGCTTGCCTCCCGGGCCCGGGCCGCCACGGCGCCCCTGCCGGGCTGAGGGGGGTGCGGCCATGACGAGAGAACTGCTCACCGCCCTGGAAGAAAATGCGGAATGCGGAATGCGGAATGAGGAATCGCCTTCCGTAGGGGCGACCTTTGGTCGCCCGCAGGGACCCGGCCGGACGACCGACAGCGGGCGAGCGCAGCTCGCCCCTACGGAGACGGAACACAATGAGGAATGGGGAATGCGGAATGCGGAATCGCCTTCCGTAGGGGCGACCTTTGGTCGCCCGCAGGGACCCGGCGGGACGACCGACAGCGGGCGAGCGCAGCTCGCCCCTACGGAGACGGAGGAGACGGATCCCTCCAATTCCGAATTCCCAATTCCGAATTCCTCATTGCCCGGCTCCGCCCCCGATCCGGAGCTGGACGAGCTCTACCGGCACTTTGAGGGCCTGCGGGCCCAGACCCAGGCCCTGCGCCGGGACTTCCCCGATTTTGACCCGGCCCTGGCCCTGCGGGACCCGGATTTCCTGCGCCTGACCGCACCGGGCGTGGGGATGGACCCCCGCCGCGCCTGGCTGGCCCTGCACCCGGAGCTGCTGGAGCGCCGCGCCGCCCGGGAATCCGCCGCGGCCCTGGCCCGGAGCCTGGCCAGCTCCGCCGCCCGCCCCCGGGAGGGCGGGGGCGGCGCCGGCGCGACCCTTGCCGCCGACTACCGCAGCCTCCCCCGAGCCGAGCAGCAGCGCCTGAAGGAGCGCATCCTCCAGGCCGCCTCCCGGGGGGAGAAGATCTATCCGTAATGCCTCCCCTGTGCAAGGGGAGGTGCCGAGCAAAGCGAGGCGGAGGGGTTGTGTTCCACTTTTGCTGAACTCCGATCAACAACCCCTCAGCCCGCTTCGCGGACAGCCCCCCCTTGCACAGGGGGGCCAATCAGGAAAGGAGCATTTTATGCCTGTTACCGACATCACCGCCAACATCAACGCCACCACCGACCAGGGCCTGAGCCCCGAGCTCAAGGCCTTCTACGACACCGAGCTGCTGGAAAACGCCCGCGCGGAGCTGTTCTACGCCCAGTTCGCCAAGCGCCAGCCCCTGCCCGCCAACCACCACGGCAGCGTGGAGTGGCGCAAGTGGAACACCTTCGACAGGGCCGAGAAGCTCACCGAGGGCGTGATCCCCACGGGCCAGAAGTTCGGCGTCACCACCGTCACCGGCAGCGTCGACCAGTACGGCACCTACACCGCCATCACCGACAAGCTGGAGCTGCGCGCCTATGACGACGTGATCCTGGGCGCCACCGAGGAGATGGGCGCCAGCGCCGCCGAGACCCAGGAGAAGCTGATCCGCGACGCGCTGCTGCTGGGCACCAACGTCCTCTACTGCGACAACGTCAAGCCCGACGGCACCCCCGCCCCCGGCATCACCGTGGTCACCCCCAACGGCTGCGATGAGATGGAGGCCAGACCCGAGCTCATCAGCCTGCTGACCCCCGCCATGATCAACAAGGCCGTCACCATCCTGAAGAAGAACCGGGTCCCCCGCCTGAACGGCCGCTACTACGCCGTCATCCACCCCAGCGTTGCCCACGACCTCAGACAGTGCGAGGGCTGGATCGAGGCCCACAAGTACGCCGCCCCCGAGGAGCTCTATAACGGCGAGATCGGCGAGCTGCACGGCGTGCGCTTCATCGAGGACGCCTTCGCCCCCGTCCTGGGCGGCGAGGACTACGGGAACAAGGAGGGCGGCGTGACCTACGCCAGCTACTTCTTCGGCAAGGACAGCTTCGGCATCATCGACCCGGAGGGCGGTGCCCTGGAGATGATCATCCACGACAAGGGCGAGATCGGCGGCCCGCTGAACCAGTTTTCCACCATCGGCTACAAGTTCGAGACCAACGGCGCCACCATCCTCTACCCGGAGCGCCTGCTGCGCGTCATGAGCTGCACCAGCTTCTCCGGCACCGACGAGGAGAACTGAGGAAAGGGAAATCCGTAGGGGAGGGGCTTGCCCCTCCCGCTGTGGGACCTGCGCCTGCGACTGCGGGCGACCACAGGTCGCCCCTACGGAGGGGGCGCACCCCGCACCCCGAAAGGAGGACGATGTTTCTTTCTTTTGCTTGTCCAAAAGAAAGAAACCAAAGAAAACGACACTTAGGAGGGGAAAAGCGAGCTGCCGCTGCCGGCGGCAGACAAAGGCAGCTTGCTTTTTCCGCAGCGGTCGAAAAACGCAAGGAACAGCGTAAGCCCGCAGCGTTTTTCGGGCACCGCAAGGTGGAAACCGGCCCCTCCCTTTGATGCCACCCCGGGAGAAGGAGAACGGCAGCGTCAGTCTATACCGTCGGTTTATCGATCAAGGGAGCGATAAAGCGAGCGCGAGCGAGCGATCTTGCGCGGTCGGCGTGGCGCAGCGCAAAGAGGTAAAGATATGGCGAGCGTCTTTCTCTTTGGAGTACAAGAACCGTTTCTCTTTCCACAAGCGGAAAGAGAAATGGGTCTTGAAACCGTTTCTCGATAGGCGGGATGGCCTGATCTGAAAGGAGAATCACCTATGTCTACCACTAAAATCAAAGCGCCCGATGAGCGGGTGGAGGTCCTGATCCCCCGGGGCGGGGAGCGGGAGGACCCCAATCTGTTCGTGGGCATCAACGGCGTAAACTACCTGCTGCCCAAGGGCCGCCGCTCCCAGGTGCCCCCCGCCGTGGCGGCGGAGATCACCCGCGCCGAGCACGCCCGGGAGGCCCTGGACAAGACCATGGACAGCCTCCAGAGGTCCCGGGCATGACCGCCGGCGAGATCCTGGACCGGGTGGACGCCCTGCGCCCCAACGCCTACAGCCCGGAGCAGAAGCTCCGGTGGCTCCGCCGCCTGGACGGGCAGATCCTGCTGGAGCTGCTGGAGACCCACGAGGGGGCGGTTCCCCCTACCGTCGCCTGCGGCGACACCTCCCCCGCAGGGGGAGGCAATGGCGCGGAGAGCGTCGGACAGCTTCCCCCTGCGGGAGAAGTCTCCCACTGCTCACACCGGGGGGCGGGGGAGGGCGCCCCGGCGTCCCTCCCCGCCAGCTACGACCAGCAGACGGAGCTGCTGGCCCCCTTCCCCTGGGGCGAGGGCGTGTACATCGCCGGCCTCTTCTGCCAGATCGACCTGCACAACGGGGAGATCCAGAAGTACAACCAGTCCCTGAGCCTGCTGGCCGCGGCCTGGCGGAACCTGGCCGACTGGATCAACCGGGGCGCCATGCCCAAGGGCGCCGGGGCCTGGAAAATGTGAGGGAGGGATTGCCTCCCCCTCCGGGGGAGGTGCCGCGGAGCGGCGGTAGGGGGTTGTGCGAATCCCACACCCCTATCGCACATCCTGCGCGACCCACACCCCTATCCCCCGGCGCGAGCGCCGCTTCCCGCCTTGCGGTCTTACGCTGATCCTTGCATTTTTCGACCGCTGCGGAAAAACCGTGCCGCCTTATTCTGCCACCGGCAGCGGCGGCCCGCTTTTCCCCCAGAGGGGGAAGCTATATGGAAGGAGTTATTGTCATGCACTATCCCTATCTGCGTCCCGCGGCGCAGCGGCGGCTGGTCACGGACCGCTTCCTGGGCCTGGACCGCCGTCCCGGTCTGCCCGAGGGGGCCTTTTCCGATATGCTGAACCTGACCGCGGCGGACTTTCCCATGCTCTCCACCCGGCCCCGCCGGGGCCTGGTGCGGAACATCCCGAACCCCGGCGGCCTGCTGGCCAAGGACGCCCTCGTCACCGTGGAGGACGGCAGCCTCTGCGTGAACGGCCTGCCCACCCCGGTCACAGGCCTTGCCCCCGGCCCCAAGCAGCTGGTCTCCATGGGCGCAAGGGTGCTGGTCTTCCCGGACAAGGTCTACTACAACACCGCCGACCCCGCCGATTACGGCTCCCTGGAGGCGGACTGGAGCTATACCGGCACGGTGGAATATACCCTCTGCGACCGGGAGGGCCGCCCCTGGCAGGACCCGGTGCTCTCTCCCGACGAGCCCGCCGACCCGGAAAACGGCCTGCTCTGGCTGGACGCCGCCGCCTCCCAGGGCGGCACCCTGCGCCAGTGGTCCGCCGCCCAGCTCTGCTGGGTGGAGATCGGCACGGTCTACACCCGCCTGCGCTTTTCCTCCATGGGCCAGATCCCCCGGCTCTTCTCCGCCCTGGACGGGGTGAAGATCCAGGGCGCGACCTTCGAGGACCTGAACGGCGAGAAGCTCCTCTACGCCCTGGGCGGCGGCGAGGACGAGCAGGACTGGATCGTGCTGGTGGGGCTCATCGACGCCGCCGTCACCCGGGAAAACGAGACCGTCCGCATCACCCGGAGCCTGCCGGACATGGACTACGTCTGCGAGTGCCGCAACCGGCTCTGGGGCTGCCGCTACGGACTCCGGGACGGCAAGGCGGTGAACGAGATCTACGCCTCCGCCCTGGGGGACCCCAAGAACTTCCGCCAGTACCTGGGCCTCTCCACCGACTCCTGGACCGCGTCGGTGGGCTCCGACGGCCCCTGGACCGGGGCGGTGGGCTACCTGGGCCGCCCCTGCTTCTTCAAGGAGGACCGGATCCACAGCGTCACCGTCTCCGCCCTGGGCGCCCACAGGCTGGACGAGATGCCCTGCCGGGGCGTGCAGCGGGGCAGCGCGGGGAGTCTCACCCTGGTGGGGGAGACCCTGTTCTACAAGGCCCGGGACGGGGTCTGCGCCTGGCAGGGGGGCTTCCCCGCGGAGGTGGGCGCGGCCCTGGGGGAGGGACCCTGGAGCAAGGCCCTGGGCGCCGCCGTGGACGGGCGCTACTACCTGTCCCTGGAGGGCCCGGAGGGCTGGTGCCTGCTGGTCTATGACACGGCCACCGCCCTCTGGCACCGGGAGGACGGCTTCCGCGCCCTGGCCTTCGCGGCCCTGGAGGGGGAGCTCTACGCCATCGAGGCCGGCACCGGCGATCTCTGGGCGCTGAAGGGCACGGCGGGGGAGAAGGAGACCAGCCTCCCCTGGATGGCGGAGACCGGCCCCCTGCGCTACACCGCCCCGGACCGGCAGTATCTCTCCCGCTTCGACCTGGTGCTGGAGACGGAGCCGGGGACCCGGCTGGAGGTCTGGCTGCGCTACGACGAGGGGGGCGACTGGGAGCGGGCGGCGGTGCTGGAGCGGCCCGCGGGGCTCAGCGTGAGCCTGCCCATCCGGCCCCGGCGCTGCGGCCAGCTCCGCCTGCGATTGAAGGGCGAGGGCGGCGTGCGCCTCCTGGCCCTGACCCGGATCCTGGAGCGGGGCAGCGACCTGGGGGAGTGAAGGAATGAAGGAATGAAGAATGCGGAATTCGGAATGCGGAATTACCGCATAGCCCCCTTTGCCTCCCCCTCGGGGGGAGGTGCCCCAGTTCGCAAACTGGGGCGGTAGGGGGATGTGCGAACCCCACACCCTCTATCGCACATCCTACGGGACCCACACCCCTATCCCCCGGCGCTCGCGCCGCTTCCCGCCTTGCGGTTCCCGAAAAATGCTGCGGAATGCTGCGGGCTTACGCTGATCCTTGCATTTTTCGACCGCTGCGGAAAAACCGTGCCGCCTTATTCTGCCACCGGCAGCGGCGGCCCGCTTTTCCCCCGGAGGGGGAAGCTATAAGGAGTTGTTTTAAATGTACGAATACCCACCCATTTTGACCGGCGACGCCCTGCAGCAGATCGCAGCCCTCCGGGACTATCTGGTGCGCCGGGTCCGGGAGTCCGATGCGGAAACAGTCCCCCTATCGGCGCTCCGCGCCACTTCCCCCGGAGGGGGAAGCCTGTGGGCTCCCCCTGGGGGGGAGCTGTTGCCGAAGGCAACTGAGGGGGGAGTCAATTCCGAATCCCGCATTCATCATTCCGAATTGACCCAGGCCTCCGCCGCCCTGCGCAGCCTGATCGTCAAGACCGCCGACCTGGTGGAGCACCACGTGGAGGAGATCCGCACAGAGCTGCACGAGGACTACGTGGCGATCTCCGACTACGGCAGCTACTACGAGACCATCGAGTCCAAGGTCAGCCAGACCGCCCGGGGCACCGTGGAGAGCTACCAGTACCAGGAGCAGCTCGACGCGCTGGACCAGTACACCGCCCAGCTGAGCGGCCAGATCCGCCGGGGCCTCATCACGGACCCGGAGACCCAGGAGACGGTGCTGGGCATCGCCATCAGCCAGGACCTGCGCTTCACCGGCCGGACGGTGACCGAGGACGGCCTCGAATACTGGGAGCTCTCCCCGGGCCAGACCCTGGGCCTCTACACCTCCACAGGCTGGCAGTTCTGGATCAACGGCAGCAAGCGGGGCTGGTTCGACTCTACAGACGGCATGCTCCACGTGAGCCAGATCCTGGTGGAGGACCGCCTGCAGCACGGCGCCGACTGGCTGGTCACCACCGCCGGCGGCTACGGCATCCGGTATATCGGAACGTAAAGAACGATCCGTAGGGGCGGCCTTTGGCCGCCCGCAGGGGAAGGGGAGAACGATGTTTCTTTCTTTTGCTTGTCCAAAAGAAAGAAACCAAAGAAAACGACACTTAGGAGGGGAAGATTTCGGATTCTCCCCCTCCTAAGAACCACCCTCATTGAAACGACAAAGAGAGGGGCAGCGGCCCCTCCCTTTGATGCCACCCCGGGAGAAGGAGAACGGCAGCGTCAGTCTATACCGTCGGTCCACCGACCAATGGAGCGATAAAGCGAGCGTCTTTCTCTTTGGAATTGCGGGCTTGCGCTGCCTGTGGCAGAAAAAGCAAGCCAGGAATTTCCGCAGCGGTCGAAAAACGCAAGGATCAGCGTAAGCCCGCAGCGTTTTTCGGGCACCGCAAGGTGGAAACCGTCCTCCCTTTCGGAAGGGGACAATTCGGAAAGGAGCATTCATGTCCACTACCCACTATATCCCCGGTTCCTCCGGCTGGGCGTCCCAGAAGGTCAACTGGGGCTCCAGCTCCGCCGGCAACGGCAGGCTGCGCCTGGTCGTGACCCGGACGTACGATCAGACCACGAACAAGTCCACGCTGTCGTTCAGGGCTTACGTCTGCAGCACGGTGCTGGACGGCCCCTTCCAGGTGACCCAGGGCAGCACCGTCAAGATCAACGGCAGCACGCTCTACACCTTCCCGCAGGCGACGGTGTTCGGCGCCGCGGTGAACAAAAGCACGAGCTGGGACCAGATCGTGCGAAAGTCCGGCGCGGCGGCGGAAAACCACTGGGACCTCACCCTGAGCCATGACGCCGGCGGCAACCTGTCCGCGACCGTCGAGGTCAATCTGACCATGACCTACACCCTGGGCGGCACTACCTACGTGATGCACTGGACCAACAGCGGCACACTGACCGCGTCGGAGCCCCGGGGCAGCACCATCACGGGCGTCACGAACCCGGCGACGACCCAGGGCAGCATGACCATCAACGTGAACCGGGCCGGCAGCGCCTTTTACCACAAGGCCAAGGTGAAGAAGGGCGGCACGGTGCTGGTCACGACGGGGGCCTTTGCCACCTCGACCAGTATTTCCGTGCCCCGGAGCTGGTTCCAGAACTATCCAAACGACGTGAGCCTGAGCTGCACGGTGGAGGTGCAGACCTACACTGACCAGAGCTGCACAACGGCCATCGGGGATCCGGCCACGGCCAGCGTTACCGTGAAGGCGGACAGCGGCATGAAGCCGATGCTGCAGAGCGGCTACGCAAGCGCGGCCCCCTACAACACCGGCACCGCCGCCGCGGGGATCACGGGCTGCGTCTCCGGCGTGAGCAAGGCCCAGGTGACGCTGGATCCCAGCAAGTTGGACATGAGCGCCGCCGTGGGGGCCAGCGTGGCCACCATCGCCGTCACCGGCGGCGGGGTCACGGATACCAGCAGCCCATACAGGACCGGCGTGCTCCGGGACACGGCCGCGATCACCGTGACCGTGACGGACACGAGAGGCCGGAGCACCGCCCGGACGCTGACGGTGGAATGCATGCCCTACGCCGCCCCGACGCTGAGCCTGGTGACGGTGTTCCGCTGCGACAGTCAGGGAGCAGAGGACGAGAACGGGAGCTATCTCTCCGTGCAGGCCACGGGCGGTGTCAGCAGCCTGAACAATCAAAACAGCCTGACGCTGACGGCGGCCTGGGCCCAGGGGGGCGGCAGCTACGGCGCGGAAAACGCGCTGCAGAGCGGGACGCGCTGCATCCTGGGCGGGACCCTGGACCCGGACCGGAAGCTCAGCGTGCGCATCACGGCAAAGGACAGCCTGAACACGGAGACCGCGACCGCGGTGCTGCTGCCGCCCCGGATCTGGGCCATGAAGTTCCGGCCCAACGGACAGGGCGTGGGCTTCGGCATGGCGCCCACCGAGGACCGGGTGCTGCAGCTCCCGGCGGGCTGGAAGATCAAGATCGGCGACACGATCGTTGCACAGGGGTAAGGGAGACAAGACCTGCCTCCCCCCAATGGGGGAGGTGCCGAGCGGAGCGAGGCGGAAGGGGGCCATGCGCGACCCACACCCCTACCGTCACGGCTTTGCGTGCCACCTCCCCCGGAGGGGGAGGCCATCGAAAGGAGCAGCTATCAGCTATGAACGACTATCACAACTATCCCGCGTCCTCCGATCCGGAGCTGGATTCGCTCTACGCGGCCATCACCGGGCGGCAGGCCTTCTCCTACAAGGCGGACCAGGACCCGCTGTACCGCAGCGCCGCGGACCGCTATATCCAGAACGGCCGCATGGCCATGCGGGACACCATGGGCCAGGCGGCGGCCCTCACCGGGGGCTACGGCTCCAGCTACGCCCAGGCCGTGGGCCAGCAGCAGTATGACGAGTACCTGCGCTCTCTTGCCCAGGTGCTGCCCCAGTACTACAGCATGGCCTGGCAGCGCTACGAGGCCCAGGGCCAGGCCCTGCGGGACGCCTACGACCTGGCCCGCCAGCGCCGCGCCGACGACTACGCCCGCCAGCGGGACGAAGAGGAGCGTGAGCGCGCCGCCGCCGCCGCGGCCCAGGCCGCCGAGGCCCGGGACTACGCCCGGCAGCAGGACAGCTACAAGCAGCTCTATCAGCTCATCTTCTCCTCCGGCTACGTGCCCACGGACGAGGAGCTCTCCGCCGCCGGCATGAGCCGGGCCCAGGCGGACGCGCTGCTGCGCCAGTACCTCCAGGGCCAGAAGCCCCAGGGCGGCTCCCGGGGCGGCGGCCGGGGGACCCAGCCCCGGTCCGACGAGGACGAGGACGAGGACGAGGGCGGCGGCATGGGCCGCAAGCCCCGGGGCTCCGGCGGCGGCGCGGGCAGGACGCCCAGCCAGCGGGACCGCTGAGGGCGCGCCATGACGGAAAAGGAGCTGCGGCAGCAGGTCTGCCGCAAGGCCGAGAGCTGGCTGGGTCTGCGGGAGGCGGACGGCGGCCACCGGCAGATCCTCCGGGTGTACAACGCCATCCGGCCCCTGCCCCGGGGCTATGAGATGGGGGAGGGCGACCCCTGGTGCGCCGCCTTCGTCAGCGCCGTGGGCGCGGCCTGCGGCCTGACCTCGGTGCTGCTGCCGGAGTGCGGCTGCGAGCCCATGATCGCCCTCTACCGGGCGGCGGGGCGCTGGGAGGAGGCGGACGAGGCCATCCCCCGGCCCGGGGACCTGATCTTCTACGACTGGCAGGACGCCGGCGCCGGGGACTGCCGGGGCGAGGCGGACCACGTGGGCCTCATCACCGCCGTGGAGGGGGACCTGCTCACGGTGGTGGAGGGGAACCTCTCCGACGCGGTGGGGGAGCGGCGCCTCTACGCCGGGGCCCGCTTCATCCGGGGCTTTGCCCGCCCGGACTACGCCTCCGCCGCCACAGCGGAAGGGGCCGCCTCCGCCCCTGTCTCCCCCTCCGCCCCTGCCTCCCCCTCCGCCCCTGCCTCCCCCTCCGGGGGAGGTGTCAGCGAAGCTGACGGAAGGGGGGAGGACAGCGGGACCGACGCCCCTATCGGCCTCGTTCCTCGGCCACTTCCCCCGGAGGGGGAAGCAAGCGCCGCCACTGTTCTCCCCATCCTCCGCCGGGGGGACAAGGGCAAGGCGGTCCAGGCGGGGCAGCTGCTGCTCATCGCCCGGGGCTACCGCTGCGGCCCCTGGGGGGCCGACGGGGACTTCGGCCCCGCCACCTACGGGGCGGTCTACCGCTTCCAGCAGGGGAAAAAGCTCCTGCTGGACGGCGAGATCGGCCCCCAGACCTGGTCCGCCCTGGTAGGGGAGAGGGAATAATTCGGAATTATGAATTCGGAATGCGGAATGATGAATGATGAATTCCGAATTCCTCATTCCGAATTCCGCATTGTCTCCCCCCTCTTTCCTTTTCCCGCCTCTTGTGGTACAATGACTCGGTAATAAACCGCAAAGGTGGGGATTCGCTTGCACCTGGCTCTCCCGTTTTTTCTGATCTCGCTGGCGGCGGCCCTGGGCCTGCCCGGACTCTGCCGCTTTTCCTTCTGGTGGGCCCTGCCCCTGTTCCTGGCCTCGGAGCTGCTGCTCCACGCCGGGCTGGTCCTGGTCATCTGGCTCTGCTGCCGGAGGGTGGATCGGGACAAGCCCCTGGAGCGGCAGTTCCCCGGGGCCGTCACCGGCACCCGGATCATCGCCCGGCTCCTCTGCGATTACGGCGGCCTGCGCCCGGTGGTCCTGGGGGAGGAGAAGCTGCCCAAGGAGCCCTTTTTGATCGTGTGCAACCACCGGTCCATGTTCGACCCCCTGATGGGGATCGTGGCCCTGGAGAAGCACAACATCTCCTATATCTCCAAGCCCTCCAACATGCAGATCCCCCTCATCGGGGACATCGCCTACGCCGCGGGCTTCCTGCCCATCGACCGGGAGAACGACCGCAGGGCCCTCAAGTCCATCCTCCAGGCGGCGGACTACCTGAAGAGGGGCGTGTGCAGCATGGGCATCTATCCCGAGGGCACCCGCAGCCGCACGGGGGAGCTGCTGCCCTTCCACGCCGGCAGCTTCAAGATCGCCCAGCGGGCCTCGGCGCCCCTGGTGATCGCCGCGATCCGCGGCTCGGAGAAGATGAAGCGCCGCCTCTTCCTCCGGCCCACCCGGGTGGAGCTGGAGATCCTGGAGGTGCTGCCGCCTGAAGAGGTCAAGGCCATGAGCACCCACGAGCTGGCCGAGCACAGCCGGGAATTGATGGAAAAAGCGCTGGAACAATAATTCGGAATGCCCCTTTGCCTGCGACGGGCCGAAGGCCAAGCCCCCCGTGGCAGAAGAAGCAAGCCCGGAATTTCCGCAGCCGCGCCGTTGGCGGGCCGTCGCGAAGCAGGCCCGGGAACGGCAATTGCGGCAAGGTGGGGGTGGCCGAGCGAAGCGAGGTCGGGATCCTTCGCTTCCGTATAGCCCCCCTTGCCTAAAGGGGGGTGGCCGAGCGAAGCGAGGTCGGGGGGATACATCTGCGAAACAAGCGTTTTTATCCCCCAGTCACGGCGCTTGCGTGAGACGCGCCGCGACAGCCCCCTCTAGGCGAGGGGGCCAAAGAGGAAGCGGAAGATCAAAATCCCCCAGTCAGCCTGGCGGCTGACAGCCCCCTTCCCTAAAGGACTAGGGCCTTCGGCCCGTCGTAGGCAAGGGGGCCAATAAGGAGGCAATATTATGTCAACCAACAAAGTGGCTCTCGTCACCGGGTCCTCCCGGGGCATCGGCGCGGCCGTCGCGACTGCCCTGAGCCGGGCGGGCTGGGCCGTGTGCATCAATTATATCGAGCGGGCCGACAAGGCGGAGGCGCTGGCGGCCAAGCTCCGGGCCGAGGGCGGGGTCTGCATCACCCAGCAGGCGGACGTGGCGGACCGGGAGGCGGTCTTTCGGATGGTCCGCCGCATCGAGGGAGAGCTGGGGCCGGTGGAGCTGCTGGTGTCGAACGCCGGCATCGCCCGGCAGCAGCAGTTTCAGGACATCACGCCCGAGTTCTGGCAGCGGCTTTTTGCCGTGAACGTGAACGGCGGCTTCCACTGCGCCCAGGCGGTGCTGCCCCACATGCTCCGCGAGCACCGGGGCTGCATGATCTTCGTGTCCTCCATCTGGGGCCAGCACGGGGCCAGCTGCGAGGCGGCCTACGCCTCCACCAAGCACGCCATCATCGGGCTGAGCCGCTCTCTCTCGGCGGAGCTGGCCCTCTCGGGCATCCGGGTCAACTGCGTGGCCCCCGGGGTCATCGACACGGACATGGTCCAGGTCCTGGGGCAGGAGACCCTGGAGGAGCTGGCCCGGGAGATCCCCCTGGGGCGCCTGGGGCGCCCGGAGGAGATCGCCCAGACCGTGCTGCACCTGGCGGAAAACCCCTATATAACAGGACAAGTCGTGACGGTCGACGGGGGCTTCCTGGCATAGGAGATGAAGAGCGCTGCGCGCATGAAGGAATGAAGGAAAGCCCCCCTTGCCTACGACGGGCCGAAGGCCCTAGTCCTTTAGGGAAGGGGGGTGGCGCGAAGCGCCGGGGGGATACTTCTGCGGAACGGTCCGTTTTTATCCCCCAGTCATCCTCGCTTTGCTCGGCTGACAGCCCCCTTTAGGCAAGGGGGCCAAAAAGGACGGCGGCTCAGCCGCGCTTCATTTGCGAAGCAAGCTTCATTTCTTCATCCTGCGAAGCACGGCTTCATTGTATATTTTCTTTCCTCTCGTGGGAGACTATGAACAGGCCCGGTACATAGAATGGTACGGGCGACTGGTTTTCCGGAGCGTGAAAGAACATGGTGAAACGAGGAGATATCTTTTTTGCGGACCTGAGCCCGGTGGTGGGCAGCGAGCAGGGGGGCATGCGCCCGGTGCTGATCGTGCAGAACGACACCGGCAACCGCCACAGCCCCACGGTGATCGCCGCGGCCATCACCAGCCAGACGGGCAAGGCCCGCCTGCCCACCCACATCTACCTGTCGGGCCCCAGCGTGGGCCTGAACCGGGACAGCGTCATCCTGCTGGAGCAGATCCGCACCCTGGACAAATCCCGTCTGCGGGAGCGGATGGGCCACCTGGACGAGAGCGCCATGAGCGCCGTGGACAACGCCCTGGCGGTGAGCTTTGGTTTGCCCGCAACCCAGGCAAACGGCTGACGGTATTTGCGTCCTGTTTTCCGTGGGATGCGGGCTTTGGTCTGCCGATGAACGGATAATCGAAATAACCCACACTCTGCTTCATACAATGGAGCAGAGTGTTTTTTCTTTCCCGGAGGTCACGATGGAACTGCCCGTCTATGAAAATCAGGTCCCTGTGGGCACGCTGCGGATCCGGACCCAGGGCCTGTACACCCTTTTTGAGACCCGGCTGCCGCCCGGCCCGGGGCTGAGCCGCCTGTGGCTGCTGGGCGCGGGGCGGCGCTGGAGCCTTGGCCTGCTGGAGCCGAGGGAGGAGGGGCGCTTTCTCCGCCGCCGCCTGACCCGGCTGCAGCTCATGTCCCTGCCGCCCCGGATCGACACGGTCCTGGTCACGGCCAATGCGGAAGCGCCGCCGCCCGAGGCCGCTGCCCCCAGGCCCCCCTTGCCTAAAGGGGGGTGCCCCGAAGGGGCGGGGGGATTTTCCTCGTCGCCCGCCTGGACCCGTCTCCCCGACGGCAGCCTCCTGGACCCGGCCCGGCGGCTGCTGGCCCTGCCCTGCGCCCCCGGCGCCGCCCCGGAGAACGTGCGGAAAATCACCCTGGACGGCCGGGAATATTGGCTCTTTCGGACTTGAGAACGGGGAAAAACAGGTGTATAATACTCCTGTTATAAAACTACCGCACAGCCCCCCCTTGCCTACGACCGGCCGAAGGTCCTAGTCCTTTAGGGAAGGGGGGGTGGCGCGAAGCGCCGGGGGGGATACATTCTGCAGCTCGCGTCCCACAGCGCTCCGCCGGGAGCGGGTCTGTGGACCGACAGAATCCCCCACCCGCCTGACGGCGGGAGACCCAAGGCCCTTTAGGCAAGGGGGCCAACAAGGAAGGAGCTGCTCCGCAGCCCTCATCCGTCCGGCCTGACGGCCGGCCACCATCCTTACGCTGATCCTTGCATTTTTCGACCGCTGCGGAAAAACCGTGCCGCCTTATTCTGCCACCGGCAGCGGCGGCCCGCTTTTCCCCCAGAGGGGGAAGGCTACAAGGAAGGAGAGATACATATGCAGATGACCGATTTGATCGCCAAAAAACGGGACGGCGGCGCGCTGAGCACCGAAGAGATCGACTTTATGATCCAGGGCTACACCCGGGGGGAGATCCCGGACTACCAGATGTCGGCCATGTGCATGGCGATCCTGCTGCGCGGCATGGACGACCGGGAGATCCTGGACATGACCATGTCGATGATGCACTCCGGCGAGGTGCTGGACCTGAGTCCCATCCGGGGCGTGAAGGCGGACAAGCACTCCACCGGCGGCGTGGGCGACAAGACCAGCCTGGTCCTCTGCCCCATGGTGGCGGCGGCGGGGCTGAAGATCGCCAAGATGTCCGGCCGCGGGCTCGGCCACACCGGCGGCACCATCGACAAGCTGGAGAGCTTCCCGGGCTTTACCACCGCCATTTCCGAGCAGACCTTCTTTGACAACGTCAACCGCATCGGCATCGCCATCATGGGCCAGACGGCGGACCTGGTCCCGGCGGACAAGAAGATCTACGCCCTGCGGGACGTGACGGGCACCGTGCCCTCCATCCCGCTGATCGTCTCTTCCATCATGTCCAAGAAGCTGGCCTCCGGGGCCGACGTGATCGTGCTGGACGTGAAGTGCGGCGACGGGGCCTTTATGAAGACCGAGGACGACGCCCGGACCCTGGCCCGGGGCCTGACGCGGATCGGCCGCCTGGCGGGGCGCAAATGCGCCGCCGTCATCACCGACATGGACCAGCCCCTGGGCTGGGCCGTGGGCAACGCCGTGGAGGTGAAGGAGGCCATCGCGGTGCTGCGGGGAGAGCAGCAGGGGGACCTGCTGGAGCTGTGCCTGACCCTGGGCGGCTGCATGCTGGCCGAGGCGGGCTATGCCGAGAGCATCGAGGCGGCAAGAGAGCGGCTGCTGGACACCATTCGGGACGGCAGCGCCCTGAAAAAGCTGGCGGAGATGGTGGCGGCCCAGGGCGGCGACGCCGCCGCGGTGTACGACACCTCCCTCCTGCCCGACGCGAAGGTGAAGCTGGAGGCCCCGGCTCTGGAGGGCGGCTATGTGCGGCGCATCCACGCGGAGCGGGTGGGGCTGGTTTCCATGCACCTGGGCGGCGGCCGCGCCACCAAGGAGAGCGAGATCGATCTCTCCGTGGGCGTGGTGCTGCACAAAAAGGTGGGCGACAAGGTGGAGCCGGGGGAGAGTCTCGGCACCATCCACGCATCCAGCGAGGAGAAGGCCCTGCAGGCGGCGGAGCTGCTGCGCGGCTGCTTCGAGCTCTCGCCGGAGCCGGTGGAGCGCCCGGCCTTCATCAAGGACATCATCCGGTAAAGCAATGCGGAATGCGGAATGCGGAATTCCGCTTAGCCCCCCTTGCCTAAAGGGGGGTGCCCCAGTGCTCACACTGGGGCGGGGGGATACACCATGATGAACAGCCCCACAAGGAAACACAATCCTGCTTTGACGGAAAACGCGAAAGCACTTCGCAAAAGTATGACCAAGGAGGAGCGCCGTCTCTGGTACGACTTCCTGCGGACTTACCCGGTGCGTTTCCTGCGTCAAAAGGTGATCGACCGCTATATTGCGGATTTCTATTGCCATGCCGCACGTCTCGTGATTGAGTTGGACGGCTCTCAGCATTATGAGGACGCGGGCCTTTTGAAGGACTTCATCCGTACGGAACGGCTCGAGGAGCGGGGACTGACGGTGGTTCGTATCCCCAACAACGCGGTAAACCGGAATTTCCGGGGCGTGTGCGAGTATATCGACTGGATCATAAAGCAGGCGCAGGGCGAAGCGGGGGAGTAGAATCCCCCCGGCTTCGCTTCGCTCAGCCACCCCCCTTTAGGCAAGGGGGGCAAATAAGAGGTGCACTAGTCAACAAAAATTGGACACAAATAAAGAATTGTAGTTTGAAAATGTACTGGACTAAACTCCTAGCGTCGGGGAAAAAGACTCACGGTACTGC
>CACXAQ010000021.1 GCA_902765595.1 Oscillospiraceae bacterium | reverse complement strand
CTGTTTTACGGGAGAGATCGAGGCGGAGAAGCAGCGTCTTCTCGTTCTTTCTCATATCACATCACGCATCCCTCCGTTTCAGATTGTTCAGCGCCAGCAACTCATAGCCCTTGGCTGTGGCGCAGATATCCTCAATATACTGCACACGACAGCCATCACCGTTCCAGAAGTGCTTGAGGATGCAGGCCCCGCCGCCCATGACGGTGAGGCGCATGATCTCCGGGTTGAACTCGTACTCCCGGAGCTTGGCAAGGATCGTGTCCGAATACTCCTCGGCGGCCTTTCGCATGACCGAGGTGTATTTCTCTGCGAGATCCGCATTCCCTCTGCGCAAGAAGTCTTCGCACACGTCGTAGGGCATGGCAAAGCCGCTGACCGCCAGCAGTTCGTTGGACATGCGGATGATGCACTGCTCCACGCCCAGCTTGTCCGTGTAGCAGCGGCTGGACATGGGCTTGCCATCCTTGATAAGCATGGTGTTCATGGTCCCGTTGCCGATGTCCGCCAGAATGTTCAGGCCCCTGAAGTCTCCCAGGCGCTGCACAACTCCGGCAAAGCCCTGAGGGAAGACCTGCACATCGTCGATGCGCACCAGGTAATCCTGCCCATGATACCGAAACTCGATCAGCTCATTCCGCATGAGGTACTTGCGGAAGGCCTCCTTCTGGGCTGCGATCCACTGGATGGGCAGACCGACTGCCAGCACGGCCTCACACTCCGTGATGTGCCGGAACTCCAGCTCTTTGGCCAGTGCCGCCACGGTGAGGATGTAGTAGTCCTCATCCTGGCTCTTGTCGCTGACAAAGCCCTTGTGATCTTCACCGACCACATAATACTTGCCCTCATAATAGAGCGCGTCCGCCGTCATGGCCGGCTCGGTGTCATAGGCTTTGACGCCCGAGCGAAAGACCACGTGCCGGCACTTGATATTGCCGAAGCCATGGTCGATCCCGATGATTTCTTTTCCGTTGTAGTTGTAATGTTCCATTAAATATCCTCCTTAAAATGATTATCGCTTGCGTTTTCTTCCTGGGTCAGCCAGGTCAAGCGTTCCTCAGGCTGATCCATTTTGCTGTCTGCTTGGGTTCTACGGCACGGATCCGCTGTTCCAGCGTACCGGCATGGCCTTAAAAATGCTTGTCACAGGGTTCACCTCCTTGTGTTCGCTCTCGAAAAGTGAAAGCAGTTATTTAAAAACGAAATCTTCCTTTGCCGCTTGCCGTTTTCCCCTCCCTGTTTCCTGACAGGCAACCCTGCTCGGCGCTGTGCCGTCGGCCCCAAAGGGGCCGCGCTCCCTCTTGCGAGATCCTGGCGGTTTATCTCAGTTCGGACGGTCATTCACTTGTTCTGACCGTATCGTACCAAGAAAATAGGCCTCATCCCGTATATCCGGGATGTAGGAAAAACGGGGCAAAAAGCGAAAAATTCCACGATCAAGGAAATGATGTGGTATACTGTTAAAAAGCCTTGTTTTTCAGCGAAGGAGAGAACGAAAATGTACGTAAAGCTGTCCATTCCCGAGCGCCTGAAGGATCTGCGCGTAGAGCGCCATCTGACCCTGGAAGAGTTAGCCGAGGCAACCGGCCTTTCCAAATCCGCCCTCGGCAGCTATGAAGCGGATGATTATAAAGACATCAGCCCGTTCAGCATCGTAACGCTGGCGGAGTTCTACGGCGTGTCCACGGATTATCTGCTGGGCGTCTCGGAAATGAAAAATCACCCAGACACAGACCTGGCGGGTCTGCACCTGAGTGATGATATGATGAAGCTATTGGCAAGCGGAAGGATTAACAACCGCCTGTTGTGTGAGATCGCCACGCATCCGGTTTTTCAGCGCCTGATGGTAGACACGGAGATCTGCGTGGATCGGATCGCAGCCATGCGGGTGCATGATATGAATGTCGTCCTGGCCGAGGCGCGAAAAGCAGTCATGGAAAAGCACAATCCCGGCGAGAACGATTTGTACATGCGGACGCTGGAGCTGGCGCAGATCGACGAGGACGAGTATTTCAACCGGGTCGTGCATGACGATCTCGACAAGATCATCGCAGATATCCGGGAAGCGCACAAGAAAGACACGACCACCGCCGATGCGGTCAATCCCTCCGATACGGCGCGTCAGGAGCTGGAAGCCGCCATGAGCTATGAGGGCAGCCCAGAGGAGCGCCAGGCCCGCCTGTTCTGCAAGCAGCTCGGCATCAATTACGGCAAGCTTTCCAAGGACGAATTCGTCAGCCTGATCAACATTCTGAAAAAGTCTTCTCTCCTTAAGAGCCAGCCCAACAAACGAGGCAAGAACAACAAGCGAAAGTAGTTTTTATGCTGCGTCTATTTTACCCCGTTCAAACAAAGCAAGGCTAAATCAAGATAAAGATTGATTTATCTATATAATTGAGATATAATTGCCATAGTATGATTTTGAGGTGATTACAGTGGCATTGACTGAGGCAAAGCAGAAAGCAGCGGCAAAGGCTTTTGCGAAATATTGGGAAGGCAAAGGCTACGAAAAGGGAGAAAGCCAGAAGTTTTGGCTCTCTCTGCTTCGTGACGTCTTCGGTGTGGCCGAGCCGGAGAAGTTCATCACGTTTGAAGATCAGGTGAAGCTGGACAGCTCCACCGGCTTTATCGACGGTTATATCGCCGAAACGAAAGTCATGATCGAGCAGAAAGGCAGCGGAAAGGATCTGAACAAGCCGATCCGGCAGTCGGACGGCTCCATGCTCAATCCCTTTCAGCAGGCCAAGAAGTACATTACAGAGCTCCCGCTCTCCCAGCATCCGCGCTGGGTCGTTACCTGCAACTTCCAGGAGTTCTATGTTTACGATATGGAGAAGCCGCATGGCGATCCGGAGAAAATCAAACTGGCCGATCTGGAAAAGGAATACTACCGCCTGTCTTTCCTTGTGGACAAGGGAAATGTGCATCTGCAGCGGGAGATGGAGATCTCCATCAAAGCCGGCGAGGTTGTTGGGCTGCTGTATGACGGGCTGCTGAAGCAGTACCATGATCCTGAGAACCTGGAGACGCTGAAACACCTGAACAAGCTATGCGTGCGCCTGGTGTTCTGCCTGTATGCCGAGGACGCGGGCATCTTTGGCAAGCACCTGATGTTCCATGACTACATGGCGCAGTTTGCCGTGAAGGATATGCGCAAGGGGCTGACGCAGCTCTTTCGCGTGCTCAACCAAAAGGCCGAAGAGCGCGACCCCTATCTGAAAGACGATGATCCTCTGCTGGCGGCCTTCCCCTATGTCAACGGCGGCCTGTTTGCCGACGAGGCGGTCATCATCCCGCCCTTTACGGAAGAGCTGCGCGATCTGCTGCTCCGCCGCGCCTCGGCGGACTTTGACTGGTCGGAGATCAGTCCGACGATTTTCGGCGCCGTGTTTGAATCTACCTTGAACCCGGAGACACGCCGCAGCGGCGGCATGCACTACACCAGCATCGAGAACATCCACAAGGTCATCGACCCACTTTTCCTGAACGATCTAGTGGCGGAGCTGGAAGAGATCAAGGCCTTTCCCGTCTGGAAGACAAAAGAAAAAAGCCTGCTTGCCTTCCAAAAGAAGCTCGCTTCTCTGGAATTCCTTGACCCAGCGGCGGGCAGCGGCAACTTCCTGACGGAAAGCTATCTGAGCCTGCGCCGGTTGGAAAACGAAGTGATCTCCGAGCTGTATCGCGGTCAGATCAGCATGGACGCGGTCACCGATCCCATTCAGGTCAGTATCGCCCAATTCCACGGCATTGAGATTAACGATTTTGCTGTGACTGTTGCCAAGACCGCCCTCTGGATCGCGGAGAGCCAGATGATGAAGGAGACGGAGAAGATTCTGCTCCTTGATCTGGACTTCCTGCCGCTGAAAACCAACGCCAACATCGTCGAGGGCAACGCCCTGCGCCTGGATTGGGAGAGCGTGGTGGATAAGACCAGGCTAAACTACATCATGGGGAATCCTCCGTTTGTGGGCGGAATGTATATGTCCACAGAACAGAAGAGTGATATTATTGATGTAATGGAGGGATTCAAATCCGCAGGGGAACTTGACTATGTTGCTGGATGGTATAAGAAATCGGCGGACTTGATGGAGAATACAAGTATTCATGCAGCTTTTGTTTCCACAAATTCCATATGTCAAGGGCAACAAGCCACTACCCTTTGGGCAAATCTTCTCTGCAGGGGCCTAATTATCAATTTTGGGCATCAGACCTTTATCTGGGATAGTGAGGCGTCAATTAAAGCCCATGTTCATTGCATTATAGTTGGATTTTCCTTCCATCGCGATTCTAAGACAGTTTTGTATAGCGCAGCAGGAACCGGGAAGCTTGTCAGCAATATCAACCAGTATCTGACGGAAGGTCCAACGGTAATAGTTGAAAGCCGGTCTGCTCCCTTGTGTAATGTACCGCCAATCCGATTTGGAAGCATGCCACGAGACGGTGGGGGCTTTATCCTAAGTGAAGAAGAAAAAGAAGAGCTAATTAAGAAAGAGCCAACCGCTGCCAAGTGGATTCATCCGTATCTTGGAGCGGAAGAATTCTTGAAGAATAAAAAGCGATATTGTCTTTGGCTCTTAGGCGCAAACCCTGCCGAAATTGCAAAATGCCCCACTGTAAAAGAAAGAGTTCAGCGGGTTCGAGATTTTCGCCTTGCTAGTAAAGCCGCCGCGACGAGAAAATTTGCTGATACTCCGTCTCTGTTTTGCCAAATTGCGCAGCCTAGCGAAGGAAGCTATATTCCTGTTCCGGAGACATCTTCCGGACGTCGTAAGTATATCCCAATGGGATTTTTGAGCTGTGATGTAATTGCAAGTAATCTGTTGTTTTTGATTCCAAACGCAGATCTATATCACTTCGGCATTCTTGAATCTAATGTTCACATGGCGTGGATGAGAACGGTTTGCGGGCGGTTAAAGAGCGATTATCGGTATTCCAAAGATATTGTCTACAACAATTTCCCTTGGCCGGAACCTACTGATGCACAGAAAGCAAAAATCGAGCAAACTGCGCAAGCCATCCTTGACGCCCGTGCGCTCTATCCCGATGCCAGTCTTGCTGTCCTTTATGATGATAACTTAATGCCACCGGAACTGAGAAAAGCACATCATCAAAATGACCGGGCTGTCTGGGAAGCATATGGTAAGGCATGGCCGATCACAAGTGAATCAGACTGTGTTGCTGCCCTGATGAAAATGTATCAGGAGCTCACCGCAAAGGAGGGCAACTGATATGGCCAGAGCAAAAAAAGACGGCGAAAAGATCAGCTTCTATGTGGATCGCCAGGTCATGGAAGATCTCCGGGCATACGCCGAGGAAAAGGGCCAGACGGTAACCATGGCCATGGAGAGGATTCTCAGAGCGCATCTGGACGGAGAAAAGAATGGTTCCCGGAGCGAAAATGATAAAGAGGGCTGAATCATATGAAACACTTTATTTATCTTGATACAGATATTGTCGCTTCTATTATTGCTCAAGCTGAAAAGGGATATATTACACAGCAAACTATTGAAAAAGGAAATGAAACGACCCGCGCGAAGGACAAGACAGGGTCAGCTTCTGTAGAAGCAAGTGGAAGCGGAGGCTTTTGGAAGTTTCTTCAGGCTGAAGCAAAAGCTTCCTTGGTAGGAGAACTGCATGATGGAAGCACAACACAATCGTCTACAAAAGAGCTGAAAGAGAAAATCCTTCACGATGCTGCATTTGATATAGCCTATGATTATATAAAGCCATTTAATGTAGAGTACGGTTCTCAAGACAGCGATGAAGAAGGCAACTATCTTGAACTCAAACGGGTTTTCGATTTCGTCGATTTTGATTATTTTGAAGGATTGTTTCAGGCGGACGGAGTTATTGATTTGATTAAGAAATCTTCTGCAGAACAGCTTGAAGAAAAAGCAGATCAGTTGACTTCAAACTATAATCGGGAGCAACTAAGGAAAGCGGGCAACAAGATCAAGAGTGAATTGAAAAAAGCAATCGTCAGCAACAATAAGCAGTATGATGATGTTCATGCAATCATCAAAGCATTTCGAGGGCTTATTCCATACACCCGAATGCTTATGTCTCAAGATGGGTATCTTATCCCCTTGGATGACAAATATTTCAGAATAGACCCCTCCAATCTGGGGTTTAAATATGGCGGGGAGATGACCTGCGTAGGAATTGTGACGAACATAATCGGCGAGAGCACTGATCCGGGAGATTCCAGCAACATATTTGCAACCATGCAGTTTACCGCCAATGAAGCCCTCCGTAAAATACTGCCGACTACTGAGGGCGACCTGTGTGTAATTCATCCGATTGCAGTATTCTATGGACAGTAGTTACAACCCCTTGATACTGTTTCGCAGTCAATCCGACCAGAAAACCTATCCACCGTGCGAGAGATTGAGATAAAACCGCATTGGATCTGAAATAAAAGAACGGGGTGTTATGTCATGAGTCCTGTAGTAATTATTGCGATTCTTGTAGCCCTGCTTGTGATCGGTATCTTTGTATGGAAGATCACCAGCGAGAGCAAAGCGAAGAAGACCTATAAGCCGCCGGTAGCGAATGAAAAAATCACGTTGCCGGAGATGAAGGACGAGGAGCTTCCGGCCAGATCCGGAAAGAATTTGCGGTTTTGCCCTTCCTGCGGGACGGCCAATTCGGATCAATCGGCTTTCTGTACCAAGTGTGGCGCAAAGCTATAAAGGCGATTCTACAGATAGAGAGGCATACGATCATGAAGTCGAACTTTCAGTTTCTGGAATCCTATTGGCCTGACCTGGCACAGCTGGGTGAGGCGGCGGAAGCATACCTCTTTTCCGATCCCAACACCTGCATCTATAAGCTTGGTCAGCTCGGAGAGCGGGTCGTTCTTGAGCTGCTGGCCTATGAGAAAATTACAACGGCTGAGGAGACGACGCACGCCGAGCGCATCCAGATCGCGAAGCGCGCAGGCCTTCTCCCGCAAAATGTCGATGATATCCTGTATGCTCTTCGCAAAGGACGCAACGACGCCGTCCACAGCGGATTGGATTCGCAGGATCGGGCCAAAACGCTCCTGCGCATGGCGCACAGGCTATGCTGCTGGTTCATGGAGGTTTACGGAGATTGGAGCTTTAAGGCCGAGGAATATCACGAGCCGACGCCTTCCGTGCCGGACGCGAGCCTGCTTGAACGGCTTCAGGCCCAGGAAGAACGGCTGGACGCCTTGACCCACATCATAGAATCCATGCCGACAGTTGCGTCTAAAGAGGATGCGGCGGATCGTCACGAGAAGGCCGAGGAGGCCGCCAGCGGCATCGAGCTTTCCGAAGATGAATCTACATATCTCGACGGAGAACAGGTCCGCATGGACGTCTCCTGCCTTCCTGTGATCAATTTTGCGCTGCAGCAGAACGGCTTGCCTGTGATCCGCTCCATCCGGATCGACAACAATACCGCCGAAGATATCTTTGACGCACGTATTCAGATCTCAGCCTCTCCTGCTTTCTGCAAAGGGTATCAGAAGATCATCAGCATCATTCCGGCGAAAACACAGGTCGAGGTCAAAGACGTCGATATCGTCATGGACGCGGAGTATCTGGCAGGCCTGACGGAAAAAGTCACCGGAAATCTCACGGTTGAACTCGGCACGGAAGAGAAGGTCATTTGCTCCGAGAATGTCGCTGTTTCCGTTCTGGCGTTTAACGAGTGGCACGGGTACCGCATTTTCCCGGAGCTGCTGGCGGCGTTCGTTACCCCGAATCACCCGGCGGTCAGCAAGATCATTGCGCGCGCCGTTGAGTTTTTGGAGGAGTGGACGCGCGATCCATCGCTTGACGCCTATCAGTCCAAAGATACCAACCGTGTGCTTACGCAGGCTGCGGCAATCTATAAAGCTCTGCAGGAACAGAACATCGTTTACGCGGAGCCCCCTGCCAGTTTTGAAACCGCCGGGCAGCGGATCCGGCTTTGCGATGAGGTTCTTGATCAGAAGATGGGCACCTGCATGGATCTCACGGTACTGTATGCAAGCTGCCTTGAAGCGATCGGCTTGAACCCGCTCCTCGTTTTACAGAAGGGTCACATCTTTGCCGGCCTGTGGCTGGAGGAGTCTACCTTCCCGGAAAGCGTGCAGGACGACGTTTCACTCCTCACGAAACGCCTTGCAGAAGGCTCCAAAGTGCTGGCGGTCGTAGAGTGCACTCTTTTAACAGCCGGAAAGAACACCAAATTTGATGATGCTTGCCGGACCGCTGAATATGAACTGAAGAGCAAGGATACCGTAGAATACTTTATTGATGTTCGCCGTGCCCGGCTCAGCCATATTTCGCCTCTGCCTGCCAGAATTCTGACCCCGGACGGCTGGCGCGTCGAGAGACCCAACGCAGACAAAGACCAGCTGACCAACGCTCCGGAGCATGTTTCGGCACCGATCGCGGTTTCGGACAACAACAAGCAGGAGTTTTCAAAGAAGGCTTTGTGGGAGCGAAAGCTGCTTGATCTCGGCATGCGCAACACGCTGCTGAACCTGCGCCTTACCAAGACCATGGTCCCGCTCCTCTCGGCGTCCCTGGATGATCTGGAAGACGCACTCTCTGCTGGCGGAGACTTCTCGATCCGTCCCCGTCCCGCAGACTGGACGCCTGTTAACGGAAAAGTCGGTTTTGAGAATCTCCACATTGTGGAAGGCTATTCCGCCCTGCTCCAGTCGGAATTCAAAAGCGGTCGGCTCCGCTCCGCCCTCACAGAATCCGAACTGAATAACGCGCTGAAGGCCCTGTATCGTTCGGCAAAGACTGACATGGAGGAAAACGGCGCGAACACGCTGTACCTCGCGCTCGGCCTGCTGAAATGGTATGAAACCAACCGAAGCACGCAGGCACGCTATGCTCCCTTACTGCTTGTTCCCATAGAAATGGTTCGCAAAAACGCAGCCGAAGGCTATGTCATTCGTCTGCGCGACGATGAAGTTCAAATGAATATCACGCTGCTGGAGAAGCTGCGGCAGGACTTCAGCATCGAGATCAACGGATTAGATCCGCTCCCGCAGGATAACAAGGGCGTCGATACCCGGCGCGTCTACGCAACGATTCGTCATGCAATCATGAATCAGAAGCGCTGGGACGTGCTGGAATCCGCATGCCTTGGTATCTTCTCCTTCTCGCAGTTCGTCATGTGGAACGACATTCACAACCGCGCCGAAGATCTTGCCAGAAGCAAGGTGGTTCGCAGCCTGATGGAGGGTCATCTGACCTGGCAGGCGGAAGATATGCATATTGACGGGCCGGTCTCCGAGGACGAGGTCCTTCTGCCCATCCCCGCGGACGCCTCGCAGCTGTTTGCCATTGAATCTGCCGCCGAGGGCAAGAGTTTCGTGCTTCACGGGCCCCCGGGAACCGGCAAATCACAGACCATTACAGCACTCATTGCAAACGTACTTTCCGAGGGGAAGACGGTCTTGTTTGTGGCCGAGAAGATGGCGGCCTTGGAGGTCGTTCAAAAGCGACTTGCAGCGATCGGTCTGGCGCCGTTCTGCCTTGAGCTGCATTCCAACAAGGCGAAGAAAAAAGACGTGCTGGAGCAGCTTCGTCAGGCTTCCGAGGTCACGAAGTATCGCTCCTCGGGCGAATATGAGGCGTCTATCCGAAGGATCGCCTCTTTGCGGAAAGACCTGAATAAGTACGCGACGGCACTTCACCGGCAGCAAAAGTGCGGCAAAACGCTCTTTACGCTCATCAATGAGTATCAGTCCTATCAAGATGCTCCCGATATCAGCGGCTGGAAGAGTGCATTTTTCGATGGGATCACAGCCGAAAAGCTGTATGATCTCGATGCCCTGGTGGATAGTCTCATCTCTGCCGGGAAATCCGCCGGCCATCCGCATGATCACCCGCTCTCCGCAGTCCGCTGCACTACCTATTCTCAGCAGTTGAGGAGAACTGCCGTTGAAAAGGCAGACGCATATAAAGAGGCTCTCGATACCCTGAGGGAAGAGATCATTGCATTCTCCAATGCGCTGAACAAGCAGCCGGCCATTTCGTTTGATGAGATCGGCCGCCTTTCCTTTGCGGCGCAGTGCCTGAGTGCGTTTGATACTTACCCTAAAGCGTGGGTTAACGCGTCAGATCCCGATGCATACCTCGGCAAGATAAGGATGCTGGCCGAGCACGAGCTCAATGTTTCTGCCTACAAGGCCCGGTTGATGGAGCACTGGACCGAAGCGCTTTTTGAGCAAGACGGGCAAAAAAAGCTTGATGAATTCAACCAGAATTCTGTGAAATGGATCTTCGGCAAGCTCCGTGGCATGAAGCAGCTTCGTCAACAGCTATCTTCTGCCTCAAAAGGTGCTGTGAGTGATGAAGTCCTCGGACAAGACCTTGCCGACCTCGCTGCATATCAGCAGGAAAAGGCCGCCGCTGAGGCCATGTATCGTGAGCTTGGGAAGGAACTCGAATTCCTGGACAAGGGGCAAGATACCGACTGGACAGCTGTTGCGGATCTCGCCGAAAAAGCAAGGAATACGGTAAAGAGAGCTCACTTTATCAGCGAGGACGATTCTTTGCGCACGGAGTATGGCACAAGCCAGAAAGCGATTGCGCAGGCGAACAAGTTCCTTGCTGCCTGGAACGACATGCTCCAAGCAAAGAAAGACTTCCACACTCTGCTTGAGATCCAGGCTGCGGAAGAAGACAACTGGATCGAAGGTGAAAAGAAGATCTGTGCGCAGATCAGCACCAATGCCGACAAGCTCAGAGAATGGGTTTTGTGGAACAAAGCGGCGTCAGATGCATGTGACGCCGGGTTGGAGCCTGTTGTAAAAGCTTATGGCAATGGCATGGAGCACAACGACGTCGCTCCGGCGTATAAGAAAGCCATGTACAAGGGCCTTGCCATCGAGGCCATTGAGGCCGATGACGCCTTGAATCTGTTCTCCGGGAACGATTTCAACGGCAAGATCGCTCAGTTCCGCAAAATCGACCAGGAACTGACCGATCTTTCAAAAAGCGAGATTTATTGCAGGCTTGCTGCAAAAGTCCCGAATTTCACAACCGCATCTGTGGGCAGTTCTGAGACCGGTATTCTGCAAAGAGCGATCAGAAGCAGCGGCCGCGGCTTGAGTATCCGCAAGCTGTTTGAACAGATCCCGAATCTGCTTCCCAAGCTCTGCCCCTGCATGCTGATGAGCCCGATCTCAGTCGCTCAGTACCTTGACCCCAACAGAACGCCCTTTGATCTGGTTGTATTTGACGAAGCTTCTCAGCTGCCAACCGCCAAAGCTGTCGGAGCGCTTGCACGCGGTGTTAATGCCATCGTAGTCGGGGATCCCAAGCAGATGCCTCCCACGTCTTTCTTTGCATCCAGCACAACGGACGATGACCACCTGGACGAAGAGGATATGGAAAGCATTCTGGATGACTGCCTCGCACTGAACATGCCCCAGACCCACCTCCTGTGGCATTACCGCAGCCGTCATGAGAGCTTGATTGCCTTCAGCAACAGCCAGTTCTATGACAACAAGCTCTATACGTTCCCGTCGGTGAACGACAGAGAGTCACACGTGCATCTCGTCCATGTGGACGGCGTCTTTGAGCGCGGTGGCAAGAGAACCAACCGAGCTGAAGCAGAGGCCGTCGTCGCTGAACTGAAGCGCCGCTGCCACGATCCGGCCTGTTCCGAGAGAAGCGTTGGTGTGGTGACCTTCAACATCTCGCAGCAGAATCTGATTGATGACCTTTTGACGGAAGCATGCAAGGATGACGCTCAGCTGGAAGACTGGGCCTACAACTCGAAGGAACCTCTGTTTATCAAGAACCTGGAGAACGTACAGGGTGATGAGCGTGATGTCATTCTCTTCTCCATAGGCTACGGGCCTGACAAGGATGGCAAAGTGTCCATGAACTTCGGGCCGCTCAACAGAGAGGGCGGATGGCGACGGCTCAATGTTGCGGTTTCTCGTGCGCGGTATGAGATGATCGTGTACGCAACACTGACACCGGATCAGATAAACCTGTCGCGAACCAGCGCAGAAGGCGTTGCTGCACTGAAAGAGTTTATGGAATTTGCTGCTGGCAACCACCTCGCAGAGACGGAAAGCAGCGCCAGCTCCGGTACGAACAATGCGTCCGGAATCGCTGACGCTATCTGCAAGGCACTGCAAGAACGCGGCTATGAAACGGATCGTTCAATCGGCGAGTCCGCCTATAAGATCGATATCGGAGTTGTTGATCCGTCCAATCCGGAGAAGTATCTGATCGGCATCCTTCTCGATGGCAGCGGATATGAAGCGGCCAAGACGACAAGAGACCGTGAACTTGCGCAGATCAATGTGCTTCAGGGTCTGGGTTGGCGCGTTACTCGCGTTTGGACGATGGACTGGTGGGATAACAGCGAAAAGGAAATTTCCCGCATTCTTGATGAAATTCACGATGCTGAAAATGAAGCCCAGCAGACACCCTCACCGGATGAGTTTACAGCCGTAGCCACTTCTGAAAAGAAACCTGTGGAAAAGACTGTTTCGCCCGCCAAAGCAGAAGATAATCCCTCCAAGAAAGCCGAAAAGACGGTGCCGGCACCCAAAACTGATGATGGTATAGTGCTTAAGGGTGTAGTCAAAAATGTTGCGGTAGAGAAGAAACCCATCACGGTCTATAAAGCTACAAGGCTCCCCGGGAGCTACATGTCTCCCGATGACTTTATTACGCCTACATACAGGCATCGTAATGATGTAGCGCAAAGAGTCTTAACCGTGCTGGCGAATGAGAGCCCGATCAGTGAAACGCTGCTGACCAGGCGTGTAGTGCAGAGTTATTCCATTGCGAGAGCCGGAAGCCGTATTCAGTCATTCATGAGCAACATTTACAAGTCCATGAATCTGAACTACACGACGCAAGGCGGAGAGCGTTTCTTCTGGAAGTCTGCGCAGGATCCTCGCACCTATGCTGAGTTCCGCGCCAATGGTGACGGAGAAAATAAGCGTGATGCAAAGGACATCTCTGTGCAAGAGGCTGCGAACGCAGTGCTCAGGGCTTTGGAGGAACAGTTCAGTTTGCCTCAGGAAGACTTGATTCGAGCTGCAGCAAACCTGATGGGCATCAGCAGAATGGGCTCCGCTGTGAGTGCACTGTTCATGGGCGGACTTGTGTGGGCTGAGAAAGAAGGCAAAATCAGTAAATCTGACAACGGGTATTGGATGCTAAAGGAATGAGTAGGGCGCGCTATATATCATTGAAAAACATTGTATAAAGGGCAAAAATACGCTACAATAGAATGGAGGGAGGTGGAAGCATGACAAGAGAATATGTGTTAATGAACCGGGATCTGCCCGTGCTCCGCTTTACCTGCGAGCGCAACGCATTTGACGAGCCGGAGTTCATGGAGAATGAATGGCTGACTGATCTGCGACCGATCGGCTACGGCAAGCTCGGCGATTTCCTTGCTCGACGACAGGCCCCCAAGCACCGCAAACATATCAAAGAGCTGCTGGAACGATACGGTTGTGACGATCTGGAGGGCTTTCTCCGCGTTACCCACGCCCTATCTCTGAATGACACTTTCTGGGTGAAGGAGTCGAACAGTGATCTCTGCTGGGACAGCGTTTCCCTGTATCAAAACGAGTTTGACCAGCTTGTGAGCGAGGCTGCCTTTGACGGCGTGATCAGCGAGACGGATCTCTCTTCGACCTCGCCGGAGTTTGGAACAGACGGCTATTACGCCAAGTGCTGGGTACGGGATGAAGGCGGGATCTGGCTTTACAAGAGCGGCAGCGGCCTGCATGTGATCGAGCCGGTATCCGAGTTTCTGGTTTCCCAGCTTGCGCAGCGCGTATGCCCGAATGCAGTGCAGTATGATCTGGAGCTTTATCACGATAAGCTCGTGAGCAAATGCCCGCTGTTCACAACGGAAGCGACCGGTCTGGCCAAGGCTAGCGCTGTATTCCGCGGAGAGCAGACGATCCCGCGCCTGCTGGACTATTGCCAAGCTCTTGGCAGCGATGGCGACTTCCGCCGGATGTGTGTTCTCGATGCGCTGACGCTGAACCCGGATCGCCACTACGGAAACTTTGGCTTCCTGTTTGATAACCAAACCATGGCGATCGTCGGGATGGCGCCGGTATTTGATAACAACCGTGCCTTGTTCCCGGAACTGGACGAGGATGCCTTGGCCGCGCCGGATTGGTATATCGACCATTGCCGTCCGAAGCTGGGCCGTGATTTCATCATCACCGCGCGCGGTCTGATGACAGATGAAATCCGCGCCGACCTGGAAAAGCTAAAGGACTTCCAGTTTGAAAACCATCCGAGAATCCCGATCAGCGAAAGCAGGCTCGAATTGCTCAGTTCTCTTGTTCAGCGCCAGATCAGTTTGATTCTCAAATAAGAAAATGTGCCGGAAGGAGCCTCTCAACTCTTTCCGGCACATTCGTAGATATTCAGATTTCTTTCATCGGACTATCGGTCAACACATCGAGCATGATCTTTGCTCCGAGCTTGAAGGCGTAGGTAAAAGTTTCGATGTCAGTCAGGACACTTACCTCTCTTTGGGCATCCTCAAAGTCCGCAAAGAGCTTCTTCTGCTCATCATTGAGTGAAGCACTAAACTCTTCTTCGACTTTGACGAGTTCATTCAAGGCTTTCACATGTTGCCGATTTCTGCTGCCGCACCGTTCACTCGGCCTCACTTCTCCGATGTAAAGGTCTTCAAGTATTTGCATATTGGGCCTCCTCGGCGTAGACCAGTTCATGGAGCACGATTTCTTCCGCCCGGTTCTGGATGCTGTTCATGCGGCGCACCCATTCTATTTGATTGGCCGCTTTCAGTTGTTCGGTCACACCTTCGCGTATGGCCATCTGGCGAGTGAGTAGTTCCATGTGCTCCTCGCAGGTCTTATCAATCTCTTCCAAGTGCTGAAACAACTCCCCGGACAGCAGCAGATTGGTATACAGCACCGGCCGATGCTCTTTCAGATAGCGTTTCCGCATCCGGCCATACTTGCCGATGGGCTTTGCTTCGGTATCTTCGAGCACAAGATTGGGGAGATAATAATCCCCGGATTTATGGTATTGGATGGTCATTTTCTTCTCCTTTGTAATTCTTGTTGGACATTTACAGTCACCTCTTGAATCAAGTCGGCTGACCTCTTGAATCAAAACTTGGGATTCAATTATGATCTGTCCGAATTTGTTGATTGTCGAATGATTCCAGTCGGGTTTTCGTGGGCTTTAGGAGTCTCTATATATCATTATAAGAGCCGAAAAAACCGACTGTAAATTTGACTGGAATGAAGAAGAAACACAATGTTCTGACCATTAAAAATAGTTTTTAAAATGATTTGATATTTACGATTTCGCGAACTTTTTTACTATAAAACGTTATGAGGCGCTCAATGGCATTCAAGAGGTCAGCGGTTCGATCCCGCTTATCTCCACCAAACAGAAACCGAGGACAAAAGTCCTCGGTTTTTTGTTTGGTGAAATGGGCAGTTCGTACACCGCTGACCTCTTGCTTTTTCCACAAAAGGCGGCGACGGCGCATCAAATGGGCGAAGCCCTTCCTTGAAAGCGCCTAGTCCCTTTAGGGATTCGATCCCGCAACTCTCCACCAAAGGGTGTGATTAAAGGCTTGTTTTCGTAAGAAAACAAGCCTTTCCCTTTTCTAAAACTACATATAATGGGTAAATAAGTATATAAAGAGATTTCTTAATAATCATTAATCTGCATGCCCGGCCGCTTGCATTTTTCCTGTGCGGGACTATAATGATTTCATGATGGCGAAAAGCAAAAAAGCTTTTCGCCGCGCAGCTTTGCTGCGCGGTAAAACAGCACGGCTGTTTTGCCATATACTCATTGCTATGAGCATCGGGCGAATGATTTTGAGAATCATTCGCTGCCAAACCTGTCGTTTGGCAGCGAAATCAATCGAATTCTCGATTGATTTCACCATCCGATGGTCATTATAATGAGCCTTGCATCAAACAAATGGAGGACAAGCATGAAAAAGACTGTACTTACTTTGATTATTATCCCAGCGCTTGCGCTTTTGCTGGCCGCCTGCGGAAGCGCTCCGGCTGCTCAGCCCCAGGAAAACGCCGGGGCCGACGCGCCGCTCGTGACGGACGCGCCGCAGCAGAGCCTTGAAGCGGACGCCGAACAGCCCGCCGCCGACGCGGCCGAAGCCCCCACTTCCTCCGAAACGGAAGTTGATGTCTACACCATGACCGCCTACCGAGCGGGCGGTGAGCCCGTGATCCTGAAAGGCGCGGACGGGGTCTTTACGACCGAGGCCGGTACCGTTTATTATCTGGGCAATGACGGTATGCTCCGCGCCGAGGGTTTTGAAGATCTCTACATCAACGACCTTGCGGCCAAGGCGGCCGCCCCCGAAGACGCAGCCGGCACCGCTCCGGTGATCGCGAGACAGGACGGCGAGCGCTTTGAAGCGGTCATCGTCATGGAGGGCATGGAGGAGACCGTCAACTACGAGCACATCCGGAACGAGGCGCTCGGCTTTGAGATGGACTACGACTATGAATCCTTCTCTCGCAGCAGTGACGCGGATCGCGAACGCTTCGTGCTGGTCTGGGATGATCCCGCGAACCCCGAATACTATCTTGAGCTCAGCTGCAGCCCGGAGAGTGCCGAAAATGCCGCCGGTGCGATCAGTGAAGCGCTCTCTGCGGAGTATGAACTCTACCGGGACGATTCCTTCATGCTTGAGCATGCGGGCCGCTGCATCTACATCACCACCGCCTCGGTCAAGGGCGGCGACTACTCGCCCGAGCATCTGCAGACGGTTTACGTCATCCCCGCGGGTGACGGCTGCATCGTTGCCACGGAGCACTGCTCAATCGAGAGCGCCGAAGGCGTCGGGAGACGCTTCGCCTATATGATGCACACTCTCTCGCTCATCGAAAAATAATTGTGGCACACCGAGCATCGGGCCTTTAAAAGCCCTGATCCCTTTAGGGATTCGGTCCCGCAGCTCTCCAGCGACGAAAAAAGACAGGCTTTGAGCCTGTCTTTTTTCGTTGCTGGGCCATTTTTAGACGCTGTGCTTTGCCGTCAGTTTTCCCAGACGACCTCCCCGTTGATGAGGGTCCGGCGCACGCTGGTCTTCAGCTCCGGCGGGCGTCCGCTCCGCAAAAACCGGCGGCCTTGCGGGCCGCCGGTTTCGGTTTTCAGTTTTCGCTGCGGACCTGGTCGTGGCTCGCGAAGAACAGCGCCAGGGCGCCGGGGCCCACATGGGAGCCGGTGACAGGCTCGTACTCCACGGTCAGGATCTCCCGGGGCGGGCGCTTGCGGCGGAGGAGCTCCTCCAGATAGGCCGCGTCCTCCCGGCAGCCGGCCTGGGCGATGCCCACGGTCTGCGTCTCCGGGTCCACCACCAGCTTGTCATAGCGCTCGGCCAGGGCCTCGATGGCCTTTTTCCGGCCACGGACCTTGGCGAAGGATACGATCTTGCCCTCCTCGTTGCCCTTGAGCAGGGGCTTGATGTTCAGCACCATCCCCACGATGGCGGCCACGTTGGAGAGTCTTCCGCCCCGGCGCAGATGCATCAGGTCGTCCACGGTGAACACGTTGAACATCCGCCGCACCAGGTCCCGGAGCTTTCCGGCGGCCTCCCCGGCATCCAGGCCCTGGTCCCGCAGACGGGCCGCCTCCAGCGCCACCAGCCCCTCGCCCAGGGACGCGCCCAGAGTGTCCACCACCTCGATGCGCCGATCCGAGTACTGCTCCAGGCACATCTGCGCGCCGATCCGGGCGGAGTTGCAGGAGCCGCTGATGCCCGAGGACATGCACACGAACACGATGTCCTTCCCCTCTTTCAGGAAGGGCTCAAAGAAATCCGCGTACTGCTGGGGAGAGATCTGGGAGGTGGTGACCTTCATGCCGTCCTTGATCTGGGCGTAAAAGGCGTCGCCGCAGAAGCTGTCGGTATCCAGACAGGTGTACTCCTTGCCGTTTATGAAATAGGGAAAGGCAATGACCTTCAGATCCGCCTTTCGGATCCGCTCATTGGGGAGATTGCCAGAAGTATCGGTGATCGCAACAAAGCTCATGGCTCGAATCCTCCTTGCCGTGCTGGCCGCGCAGAGTCGGCGCAGCTTACAGGCTTATGATAGCCCCTTCCCATGTCCAAAGGCAAGCTACTGGCGGCGATCCCCGCCCTACGCTGGCTTCTCCGGGGCGTAGAATGGGAAAAAACACCACTCTACGCCCAGTAGAATCCCAGGTTTTCCAAGGCTTTCCGGGCTTTTGCCCTCCCGCTCCGGGAGGTCTGCGCCGCTGTGCTCACCGCAGACGGTTCATCAGCTCGCCCCAGAGATCCACCAGCCAGAAGCGCAGCTCATAGCCCTCTCTACCGCTGACGATGGCGTAATCCTCCGGACTCATGGCGCTCTGCAGCGGCTCACCCTCCACCGCCTCCAGGCACAGCGGCGGGAACACCACGCACCACCAGTTGTGGCCCTCCCCCGCGCCCAGGACCACGCGCAGGGACTCGTAGCGCCCCGCGGGGAGGGTGAAGCCGCCGTAATCCCGGGCGGGATAATCCTCCTGCCCCAGGCTCACCCGGACCTCTCGACCCTCCGCGGCGGTCTGCGCCGCCGCCGCCACGCCGGGAAGCTCCTCCCGGAGGATCTCCCGGGCCGCCCCGGCGTCCTCCGCCTCCGCGAGTCTTGGCCGCAGGTAGTCCAGCACCGCGTCCCGCACCCGCAGCTTCAGGGCCTGCTCCGCCGCGTCGTCCGAGACCGCCAGCACATGCAGCCGCACCAGACCCGCCGCGATGTCGCTTTGCCGTCCCTGGGCCCAGCAGCCCCAGAGCAGCGTCAGGCACAGGGCGATCAGCGCCGCCGTCTCCCAGGTTCTGAATCTTTGATTTTTCATAAAAACACCGTCCAAACTATGTAGATGCACATAGTATGGACGGTGTTTCCCCTTTTTAACCAATTCATTCCAGCAGCCGCGGCGCTGGGCGGGCGGTGCAGCAGAACTTGACTTCCTTTTTCAGCGCGGCGCAGGCGGCTTCGGCGGCGGCCTGGTCGTCAAAGACGCCGAAAACGGCGGAGCCGGTGCCGGTCATCAGCGCGCCCAGGGCCCGATAGTCCAGCAGGCGGCCCTTGATCTGGGCCACGGTGCGCATGCGCCGGTCCTCCACCTCTTCAAAGACGTTGTACATCCTCCGGCACAGGGCCCGCAGATCTCCGGCTTCCACCGCCGCCAAAAGGCCCGCGGTGTCCGGATGGATCCCTACCGGGGAGCGGTCCAGCTTCTGATACAGCTCCGGGGTGGAGATGGAGAAGCCCGGCTTGCAGATCACGAACACGCAGTCCGGCATGGGCTTCAGCTCCGTCAAAAGCTCGCCCCGCCCCTTTGCCAGGGCGGTGCCCCCCGCCACGCAGAAGGCCACGTCCGAGCCCACCTGCTGGGCGATCCGCTCCAGCTCTTCCCGGCTCAATCGCCCGCCGTAGAGCCGGTTCAGGGCCCGCAGGGCCGCCGCGGCGTCGGCGGAGCCGCCCCCCATACCGGCGCCCACGGGGATCTCCTTGCGGATGTCGATCTGCAGCCCCTGGCCCTGCTCGCCCACAGCCTCCAGAAAGCCCAGGGCCGCCCGCACCGCCAGGTTCCGCTCATCCCCCGGGATGAAGCGCAGGTTGGAGCTGGCGCAGACCTGTCCGTCCTCCCGGAAGCGCAGACTCAGCTCGTCGTGAAGCGTCACGGTCTGCATCAGCATGGCCAGATCGTGGTAGCCGTCCTCCCGCCGCCCGGTCACGTCCAGGGACAGATTCAGCTTGGCATAGGCTTTTTCGGTGCACTCTCTCATGTTTTCTCCTTGTGGCGGCTTGCTCTTATCCGAATAAGTATACCCGCAGCTCATAGGGCCGGGTGGTAAAGCCGTTTGCGATGACGAAGTTGGTGTCATAGTTGCCCAGGACCAGGGCCTTTTCCTCCAGCTCGATGCCGGCGGGGGCCTCGAAGCGCAGCTGCTTGTCGGTAAAGGAGCAGATCACCAGCAGCTTTTTCCCCTCATAGTTGCGCTCATAGACGTACAGGTTCTTATCCTCCGGCATATGCTCCACATAGTCGCCCCAAAGGACCACCGGGTGCTCCTTCCGAAAACGCAGGAGCTGCCGATAGAAGTTCAGCAGGGACCCGGGGTCCGCCTCCTGGGCGGCCACGTTGATCTCGGTATAGTTCTCGTTGACCGTGAACCAGGGCTCGCCCTCGGTGAAGCCGGCGTTCTTTTCCGCCGACCACTGCACGGGGCTGCGGGCGTTGTCCCGGGCGCCCTCCCGGATCACCCGGAGCACCTGCTTTTTGGGCAGGAGCCTGGAGAGGATGCGTACGCTGTTCTGGGTCATCACGTCCGGGTACTGCTCGGTCTTCTCCAGGCGCAGGTTGGTCATGCCGATCTCCTGCCCCTGGTAGATGAAGGGCGTGCCCCGCTGGAGGATGTACATGGCCGCCAGCATCTTGCCGCTCTCGTCGTGCCAGCGCTCGCTGCCGTAGCGGCTGATGATGCGGGGATGGTCGTGGTTTTCGATGTACAGGGCGTTCCAGCCCTTCCCCTGGAGCTTCATCTGCCAGTCGGAAAAAGCCTTTTTCATTTTCCGCAGGCTGAAGGGCCGCCGGATCATGTCGGTGGCCACGCAGTCGGCCTCCATGTGGGAGAAGGCGATCATCTCGTCCAGGACCTGATCCTCCCCCTCGGTCACATAGCGCAGGGCCGTCTCCGGGGTCGTCATGGGACTCTCCCCCACGGTGAAGCAGTCGTAATGATCCAGCACGTCCCGCTTGAACTCCGCCAGGAATTCGTGGGCCTGGGGCAGGTTGGAGTAGTACTTCATGCCGTTGGCCACCGGGATCCAGGGGTGGCAGTCGGGCAGGCCATCGGCCTTGGCGATGAAGGTGACCACGTCCTCCCGGAAGCCGTCCACCCCCAGGTCCAGCCAGAAGCGGAGGATGTCCTTCACCTCCTGGCGCACCTTGGGGTTGTGCATGTTCAGGTCCGGCTGCTTTTTGGCGAAGAGATGGAGATAATATTCATCCAGCCCCTGGTCATATTCCCAGGCCCCGCCCTCAAAGAGGCTGGTCCAGTTGTTGGGCGGCAGGCGCAGGCCCCGGATCTTCCGGCCCGGCCGCCAGTAGTAATAGTCGTGATAGGGGTTATCTTTCCCCTTTTTGCTCTCCAGAAACCAGGGATGCTCATCCGAGCTGTGGTTCACCACCAGGTCCATGAACACCCGCAGACCCCGCTTATGGGCCTCGTCCAGCACTTTTTTGAACAGCTCCAGATCCCCGTAGTCCGGATGGATATTCTTGTAATCCGAGATGTCATAGCCGAAATCCGCGTTGGGCGAGGGATAGAGGGGCGAGAACCAGATGGCGTCCACGCCCAGGCTCTTGATATAGTCCAGCTTTTTCAGCACGCCCCACAGATCACCGATGCCGTCCCCGTTGCCGTCGCAGAAGCTGCGGGGCCAGATCTGATAGACCGCCATTTCCTTATACCAGGGTGTTTTCGCCATGATCCTCTCCTCCTTCTGGCGGCGTCGAAAGAAACGCCGATCCCCACGGGCCGACCGGATCCGCGTTTCCTCCGCTTTTTTCTACAGTCTACCACGCCCGCCCCCGCTTCGCAACCGAAAACCGTCCACACTTCGGCAAATTTCCAAAAAGTTTTCAAATGTTGACAAAACGGTTAAAATGTGTTATGGTAACCGTGTATACCGTGGAAACCGGTCTTTATCCCGGCCTTTTTGCCGGGATCACGGATAGGAAAGGGTATTTCGATGAAAAAGCATTGGATCTCAGCGGCGCTTGCGGTGCTGCTGATACTTCTGATACCGGTCATGGCCAGCGCGGATGTGATTTTCCCGGCGCCTGGCGTCATCACCGTGGGGGAGAATGTGGATCATCTGCTTGCCGTCCTGGACCCGGAGGGCACGGTCTGGACCAATCCGGACCTGATGCCCCCTGGCCTGCGTCTGGAGACGGAGGAGTTTGACGGCGGCATCAACGTGTATCTGCGCGGCGTCCCCACCGCCCCGGGAGCCTATGACCTGGTGATCAACTACAGCGGCAGCAGCAGCATCTGTTCTCTGAATATTCTGCCGGGAGAGACCTCGGCGCCCGTGCTCTCGGGCGTCTCGGTGGCCACACCGCCCCTGCTGACCCACTACACCGCCGGCGACACGCTGGACCCCACGGGGCTGAGTGTCCTCCTGGAGATGAGCGACGGCAGCAGCGAGACGGTGACGGAGGGCTTCTCCCTCTACCCCACACGGCTGGAGAAGGCCGGGACCCAGCGCATTGAAGTGAATTACCTGGGCCAGCTCTGTTACTTTGAGGTGGAGGTGGAGCCCGCGCCGGAGGTCATCGAGGGCATCGGCGTGGCGGTTCTGCCGAACAAGATCGTCTATGAGCCGGGAGAGCGGCTGGAGCCTGACGGGCTCATCGTCCGGGTCTACACCAACAACGGCACCCGGGACGTGGGCGCGGAGGAGCTGGATTGCAGCCCCATGGTGCTGGAGACCCCGGGTGCCCAGCAGATCACCGTACGCTATGGGGAGAAGACCTGCGCCTTTACCGTCCAGGTCCTGGAGGAGGAGGCCGCCGGTATGGCGGTGTTCCGCCTGCCGGATAAGCTGGAGTACACCGTAGGCGAGACCCTGGACCCCAGAGGCCTGGTCCTCATCCTGACCGGCAGCCGCAGCTCGGTGGACTATCTGGACTCCGGCTATACCTGCGAGCCCATTGTGCTGGACCATACCGGCACCCAGGAGATCACCGTGCGCTATGAGGATCTCCAGTGCCTCTTCCGTGTGACGGTGAAAGAACCGCCCGCCACACCGCTGCCGTCGCCCACCGCAAGGCCGCTCCCCTCCCCGGAGGCGACCACCGCGCCCTATCCTCTCCCAACCCCGGGGGCGGAGCCCGTCCCCGCGCCGGTGCAGCCCGTGGAGCGCATGCCCCGGCAGGAGTCCGGAAAGCTGCTGGCGGCCGTGATCGTGGCCGCCGCGGTACTGGCCCTGGGCATTCTGGCGGTCTATGTATATGTGATGAATCGGAACGGGCAGGAGTATTTTGCCGAGTCCATCCGGGATCTGTTCCGCCGGAAAAAGGACTGACGAAGCACATCGGGGAGCGGTCAGGTGCCGCTCCCTTGTTTTTTTCGGTTTTTCCGAAAAAAATATTGACAGGCCCAGTTCGAATGTGATATTATCTCATGGCTGAATAAGGAACCGGCCATGCGGGTGTAGTTCAATGGTAGAACACCAGCCTTCCAAGCTGGATACGTGGGTTCGATTCCCATCACCCGCTCCACAAGAGCGAGTGGGTGCAGCGCACATGCGCCAATAGCTCAGCAGGATAGAGCAACTGCCTTCTAAGCAGTAGGTCGGGGGTTCGAATCCCTCTTGGCGTGCCAACGTCAGAGGGTGGCGGCTGTTTCAGCGCATCGGTTTTGATTGTCCACCCTCCTGGCGGACAAACTTTATGGTGGGATTAGCTCAGTTGGTAGAGCACCGGATTGTGGTTCCGGGTGTCGTGGGTTCGAGCCCCATATCCCACCCCACTTAAAGATGACAGGCCGGCGGTGCCGGCCTGTTTTAGCAGAGACGATCTGCCACATTGGGATGTAGTGTAATGGTAACACACCGGACTTTGACTCCGATATAGTGGGTTCGAGTCCCGCCATCCCAGCCAGCGTTCGATGTGGCGGAGCCACATCGAACGCCTATCCGTCTTTTTTCCGCGCCGGTTTATCCCGGCTCCGACGACACGCCCCAGTAGCTCAGCAGGCAGAGCACCTGCCTTTTAAGCAGGGTGTCCGGGGTTCGAATCCCCGCTGGAGCACCAGAAAAACAGACAGGCTTTTGCCTGTCTGTTTTTCTGCTTCAAGGGGATTCGAATCAAAATTGCGCACGCCGGGGGCGTGTGCATGAGCCAGTGCGGACACTGGCGAATTCCTTTATCTCTTTTCCCCGTCTCCCGCAAGGGGAAAAGAGATGCATGCGAATCCCCGCTGGAGCACCAGAAAAAAAGACAGTCCCCCTTGGGGGGCTGTCTCTTTTCTTCACGGGGATTCGAATCAAAATCGAAAGCCCCGGGGGAATTGCGGCTTTGCGCTGCCAGTGGCAGAATAAGCAAGGCCGCAATTTCCGCAGCGGTCGAAAAACGCGAGGATCGGCGTAAGCCCGATGCGTTTTTCGGGCCCCGCAAGGTGGAATGTGCATGAGCCAGTGCGGACACTGGCGAATTCCTTTATCTCTTTTCACCGTCTCCCGCAAGGGGAAAAGAGATGCATGCGAATCCCCGCTGGAGCACCAGAAAAAGACAGTCCCCCTTGGGGGGCTGTCTCTTTTCTTCAAGGGGATTCGAATCAAAATCGAAAGCCCCGGGGGAATTGCGGCTTTGCGCTGCCAGTGGTGCGGCTTTGCGCTGCCAGTGGCAGAAAAAGCAAGGCCGCAATTTCCGCAGCGGTCGAAAAACGCGAGGATCGGCGTAAGCCCGATGCGTTTTTCGGGCCCCGCAAGGTGGAATGTGCATCAGCCAGTGCAAACACTGGCTGATTCTTTTATTTCATTTTGCCGCTCCCCGCAAGGCGAAATGAAATGCATGCGAATCCCCGCTGGAGCACCAAATTCGAAAAAACGATGAAGGCTTTCTGCAAATTGTGTTTTTTGCTGCGCTGTGATATAATGATCATCGGTTCATAAGCAGAAACATGTCAGGCGGCGATATGATGAAAAGAAGGAACAAAAGCTCGGATGCCAAGCCGTTTCAGTTCTGGCTGATCCTCGGCGTTTTCATCACAGCCGCTTTGCTCAACCTGTTCTTCCTGGTCTTTGCCTATGAGCCGAAAGAGTTCCTGTTCTGGATCTGTTTGGCCGGAGCTGTGTTTTTCCTGTTTACCGCTTACTGCTGGGTCGATCCGGACCGATATGCGAAATATGAATCCTACGGGACACCGATCCTTTCCGGTCTGTTCTTTCTGCTGCTTGTGGCTTTCGGAATAGCCGCGCTTGTGTACTACATAAGGAAACTGATCACGGGAGATTATGTGTGGCAAGAGCTGTTGGCTGCGCCGATCGCTTTGGGGAGCATAGGCATGCTTGCTTATATAACTTTTCGTTTCTCGCTTCAGAAGTATTCCAGGAAGAAAAAAGATACAGGCGAAAAGGAGAATCATGAAAATGAAAATTGACAGCCGGGACGGGTTTTCGTCCTCAACCCACATTGCAAGATTCACCTGTGTTTATTGCAATAACATCCTCAACCGAAGCGATACGCAGTGCCCGCACTGCGGAGCCGAAACCGCCAGTTCCATCAATAAATACATGGAGGCGAAAAAGGCCGAAGCAGAGCACTCCAAGGCGCTGATGGACAGCCTCGACAGCAAGCGAAGACACCGCGTCATCGGCATTGTCTGCGCTTTGCTTGCATTGGTCGTCCTGTCGGTCCTCCTGTTTCTGTATGTCAGGCAGAGGTCCGTGAAGATCACCATTTTCACGGTGCTCGCACTGGCGTGCGCGATCTATCTTGTCACAGGCATAATAGACATCCGGAATAATTTTGCTGAAAGGCGCCTGCTGTACAAGAGAATATCGGGCCTTTCCGGTAAAATACTCTTTACCTGCGAAGACGTTCAGCTATATAAAATGATCAACGATACAACCATGACGAATGAAGGTTGCTATAAGGAAGGCCTCCAGCAGATCGCATGTAAGGTCAGCATTACCAATGGAAGCGGTCAGAGAATAGCGTTCACCCTCAACGATGAATTTTTCGCGGACGCCAATGAGTTGGGAGGCTATCACGTCCGTTTGAATGCCGACGGCGTCAAAATGGAGGGCTGCAAGCTGGTCCCGTTTTTTGATCATCACGAGGAAAACAACAAGATCTTTGAGCCGCCCCTGTATACAAAGGGCCTCAAAAAGGTCGTGCTTCGCCCCCAGGAATCCCTCGTCGGCTGGGTAGGTTTTTATCTGACTCCGGAAGCCAAAAGCCTGGAGCTGCTGTTTGCGGATGAATATGTGATGCTGAAGAATCCGGCGCTTGGGAGGACTAAGTGAGACGGCCCGGACGAAGAGCGGCCGGTCTTCTCCTGTCAACAGGCCATGATTCTTTCTCCGGCGATGGTTTTAGGGCGGTCTCCCATTTCGACCCCCATCCTTTTCGTGGTATGCTGATCAGGAGGTGATTTCCATGGTCTACGGCGCGATCGATGAAAAAGGGAATAAGTACTACACCTATCTGAGCGAAGTGTTCGCGGCCATTCATCAGGAGCAAAAAAATTACAATTGGCTCATCACGGACAGTGAGATCTACCCGGAGCTTGAGGAAGCGAAAAAGCTTTTCACCGGGGATCTGTACCTTGAGGATGAAAGCGACATTCAAAGAATCCCTTCCCGCAAATACTGCTTTCTGTCGGGTGATGAACTGACCGAGATCATCCGCAAGGAGGACTTCCAGTGGATCTGGGCGGTTTTGTCCGGCTTCGACAAAAGCATTCCCCTGGAGGAGATCCTCAAATATCCTCTGCCTTATTTGGACGGGTATGAGAGCTTCTGGAAAACTCCGTTATCGATGCAGCATCCCCTTGCCGAGATCGAGATCGTCCCCTTCGACAGTAGTATGACCCTGGTATTCAGCACCCGGAAGGACATTGTCGACATGTTTCTGGACGCGATCCCGGGGAGCCGGGATCTTTCGCGATACAAGCCGCAAGACTGGCGGTGACCCGAGAGCGGCGCGGCAGCTCTGCAATAAGCTTATGCAGCAAGGAGATCTCCCCCATGAAAGTGAACGACAATATGGCTCTTTTGCTTCAGGAAAACGGAATCTGCGCGGATGCGGTTGCAGCAGACGATTCCTACCCGATCTGGCAAAAGAAGGACCGGGCGGGAAGGCCCTATTGGGGAACCGCCGACTTTTGGAACCTGGACGGGAAGGGCATTTCTGCGGGCGAAGATCTTTCTCAGCTTGAATGGGACGGAAACGAGGTACATCTTGATGCTTACTCAAAGGACGACGTCCCAAAGATCCTGAAAAAAGGAATCGGTATCCTTAAGTTCTGGACTCAGGAATTGAAGAAAAGCTTTCCGGAAACCGGCTTTTTTATTCTTGCAAGTTATGACGACGGAAAAGAGCTTGAAAATCAAGATGACTATCCCAATGGCTTCTTTTCCTTAACGCTCCGATTCTGGGCTTCCCGGAACGGCAATACCGTTATTCATACGGACAATTTCAGCGAGTGGGACCAGCCCGCTCTGCTGGAGGCCTGCGGCAGCTGTACGCTCCCTGTTTGAGCGAACGCATCGCATCCATCTCCTTTCTTGTCAAGCAGAAAAAACAGACAGGCAATTGCCTGTCTGTTTTTTGTTTCTCGCTCTCCCCCGCTCACTTTTTCGGGCGCAGTTCCCGGATGACCAGCTTCCCCATCTGCTTTGCGCCGTTGATGGCGGTGTTGAGCTTGGCCCGCTCGTAGGGGACGTAGTTTTCAAACTCCGGGTGGCTGCGCTCCAGCCGGATGGCGCCGAACATGCACCGGGTGGTGCAGATCCCGCAGCCCAGGCAGCGGTTCGGGTCCACCCAGGTCACGCCGCAGCCCAGGCAGCGGTGCTCCCTGGCCTGCCGGGGCGTGATGGCCAGATCGCCCTTGTCGAAGGCGTGGTCCAGCGGAGCTTTTTCGCCAGCTCCTCCGGCGTGGTGGGCTTGCGCACGCCCATCTTCAGCGCGGCCCGGGCCATGTCGTCCGTGAGGATGGCGTCCAGCATGCGGTACTCCGGGCGGCTTTCATCCATCTTCGTCAGTCCCAGGGAAACGTCCATGCAGTCGGTCAGCATACGGGCGGTTTTCACGATCAGCGGTCTCATTCTCTTCACCTCGTTGCAGATTTCCGGGTCTCCGGGTTTCTCTCTCGTTGTCATTGTACCATCCCGGCCCGCCGACCACAAGGGCCGATGTCTGCCGATCCTCCCGTCTTTCGGCGGGAAAGCCCTCCCCCGCCCTTGTCTTCCCGGGGAGAATTCGATATAATGAGGGCGTACCATCCTCGATCCCGCTTTGGCTGGCCGTACAGGAGAATTCGTGATGATAAACGACATTGTGGAAAATATCCAGGTCCTGGGCCCGGCCTTCGCGGGCATCTGGATCCTGACCGTCGGGCTGACGCTGCTGCGGCCCCAGCGCTACTTCAACAGCTTTCTGCTCATGCTGGCCCTGATGGTCACGATGATCTTCCTCTCCGGCTTTTTCGGGGAGGCGGGCCCCGTCTTCCTGCTGGTGTGCTTCCTGCTGGTGATGCTGGCCCTGTTCCTGGTCCCCGTGCTGCTGATCATCAACGGCGTGCGCCTGATCCGCAGGGAGTCCCTCAGCCCGGCCCATCTCCTGTCTCTGGGGCTCGGCGTCGTCGTGGGGATCGGAGAGATCGCCACCGTGGTCTACGTGCTGGACCTGTACGGCTCCCCGGTGGAAGGGCACGCGGATCTGTGGCTCCTGCTGCTTGCGGTCACGGTGTTCTATTTCAGCTTTCTGGTGCTGAGCTTCGTGGTCTACACCGTTTTCATTCAGATCATGCCCCACCGGATGAACTTCAACTATGTGATCATCCACGGCTGCGGCCTGGCGGGCGGCGAACGGATGACCCGGCTCCTCTCCGCCCGGGTGGACAAGGCCATCGAGATCTACGAAAAATGCCGCGTCAAGCCCATGCTCATCCCCAGCGGCGGGCAGGGCCCCGACGAGAAGCGCAGCGAGGCTCAGGCGATGAAGGACTACCTCCTTCTCCGCGGGATCCCGGAGGACCACATCCTGCCGGAGGACCGCTCCGCCACCACGGAGGAAAACCTCATCAACTCCCGTAAGATCATTGACGCCCGGGGTGGGCGGAGGAAGACCGCCCTGGTATCCAGCAACTATCACATCTACCGCTGCCTGCGCCTGGCGAGGAAGATCGGGCTCAAGTGCACCGGCATCGGCGCACGGGTGGCCTTCTACTACTGGCCCTCCGCCCTGATCCGGGAATTCATCGCGGTCTTTGTGACCCCGGGCTTTCTGCGCTGGGCGCTGCTGGGCTGGCTGCTTTTCATCAGCCCCATCCTCTATGGGCTGATCACGTAAGGAGGAAACTGTATGGCGAACTTTGAGGAACAGGACTACCGGGTATTTGAACTGTTTGAGAAGCAGTGGGCCCTGGTGGCCGCCGGCGATCCGACGCGTTTTAACTGCTGCACCCTGAGCTGGGGCGGCATGGGCACCCTGTGGAGCCGGCCCGTGGTGACGGTGTATCTGCACCCCAGCCGCTACACCCGGGAATTTCTGATGGAAAACGACACCTTTACCGTCAGCTTCTTCCCCGAGAGCTGCCGGAAGGCCCTGGGGATCCTGGGCTCCCGCTCCGGACGGGACGGGGACAAGGTGGCGGAATCGGGCCTCACACCCGTCCCTCTGGGCGAGAGCGTGGGCTTCCGGGAGGCGGAGCTCTCGTTCCTCTGCCGCAAGCTCTACCAGCACCCCTTCTCGAAGGAGGATCTGGTGCCGGCGGTGCAAGAATACTACCAGGCCAATCCCAAGGTCTATCCCCCCGACGAAGACGGTCAGTGGCAGCCCCACTGGGTCTTCGTAGGAGAAGTGCTCCAGGTGCTGGATCGGCGATAAGCGAACACGCCCTAAGCGGGCAAACAAAGGACCGGGCTCCGGCAGCTGTGCTGTCGGAGCCCGGTCCTTTTCTATGCTTTATGGATCAGGCGGCGCTGGTTTTCTCCGCCTGGCGCTGCCTGTGATACTTGATGGACAGCAGCAGCGGGATCAGGGTGAAGAGCACCACGATGGCGCCCACCAGGAAGATGTTGCCGTTGGGGATGTACTCGGTCTGGCCGCTGGTGGCGTTGACAAAGGTCTCGCCGCCGGTCTTGACCACGGCCTCCCCGATGAGGGAGCCGCCCACCATGGGGATCAGGACGAAGAAGATGGTCCAGATGCCCTCGAATTGGCCCTTGGCGTTTTCCGGATAGAGCTGCTTGGCCCAGACCTTGGTGACCTGGAGGATGCCCACATAGCCGATGCCCATGATGAAGATGCCCAGCCAGATCCGCAGATTGAAGAGCTGGGAGGGGTCCACGGACGCAGCCTTGACGGGGTACATGATCAGCAGGCCGATGACGTTGAAGAGCACCGCCGCGATGCCCACATAGGGGTGCTTGTCCCGGTTGATGAGCATACCGATGGGGATGGCGCTGAGCATGGCGAAGACCAGGGGCACCGCCTCGATGATGCCCATCTGGGCCGCCGAGTAGCCCAGGTAGTGGATCAGGTAATTGCCGATGTAGGCGAAATAGGCGTTGAAGCCGATGGTAAAGATGGCGATGGCCACGTGCACCAGCACCAGCTCCTTCAGGGCGAAGAAGCGCTTGAAGTCAAACACGCTGAAAAACTGCTTCCAGAAGGAGCCCTCCTTATGGGCGGGCGCGTCGTCCCGCTCGTCCATGGTGAAGAGGGAGATCACGCCGAAGAGGATCACGAACAGGCCCATCACCACAAACAGGCGCATATAGTTGTCGTCCTTCCCCACCAAGATGCCGCCCACCACCGTGCCGATCAGGGTGCCCAGCACCGGCTGGGTGGCCAGGGCCGCGCCGATGCCGCCCCGGTTCTTATCCGTCAGCAGGTCGGTGGTCCAGGTGCTGAAGCCCGCGCTGCTGCCCATGGAGCCGAAAAAGCTCATCACGCTGTCGGCCAGCACCACGGTGACGGCCACCAGGGTATAGACCTCCTTGCTGATGAATTCCGTCAGGCCGAAGGCGATGGTGAAAATGCCCCAGAGGATGTAGCCCCAGGTGACGAAGTGCCGCCGCTTGCCGGTACGGTCGGACCAGGTGCCGAAAAAGAAGTTGGCGAAGGTGGTGGCCACTGCGGACCAGATCAGCATCCCCGTGATGATGGACGGGTCCTTGCCGATCTTGGCGTAGACGAAGGTGTTGAACCATTGGTTTTCCACGTTCCAGCACATCTGACCTGCCAGGCCCAGGCCCCAGATCAGCAGCCACATGCTGAAACCGGACCGCTTTTTATTCATGCGCTCGCCCCTTTTGTCTTTATTTGGATGCCTTTATTGTAGCCTTTCCGGCCGGAAAAGTCAACGCGGACGGGGTCCCGTCCGCGTTGATGCCTTTATTCTTTTCAGTCCGTGATGGCCTGCCGGCGGAGCTCCTCCGCCCAGATCAGGGAGTAGTCCGGCAGCAGATGCTCCCCGTCCATGGACATATAGTCGTAGAGATAGCCGTCCTCATCCACAAAGGGGCCGTTGCAGTCCACAAACCAGACCCAATCGTAGCTGTCCGCCAGCTCCCGCAGGCCGCTGTTGACCTTTTCCAGGTTCTCCACGGAATAGTATTCGTAGGAGTTGCTGACGTACTTGTTGGCGTGCATCACCGCGTGGAGGATGATGCGGGCCTGGGGCTGGGCCTCGTGGACCCGGCGGAGCACGTAGTCGAACTGGTCCATCAGCCCCGCGTAGGGATAGCCGCACTCGTTGTAGCCCAGGGCGATATAGATTTGGTCGTACTGCCAGTTCTGCAGCACCCACTCCAGCTTGGCGTCGGTGAAATCCCGGTCTGTGGCCTGCTTGTCAAAGACGTTGTAGACGCTGTAGTTGGTGTCGGCAAAGTACTGGGCCTGGCCGATCCGCACGGCCTTGCGCATCTCGTCGATCTTGGAGTCCCCGATGAAGAGGGTGTGGTCAAAAAAGCTCTCCGGCACCATCTCCCCGGGCGTGGGCTCCGGGGTGGGCTCGGGTGTAGGTTCCGGCGTTGGTTCCACGGTAGGTTCCGGCGTTGGTTCCACGGTAGGCTCTGGGGTCGGTTCCACGGTAGGCTCCGGCGTCGCCGGGGCCGGCGTCACTTCCGCGGCTGCCGCCTGTTCTCTGGCGGCCTGGGCCGCTTCCCAGGCGGCCCGCTCCCGGGCCTGGCGCAGGGGGCCGCTGTCCTGGATGAGCATCATGGGCACGGAGATGGACGGCACGCCCTCATACTGGGGCAGCCCCTTCAGCAGGGTCCGGCGCAGGAAGAAGCCCCCCGCCGTCAGCAGCACCGCCAGGACCAGGATCGCCCTCATGCAGGCGAGAGCGTAGTATTTTTTCTGTTTCGGTTTCCGCATTGCTCTCCCCCTCCCTTAAAAGCTGAAGTACAGGAACGGGTCGCCGGCCGCGGTGGCGATAAAATAGACGCACAGCCAGAACAGCCCGAAGAGCAGCGCCCAGGCAAAGCCCCGGCCGGAGAGTCTGGCCCAGAGCCGTCCGGGCAGCGGGGTGCTGCCCGCCAGGGCCAGCGCCAGATAGGGCCAGCAGCGGCGCAGCACAGCGATCCAGTCCCCGGGGTCCGCGGCCGCGCCCCCGCCGCCGAAGAGGCGGGCAAAATAGGCAAAGGCCTCGTTGGGCCCGGGGGTGATGAAGAACACCCAGGACAGGGCGATCACCAGCGGCAGGTAGAGGTGCCCCAGCAGGGGGAGCCTGTTCAGCGCCCTGCCGTAGAAGAGCCGCTCCAGCAGGATCAGCACGAACATCATCAGCCCCCAGAGGACGTAGTTCCAGCCCGCCCCGTGCCAGACGCCGGTGAGCAGCCACACTGTGAAGGTGGCCAGCACCATCCGGCCAAAGCCCCGGCGGCTGCCGCCCAGGGGGATATACACATAGGTCTTGAACCAGCGGCCCAGGGTGATGTGCCAGCGCCGCCAGAATTCCACCACGCTCTTGGAGCAGTAGGGGTGGTCAAAGTTCTCCGGCAGCCGGATGCCCAGCATTTTCCCCAGGCCCACGGCCATCTGGGAATAGCCCCAGAAGTCGAAATAGAGCTGCAGCGCGTAGCCCAGGACGCCCAGCCATGCCAGCGTCACGGAGATGCCGCCCGCGCCCCGGACCCGGATCTGCCCCAGGATGCCCGCCAGGTGGTCCGCGATGACCACCTTGCACCCGAGACCCAGGATGAATTCCTCCAGGCCCTCGTCCAGCAGGGCCCGGTTCCGTTTCGGCTCGTCCAGCTCCGCCAGCAGCTCCTCCGGCTCCGCCAGCGGCCCGGAGATCAGCTTGGGGAACATCAGGACCCCCGCAGCCAGCTCCACCGCCCCGGCCCAGCCGCCCTTCCAGGCGTAGACCAGCATGGCGATCAGCTGGAAGGTGTAAAAGCTCAGGCCCAGGGGCAGGCCGGGGGTCTCGCTCAGGAAAAGCCCCGCCAGCTTCACATAGGCAAGCGGCGCCGCCGTGACGGTCACCCACAGGGCCAGCAGGCCCTTTTTGCGCAGGCTCTCCTTCTGGAACAGCAGGCAGCCCAGAAGGCCGAAGCCCGTCATCCCCAGCAGCAGGAGAAGCTGCCAGAGCCGCCCCCACACGCCAACGGCGTAAAACACCAGACTGCCGACGCAGAGCGCGGCCGCGCGCCATCTGGCGGGCAGCTTCCGGTAGAGGATAAAGAAAATCGGGAAAAAGAGAAACAAAAAGCTGTAGCTGTTAAAGACCATACCTGTGATCCTCTGTTTCTGTACCGAAGCTTTTTTTCCGGGCCGAACAGGCCCGGTTTTTTATTATAGTCGAAAGCCGCGGATAATGCAATCTGCTCGGTGAAAAAGACGCGGCCTTTCCTTTATGTCTGATCCGGCACGAAAGATGCCCGAGAGATCGGCAGGGATCGATCCGTCCATTGCATCATGATCTCATCGCAGAGCCTGGCGCATCCGGGCAAAAACCCCCTCTGCCGGTTCTGGCAAGTGCCCGGAGGAGCCCCTCTTCCCGCGCTGAACATAACGGGAAGCTGTGTAATACTATGGCTTAGGCTAACTATGCCAAGGATAAGTACAGGCGGCGAAGAGTTTTCTTCGTCGCCTGTACTTTTACGTAGCTCACTATTTACAATCTCGATTGCCATGTCTGCATTCCAATGGCGCGCAGAGC
>CACXAQ010000020.1 GCA_902765595.1 Oscillospiraceae bacterium | reverse complement strand
CGTGGCCTCGTGTCCCTCGGCCGCGAAAACGAGAGCGAAAAAGCCCGTACCCGTTCCCAGATCCAGCACGCGCAGCGGACGGTCCTGCGGGATATAGCGGTTGAATTCCCTGAGCCAGCGCTCATGCTTCTCATCTTCAAATTCACGGATACGCTGGGTCTGAAAGGCCTCCGCCCGGTGAGACCAGTAATGGGTGATGCGGTGCTTGATCGGTTCCATAGATCGTTCTCTCTCCGTTTCTTTTGCTTGCTCCCGGCTGTTTTCTGTATTATAAGGGTTCTCTTTTTTCCGCGGAAGCCCCCCGGGGGGATAATCCTTTATTCTGAAAAATCCCTGCCTTTCTGCGCCTTTCCGCATTTTTCACCGCGTATCCCCCTGGGGGGCTTGTGGCTTTCCGCCGCGCATGATACTTTGTAAAAAAAGATTGTCGGAGGTTTCTATGCAGGTCAAAAGCATCGCCGGGCATGAGCTGACACCCGGCAAAACCGTCAAGGATCATATCCACGTGGAGGGCACCGAGCTGCACGTGCCCCATGTGCTGCTCTGTGGCGAGCGGCCGGGGCCCACGGTGCTGATCTCCGCCGGCATCCATAATGCGGAGTACGTGGGCATCCAGGCGGCCATCGAGCTGTCGAACGAGCTGGACGTCTCCGAGCTGCGCGGCAACGTGATCCTGCTTCCGCTGGCCAACCGCTCTGGCTTTGAAAACCGCACCATGTCCATGGTCTATGAGGACGGGAAAAACCTCAACCGCGTCTTTCCCGGCGACCGGGAAGGCAGCGAAGCCGACAAGCTGGCGCACATGCTCTTTGAGGTGTTCATCCGAAACGTGGACGGCTACATCGATCTGCACAGCGGCGACGGGTACGAGGCGCTGATTCCCTACGCCTACTATCTGGGCGACACGCCAGCTGAAGAAATTGCCCGGCGGATGGTAGACTGTGTCAACGTGAAATATGTGGTCCGTTCCCGCTGCCGCACCGGCGGAGCGTATAATCTCGCCTCCGTCCACGGCATCCCCAGCGTGCTGATCGAGCGCGGGCAACTCTCTCTTTTCAGCCGGGAGGAGATCGAGGCTGACAAGGCCGACGTGCGAAATATTCTCCGCTGTCTGGGCGTTCTGCCGGGTGAGGCCGTCAGATATCCCAAGACGCAGCTGCTGGAATACAGCGACGACGCCCCCTGCACCGGCTGCTGGTATCCGGAGAAGAAGGTCGGCGACATCTTCCGTAAGGGCGAAAAGCTGGGCGAGATCCGCGACTACTTCGGGCGCAGCCTCTTTGTGGAGTACGCGCCGGACGACGGCGTGCTGCTGCATCAGTGCGCGTCGCTGAATATTATTGAGAAAGGCCCGATGGTGACTTACGGTGTCCCTACAGACGATACTATCTGAGAATAAATCATATTGGACCGGCCGCGCTGCGTCCTATTCCGAAGTCAATCAACTGGAGCTTTCCACGCAGCAGCGGCAAAAGTGGAGCGACTGTCTCCGTGCCGAGATCGTGCGGCAGTTCCCGGGCTGCGCGCCGGGATCCCTGCGCGTGATGGAGGTGGGCACCGGTCCGGGCTTCTTTGCGATCCTCCTGCGGGAGCTGGGCTATGACGTGACCGCCATCGACCTGACGCCCGCCATGCTGGCCGAGGCAAAGAAAAATGCCGGCGAGCTTGCCGGCAGGATCTGTTGGATGGAAATGAACGCGGAGGCGCTGGATTTCGCGGATGCTACCTTTGACGTGGTGGTCAGCCGCAATCTGACCTGGAACCTGCCCCACCCCGAAAAAGCCTATGCCGAATGGGCACGGGTGCTGAAACCGGGCGGGCTTCTGCTGAACTTCGACGCCAACTGGTACGCCTATCTCTTCGACGACGAGGCCCAGGCCGCCTACGACCGGGACCGGGCCAACAGCGCCGAGCGGGGCGTGTGGGATCAGAACGTGGGAGAGAACTTCGACGTGATGGAGGACATCGCCCGGCGGGTGCCTCTGTCGAGTATCCGCCGCCCGGACTGGGATCTTGTGCAGCTGCGCGGCCTCGGCCTGCAAGCGGAAGCGGACGAGCAGACCTGGCAGCGCGTCTGGTCGGAGGAGGAAAAGCTGAACTTCTCGTCAACTCCGTTGTTTTTGGTAAGAGCCAAAAAGCCTGAAGACTGACGTTGCAGTACAGAATCAGCAATCCTGTTTTCCCATTTTAAAAGCGATGTTTCATCGCGCAGCTTTCAGATGGAATCTGAAATTTTGATCGGGGATTGGGGCGGAGTCTCAACAAGCTTTTGCGATCGGTAGCGGGCAGGCAAAGTGGACTTTTTCAAAAGTTCATGAAGCCCGCCCTGCTTGCTGATGCAAAAAGGCAGAGTGTGGCCGCACTTACCCTGCTTGCAGGGGCAAAAATGGTTGCTATTCTTTAAGAGCAAGATTCTGCTTGTTTAACAAAAACGGCTGAAACTTGCCAAGAGCAAGATTCGCCTTGCACTACACTTATTCGTTTTTGCCTTTTCGTTCCGAGACCGAAACTTGCCAAGAGCAAGTTTCGCCTCGTCTGCCAAAAATGAATTTTTGTCCTCCGGCACCTTGTTGAGGTTCGCGCACCCCAATCCCGCCCGGTTCAATTTCATCTCACAGTTTTGCAGAAAAAACTGCAAAGGTTTTCTACAAGAATGATGATGGCACGGATGAAAAATCCGCGCCATCTTTTTTGCTTTTCAAGCTTGCAAGTGTCAAAAATTTTTAACAGAAGAGTCTGCGGTTGATCTTGTTTATATTGAAAGCGAAAGAACACTCTGGTAAAATGCTAATGGAAAAAGTCGGAGCAGGAGATGCAAAAAATGGAAACGACGAAGAACCTGCGGGCGCTGTATCTCGCAAAAATCTTATACGAGCAGGCCGACGAGGATCATCCGCTGAGCACCAATCAGCTGATCGAGGCGCTGCAAAACGAGTTCGGCATCTCCGCCCATCGCGTTACGATTTACGAGGACATGGAGCAGCTGCGCTCCTTCGGACTGGACATCTACACGGTCAAGTCCACGCAGAACAAATACTATCTGGCCGAACGGCTGTTCGATCTGCCGGAGCTGAAGCTTTTGATCGACGCGGTGGAATCTTCGAAGTTCATCACCGCCAAAAAGAGCATGGAGCTGGTCGGAAAGATTACGCTGCTTTCGAGCCGGAACAAAGCTGACGAACTGAAACGGACGCTCTACGCCGAGGGACGCATCAAGCCGGAAAACGAAAAAATCTACTACATCGTTGATGCGATCCACGCGGCGATCAACGCCGGTAAGAAAATCTCTTTTTCGTATTTTCAGTATAACGGCCGCAAGCAGCAGAAGCTGAAAAACAGCGGCGCGGAATATGTGTGCAGCCCCTGGATGCTGGTATGGAACGGCGATTACTATTATCTTCTCGGCCACACCGACAAGCATGGGGTTACGCCCTTCCGGGTCGACCGCATCGCTTTGCCGCCGCACATTCTCGAAGAAGACGCCGTACCGCAGCCGGAGGATTTTGACATTACCCGTGTCAACACGATGTTCGGCATGTTTATCGGTGAACCGCAGCGGGTGACGCTCGTTTGCGACAACAGCGTGATGGATCACATCGTCGATCGCTTCGGAGAGGACGTCGAGACCTTTCCCGTGGACGGCAAAACGTTTCAGGCTAGCGTGTTGGCGACCGCGAGCAAACCTTTCTTCGGCTGGGTCTTCGGTTTCGACGGGAAGGTCCGCATCACCGCCCCGGCGAAAGTGAAGAAAGAGTATACAAAGATGCTTAAAAAAGCGTTGGAACAAGACTGACGATAAACTGGGAAGAGAACGTTCATGTCAAAGAAGCCCAAGCATGTTATTGCAGAAAATGCAGAATTGATGATCGAGTGGGACTTTGAGAAGAACACGGAACTCGGTCTTGACCCTCTGCTCATAGGCGTCGGCAGCCATACGAAAGCATGGTGGAAGTGCAGTGCCGGCCATTCATGGTATGCTATGGTCAGTAATCGAACTGGCCACGATCGAGCATGCCCTTATTGCGCTCACCAATTGCCGATCCAGGGCGAGACCGATCTGGCAACGCTCTTTCCCGATTTGGCAAAGCAGTGGCACCCCTCAAAGAACAACTGTAGCCCATCTGAGGTAATGCCGGGCACGCACAAAAAAGCTTGGTGGATTTGTTCTGAAGGGCATGAATGGGAAGCCGAAATCAAGTCTAGAACTACCGGTGTCGGATGCCCTTATTGCTGCGGGAAAAGAGTGCTGAAAGGCTTCAATGATCTGGCAACAGTAAATCCTGATTTAGCCGCCGAATGGCATCCCACAAAGAATGGTGATTTGACCCCTGAGGATGTAACAGATGCTAGTGGGAAAAAAGTCTGGTGGTTGTGCAAAAACGGTCACGACTATGAAATGGCAGTCTATAATCGCAAACGGGGATCGGGCTGCCCAAAGTGCTCTGACGCTTTAAGGACATCTTTCCCTGAACAGGCAATCTTCTACTATATCAAGCAAGAGTTTCCCGATGCGGTAAATGGTTACAAAGACATTTTTGATTCCTCGATGGAACTTGATATCTTTATCCCATCTCTTAAAGCCGGTATTGAATATGACGGAAGAGTATTCCATTCCAGTACAAGCAATCAACTTAGGGATGGGCGGAAATACGCCATCTGCAAGGAGCATGGGATTGTTCTGATCAGGATCAGAGAGATGATGAGGTACACGCCTCTTACTCTTTGCGATCACAAGATAGAAATACCGAACGCGAGTGATAAATACCTGAACTGGGCGATCAACAACCTCTGCTATCATTTAGGTCGAATTGTCCTTCCAGACGTACGCAGAGACAGAAAACTGATCCAACAATACCTGGACAAGCGGAACTATTCGCTGGCAGAGGAATACCCGGAAATAGCAGAGGAATGGGACTACGACAAAAACGACCCTCTTATCCCTGAAAACTTTGCACCACATTCTAATGACAAGGTTGGTTGGATCTGCAAAAAGTGTGGGTATAAATGGAATGCGGCCATTGGCGATCGAACCAGGCCAGATAGCACGGGGTGCCCAGCATGCGCAAGAAAAAGAATGACGCAAAAGAACACCGCAACTAGGATTCGGAAGAAGGGAAGCTTTGCCGAGTGTTATCCCGAATTGCTGACAGAATGGGATTATGATAAAAACACAGATTTGTCGCCGTATGAAATTAGCCCCGGCTCAGGGAAAAAGGCTTGGTGGAAATGCAAGACCTGTGCTTTCGAATGGTATGGTTCCATATCCCATCGAGTGCAGGGAAGAGGTTGTCCTTATTGCAATCACAGGATCGTAATTGCAGGAAAGAATGATCTGGCGACTTTACAACCAGAACTCATTAAAGAGTGGGATTACTCAAAAAACACTCTCAATCCAACTGAGGTTTCTATAGGATGCGGGAAAAAGGCATACTGGAAATGCGGTATCTGCGGGCATGAATGGGAGGCTTCGATTGCTTCAAGAACAGCCGGACATGGTTGCCCCAATTGGAGAAAACATAGTGGCACGAAAGTGCCTAACCCACTATGACACTTTCAGCCTTCGTCAGTAAAGTGCCGTGGGCCAGGGGACGCTGTGCTTCCCCCGAACCTCTTTACCGACGGTGCTTGCAAATTGATAGCACTGCTCAAACCGCATGCTTCCATTTTGCAAGCATCTGATCTGCAGCATACCCGCAAGCATCGCGTCTGTGATCCCACAGCCACCACCGCAGGAGATTCCTGCCATCTTTCAGGGCTTGGGCTTTCCCAACCTGCTGCCGATTGTCCCCAATCGGCGATGCTTGCGAGCAACTATCACACCTCTATTCGCTTGTCAAGTCTACATATGCGTAAGTATCGGGCAGGTGCAGTCGATCGACTGCACCTGCCCGATTAGCGACAAATGCGCTATTGCGTCCGGTAACAAACTGTAATATATTTGGTATCGGAAACAAACGTTCACGAGAGTGCGGGTGTCAATCGGAAGCTTTCCGATGCATGCCCGCAAGAAAGGAGGATTTCCATGCAGTACAAAAAACCGGAGTATTGCGCCATGATCGAGGACTACATCAACAGCTTCCGCAACCGGCAGGGTTCCACGCCCTCCGTGAGACAGATCGCCAGCGGTGTGGGTCTCGCCGTGGGCACTGTTTCCAAGTACCTGTCCTATATGCGGGAGAATGGGGTGCTGGACTATGACGGTCACCGCAATATCACCACCCGGAAGTCCAAGGGATTGATGAACATGCTCTATGTGCCACTTCTGGGTTCGGTGTCCTGCGGCATCCCCAAGTTCGCAGAGGAGAACATTGAGGAATACGTCTGCCTGCCGGAAAGTCTCTTCGGCCGGGGCGAGTTCTTCCTCCTCCGGGCCAGGGGCGATTCCATGATCGGCGCGGGCATTGAGGACGGCGATCTCGTCCTGATCCGCCAGCAAGACACGGCCGAGTACAATCAGATCGTGGTGGCGCTGGTGGACGACGAGGCCACGCTCAAACGCTTCCGTCCGAAGGAGGATCACATCTGCCTGCACCCGGAAAACAACCGCTATGAGGACATCATCGTGGACAGCTGCCTCATCCAGGGCGTGGCTGTCAAAGTAATCAAAGACTTGGATTGAGAGAAAGGAGGACACCATAGCGAACCATTGGAAACCATCTTTGTACCTTTTCAACTGAATACAAACTGCCAGAGAGGAGTGCTGCCCATGACGACCACCAATTCTATTTCTTCTTTCAACGACCTTCCCCTTGTTCTCAACGCCGCGCAGCTGGCGGGCGTGCTGAACATCTCCCGCGCCAACGCCTATAACCTGCTGCACCGGGAGGATTTCCCCACGCTGCACATCGGCCAGCGGATGCTGGTCTCCCGCGACAAACTCGTCCAGTGGATGGACGGGCAGAGCAACGCGCAGTGAGGTACCGCCCATGACCGACGAGAAAATCGAAGTGTTCCGGGAGCGGTTACAGCCGCGGCTGCGCGACTATCTGAAAGCCGCGCATGTGGAGCTGTCCGAGGATGAGATCACCACGGTCTGCCCGATCTGCGGCGATATGGCCGGGCTCATGAAGGACGACACCTGGCTTTGCATGCACTGCAATCGGCGGGGCGACCTGCTGGACTATGTGCTGTGCGAGCATCCGCGCATGACGCCCGTTGAGGCGGTCCGCCACATCCAGCGCACGCTGGGCGAGCGGATCACCGAGCTGGATGCCGTAAACGCCAATGAGCTCATGGACATGGAGTTTCAGCCCACCGGCTGGCTGATCGAAAAGCTGCTGGGCAAGGGGGTCTACCTCCTTGCAGGCGCTTCCAAGATCGGCAAAAGCTGGCTGGTCCTGTGGTTGGCCGACCGAGTCAGCAAGGGCGAGAAGGTCTGGGACTTCAAGACGGCGCAGTGCGACGTGCTGTACGTCAGCCTGGAGGACACGGCCCAGCGCATTCAGCGGCGCCTCAGCGAAGTGACCGGCGGCGAGGCCGATCGGGTCTGGATCGCCACGGAGGCGGAGCTGCTGGGCAGCGGCTTTGAACAGCAGCTGGGCAACTTTCTCACGGCTCACCCGGGCGTGGGCTTCGTGATTATCGACACGCTGCAGCGCATCCGGCAGATGAAGTCGGAGAAGTATAGCTATTCCGGGGATTACGAGGTCATGACCGCGTTGAAATCCATCGCCGACCGCTTCAACATCACGATCCTGGTGGTGCACCACACCCGCAAGGAGGAGTCGGAGGATGCCTTCAACATGATCTCCGGCACCAACGGCCTCATGGGCTGCGCGGACGGAGCCATGGTATTGCAAAAGCCCTCCCGCATCGGCAAGACGGCTACGCTGGACGTCACAGGGCGCGAGGTGGCGGATCTCCAATTACGCCTGGAGTTTGACGATACCAAGCACTGGCAGTTCATTGAGTACGGCAAGGAGGAGCCGCGCGACGACGCGGACAAGCTTCTCGCTGCCGTGCAGCAGCTGGTGTCCGAATGTCGGGAGTGGCGGGGCACGCCCACCGAGTTGGTGAGTGCGCTCTCTCCCATCCTGCCTGTGGACACCAAGCCGCACTCTCTGACCCGCAGACTGAATGCCAGCAGCCAGGCTCTGGCCCAGCAATACGGCGTTCAGTATGAATCCCATCGCACAAAGGATTCCCGCGAGATCACCCTTTCCCCCTTGGCCTCGTAATGACGCTATGACGCTAATGACGCTATTTGGTACCCCCCAAATAGCGTCATAGCGTCACCTTTGTACGGAAAAGAAATCCTGCTGTCAAGAAAAACTGACAGCAGGAGAGGAAAAGTTCTTGCTTTAAAGTAATAAAGTGTTATATTCATATTGGAACTTGGCTCTGACAGGTACGGGTTCCAGGCTGAGGAAAGTGAGGGTTATTTGGCAAACAAGAATACGAAAAACGCAAAAGGCGCGGGAACCATCCGAAAGCGGCCGGATGGCCGTTGGGAAGCGCGGTATTCTCTCGGCTTCGACCCCAAGACCGGCAGGCAGATCCAGCGCTCGGTTTATGGCGCGACCCAGAAAGAGGTTCGGCAGAAGCTGGCGAAGATCACCAGCGAGATCGACGAGGGAAGCTACATGGAGCCGAGCAAGGACACGCTGGAGGCCTGGCTGGAGACGTGGCTGAAAACCTATGTCGCTCCGTCGGTTAAGCCCTACACATTGGCGTCTTACCGCGGTGTGTGCGAGAACTTCTTGAATCCGGCTCTCGGCAGGGTCAAGCTTTCCCAGCTCACAGCGCCGCAGATCCAGCAGATGTACAACGAGATCCTGATGGACAGGGGCTTGTCCGCAAAGACGGTGAAAAACATCCACGGCGTGCTGCACCGGGCTTTGAACCAGGCGGTGAAGCTGGGGATGATCCGCTTCAATCCCTCGGAGATGTGTGACCTCCCCAAGGTCATTAAGAAGGATATCCGGCCCCTGGAGAAAAAGGACATTGCTGTGTTTCTCGAGGCAATCCGCGGGCACGAATTCGAGCATCTGTACCAGGTGACGCTCTTTACCGGCCTGCGGCAGGGGGAAGTGCTGGGTCTGACCTGGAACTGCGTGGATTTTGAGCACAAGACGCTCTATATCAATAAGCAGCTCCAGAAGGACAAGAAGGTCGGCGGAGAATACGCCCTTGTCCCGACAAAGAACAGCCGAAGCCGGATCGTCACCGTGGCCGACTCCGTCATGACGGTGCTGCAGAAGGTAAAGCGGGAGCAGGAGCACAAAAAAGAGATTGCCGACCTTGCGTGGAGCAATCCCTGGAATCTGGTATTCACGAATGAGTTTGGCCAGCACCTCTGCCACTTCACAGTCTACCACCGCTTCAAGGACATTGTGCGCGGGATCGGCCTGGAGGAGGCGCGCTTTCACGATCTGCGCCACAGTTACGCCGTCGTCTCCATTGAAAGCGGCGACGATATCAAGACCGTGCAGAGCAATCTCGGCCACGCCACCGCCAGCTTCACGCTGGACGTTTACGGCCACGTGTCCCAGAAGATGCGTCAGCAGTCGGCGGACCGCATGGAGCAATTCATTCAGGGACTTCCTGTCCCGGTAAGTATATAGGATCACGCGAGGGTCAATCTTTCCAATCTCTGACTTGGGATAAAGGGTCAAATAAAGGGTCAGAGGGTACAGAAAAACCCTGTATCCATTGAGAATACAGGGTTTTTACTGGCGCAGAAGGAGGGATTTGAATTATCCTTTCCCCGTGAAATCGGGTAAAATCAAAGAAAAGCAAATTCTAAAAACCTCTTTATTATCAAGGGGTTTTCGTCATCTTTGCACCGACAAAATAAAACAAGTGAAATCGTCTTAGGGGTAAATTTAGGGGTCATAAGGGGTATAAATAGGGGTATAGAAAAACCGCCCGTTTCCGGGCGGTCTAACCTCCAAAAGCGTTGAAAGGAAAAGACGCTTTCAGAGCCGATATACTATTGTTTCTTGCCTTTGCGGGACAGCGCAGCCCATGCCGCCGCAAATCGCTCCTGCTGGGCTTTCGGCGGTGAAGGGTTATAATCTACCCGGACGACGCGCTTTCTCCTCTTGCGCGGGAGTTCTCTTGTTACCATCAATCGCCGCCCTCCATAAAACCGCTAACATCAACGAGCACACCCCCGTTTTTCTTCTCAAGTCTCTTTTCCTCCGGGGTCGCCCTGCGCTGATATGTCCGGCATCTTTCGGGGTCGCTGTCCAGTTCGACAACTGTAATATAATCATTTTCCGGGGGCGGCTCCAGCTTTGAAAGCCGTCTTTGAATACCTGTCATTATACTTGCCTCTCTAACTCTTTTGCGATCTCTTGCAGGGACGGGGCGGCGGGGTCAATAACCCCCAGACGCTCCAGATAGCCCCGCAAAAGCGCGTTTCCGGCCAGCGCGTCGCCCTCAAAGGCCGCCCTGTCAAAAGCTGATAACCCTTGCCAAAATACGGAAAATTCTTCAAAAGTCGGCGGCGTGGTCGTGGTCATGCGCCGTTCAAGCTCTGCAAGCCGTTGTCGAATGTCACGCATTTACCGGCCTCCTTTATCGTTAAAAATTCTGCACCGCCTCTGCGGTCAGTTCGTCCCAATGGCCGATCATTGCGGGGTTATTGGTGCAGCGTCTGTAAACGTCGGCCAGATAGTCGAAAGCCTCAAGGTGTGCGCTGCCGGTGTTGGCCTTGCTCTGGTAGGCAATAGCCCGCAATTCTGCGGCCGCCCGGTCGCTCTGGCCGTACTTTGTGGCTGCTGCGTCTGCTGCGTCCTGTGCGTACTTTCCGACAAGTCGTACCATTGTAGGATTGCCCGCCGCCTGTGCCGCATTAAGCAGCTTTGCATACTCGTTGCCGGTCAAAATGCCGCTTTTCAGAAGTTCAAGGGTGTTACCGTCAAGCTGTGCCGGGTCTGCGCTGTACGCGCTTTCGATCTCTGCCGCAAGCTCTTTGCGTAAGCCGTCAAACTGTCGGCCACTTTCAGCAAAAACACGCTGCGCGGTTGCGTATGCCTCTTTAGCCTCTAAAAAGTCGGCCTGTGCGCGTGCGCTTTTGGCTGCATACTGCGCGTCTACCACTCCATGCCGGGACGGGTACTGCTTGGCCGTTTCCTCTGCCTTGCGGTATGCGGCCGCTGTCTTTCTGTATTCCTCAAAGGCTGCCTTTGCGATTTCGTCCGCTTTCCTTGCATAACTGTTAAATCTGCTCATGGTTATTTATCCTCGCTTTCTCTGTTCGTTTTAATGGCTGTTAGCGTGCAGCCGTTCTTATATAGGGCGCAATCCTCGCGGCATTTATTCCCGTATCTGTCAAAGGGGCATACCCGGCCGGCCGTATCTCTCGCCGGTGCGCCGATCCGCGCAAGCGTGCAGCCTGTAAAGTAAAAGGCGCATTTCTCGCCCGTGCAAGTCGTGTTCATGCCGTCCTTAAAAGGGCAATTACGCTGCGGGGGCGGGGCTGGCGTATTCTTTTCGGCCTCTTTCCTCGCCTCTTCTGCGGCCTTTTTTCGTCGGTGGTAGTCCTCAAGCTGGCTTTGCGGTATTGTAATGCCGTCTACGGTAACGTCCATTTCGTATTCTTTGCAATTACCGATCATACGGTAACGCCTTACGCCGCCGTACTGGTTTACTTCCTCTTGCCATTCGCTCGGCTCTGGCCGTGATGTTCTGCTCAAAGTTGTTATACCTCACTTTCTGGCCGTTCTGCGGCCTGTGTGCTAAATACCGTTTGTTCGATTTCATCAACTATGGATTTCAATTCCTCCGGCGCTGGTGGATCGAATTTCTGTAGAATAATATGTAAGTCGCCCAAAACAGCAAGCACGATTTCCTCATAGACTTTTTGCGGCGTTCCTATCATGGAGCAATAGCGGCTTTTCTGCTGGTCGTTGAGTTCGTCATAACGCGCCCCGCGCCGTATTAGCTTAAGTACATCGGCAAATGCGGGGCTTGCCGTTTCAAGTGCTTTAAGTCGCCTTTGATATGTTTTCACGCTTCACCCTCATCAAAGGCTTGTAGCGCCCGCTCATGGAATGCCATCAAAAGGCGGTCAAGGTCTTTCAAGCTGCTGCCGCTGGCAACGCGGACAAATCCGAAATTATTGCTTTGCAGCATTTCCGAAACGCTCATTTTCCTTTGATTGCCCTCTCCATCAACACACAAGAGAATGAGCGGGTCTTGCCGTCCGCTGGTCTCTAAAAGTTCAAGCCGGGTTAAAATGTCTCTCATGTTTCGTTCTCCTGTGCGGCTTCCAGCGCGTCCAAACGGCGCAGAATGTCGGCGACTTCAACGTATCGCAGGGCATGGCGTAAAACGGCATCTGCGGCGCTTACGCGCACGCTGGCGGGGTTTTTCCCGTCCTCCATGATTTCGCTCATCGTTGCTGTTGCGCTCTCCAGCCTTGCCGTCAAGCCCTGTGCGGCCTCTTGCAGCAGTTCTCCGCGTAGCTTGTCGAATTCTGCCCGGAAATCGGGGTCAGCAAGTCTATTTCGGATAGTGCTTTCCGCAACGCCCGCACTTTTCGCAGCCGCCCTTATTGACCCGTTGGCAATCAGAGCAGCAAGGATTTGTTGATCGTTTATCCTTTCCATTTTCTACACCTCCCCCCGGTTTCGTGGTAATTCTCCCCAAAAAACGGCAAAGCCAACATTTCCCCGTCAAGGTCAGCCCTCCCTAAGTTTCAGAAGCAGCTCGGCGGCCTTTAGTCTTTCTTCGTCACTTGAGCCAAGATCTTCAAGAATTTCCGTCAGAGTTGCCCGCAAAAGCTCATTCTCTCGCCTCGCCTGTGCAAGTAGCCGCTCTCTCCGCTCTCGCTTTTCCCGTGCAGTTCTTGAGATTTTTTCGCCTTTTGTTAGTTTTATTTCGTCCATATGTACCTCCAAAATCAATGATTTTTGTTAGGCGTGAGAAATATAGATTTTATAGATTTTCCTCGGCAAAGAGGCGAGAATCAATAAAATCTATAAAACTATATCCTAACAGAGTTTATAGATTTTCCTGCGACGGAGCGGCTGCCCATTATTCGGGCAACCCCTCCAAAGTATCTGATAGCGGCTCTTGCTTGAACACAGAAAAACCGTTTTTTGTGCGTCCATCATGCCGGACAGTTTTCCCGGTCTGTACATTGTAGCCCATAGACCACAATTCATTAGCTACGGCATCAAGCGCCCTCTTTGGCTGCATACTGTCAAAGATATCTGTGCCGTGGTCTGCTTTCATCTGATCGTAAGACACGTTTACTGTCTTTCCCGGCTCGGCATACTCTTTGACGGCGGCGATTAACGCGCGGTTTACGCCGTCCTGTATATCTTGCCGTTGCAGGGCTTCATAAGTGGTTTTGCGCCATCTGGCGGCATCTTCCAATGTCCGGCGGGTTATGTCGCTAAAGCCATCCCAAGCAAGGCCGCCATCCTCTGTGATTCGATATCGAACAGACTTCCCCGGTGCGGCGTAATTGCTTTTGGTATGTACCAAAATCCGGCTGTTCTCTCGTCCCGGTTCATCGTCAAAGATAACCCTCATTGCGCTGCGGGAGGCGTTTATAAAATCTGTGCTGCCCGTGGCGGCGTTATTTGCGTTTTCGCCCTGTGCGCGTTTGTTGACATGGCTTACAAGAATAAGCCCGCAATCGCATACCTTTGCCAGATTTGCAAGCCGTTGAAAGACAGGACGAACGGCGTTGACGCGGTTGATATCTACCCCCGCACCCAAAAAAGCATGCCATGGGTCAATGATTGTAAGTGCTGGTTTATACCGCCGGATAAGGTCGAGAAAATCATCATAGCCGTCCGTAAAGTTGAGACCTTCGCTTTGTAGGCAGTCGAGAATAAATACCCGCTCAAGATTTGCGCCCGACGCTGAAAGGCGCTTTTTTAGCAGTTCCCCGGTATCCTCTGCGCTGATAAATAAAACTGTTTCCGGCTCTCGGCGTTCCAACTCACCCGGCAGCTGTCGCCCTGTAGATATATCAGCCGCAAGGCCACAACATAGAATTGTTTTCCCCGTGCCGCCGTCTGCCATTAACACACTATAGTCACCAACTGGCACAAACGGCTTCCAAATAAAGCGCGTGTTGCTTTCTCCAAATTCGGCAGCGCTTTTTGCGTTGTACAAAACCGCGCAGCCGTCAAAGCGGAGCGATTCTCCATTTTTATGGGCTTCTTCTGCCCTTTGGCGTATTTCGTGGACGGTAAGGCCGTTTTCCATAAGCGCGGATAAAACATCGGTTCTCATGCCGTTCGTGAGCAAATAATTGAGATCGTCGTCGTTAATGGCTATCACCTCTCACAGCGCCGCCTTTTCCGTGGCCTGTGTTGTAAGCCACGATTGAAGCGCGTCAACGGGGATGATGATCCGGCGTTCAGAAATGCGGATTGCCGGGAAATCAGCACGCCGACACAGTTCATACGCAACGGGGCGGCTGATTCCCAAAACCTGTGACAGTTCCTCCGCGTTATAGGCCAGCTTATTCGCTTTCATTCTTTTCGCCTTCTTCCTTCACGCCTTTACTGGCGGCTTTCTTTTCCCAATAATGGGTGTTGTATGCTTGGATTTTCTCTCTGTTCCTTTCCCGCCACTGGCGCTTATATTCACGCTGGGCGGCCTTGGCTTTGTCGGACAAATTCATTTCCTCACCTCCCGTGTATTTTCTTTCTTTGTCCTCTTGACATTCTCATTGTAACGCAGTATCATGTTATTGTAAATAACTTCTATTTTACGCAATCGCGTGGAAAAGACAGGGAGGCGTTATTTTGGGCAACATCTATGATTTGGAAAAGACTGGTTCAATCATTAAAGAACGCAGGAGACAATTAGATTTATCATTAGAACAAGTAGCAAGCGAATGCTATACAACAAGACAGACAGTCTCAAAATGGGAAAAAGGGACAGGCGAAATGACATTCGAACAAGCGGTAAAACTGTGCAATGCACTTGGCTGCGATATGGGGCATCTGTTGGGCGAATACCCTGAATTAACTCGACAGGCAGCCAACATTTGCCAAGAAACCGGGTTAAGTGAAGCAGCAGTTAATAAGATTGTTGCTTGGAAAAATGCCGATGATCGGCGCAAATTGTATTCTAATCATCTGTCCGTATTATTAGAAAATAAGGACACGGAATCACTGCTCGGGGATATTGGGGAGTTTTTAGCATATGCCGCTTTAGAAGTTAAAGCAGTGAATAACAATGATCCCAAATTCGCCGTTGAGCTACTTGATTTGCAAATGGCGCGTCTATGGAACATTTCAAGGGTTTTCTCAAATATCATAGAGATAATGGGTGCAACGCAGAATAGAGAGGGGGATAATAGCAATGGCAAAACGTAACGCACAAGGGAGCGGGAGCATTCGACAGCGGTCAAATGGCCGGTGGGAAGCAAGGGTTACAGTTGGCACAAATCCGGGTACTGGCAAGCCGGAGCGCCGGAGCATTTACGGTGCAACGCAAAAGGAAGTGCGCCAGCGTATGACGGAAATCATTAACGCTTTGGACAAAGGCACTTACCAAAAGCCCAGCAAGATGACCGTTGCGCTTTGGTTGCAAGAATGGCTTGATACCTATGCAGCAAACAAGGTAAAGCCCTTGACCCTTTCCAGCTATCAAGGCATCATTAGAAATCACATCAACCCGCAAATCGGAGCGGTCGAGCTGCAAGCCGTCAAAGGGGTACATATTCAGCGTGTCTATAACGCTATGACCGACGCGGGAGCATCGGGAAAAACGGTTAAGAATGTTTCTGCTGTCTTACACAAGGCGTTCTCTATTGCGATCAAGCAAGGCTATATTGCCGCTAACCCCTGTGATGGTGCAGAGCTTCCCAAAGTGGTAAAGCGTGAAATCAGCCCTCTAACGGATGAAGAAATCCCCTTGTTTCTTTCCGCTATTGAAGATAGCCCCATGAGAAATGCTTACGCCCTCTGCCTGTTTGCTGGATTGCGTGAAGGGGAATGCTTGGGGCTGTCATGGAAACAAGTTGACTTTAAGCGCAGACGCATTGTTATCAATCAGCAGCTTCAAAAGCAGAAAGACGGAGACAGGGAGTATTACATTGCGCCATCCACCAAAAGCAGCAAGCCGCGCACGATAGAGCCTCCGGCTATCGCCTTTGAATACTTGAAGGATGAACAGATAAGGCAGGTTGAAAACCGCTTCAAAGCTGGCCGGGCATGGTCAAACCCGGACGATCTTGTTTTCACCGATGAATTGGGAAAGCACTATGCAATCTTTACCTTCTACAATCGCTTCAAGAAAATCGCCGCCAGCATCGGACGGCCAGACGCACGCCCCCACGATCTGCGGCATACGGCGGCAACAGTCGCCATTGCAAGCGGCGCTGATATTAAATCAGTTCAAGACTTGCTCGGTCATGCAACGGCAAGTTTTACGCTGAACGTGTACGCGCATTCAACGGAGAAGATGATGCAGGACACCGCCGCCAGAGTACAAGGGTACTATGACAGCTTCATAAAGAACGGATAAAAAATACCCCTGCCGGAACGATCCGACAGGGGTAAAACTATGCCTATAAATGAGTGCTTTGAAGCTGTAAGGGGTAAATGTAGGGGTAAACGCCCCTAAAAAGGCATGAAAAAAGCCCTGAAACCGTTGAATTTCAAGGCTTTTTTACTGGCGCAGAAGGAGGGATTTGAACCCTCGCGCGCTTTATACACGCCTACTCCCTTAGCAGGGGAGCCCCTTCGGCCTCTTGGGTACTTCTGCACGCCGCCAAAATATAGTAGCACAGCGGGCAGGGCTTGTCAAGCAAAAACTCGGTCCGGTCAGGGAAAACACCTGTTTTCGACCGCTTTCCGTCACTTCCCCACGCAAAAGCGCTGGAAGATCCGGTCGGTCACGTCCTCCCGGACGCTGCGCCCGGTGAGCTCGCCCAGAGCGCTCATGGCGCCCTCGATCTCGGTAAGGACGATGTCCGGCGTGTGCCCGTCCCCCATGGCGTCCAGGGCTGCCCGCAGGGATTCCGCCGCCCGGGCCACCGCGTCCCGCTGGCGGGCGTTGGTGAGGATCTCCCCGGCGGGGACGGCGGGCAGCGGGAACAGCGCGCGGATCGCCTGTTCCAGCTCCTCCAGGCCCTCCCCGGTGACGCTGCTCACCGGGATCACGGGGAGCGGGGTGTCGATGCCCTCCACCCGGGCGTTCAGGTCCCGCTTGGACAGCACCACCAGGCCCTTGTCGGCCTGCTCGGCCGCACGGAGGATGGCGGCGTCCTCAACGGTATAGTCCCGGCTGCCGTCCACCACCGCGATGACCAGCTCCGCCTGCCGGAGGGCGGCGCGGCTGCGCTCCACCCCCAGCCGCTCCACCGCGTCCGCGGTCTCCCGGATGCCGGCGGTGTCCGTCAGGCGCAGGCAGAGCCCGCCCAGGTGCAGCCGTTCCTCGATGGTGTCCCGGGTGGTGCCGGGCACGTCCGTGACGATGGCCCGGTCATAGCCCAGGAGGGCGTTGAGCAGAGAGCTCTTTCCCGCGTTGGGCCGCCCCACGATAGCGGTGGGGATGCCCGCGTTCAGCAGCCGCCCCCGCTCGAAGGTCCGCAGCAGCCGCTCCAGGGTCTCCAGGGCCCGCTCCACAGTGCTCCGGTAATCCCGCAGCAGAAAGTCCTCGATGTCCTCGTCGGGATAGTCCAGCACCGCGTGGTAGTGGGCGCTGATGTCCGTGAGGGCGGTATAGATCTCCTCGGCCCGCCGGTGGATGGCGCCGGAGAGCTGACCGGCGGCGTTTCGAAGGGCCTCGTCGCTCTCGGCGTCGATGAGGTCGGCCACGGCCTCCGCCTCGGAGAGGCCCAGGCGGCCGTTGAGGAAGGCCCGTTTCGTGAATTCCCCCGGGCCCGCCTGACGGACTCCCAGGGCAAAGAGCTCCTCCAGCACCGTGCGCAGCAGCAGGGGCGAGCCGTGGCACTGAAACTCCACGGTGTCCTCGCCGGTATAGCTGTCGGGACCGCGGCTCACCGTGCACAGGCACAGGTCCAGCAGGCTCCCGTCCCGGCGGCGCAGGCTGCCGTAGACCAGCTTCCGGTCCTCCCGGCGGTCCAGGGCCACGCCCCGGGCGGGGGTAAAGAGCCGCCCGGCCAGGTCGATGACGCCCTCCCCGGACAGGCGCACGATGCCGATGGCGGACACCTGTCCGCCGGTGGCGATGGCTGCAATGGGTTCAGACATGGGGATCCCTCCAGAAATGCAGATTGCTATGGCTCCCGTATACGCAAAAAGGACTTCCACCGGAAGTCCTTTTTGCCTTACGGCCGGGCCGTGTTCTCAGCCCTTGCGCTCCCGGCGGGCGGCCTTGGCCGCTTTCTCGTCGGCACGTTCGGAAATGTAATAGCTCAGGGACAGCAGGCTGTCGGAGAAGTGGATATTCTCCACCAGGACGCTGCTGTTGGGCTCGGTCAGCTCCACATTGGTGAAGTTCCAGATGGCCTCCACCCCGTGGCCGGTGAGGATCCGGGTGACGGGCAGGGCGGCGTCCTTGGGGACGGTGAGCACGGCGATGTCGATTTCGTTCTCGTCCAGATACCGGGGCAGCTCCTCCATGGAAAGCACGGGGACCTTGTTGAAGGTGGTGCCGATGACCTCGGGCTTCACGTCAAAGGCGGCGGTGAGCCGGACGCCCCAGTCGCTGAAGCAGAAATTGTCAATGAGGGCGTGGCCGATATTGCCCACGCCGATGAGCACCGCCCGGTAGTTCCGATCCATCCCCAGGATGGCGGCCACCTGGGCCCGGAGGGCGGGCACATGGTAGCCGTAGCCCTGCTGGCCGAACTCCCCGAAGCAGCTGAAGTCTTGCCGGATCTGAGAGGGGGTCAGGCCCAGCTGCTGGCCCAGCTCCTGGGAGGAAACGCGGGTGACGCCCTGCTCGGTCAATTCGTCCAGCTTCCGCAGATAGCGGGGCAGACGGCGGATCACATTGTTGGAAACCTTCAAACGCTTCACGGTATCTCTCTCCTTGCGTCGCGCACAAATTTCATTTTGTTTATTTTATCACAATAGTTATCCGCATGCAAGGGGTCCTTGTTCCCTTTTTTCTCCGTTGCTTTGAGTCGGTCTTTTTTCTTTCGTGGCCGGAAAAACTCGCCCGGGGGACTGGCGCGGCGGGGAAAACTCTGCTATACTGAATCAGAAAGGCACATTTCTTCAGAAAGCGAGGAATACAACATGCCAGAGAACAGACCTCAAGGCCGGAAGACCAGCGTCTCCGGCAAGAGCACCGGCGTATACCGCCGGGGCCAGGGGCAGGGCACCGGCCCTGTCGGCGGCGCCAACAGCCATCCCCAGAACCGTCCTTCCTCCTCCCGCGGCAGCGGCAGCCGCGCCGCCAGAGCCGGCGGCGGGGGCGGACTGATCCTGATCCTGCTGGTGCTGGCGTACTTTATTTTTGGCAAGGGCGGCGGCCTGGGCAGCCTGCTGGGCGGCACCGGCAGCAGCGGCGGCAGCTCCGGCGTGGATCTGGGCAGCCTCCTGAATCAGGGGAGCAGCGCCTCCGTGGGCAGCTACGAGACCGTGGCCCAGAGCCCCTATGCCAACCTCTTCGCCAATGCCGGCACCGGTGAGAGCGCCGCGCAGGTCAACACCGGCACCGTGGATACGAACGTGGCCGCCGAGGCCCGGGACAGGTACACCCGGATCCTGGGCAATCAGCAGGACACCGTGACCATCATGGTCTACATGTGCGGCACGGACCTGGAATCCCGCAGCGGCATGGCCACCAAGGACCTGAGCGAGATGGCCAGGGCCACCATCGGGGAGAATGTGAACGTGGTGGTCTACACCGGCGGCTGCAGCCGCTGGAACAACAACATCGTCAGCGCCTCCAAGAACCAGATCTATGAGGTCCAGTCCGGCGGCCTGAAGCGGATCGTGGAGGACGCGGGCAGCGAGGCCATGACCAAGCCCGAGACCCTGGCCGGCTTCATCCAGTTCTGCGCCAAGAACTATCCGGCCAACCGGAACATGCTGATCTTCTGGGATCATGGCGGCGGCTCCGTCAGCGGCTACGGCTATGACGAGAAGAACAAGGCCAGCGGCTCCATGACCCTGGCCGGCATCAACCAGGCCCTGAAAGCCGGCGGCGTCCAGTTCGACGCGGTGGGCTTTGACGCCTGCCTGATGGCCACCCTGGAGACCGGCCTGATGCTGGATCCCTACGCCGACTACATGATCGCCTCGGAGGAGACGGAGCCGGGCATCGGCTGGTACTACACCGACTGGCTCAGCAAGCTCTCCGCCAACCCCTCCATGCCCACGGTGGATCTGGGCAAGCTGATCGTGGACGATTTCGTCCGCACCTGCGCAAGCCAGTGCCAGGGCCAGTCCGCCACCCTCTCGGTGGTGGATATCGCCGAGCTCTCGGCCACCGCGCCCGAGGCCATGCGGGACTTCTCCCAGTCCCTCACCGGGCTCATCAAAAATAACGGCTTCCAGCAGGTCTCCAACGCCCGCAACGGCGCGCGGGAGTTCGCCCGCAGCACCGCCATCGACCAGATCGACCTGGTCCACTTTGCCCTGAACGTGGGCAACAACGAGGGGCAGGAGCTGGCCCAGGCCCTGCGGGGCGCGGTGAAGTACAACCGCACATCCTCCAACATGTCCAACGCCTACGGCCTGTCCATCTACTTCCCCTACCGGAAGACCGCCAACGTGGACAAGGCCGTGCAGACCTACAATGCCATCGGCATGGACGCCAGCTACTCCCAGTGCATCCGTGAGTTCGCCAGCATGGAGGTCAGCGGCCAGTACGCCACCGGCGGCGCCAACAACCCCTATGCCAGCCTCTTTGGCGGCGGCTACTCCGGCGCCTCCTCCAGCTCCATGGACATCACCGACCTGCTGGGCGGCCTGCTGGGGGGCGATTTCGGCTCCATCCCGGGCCTTTCCAGCGGGAACTCCGGCTTCCTCTTCGGGCGCAGCCTCAGCACCGAGGACACCGCCGCCTACATCGCCTCCACCCACTTTGACCCCACACAGCTGACCTGGACCCTGAACGAGAACGGGGAGACCGTGATCGTCCTGCCCGAGGAGCAGTGGGCCATGGTGGAGGGTCTGGCCCTGAACCTGTTCTATGACGACGGCGAGGGCTATATCGATCTGGGCCTGGACGCGCTCTTCAACTTTGACGACTACGGCAATCTCCTGGCTCCCGCCGAGCGGACCTGGCTTGCCATCAACAACCACACCGTGGCCTACTACCATGAGTACGCGGTGGACGGCAACTACTACGGCTACATCCCCGCCCTGCTCAACGGCGAGCGGGTGGAGCTGCAGATCGTGCTGGACAGCGAGGGCGTCGGCACCCTGACCGGTATCCGCAGCGTCTATGCCGACGGCGAGACCGAAAACCTGCCCAAGACCCTGACCGAGGCAGAGGCAGAGGCCGACCTGGAAAACGTGAGCGGGGACGTCAGCGACGCCCGCGCCCGGCTCCTGCAGCCCGGCGACCAGCTGGACTTCCTCTGCGACTTCTACAGCTATGACGGCGAGTATCAGGACAGCTACCTGCTGGGAGAGCCCCTGGTGATCGGGGAGGACGGCATCGTTATCATGAACGCCGAGCTGCCCGAGGAGGGCCGCCTGCTCTTCACCTTCCGTTTCACGGACCTGTACCAGCAGCACTACTGGAGCGAGTCCATCCAGGGCTGAGGACAATTGTAAATTCGGGATGGGGAATTCGAAATCCCGGAGGATGGATTCCCCATTCTCTCCGTCATAATGATCATCGGATGGCGAATGATTCACGGGATCATTCGCCCGATGCTCATTGCAATGAGTATATGGCAAAACAGCTTTGCTGTTTTGCCGCGCAGCAAAGCTGCGCGGCGAAAAGCTTTTTCGCTTTTCGCCACCATATAATCATTATTGCGAGGCTCCGTCGGGGGCCGCGGCATCCGTCTCCCTGCCGATCCCCGCAAAATGCGCTCCCCTTCGCCGCCCTTCGGAAATTTTCCTCCGATTTCCACGGAATTTTATAAAATTTATGTTTTCTTTTTCTTCCCAGTGTGTTACAATACCGTTACAAACGGAAAGTTGGGGGTTTTCCCTTTCTATTTTCGCATAGGAGGTCAAGTCTGTGAAAAAGATTCTTGCTTTGATCCTGGCCATGGCCCTGGTCCTGGCCCTGGCTGCCTGCGGCGAGACCAAAGAGGCCGAGGTAGTCGAAAACGTAGACCCCAATAACAACAACATCGTGATCGAGACGCCGCCTGCAGTGGTCAGCGGTACGGGCAACAATGCCGGCACCTACACGCCCGACACCTCCCTGCCCTCGGCCGCGCCTACCACGGTCCCCACATCTGCGCCCACCAGTGTTCCTCCCGCCACGGCTGTGCCCACCGCCGCACCTGACGGTACCACCACCACTGACGGCAGCACCACTGAAGGCGGCGACAATGCCGACGGCAACGAGACCGGTTCCAAGGAAGACGGCTATGAGGATTTCAAGTCCTCCATCACCAACTATGAAAAGACCCACGGCAAGGACGGCTACGTCAACGGCGACGGCGTTCGCCTGCGCGTCGGTCCCGGCGTCCAGTACAAGACCATCTGCTTCCTGGACAAGAACACCAAGCTCCTGATCGTGGACGAGCTGGCCAGCGGCTGGTGCAAGATCTGGTACAGCGATCAGATCGGCTACATGTACGGCAGATACGTCAGTCTCAAGCCGATTGAAGATACGCCTGTCGTGCCCGATACCACGCCCTCTCCCACCCCCGCCCCCAGCGCCACGCCCAAGCCCACCGAGGCCCCCGAAGATCCCGTCGTCGTTGAGGTCCCCTGAGCTTTACAGAGATCGCAAACGCCCCTGTCTTCAGAAAAGAGGACAGGGGCGTTGTTTGTTCGCCATCCTATAATCATTATGCTCTCCTTCTGCAAAAACTCCTTGAAAACCCTGTAAAATGTGGTATCATAGCTTCGTTATACGCAAATGATCCGGAGGAATCATCCATGAGCGATTTTGAACAAAAGCTGTTTGACGCCGTCCGCGCGGCGGTGAAGGAAGTCTACGACCTGGAGGCAGAAGAGAGCGTCCTGACCATCGAGACGCCCCGGGACCCCAAGCTGGGGGATTATGCCAGCAGCGCGGCCATGAAGCTGGCCCGTACCCTGCGCCGCAACCCCATGGAGATCGCGGAAGCCCTGGCGGAGCGGCTGCGCCAGCTGCTGCCGGAGGCGGAGAGCGTCACGGCGGCCCGCCCCGGTTTTCTGAACTTCCGTCTGAAGAAGGAGGCCCTCACCGGCCTCATCAATCAGGTCATCGACGCCGGGGACGACTACGGCAAGAACAAGTCCGGCGCCGGCAAAAAGGTGCTGGTGGAGTGGGTCTCCGCCAATCCCACCGGCGACCTGCACTGCGGCCACGCCCGCAACGCCGCCTGGGGCGACTGCATCTGCCGCCTGATGGAGGCAAGCGGCTGGGACGTGCTGCGGGAGTACTACGTGAACGACGCCGGCAACCAGATCGTCATGCTGGGCAAGAGCCTGGAGGCCCGCTACTTTGAGCACTTCGGCCGGGACGACTACGCGCTGCCCGAGAACGGCTACCACGCCGAGGACGTGAAGCGTATCGCGGAAGAGATCGCCGAGCGCGACGGGGACAAGTGGCTCACCGCCGACCCGAAGGAGCGGCTGGAGTACCTGATGCAGGAGGGCAAGACCCGGGAGCTCGAGAAGATCGACCGGGATCTGAAGCTCTACGGCGTGCGGATCGACTCCTGGATGCACGAGACCTCCTTTTATGAAAACGATATGGCGCCCATCCGCGCCTGCCTCAGCCGCATGGCGGAGATGGGCCTGACCTACGAGCAGGACGGGGCCCTGTGGTTCCGCTCCTCCCAGTACGGCGACGAGAAGGACCGGGTCCTGCGCAAGAGCGACGGGACGCTTTCTTACCTGACGCCGGACATCGCCAACCACGTCCACAAGGTGGAGCGGGGCTATCCCCTGCTGGTGGACCTGTGGGGCGCGGACCATCACTCCTACGTGATCCGCATGCAGGCGGCGCTGACCGCCCTGGGCTACCCCAAGGGCACCCTGGAGGTGGACCTCATTCAGATGGTGCGCATGGTGGAGGACGGCAAGGAAGTCAAGATGTCCAAGCGCACCGGCAACGCCATCACCATCCGGGAGCTGTGCGAGGACATCGGCGTGGACGCGGCCCGCTGGTTCTTCGCCTCCAAGGACGTCTCCACTCACATGGATCTGGACCTGAAGCTGGCCCGGTCCCAGGACAACAACAACCCGGTCTACTACGCCCAGTACGCCCACTCCCGCATGTGCTCCATCCTCTCCAACCCCAAGATGCCCCCCTTCCATCAGGCGGAGAGCTATGACCGGCTCACCGACGAGAAGGAGCTGCAGCTTCTCAAGCTGATCGGGGAGTTCCCCAACATGGTGGGCGAGGCGGCGGCCCTGCGCAAGCCCAACAAGCTGACCGACTACATCCTCTCCCTGGTGAAGATCTTCCACAGCTACTACAACAGCACCAAGGTCTACAACGCCGAGGACGCGGAGCTGACCAACCAGCGTCTGGGTTTGGTGCTGGCCACCCGCATCGTCCTGAAAAACGCCCTGGCTCTGGTGGGCGTCTCCGCCCCCGAGAGCATGTGACAGGCGCCGCGCTTGTAGGGGTGACCCTTGTGCCAACACCCATAAGAGAGTTTTGAAGCAAAAATGACTTGGTAGCTGTCTGGAAGGATTGGAAGATAGAAGGAGAGAGATGCTCAGACTA
>CACXAQ010000019.1 GCA_902765595.1 Oscillospiraceae bacterium | reverse complement strand
GTGGTGCGCTCGGAAGAGTTGGAGATCGAGGGCTTTCGGCACAATCCGAAAAACCGCTGCTATCTCTGCAAGCACGAGTTGTTTGAAAAAATCTGGGACATTGCCCGTGAGCTTGGCCTGCATGCCGTGGCGGAGGGCTCCAACATGGATGACAACGGGGATTATCGCCCGGGCCTTGTCGCGGTCAGAGAGCTTGGCGTACTCAGCCCGCTGCGTCACGTCGGCCTGAACAAGGCGGAGATCCGGGAGCTGTCCAGGGAGCTGGATCTCTCCACCTGGGACAAACAGAGCTTTGCCTGCCTGTCCTCCCGCTTCGTGTACGGGGAGACGATCAATGAGGAGCGGCTCTCCATGGTGGATCGCGCGGAACAGCTGCTTCTGGATCTGGGCTTTCACCAGGTGCGTGTCCGGATCCACGGAAAGCTTGCCCGGATCGAGATCGAACCGGCAGAGTTTGAACAGCTGCTGTCGGAGCGGGAGAAAGTCGTGTCAGCCCTCCGGGAGTACGGTTTTGCCTATGTGACCATGGATCTGACCGGCTACCGTACGGGAAGCATGAATGAAACTTTTAGAAAAGAGGATCAAGTATATTGAGCTGTGAAAACTGTCATAGCTGCGACTGCTGCGCGGGATGTGCAGGCTGCAAACAAAACGACGCGCTCAATCCCTTGGAATATGCGCTTTTGGATATCTTTTCCGTGACGCCCTTTCTGCCCGTGGCAATCAACAAGCAAAGCGGCCAAGCTCTTTTGCTGGATCCGGAACTTGAACCGGGCGCGGCCGGCTTTGCGCTTCGAATGCTGCAGCGGAGGGGATATGTCCAGGTGAGCGCAGACACTCCCCTGCAAAACGCCAGCTATCGTGGATATGAGGATTGGAAACACGGAAGCGCCGCGCTGACTGTCAAAGGTCAGGATGCTATTGACGCTATGGAATACGGAGGATAGGGGTAGAAAAAGACGTATGGGAGAGCAGAAAGCAATACCGGTCACCAGATTTATTGGCAGACTGGATGCGGCTTTCAACCGCAACGATATGAAAAGCGCGCGGGAATACATCTGCTTTTGGGAGGCCGAGGCCAGACGCCTGAACGACGAGCGGGGATTGCTTGCCGTTCTCAACGAGGCGGTCGGCTATTATCGGCGAACAAATAGAAAAACCCGCGCGCTGGAGGCGATGGAAGAAAGCCTGGCACTCGTGGAAAGACTCGGACAAACCAATAGCCTGTCCGGCGCGACTGTTTTCGTCAATGCCGCTACGACGCTTTCTTTTTTCGGCAGCAAAGAAGAAGCGATCGGCTTGTATGGACGGGCGGCGTCCTGTTTCGAGGCGGAGGAAAAAACCGAGTGCTACGAATACGCCGCGCTGCTGAATAATCGTGCGGCTACGCTCTATGAAATGAAGCGATATGACGAGGCGGAGACAGACTGGCTTTCGGCCATTCAAATTTTGAAAGCTGTCGGTTTTCACGACGGAGAGATCGCCGTGTCCCTTCTGATGCTGGCACATCTCACGTTTGATCGGGATGGCAGTTCCTATGAAAAAATAGAGGCGCTGCTGGATGAAGCCTGGGACTATATCAACTCCGACAACCAGCCCAAGGACGGAAACTACGCCTATATCCTCCGCAAATGCGCGCCGTCGCTGGATTACTTCAAAAGACCTGAGGAGGCTCAGGCCTGCCGGGATGTAGCAAAGGAAATCTATTACGATCACAGAGAATAACAGAGTAACAGGATACTGTAATATGCTGAATGAATTATCCCGGACCCAGCTTTTGTTGGGGCCGGAAGCCATGGAAAAGCTTGCACACAGTCGGGTGGCTGTTTTCGGGATCGGCGGCGTGGGAGGTTATACCGTCGAGGCGTTGGCAAGATCGGGGATCGGCGCGCTGGATCTGATCGACGACGACAAGGTCTGCCTGACCAACATCAACCGGCAGATCCTCGCCACGCGAAAGACTGTGGGAAAATACAAGGTGGATGTGGCCGCCGAGAGAATCGGCGAAATCAATCCGCGCTGCGCGGTACGGACCTATAAGACCTTTTATCTGCCGGCTCCCAATACGACTATGTGGTGGACGCCATCGACACGGTGAGCGGCAAAATACAGCTGGTGCTGGCGGCTCAGGCGGCCGGAACACCGATCATCAGCTCCATGGGCGCGGGCAACAAGCTGGACGCCACCGCCTTTCGCGTGGCGGATATCACGCAGACCTCGGTCTGTCCGCTGGCGCGTGTCATGCGGCGGGAACTGAAAAAGCGGGGCATCCGACACTTGAAAGTCGTCTATTCAAAAGAAAAACCGCTCAGGCCGCTGGAGGATCTGAGCATCAGCTGCCGCGCCCACTGCATCTGCCCGCCGGGGACGAAGCGCCACTGCACAGACAGGCGGGATATCCCCGGCTCTGTGGCCTTCGTGCCCTCGGTCGTTGGACTTATCATCGCGGGAGAAGTGGTAAAGGATTTGTGTAATGAGGTAGTCAGGCCATGAGAGAAGTTTCACTATCCGAGCTGGAGCGCATGGAAGAAGGCAGTTTCGTTTTGATCGATACCAGAAGCACGGATAATGTGCGGTATGGCATGATCCCCGGGGCGATCCATATTCCGGAGACAGAACTCATGGAGAACGCGGAACAATATGCCAGAGAGTTGCCTCCCGGCAAAACGCTGATCGTTTACTGTCAGCGGGGCGTTCGTTCGTTCGCTGTGTCTGAAGTGCTTGCTGATTGCGGCAGAGAATGCTTCAGCCTGGCAGGAGGATATCTCGCTTGGCTGAGAGCAAGCACAAATAAAGTCGAGGATGGGCAGGAGCGTCAGAAAAAGGCCGAAGACAGCATCCGCGGGAAATTCCATAAGCAGCTCTTTTCTCCGTTTGCAAAAGCCTGCAAAGAATACCGGCTCGTGGAAAACGGAGACCGCATCTCAGTCTGTATCTCCGGCGGAAAAGACTCCATGCTCATGGCGAAGTTGTTTCAGGAGCTTCAGAGGCACCGGAAAGTCTCTTTTGAGCTGCTGTTTCTGGTGATGGATCCGGGATATAACGACGACAACCGGCGATTGCTGGAGCACAACGCCAAAACGCTCGGCGTTCCGATCACAGTTTTTGAAAGCACGATTTTTGACGTGGTGGATACGGTGGAGAAAAACCCCTGTTATCTATGCGCGAGAATGCGAAGGGGGTATCTTTACAGCAAGGCCAAGGAACTCGGATGTAATAAGATCGCGCTCGGTCATCACTATGACGACGTCATTGAAACGATCCTGATGGGAATGCTGCACGGGGGGCAGATTCAAACCATGATGCCGAAGCTGCACAGCACGCATTTTGAAGGCATGGAGCTGATCCGCCCGATGTACTATATTCGGGAGGCCGACATCTGCAGATGGCGGGATTGGAACGGACTGCATTTTCTGCAATGTGCCTGCCACTTCACCGACACCTGCACCACCTGTCATGAGGACGGTACCACCTCTTCCAAGCGTCTCGAAACGAAAAAGCTGATCGCAGCCCTGAAGGAGGCAAATCCCCAGGTCGAGGCAAATATCTTCAAGAGTGTTTCCAATGTGAATCTCAACACAGTGATCGCATATAAAAAGGACGGCGTCCGGCATCATTTCCTGGAAGAGTACAAGTAAGCATTGAGATACAGGATGAGAGGGATCGAAGCTCTGCATTGCGCAGAGATTCGATCCCTCTCGTCATTGCATAATCACAGCCTGTGATCTCTCGGCAGATCGTCATAGTGCCGCATCAGGGGCTTTTCCAGTGCCTTGACCAGCTTCGTGTCCAGATTGAACCAATAGACCGACACGATCAGAAGAAACAGGAAAAGCGCGGCGAAAAGAACACATTTCAAAATCTTCATATCCGTTTACCAGCTTTCGTCGTCGTCAAACTCCACGAGCGAGGGATCGAGCGGTGTCTCGTTCATGACCGTCTGCATGAAAAGGTTGACGTCGTTTCGCATATCCCGGCGCGAGATCGAGGTCGGGTCGAGCAGATCCTGCCGGACGCGGCACATCGGGATGCCGCGCTGCCGTGCGCCTTCTTCAAAAAGGCCGTTGATCGCACCCACGCCTTTGCAGGAGATCTGATCGTACATCACGATCATATCCGCGCGGTATTCCTTCACCTTTTCCCAAAGGTCGAAGAGCATCACCTCATATCCGCCCTTGGTATGGGCCCGCATGGTAGAGGTCTCGATCATGTCCGCGAGGCCGTACAGCATGCTCTCCCGGGAGGAGGTGTCGATGAGCCCGGTGCCGTGGATGTCGAACATCTCGCAGACCGACTCAATTCCCCAGCAGTCCAGCAGCCAGTTATTGAAATTCGGGTAATTGTTGGCCGGCGTGCTCCAGATCACGGCCCGGTGGCGGATCGTCTTCGGGCACTTCCGGGCGGCGACCTGCTTTTGCAGGATGGCATTGACCTTCCGGTCGTTTTTCAGCGCGCCCGGATCGCCGCAGGCCACCTGATGCTCGAAAACGCGGTACAGCCAGACGGAGGCGCCGGTGTGCGGCGGCAGGTCGGTGCGGTTCAACTCCCACTTCTCAAATTTGGCGCGCTGCTGTTCGTTCCAGACCTCGCAGGCCGCCTTGAACGCGTCCCAGTCGAAGGTCTCGCCGGTCTGCTCTTCGAGAAAGGTGATCGCCGAGAGGATCTCCGCCACGGCGTAGTCCTGTACCTCCTCCCGCTTCCAGCGCAGCGGCACATTCAGCGGCTGGGTCGGGAGACCGGTGCGGCGGTCCTGCAGCATGCTTGTCATGATGCTGCCGTCGCAGGGCATGTTCGAGGTCACCATGCAGCAGCCGATTTTCGGGTAGTCATCCTCAATGGCCAGCCCCGCCTCGAAGGAGGGCAGCGGGCAGACGTCCGCAGGCAGGCCGTAGAGCTCAGTCTGGCTGATATAGTGGACGGCGCTGTGCTGTTGGATGAGCGAGGGCAGGAACATCGGATACATCTGAAAGAGGAGCGTCTCGCAGTTGGGAAAGCCCTTGCCGAGCAGGGTGGGGAGCAGCTCGTCAAAGCAGATGATCCGTTTGCTCTTCTCCGCCGCCTTTCGGCTTCCCGGATGCAGATGCCCGTCCGCCGAGAAGATTGTCGTCAGAGTGTCGGTAACATCCTTTGCCATGTGATTGAGGTTGAGCCGCGCCGCCCGCAGGCCAGCGCCGCGCTGTCCGGCGCAGAGCCGGTCAAAAAAGCTGGGCACGCAGAGATAGGAGAACATCCAGCGGTAGCGCAGCACGGCTTTCACATTCTGCGCCGGGTGGGCCAGCGCCCAGCGGATCAGGATGACCCAGAGCTGCGCCCATTTTGTGAAGTCATAGGCGGTATCCCGCAGCCCGCGCCATTCCCGATGGCGGTAGATGGCGGTGCCCGATTCCATGTTGGAAGCGGCGCCTTGTTTCATCTTCTCTCGCCCCCTCTCCGGATCTTCTTGATCTCCAGGCTCTCCATGAAAGCCTGGATGCGGGTGGAGAGCTGTCCCGAGCCGCGCACGACATACTCCCGGTCGATCCCGAGGGTCGGGATGCCGTACTCCTCGCGCATGACGGAGACCGCCAGCGTGCGCTCATAGCCCCAGAAGTCGCAGAACTTGGCCTGCTCGTATAAGATGCCGTCAGCTCGGTATTCCTCGACAAGCCGCTTCACAAAGGCGCGGCGTTCGCGGATCTTCTCCTGCGACATGAAGCGCGGGCATTGGTTGGTTTCCAGATAGAAGCTGCAGACCTGCTCGAGGGCCGGGGCATCGGCTGAGAGCGGGATCGACTGCCGCCCCGGAAACGCACCAAAGCAGTAGCGGTCGGCCGCGACGTAACAGCGACAGTTTTCCATAATCTCCGAGAACGCATAGTCGTCCAACTCGCCGCCCACAACGACGATCCGGGCTCGCCAGGGATTGACGGCGTCCGGCTTGCGCTGCCGCAGATCCTCCAGGGTCTCGCGCAGATAGGGAAGGATCAGTGCCGTCGGGCAGGCGTAGCTGACCAGGCACAGGATGTGGAATTCTCTGGGTGTGATAACAGGGTTTTCCGCCTTGCGCAGTGCGGAGATCTCCTCAAAGATCGCGCAGAGCTCGTTGTGCTCCATGACCGCCTCACGAATGCTCTCGTCGCCGATGTCGACGCCGTACCGCTCCCGCAGCGGCTCCAAAATATGGCTTTTGATCTGCTGTGCGTACAGCTTTTTTCCATGCTCGCTCACCTTCATGGGCGCGTCGATGATGCCATAGGAAAAGCCCGGGGCTTCGATCAGTCCCAGCTCATGGATGTTTTCCACGACCCGCACCATCTGCTGACAGGTATCGGAGGAGGCATAGAAATCCAGAAAGTTGAAGCCGCCTTCGAAGGCCCGCTCAAAAAGGGCACGGGCGTAGCCGCAGATGAAGCTCGTCATGTAATACTGGCTGATATCCAGCGAGCCGGTGTTCGGTGCGCGCAGCCGCACGGAAAAGGCTGTGCCGCAGTTGAGCAGCGGCTCCGGCAGATAATAGCAGGTATAACCCACGGCCACGCCGCCCTCACGCTTGGCCTGCCGCACCAGCTCATTGTCCGCCTGCTCCAGCAGGCTTTCATAAAAACGGATATGTTTGAGATCCTTCATGCTTTACGCCTTTTCTTCGACCGTAATCAGATCACCGACCCTGGCCTCGCCCTCCGTGAGGACGATCGCAAAGATCCCCTCCCGCGGCATGACGCAGTCTCCCGCCTGCCGGCGGATGGCGCAGTCGGCGTGGCACTCCTTGCCGATCTGCGTGACCTGGCACAGCGCCGTGCCGACGCGAAGCCTCGTCCCGACCGGGAGCTTATACAGCTCGATCCCCTCGCAGAGGATGTTCTCCGCAAAGGCGCCGGGGAAAAGAGGGATGCTGATCTTCTCCTGCAGGCGATCCACGCTCTCCTGACCGAGCAGGCTGACCTGACGGTGCCAGTTCCCGGCGTGGGCGTCGCCCTCGATCCCATGCTCCGGACGCAGCCGGACGCGCTCCACCGGGTGCTTCTGCTGCCCCTTTTTCTCACTGATGCAGACGGCCTTGATCACGGCGCTCTGCTTGTTCATATGCGGCACCCCCAAAAACATACTGCTTTACTATGTTATACTCTGTTTCCCTCGGGCCGTCAATTCTTTTCCCCGTTTTCTCTTTGTCAATCTATCCGAATATAGCTATTGACAACAGGCGAAAAACCGATAGAATAATACTAACCTACTAATTCAATGGGTGATAATGTGGCGATCAAGAAGGCATCCCTGACATATCCCGATATGCGCTGCCTGGCCGAGCATGCGGCAAGCTGTTTTCCGGACAGAGAATTCTTCCTGTGCGCGGACGAAGAGATGCCGTATGTACGCGGTTCAGAGCTCTTCGGCTTCTGCAAGAAGGCGTCAGCCGCACTGGAGGAATTCACGGCGGCGCGGCACGTCGCCCTTCTCGGACCGGGCAGCGCGGCCTGGCTTGCCGCGTATTTCGCCGTGCTGTCCGCCGGACGGGTGATCGTACCCTTACACGACGGTCTGCAGCCGCCGGAGCTGGAAGACTGCCTGCGGCTGGCCGACTGCGGCGTGCTGCTCTACGACGGGCGGCGCGGCGAGACCGCGGCGGCGCTTGCGCGCGCCGTTTCCGGACTCAGGCTAATGGAGCTGCACGCCTTCCTCGAGAAGCTGCGGGAAGAAACAAGAGAGTCTCTTCCGAAGCTGGAGCCGCAGGCCGCCGCGGCCATGTACTTTACCTCCGGGACGACGGGAAGACCTCGCTGCGTGCTGCTCACGCACCGGAACATGGGTTCTCAGATCAGCGCCATCGCCCAGGTGATCCCCCTCGCGGAGACGGACGTGGGTCTCTCGCTTCTGCCGCTGAGCCACACCTTTGAGATGATGACTCATGTGGCCGGGGCGCTGCACTGCGGCGGCACGCTGTATCTCAACGAGAGCGTGCGGACGGTCAAGAAAAACCTCCGGGAAAAGCGGCCCACCATCCTTGTGACCGTTCCGCTGATCCTGCAGACGCTGCACAAGGAGATCCTGAACACCGCGAGAAAGCAGGGGCGGCTGGAGCAGCTGCAGAAAGCGATCCGCCTGAGCGGCTCGCTGCAAAAGCTCGGGCTGGACATGAGCAGGCGTCTTTTCGGAGAAGTGAAAGCGCTTCTCGGCGGACGGCTGCACACGATCATCTGCGGGGGCGCGGCGCTGGATCCGGAGCTGATCCGCTTCTTCCGGGCGCTGGGCATCGAAGTCCTGCAGGGCTACGGGATCACGGAGTGCTCCCCCGTCGTGTCCGTGAACCGGCCGGGGAAAAACGTGGTCGGCTCGGTCGGTCGGCCCCTGCCCTGCTGCGAGGTGAAGCTCGACGGGCGTGAGATCTGTGTCCGCGGCACCAGCGTTTCGCCCGGCTACTACAAGGACGAGAAGGCCACCGCGGAGAGCTTTCGGGACGGCTGGTTCCACACCGGCGATCTCGGGCGGCTGGATCGGAAGGGCAATCTCTTCTTCGAGGGCCGGATCAAAAATCTGATCATCCTGGCCAACGGGGAAAACGTCTCACCGGAGGAGCTGGAGGAAAAGCTCTATCAGGCGGAGGGCGTCCTGGATGCGGCCGTCTATGAAAAGGACGGTCGGATCACGGCGGAGCTCTTCGTGGACCGGACGCTGATCCCGGATATTCCCGCCGCATGGCGGATCGTCAGCCCCATCAACCGCAGCCTGGCCTCCTTCAAGCAGATCGGCGAGATCGTGCTGCGGGAGACGGAATTTGAGAAAACAGCGACCCGGAAAATCAAACGTTATAAACTGAAAGGGAGTTAAGGGATGGAAGAAAAGATAAAGGAGATCCTCTCCGAAGTATCCGGCGTCCCGCTCGCTCAGCTGCGAGACGACACACGGCTGGTCGGAGACCTGGGCATGAGCTCGTTTGATCTGGCTGATACTGTTGTCAGCGTGGAGGAGACCTACGGCGTCAAGATCCCCGATCAGCGCTTCGGCGAACTGGAAACCGTGGCGGATATTCTCCGCGTCATCCGGGAGGAGAATGCGCTATGATCCTCAACGGTCTTCCGCATCTTGATCCGGCGTCGGTCAAGTTCGATCACAGCTTCGTCTTCGACGCGCACAACTACAACAGAAAGCAGCTCATCACCCGCTACCGCGGGACGGTGGTCGAGCGCACGCACCTGGGCTATGCTGTCACCGGCTGGCAAAAGAGCATCTATCATTTCGGCGGCTTAAACCGCGAGGTGCCGATCCTGGTCAGTATGCTGCTGGATGAAACCGGCCGGGTCCGTAGCCTGAAGATCGACGAGCGGAGCGAGGGCAGCCAGGGCAGGCGCTGCGACTTTGCCTGCCTGGAGACGCTCTGCGGGGAAAAACTGATCGGCACCCCGCTCGCGGAGCTCGGCAACCGGGTGTCCTCCGCGCCGGACGTTAAGTGCCTGCACCTCTTTGAGATCCTCAGTGCCTGCGCCTCGTTCTTCGGCACCCTCGCCGCGCGGAACCTGACGGAAGGAAGCGAGCAGGAGTATATCGCGATCCGCCCAGAGAGAGATGGGCTGGTTTCTGATTCCACGCACGAGATCCTCGGGCAGCGCGATCAGACACAGGTCCGGCTGGAATACCGCACATCGCCCAGGCTGGGCAGGGAAAACCTGGCCGAAAGCCTCGACGCTGCGGTGACCGTGCGGTATAACGGGGAGGCTGCGTTTAGCGAGGAACTTCACGCCTCCGATTTTGAGAGCGTCTACGCGCAGCTCAACCGGCTGTTTTCCAAGTGTCATCATCGGGAGAAGGCTTTCTTCGGCTTAAAGGGCCGCGTGCGGTTTTTCAACTCTCCCTCCATGGTCGGCCTTGTTCTTTTGACGATCAGCCATAGCTTTGTGCCCGGCCTTGTGTCGCGTGCATGGAGAATCGAGAAGATCCTGCACTATCTGCAGACCGGCTACGGCAAAAATCCCTGCAAGGGCTTCGGCGGATAAAAAAGGGATTGACAAGAGACTCCTCATGTGCTATAAACATATCATCTTAATAGGTTTTTATTCGGAGGCCAGTATGCGTAGGGCGAGCTTCAACTGCATGATGTGTTGTGACATGCGCTGTGAGATGCGCGTGTGCTTTGCCTTGCCCATTTGAGCTCTCCTTTTGCTTTGCAGACGACCGGGGACCCAGACGGGCTCCCCGGTTTTTTCGTTGGGAAGGAGACGGATCATCATGTTTCTTTTGATCAGGCGATGTTGACCTTTTCTACGCATAACATGGACCATCAAAAACTATTGAACAGGAGGAACTATCATGTCTAACATCTATACATCCGCCGATCAGCTGATCGGAAAGACTCCTCTGCTGGAGCTCACCAATATTGAGAAGGAAGAAGGCCTGGAGGCCACGCTTCTCGCGAAGCTGGAGTACTTTAACCCCGCGGGCTCCGTCAAGGACCGCATCGCCAAGGCCATGATCGACGACGCCGAGGCAAAGGGTCTGCTGAAAGAGGGCTCTGTGATCATCGAGCCCACCTCCGGCAACACCGGCATCGGCCTCGCCTCCGTCGCGGCGGCCCGCGGCTACCGCATCATCATCGTCATGCCGGAGACCATGAGCGTGGAACGCCGCCAGCTGATGAAGGCCTACGGCGCGGAGCTGGTGCTTACTGAAGGCGCCAAGGGCATGAAGGGCGCCATCGCCAAGGCCGAGGAGCTTTCCAAGGAGATCCCCAACGCCTTTATCCCAGGGCAGTTCGTCAACCCGGCGAACCCCGCGATCCACAAGGCCACCACCGGCCCGGAGATCTGGGCAGACACAGATGGAAAGGTGGGTATCTTCGTCGCGGGTGTCGGCACGGGCGGCACGATCACCGGTGTGGGCGAGTATTTGAAAGAGCAAAATCCCGCCGTGAAGGTCGTGGCGGTAGAGCCCGCGGGCTCGCCGGTGCTCTCGAAGGGGACGGCGGGCGCCCACAAGATCCAGGGCATCGGCGCGGGCTTCGTCCCGGAGGTGCTGAACACCGCCGTATATGATGAGATCATCGCCGTGGAGAACGAGGACGCCTTTGCCGCCGGCAGGCTGGTCGGACGGAAAGAGGGCGTGCTGGTCGGCATCTCCTCCGGGGCCGCGGTCTGGGCCGCCATCCGGCTGGCCAGGCGGCCGGAAAACAAGGGCAAGACGATCGTCGCCCTGCTGCCGGATACCGGTGACCGTTATCTGTCCACGCCGCTGTTTGCGGATTGAGCGATCGTGTAAAGAAGAGCATCCGGGATCTGCCTGATCCCGGATGCTCTTTTAGGCTGCATTCGTTATGGTACTTTCTCTTCTGCCAGATCCCGCACGGTAAAGCCGCTGAGATATTCGCTGACAACTCTGTCCAGCCCTTTCCAGAGCGGGAGCGTCTTGCAGACCGCCGCACGGGAGCAGGGCGCGCTGCCCTCCTCGAGGCAGGCTACGGGAGCGATCGTACCGTCTGCCGATTGCAGGACATCCAAAACGCTGATCTCTTCAGCCGGTCTGGAAAGCCGATAGCCGCCGCCTTTCCCGCGCACGCCTTCTATGAACTGCCCTTTCACCAGATCCTTTACGATGCTCTCCAAATATTTTTCGGAGATCTCCTGCCGGTCGGCAGCTTCCTTGAGCGTGATGTATCCCTCGTTCTGGTTCTCAGCCAAATCCACAAGAATTCTCAGTGCATAGCGCCCGCGGGTAGAGATCATCATGTGGTTATCCTCCTGTATGGTTTTTAACCTATTATATCGCGGGGTTTATTGGATTTCAAGATGACGGGCGAGGAAAGGAGGACGTCCTTTCATGCTCTATAGGCCTTCTTTTCCATGCGCTTTCACGCTGCTTGTCCTTTCTTTGGCTGGCCCGGCCGCATGCTGGTTCCACTTGATTTCATAGAGTTTTTCAATAAGGACAGCATTGAAATCCGGCCGATTTCATGCTATAGTAACCACATCAAAAAGCATGTATCAAATCGGTAAAACAATCCTGTTTATCGTCGAAACCACTGTAAACAGCCCCAACAATTTGGACCTGTGATAGCTGCATTGATAGCTTTTTGATAGCAAAAGTCCGTGGACCCCATGGGTTGAGGATAATGGGAATCAAACGGAGCCACGTCGAGACAAATCTCCTAAACAAAAGCAGTTAAAGCTGGGATTTGCCTGGCGAGTGGGAATAATGCACTTTTTGGCTCAAAATGTGCTGAGTTATCGTAAATCGCTTTATGCAGCAGGCGTTCTTCGGAATGCCTGCTGTTCTTTTGTTATCAGCGGTGATAACAAAATGATAACGGTTTGGCGGCGGGGAGCAATCCCCGCCGCCGATAATTGTCACTACCATCCGAGAAATACTGCAAAGTATAAAAATTAAATGCAATATATACTTGATATTTCGCAGGATGTAATATATAATTGGCATTGTTAGGAGGGAAGCCCGTGAGAAACTTGAAAATGAAGTTCAGACGCATTGAACTTAACATCTCTCAGACTGAGCTGGCGAAACGCGCAGGGGTAACAAGGCAGACGATTGGCTTGATCGAATCCGGGGAGTTCAATCCTTCTATCAAGCTGTGCGTAGCCATCTGTAAAGCGCTGGGAGTAACACTAGATGATCTATTCTGGGAGGAAGAAGAAAATGAAGATGAGGAAAACTAATCTGGATGAACAGCAGGAGCGCAAGCTGCTGGAAATCGAAAGCCGGGGCTTTTGGCTGGCCTTTTGGGGGATTCTGCTCGCTTTGATTGTAGAAACCGTGGTGATGACAAAGGATCTGTGCGCGATTATCGGTGAATTGGTCCTGTTCATGGGGCTTGCGCTGTATCTGGCCATCTCGTGCATGCGGGCGGGCATTTGGGACAGACGAGCGGATATGAGCCGCAGGACCTGCCTGCTTTTCTCTCTGGCAGCAGGGATCTGTGCAGGCCTGTTCGTGTTTGCCTTTACCTTTGCACGCTATCAAAAACCCATCGGATCGCTCTGTGCTGGCGCGATCGGAGTAGTTTTTACCATTGCTCTCACCTATCTCATTCTGCGCCTCACGGCACGAGCCACAAAAAAGCGCCAGGACGAACTCAACGCTGAACCAGACGACGATTTTGATGAGGAAGAGACACATACATCTTAACAATATCGTCCCAGTGGTAATAATGCTGTTTTTGCCTATCCATGGCAACATATTGGCAACAAAAAATCGGATAGCCCATATCCGATGGAGAATTCAGATAATCAAAACACTCAGTACCATATCGCCCATACAAAACTGTTTAAGTCAAGCTTTCCAGGAGCGAGTGGGAGTAAATCAGGGTTTGGCTTAAATTGTACTGAATAATCCTCAATGGCATAAAGCAGCAGGCGTTCCGAAGAACGCCTGCTGCTTTGCGTTATCAGCAAAGTGCTTGTCCGGACATCACCAAAACTCTTACTGACAGTAGGAAAAATAAAATCCGTTTGATATGACCGGTCGGTTTACTTTGCCGTTTTGGCGGATTATAATCATCACCAGAAACATAAAGGAGGCGGGCGTATGAAGATGATGCTGGCGGAAAACATCCGCGCCTTCCGCAAGGACCGGTCGTTGACCCAGGAGCAGCTTTCCGAGGCCTTAGGGGTGACGGCAGGCGCGGTATACAAGTGGGAGGCAAAGCTGTCGATCCCGGAGCTGGAGCTGATCATTCAGATGGCTGACTTTTTCGATACCTCTGTGGACGTACTGCTGGGCTATGAAGTCAAGGATAACCGCCTGGAAGCGACGGTGAAGCGTTTACAGGAATACCGCCGCAGCAAGGATTGGGAGGGGCTTGCGGAGGCGGAAAAGGCGCTCAAGAAGTATCCGCACTCCTTTCAGATCGTCAACGAGAGCGCCGCGCTGTACCGTGCGTTTGGCTTTGACAGCGGGGACAAGGCCCTGTTTCATCGCGCGCTGGAGCTTCTGGAGCAGTCCCGTCTGCTGCTGAGCCAAAACGAAGATCCGCAGATCAGTGAGCAGACGATTTACGGGAGAATTGCGGAAACGTATCTGGGGCTGGGCGAAACGGACAAGGCCATAGAGCTTTGGAAGACCCATAACGCAGACGGGCAGTACAGCCATGAGATCGGGAATGTTCTGGCCCAAAGCGGTCACGCCACGGAGGCGCAGCGGTTTCTGTCGGAGGCCCTTTTGAAGCATGTCTCCGAGCTCGTTACCACGATCAACGGCTATGCGAACGTATATTTCAACTGCGGCGATCACGTTTCCTGCCAGGCGATCCTGGACTGGGGGACCCGGCTTCTTTTGGGGCTGCGAGAAGCAGATAAGCCGAACTACTTCGACAGAATATGCGCCGCATTCCTCGCTGCCCTTGCCGGGTCGCAGTTCCTGTCAGGGCAGATCGACGCGGCACGTGATACCCTGGTCAAAGCCAAAGAGCTTGCCGCATTCTTTGACGCTGCTCCCAGCTATGACGAAAGCGACATCCGCTTTGTGGACCCCATCGAAGGCGCCAGCGCCCACGATGACCTGGGGGCAACGGCAATGGACGGCGTTTGTAACGCGGTAGGCCAATTTGAAAATAAGGAGTTTACCGCTCTTTGGGAATTCATCACCGAGCAGGAGGGTTTTCATGAGTAAGAAAGAAATCCAGGCGCTACGCCGCCCTTTTCTCAAAGAACTGTTTCGAAATAACAAATTCAATTTGGCAATGACTGTGATCGCAGCCCTGTTCGGCGCTGCGACAGAGCTGGTGATCTCCTGGCTCATCAAGGCGGTGGCCGACCTGATCTCCGGAGAATGCCCCTACGGCTTTGGCACGCTGCTGATGGTCGCGGGAGGCGCGTTTGCGCTGTTCGGACTGGGATGGATCCTGGACAGGACCTTCCTCTCCGAGTTCCGGGCAAAGGCGATGAAGCAGTATCGGGAATACGTGTTTCACCGGCTGATGGAAAAAGGCATTCAGGCCTTTTCAGGCGAGAACAGCGCCCTCTATATCTCCGCCCTCTCCAACGACGTGAACACGATCGAAACGGACTTTATCGGGCGGCTGCAGACCACGATCCAGGTGGGCATCACATTTGTGGGCGCGCTGGGCCTGATGCTGTGGTACAGCCCGCTGCTGACGCTGATCGCCATCGCGTTCTCCCTGCTGCCCATCGTCGTCTCCGTGGTTTTGGGAAACAAGGCGGCGATCGCGGAAAAGAAGGTTTCCGATCAAAAAGAGAGCTATACCGGCATGCTGAAGGACGCACTTATGGGCTTCTCTGTGATCAAGAGCTTTAAGGCGGAGAAAAGCATTGCCAAATTGCATGATCGCAGCAACGCTGACGTAGCGGAGGCCTCGAAAAAACGCACGAAGGTGAACGTACTGGTCAGCTATTCCTCCGGCATTGCGGGGGCGATCCTGCAAATCGGCGTGTTCTTTGTGGCCGCCGCGCTGGCGCTCTCCGGCAAGGGGATCACGGCAGGCACCGCCATTGTGTTCGTTCAGCTGCTGAACTACGTACTGGGGCCCATCCAGGCTTTCCCCACGTTTTTCGCCGGTATGATGTCCGCAAACTCCCTGATCGACAAGCTGGCGCAGGCGCTGAACAAAAACGTTTCCGAAGAAGGCGAGCAGATCCCGCCGCAGCTCACCGAGGGGATCTCGGTCAAGGATCTTGCCTTTGCCTATGAAGAAGGAAAGCCTGTGCTGTGTGACGTGGATATGGAACTGCGCGCCGGAGGCTGCTACGCGCTGGTGGGCGGCTCCGGCAGCGGCAAATCGACGATCCTGAACCTGCTGATGGCGTCCTCGAAAAACTATCAGGGCGAGATCCTTTACGACGGCAAGGAGCTCAAAGGAATCTCCACCGGCTCGCTCTACGATCTCGTGTCCATCATTCAGCAGAACGTGTTCGTCTTTAACAGCACCATTCGCGACAACATCACCATGTTCTCCGAGTTTCCGGAAGAGGAGATCGACCGCGCCGTGCGGCTGTCCGGGCTGAAAAAGCTCATAGACGAAAAGGGCGCGGACTATCTCTGCGGGGAGAACGGCTCCGGCCTCTCCGGCGGCGAGCGGCAGCGGATCTCCATTGCCCGGGCGCTGCTGCGCAAGACGCCTGTACTCTTCGTGGATGAGGCCACGGCCGCCCTGGATGCCGAAACCTCCTTCGAGGTGCTGGACGCGATCCTGAAGCTGGACGGCTATACCCGCGTGATCGTCACCCACGACCTGGACGAAAACATCCTCCGCCGCTGCACAGGGCTGTTCGCACTGAAAAACGGCGCGGTTTCGGAACAGGGGACCTTTGATGCGCTCATGGCGCAGAAGGGGTACTTCTATTCGCTGTTCACCGTCTCCCAGAGATGATCCCGGTGTCTCAAATCATCAGCCCTCCTGCCGCAACAATGGTTGCTGCAGGAGGTTTTTCTTCCTCCTTCGGAGGTCCGAAAGTAGAAAAACCCAAAGAAAAACAGCGCAGGAATCGCCTTGTTTCGAACACACGGACGAGCCGTTTCGGCCGGCGTCTCGGGGAGGGCAAAAATGCCCGAAAAAAGGCCATAAAAAAGCCGCGGAGAATATTGTTTAATTCTTGACGAATTGACCGCTTGGTGTTATGATGAGGCTGTCTCTGAGCGCGGCGTACATAGGGATGCATACCCGGCCTGCGCGGGGACAAAATATCGAATAATAGGGAGAACAAACATGAAAAAGATTACCGCAATCCTGATGCTCATCTGCATGGTGTTCGCACTGGCCGCCTGCGGCGCGAAGCCCGCTGAGTACAAACTGGGCATGGGCATCGCCGTAAAGGACAACTCCAAGACCGGCACCGCTCAGGTGGACGCCTGCGCTGCCGCCGTCGTCCTGGACAAGGACGGCAAGATCGTCGCCTGCCGCATCGACGTGGCCCAGAACAAGATGGACGTGACCGACGGCGCCGTTGACCCCGAGGCCACCTTCCGCACCAAGGCCGAGAAGAAGGAAGACTACGGCATGGTCGCCTACGGCGGCGCCACCTACGAGTGGTACCAGCAGGCTCAGGCCTTCGAGCAGTACACCGTCGGCAAGACCGCCGATGAGATCGCCAACATCGCCACCGCCCAGAACGGCGAGCACACCGTCTTCGCTGACGAGACCCTGTACGCCACCTGTTCCATCGACATCACCGAGTTCCAGACTGCTGTCGTGAAGGCCTGCAATGACGAGCAGGGCACCAGCTTCACCACCGCCGATCCCTTCACCCTGGGCCTGGCCATCAAGTCCACCGCTAAGGACACCACCGCCCCCACCGCTGAGGAAGACGGCGTTGTGAAGATGTACAGCGACTTCGGTGCCGCCGTCGTCGGCAAGGACGGTAAGATCCTGGCCGCGCTGACCGACGCTATCCAGCCCCAGATCAAGATCAACGCCGCCGGCGAGAACACCGAATTTGTCTTCAACGGCACCAAGCGTGAGCTGAAGGAAGGCTACAACATGGTCGCCTATTCCGACGCCACCCTGGAGTGGTACCAGCAGGCCAAGAACTTTACCGACTACGCCGCCGGTAAGACCGCCGCTGAGCTGCGCGCCACCGAGACCGTCCAGAACGGCGAGCACATCGTCTTTGCTGACGAGACTCTCTATGCTTCCTGCTCCATCCAGATCGTCGACATGATCGACGTGGTTGCCGGCGCCGCAGAGATCGCCCGCTGATTCCGGCAAAAAACCATAGGGGATGAACGCTTTGCGGCATAACAGAAAGGGTTTTGCATTCTTCCTGCTGGCCTGCCTGCTGTTCCTGAACGCCTGCGCGCTGCAGACGGGGAACGGGGCCGGGTCCGCGGAGCCGCAGGCGAACGAGCCGATAGGGAAGGTCTACTACACCTATTTCGACACTGTCTCCTATGTATACGACTACGCAGGAGATTCGGCAGAACGGTTCGAGGACCGTTCTGCCGAAGTTTCGCATATCCTGCTGGAATACCACCAGCTCTTTGACATTTACCACGAGTACAGCGGGGTGACGAACCTGTGTACGCTGAACAAGGCGGCTGGGGGAGACGCGCTGGAGGTGGACCCGAAGCTCATCGACTTTCTCCTGGACGCCAAGGAGATGTACGAGCTGACCGGCGGGGAGATGAACGTGATGCTGGGCGCGGTGCTGCGGCTCTGGCATGACTGCCGGGAGGCGGCGGAGGAAGACCCCGCGTCGGCCGCCATCCCCGGGGCGGAGGAGCTGCGGCAGGCCTACAGCCATACCGGCATCGACCTGCTGGAGATCGACCCGGAGCGCCACACCGTCCGCATCGCGGACCCGGAGGCCTCCATCGACGTGGGGGCCCTGGGCAAGGGCTATGCCACGGAGCGGGCGGCGGAGTACCTGGAGCGGGAGGGCGCTTCCGGGTACGTCCTGAATATCGGCGGCAACATCCGCTGCATCGGCGACCGGCCGGACGGCAGCGGCTGGGCCACGGCCATTCGGGACCCGGACAATTCCACCGAGGACTATGCCTGCAGGATCCGGATCCGGGACACGGCCTGCGTCACCTCCGGCGTCTACGAGCGCTATTTCACGGTGAACGGCCGGCAGTACCACCACATCATCGACAAGGATACCCTGTATCCGGCAGAATACTATACCTCTCTCACGGTGGTCACCAGGGACAGCGCCCTGGCGGACGCCCTGTCTACGGCGCTGTTCTGCATGCCCCCGGAGGAGGGGAAGGCGCTGGTGGAGAGCATCGGCGGGGTGGAAGCGCTCTGGATCTTCCCGGACGGGACCGAGCGGCAGACCCCCGGCTTTGCGGAGCTGATCGAAGAACAAACTGAATCCTGAGGAGGCGGGAGATTTGAGAAAAAACATCTCGACCCTGAAATTACCCCATTATAAGAGCACGGCGGGCATGGCCGCCGTGCGCATGGCCGTACCCAAAGAGGTCCTGCTGCCGGTTTCTCCCATGAACGCCCACTCGGCCACCAACGCCGAGCCTGTGGTGCAGGCGGGCGACCACGTCTATGTGGGCCAGCTGATCGCCAAGGAGAAGGACCGGGGCAGCGCGAACCTCCATGCCTCTGTCTCCGGTACGGTCAAGGCCATCGAGCCCTACACGGCAAACGGCCATCGGGCCGTGGCCATCCGCATCGAGAGCGACGGCAAGATGGAAAAGGACCCGGGGCTGAAGATCCCCGAGCCCACGAATCTGGACGAATTCCTGGCCTGCGTACAAGATAGCGGCGTCGTCGGTCTGGGCGGCGCGGCGTATCCCGTGTGGGCCAAGCTCTCCGCGGCCCAGAAAAACCATATCGGCACCGTGCTTGTCAACGGCGCCGAGTGCGAGCCCTTCATCACCAGCGACCACCGGGTCATGCTGGAGCACGGCGACCTGATCCAGAAGGGCATTGAGCTGCTGAAGAAATTCCTCGGCAGCGAGGAGTTCATCATCGGCATCGAGAAGAACAAGCCCGACGCCATCGAAGCCCTGACCCAGCGCTTCAAGGACGACCCTGCGGTAAAGATCCTGCCCCTGAGCAGCGTCTATCCCCAGGGCGCCAAGCAGGTGCTGCTGTATAACGCCACCGGCAAGGTGGTGGAGAAGGGCCAGCGTCTGGCCAGCCTTGGCGTGATCATCATCAACGTCTCGTCCCTCGTAAAGATGGCCGAGTACTTCGTCACCGGCATGCCCATGGTGGAGCGCATCATCACCGTGGACGGCTCTGCGGTGAAGGAGCCCAAGAACCTGATCATCCCCATCGGCGTGACCGTGCGGGACGTGGTGGAGGCCTGCGGCGGACTGAAGGAAGAGCCGGGCAAGATCCTCTTCGGCGGCGCCATGATGGGCAAGACCCAGGAGTCGCTGGATACGGCCATCCTGAAGGCCACCAACGCCGTGGTCATCATGAACCGGAAGGACGCTCAGAAGACGGAGCCCTCCCCCTGCATCCACTGCGGCCGCTGCGTGGCGGTCTGCCCCCTGGGCCTGAACCCCACCGCCTTCTCCCGGGCCATGGAGCTGGAGGATGAGGACCAGAGAGCCGCCCTTCTGCAGAAGGAGCAGGTGAAGGTGTGCATGGAATGCGGCTGCTGCAGCTACGTCTGCCCGTCTCACCGCCCCCTGGCGCAGAACAACAACGCGGCCATGGGCTTTCTCCGCAAGTGGGAAAAGGCCAGGAAAGAAGGAGGGAAGTAAGCCATGGAAAAACCCATCATGTCTGCCGGCCCTCATATCCACAGCAAGGACAGCAGCAGACGGATCATGCTGGACGTGATCATCGCCCTGCTTCCCGCAAGCGCGGCGGCGGTGGTCCTCTACGGGCTCCCCGCGCTCTGGATGATCCTGACCTGCGTGATCGCATCTGTGGTCTCCGAGTTCCTGTTTAATCTGATCGCCCGCCGGCAGCAGTCGGTCGGCGACCTGAGCGCCGTGGTGACGGGCCTGCTGCTGGCCCTGAACCTGAGCGCCCGTGTGCCGCTGTGGCAGTGCGCCCTGGGCAGCGTCTTTGCCATCGTGCTGGTCAAGTGCGTCTTCGGCGGTATCGGCCATAACTTCGCAAACCCCGCCATTACCGGCCGCATCTTCCTGCTGGCGGCCTTTACCTCCACCGTGGCCGGCGGCGTCTGGCCCGGCGCGGACGCGGTCAGCTCCGCCACGCCCCTGGAGCTGATCGGCACCGAGGGGGCGGAGCTTCCCACCCTGCTGCAGATGTTCCTGGGCCAGCGGGGCGGCGCCATCGGCGAGGGCTGCATCCTGGCCCTGCTGCTGGGCTTCGCGTACTTACTGATCCGGAAGGTCATTTCCTGGCAGACCCCGGTGATCTTCGTGGGCACCGTGTTCGTGTGCTATCTGGTGGCAAGCGGCAGCTTTACCGTGGCACTCTATGAGATCCTGGCCGGCGGCCTGGTGCTGGGCGCCGTGTTCATGGCCACCGACTACACCACCACGCCCATCACGGCGGAGGGGCGGCTGCTCTTTGCGCTGGGCTGCGGTCTCATCACCTTTGTGATCCGCCGCTTCTGCGCGCTGCCCGAGGGCGTGTCCTACTCCATCCTGTGCATGAACATCCTCGCGCCCTGGCTTGAGAAATGGACGCGGAGAAAGCCGCTGGGAGGTGTCTGATATGAATAAGAAGAATCTGACCCGCGGCCTGGTGGCCCTGGTGCTGCTGCTGGCGCTGATGGCCGGCGGCACCCTGGGCGTCAACGCCCTCACCGCCCCCGTCATCGAGGCCAACCAGAAGGCCCTGCTGGGTGACGCCGTTCTGATCTACGATCAGGCCGACCCCGCCTCCTCGGAGCTGACGGTCACGGCCGACACCGTGAAGTCCGTTTACAAGGACGATACCAAGCAGGTCTACACCCTGCATCTGGCAAGCTTTGAGGGCTACACCAAGGACGTGCCCATCGAGCTGACCCTGGTGCTGGACTATGAGGGGCGCATCGTGTCCCTGAACGTGGACGGCAGCGGCGAGACCAAGGAGCTGGACGAGGGCTTCCTGCCCAGCTTCGTCGGCCAGGATTCCGCCCTGGCGGAAGTGAGCCTGGTGGCGGGCGTCACCTTCTCCTCCTCTGCCATCAAGGGCGCCGTTTCCGACGGCATGAATACGCTGATCGAGAACGGTCTCATCACCGCCGGTCAGAAGACCGGCGAGCAGCTGTTGACCGAGCTGATCCCCCTGGTCTATCCGGGCCTTGTGAACAAGGCCGGCGTCATCCAGGGCGAGGAGCTGCCCGGCAGCGGCAGCGCGACCAAGGGCTACAAGGCCGCAAACGGCAGCGGCTCCGCCTGGTTCATCCATGAGGGCGACGCCGATTATCTGGGCGTGGCGAGCGTTGTGGGCGGCGTAAAGGTCTACGACGTGGAGGGCAAGCCCGTTGACGATCCCGCCCTGCTCAATGCGGTGGCAGAGCTTGCCGCCACGGTCAACGAAGACCGGCACGACAAGCAGCAGGCCGCGCTGGCCAGGATGCTCCCCGAGGGCGCGGTCCTGGAGCCCATGCAGCTGGAGGGCCTTGCCAACTCCGTCACCGGCGCCTACTCCGCCCAGACCGAGGACGGCACGCTCTATGCCTTTGCCGCCCGCGCCTACGGCTATTCCAACGAAGTCATGGAATTCTACTACGTGCTGGATGAAAACGGCGCCATCGTCTCCTGGCGGGTGTCCGAGCTGATCCTCCACTCGGAGTATTACAGCAACTACGAGCTGGACGAGGCCAGCTACAAGGAAGGCTTCATCGGCCTGACCTCCGACACCTTCACCGGCGAGGAGGCCCAGATCACCGGCGCCACCATGACCTCCGAGGCGGTGGAGACCGCGGTCCATGACGTGTTCGAGGCCTTCGGGCTTCTGACGGAAAACAGGGGGTGAGCACATGAAAGATCGTAAACTGCTGTTTCAGAATCCTGTGCTTCTGATGACCTTGGGCATCGTGCCCGCGCTGGCGGCCAGCACCGACCTGCGCGCCGCGCTGGGCATGAGCGCGGCGGTGATGTTCGTGCTGCTGTGCTCCGCTCTGGTCATCGGCCTGCTGCGGAAGCTGATCCCCGCCGGGGCGAAGCTGCCCGCCGTGCTGCTCACCGTGGCCGGCTTTGCCGCCATGGCGCAGATGCTGCTCCACGCCTTCCTCCCCAGCGCCTATGAGATGCTCGGCTTCTACGCCGCCATTCTGGGCGTGGATCTGATGCTCTTCGGGTCCACCGAGGATGCGGCGGACTTCGGCCTGGGCAAAGGGATGCTCAACGCCCTGGAGTGCGGCTTTGCCTTTGCCGTCTTCACGCTGGTCCTGGCCGCCATCCGGGAGTTTTTCGGCTCCGCCAGCCTGGCCGGCCACGTGTTCGAGGGCCTGAAGGCTTACCGCATCCCCCTGCTGACCCAGGCGCCGGGAGGACTGGTGGTCTTCAGCATCCTGCTGGCCGTATTCAACAAGCTCTTCCCCCGCCCGGAGGAGGCAGGCAAACACACCTGCGCCGCCGTGGGGATCCCCTGCGAGGAGAAGGAGGCTGAAGCATGAAACAAATGATTCTGTTGGTGCTGGGCTTTGTCCTGCTCAATAACTACGCGCTGACCGCCTATCTGGGCCTGACCCCGCTGCTGGGCTTTGCCAAGCGGGGAGAGAAGACCCTGGCCCTTGGCCTCTCGGTCACGGGCGTGATGCTGGTGAGCGCGGTGCTGCTCTGGCTGCTGCGGGGCCTGATCCCCGCCTACTGGCAGCTGCTGGCGGCGGTGGTGCTGGTCCTGGTGCTGGTGTACCTGCTGCAGCTGTGTCTGGGCAAGAAGCTGGGCCTCTGGTTCCCGGTGATCGCCCTCAACAGCGCGGTGCTGGGCCTGGCCCTGAACACCGCCGGGGCGGAGGACCTGCTGACCGTGGTGCTGAGCGCCCTGGGCGCCGGCCTGGGCTTCCTGCTGGGCCTGTTCCTGCTGAGCGGCCTGCAGGCGAAGATCGAGGAGGATCACCTGCCCAAGGCCTTCCGCGGCTTCCCCATCCAGATCCTGGCTGCGGGCATCGTTGCCCTGGCGCTGGGCGCCTTCAGCTTTACATGAAGCGCCTTTTCGCCGACAAAAAACTGCGCAACGACCTGATCCTGATCGCGGCGCTGCTGCTGATCGCCGGCGTCCTCTACCTGGCGCTCAACCTGGGGCGCCAGGAGGGGGGCGTGGCGGTGGTGCGGGTGGACGGCGTGGAAGTGGAACGCCACTCCCTGTCCGTCAACGGCACCTTCCCCCTGAACGGCGGCAGCAACATCCTGGTGATCGAGGACGGAAAAGCCTGGCTCTCGGATGCTGACTGTCCGGATCTCCTCTGCGTCAAGCAGGGAAAGATCCACTACACCGGCCAGGTCATCACCTGTCTCCCCAACCGCCTGACCGTGACCGTGGAGGGCGGCGAAAGCGACGGCGTGGACCTGGTGGTGGGCTGAGCGGAGGGAACGATGAAAACCAAACGAATCGCCCTCATGGCCATGTGCATCGCCCTGGCGATGATCCTGTCCTATGTGGAGAGCCAGATCCCCTCGCCGGGCATCCCGGGGGTAAAGCTGGGCCTAGCCAACATCGTGGTGATCTTCGCCCTCTACAAGCTGGGCTGGAAGGAAGCGGTGGGCATCTCCCTGCTGCGGGTGCTGCTGGTGTCCCTGCTCTTCGGGCATGTGGCCAGCTTCTTTTACAGCATTGCCGGCGCGGCGCTGAGCCTTGCGGGCATGATCCTTCTGAAACGGATCGATAAGCTCAGCTGCGTGGCGGTGAGCGTCCTGGGCGGCGTGCTGCACAACCTGGGCCAGATCCTGATGGCCGTGGTGCTGATGGGCCGCAATGTGGTCTATTACCTGCCGGTGCTGATCCTCAGCGGCGTCGCGGCCGGCGTCGCCATCGGCGCGGTCTCCGCGCTGCTGGTCCACCGGGTGGATCTGCAGGCCTGAACCGCGAAAACAAACAAAAATAGCGCGCTGCAAAACGCGTCTGTCATTGCGAGACCAGTTCGCAAACTGGTCGTGGCAATCCACTTTCCGCGAAAGGAGAGTACGGATTCCCACACCAGTGACGTCGGTCACTGGTTCGGAATGACAGGGATTTGCGTTTTGCAGCGCGCTCTTTCTCTATCCGGCAAAAGCCGGTTTTACTTGGTCATATAGGCCAGCAGCAGCTCATAGGTGGCGCGCAGGCCCTCGATGTGGGTGCGCTCATAGCCGTGGCTGTTGGCGGTGCCGGGGCCGATGGCCCCGTGGCGCAGGTCGTAGCCCGCCGCGATGCTGGGGTCGCAGTCGGTGCCGTAGTGGGGGGTGAAGATGTCCATCACATAGTCCACGCCCGCCTCGACGGCGGTGCGGCGCAGCTCGCTTGTCAGCTCCCAGTGATAGGGGAAGCGGGAGTCCTTGGCGAAGATGGAGACCTTGCGCTCGTCGGAGTTCTGGTCCGGCCCGGTGGGGGCGATGTCCACGGCGATCATGTCCTTCACGTCCTCCGGCAGCACCACGGTGCCGTGGCCGATCTCCTCGTAGTAGGCAAAGTAGAAGTACACCTTCCGGCTGGGGACGATCCCCTCCTCCTTCATGGCCTTCATCAGGGTGAGCAGCACGGCGGCGCAGGCCTTGTCGTCGACGAAGTGGGATTTCAGGTAGCCGTTGGCGTAGACGAAGCGAGGCTCCAGGGCGATGCTGTCCCCGGTCTCGATGCCCAGCTTCCGCACGTCCTCGGCGGTTTTCACGTTCTCATCCAGCACCACGCAGACGTTCGTGCGGAAGTCGGGGGGCGTTACCCGCAGCTCCTCCTCGGTCACGTGGACGGAGTTGGGGGTACGGCAGACGGAGCCGGTGTAGACCTTGCCGTCCCGGGTGTGGACGCGCACGTTCTCCATCATGCAGTAGAAGGGGTAAAGCCCGCCCACCGGGCACACGTTCAGGGTGCCGTCGGCGTTCAGGTGCCGCACCATCAGACCGATGTCGTCCAGATGGGCGGTCACGGCCAGGGCCTCGCCCTCGCCGCCCAGGTCCGCGATCACGCCGCCCTTGCGGGTGACCTGGTAGGGATAGCCCAGCTCGTCCAGGATCCGGCAGAGCTGCGCCTGGCTCTCTGCGTAAAAGCCGGTGGTGCTGTCCGCCGCCAGCAGCTTTTCAAAGATCTCCACACAATATTTTTCGTCAAATTTACGCATGGTGTTTCCTCCTGAATGGTTTTGGGCCTTAGCCTAAATTACCGGTGGCGTACATGGCCGCGGTCAGCGCCACCACCGGCGCCGTCTCGCAGCGGAGGATCCGCTCGCCCATGGAGCACAGATGCAGCCCCGTGATGCGGGCCAGATCCGCCTCGAAGGGGGCGAAGCCGCCCTCGGGCCCGGTGATCAGGGCCAGGGTCTGGATCTGCCTGCTGCTCTCCAGCACGGCGTTCAGGCTCTCCCGCTGGCCGGTCTCGTAGAGGAACAGGCCCATATCCTTCTGCACGGCCACGTTCAGCGCGTCGGCAAACTCGCCCGCCCAGCCCACCTTGGGGATGATGCCCCGGCCGGACTGCTTGGCGGCCTCCTCGCTGATGCGCTGCCAGCGCTCCAGCTTCTTCTCCGGGGCGTCGGGCCGCGCCACACAGCGGTTGGACAGGAAAAACAGGATCTCGTGGGCGCCGGCTTCCACACATTTCTGGATGATATACTCGGTCTTGTCCCCCTTGGGCAGACCGCAGAGCACCGTGACCTTCACCGAGGGCTCCGCCGGGCAGCGGACCACCTCCAGGACCTCTACCTCTGCCTGCTCCTTGTCAGCCATCACCAGGCGGCACTTATAGTCCGTGCCCTGCCCGTCGCAGATGACCACGTCCTCCCCCGGCCGCAGGCGCAGCACCTTCACGTGCTCCGCGTCCCGGCCGCGGATGATCGCGGTCCCGCCGGCCAGATTGGTCCCCGCCATGAAAAATCTTGCCATGTGCATCCCGTCCCGTCATTTGATCTTGTACCGGTATTATGGCACAGTTTTCACCGCTTTGCAAGTGCGGGCATAGACTGGCACGGGGAAAAGGAGGGACGGACATGGAACGACTCAGCGACCGGGAGCTGCAGCGCAGGCTGCGGAATTTCGAAGCGGTGTGGCGGCGGGTCTCCGCGGCCAAATCCCCCCGGGAGACGGCGGAAAAGCACGGCGTGAAGCTGATGCCCCGGCAGAATTGCTGCCGGCGAAAAAAGTTTTGAGTTTTCAGGCTTGAGAGGGCGGAAGCCGTAGGGGCGGCCTTTGGCCGCCCGGTGTCCGACGTCCAGGATGGCGGGCGGGCGCAGCTCGCCCCTGTGGAGGAGACGTACTCCCCCGATTCCGCATTCCGCGTTCCGAATTGTCTTGACCCGGGGCGGATTTGGATTATAATAATGATTATCGGATGGCGAAAACAATCGAAAACTCGATTGTTTTCGCTGCCAAACGACAAGTTTGGCAGCGAATGATTCTTTGAATCATTCGCCCGATACTCATTGCAATGAATATATGGCAAAACAGCAGTGCTGTTTTGCTGCGCCGCAAAGCGGCGCGGCGAAAAGCAAAAAGCTTTTCGCCATCATATAATCATTATAGTATGGATGATACGGAAGACACCCGAAAACAGACAGGAGAGAATCACTATGCCTACCACCTGGAACCGCTCCCCCGAGGAGTTTCACAAGATCTACCTGGCCAATACCGACGCCTTTTACCGCATCGGCCGCAGCGACCTGGCCAAGGAGCTGGACGAGTTTATGACCAAGTGCGCCCTGGGCCTCTGGAGCCGGGCCGGCAGCATCGGCGAGCGCCATGTGGAGATGGCAAACCAGATCTATTCCCGGGGACAAGCCAAGCCCTCCTGGCTGCTGTGGAACCTGACCGGCGCCGCCTGCGGGGAGGACGTGTTCATGCCCCCGGTGTTCTTCTGGAACCTGGCGGAGAGCGACGCCAGGCGGGGCAGCGAGACCTCCCGCACCTTTATCCGCATGACCACCAACATCCTGCTGTATCTGGCCGCGGTGGATGACGACGTGACCTATGCCGAGGCCGCCTATATCACCGACTGCACGGATCGCCTCACCGCCATCTGCGACACCACCGGCGTGCGCAAGAGCCGGGAGGGCCTGAACCCCCTGGACTACGTGACCAGCGGCGAGCCCAGCTTCCAGGACAAGCACAAGCCCCAGACGCAGACCTCCGGCGGCGAGGCCAAGCCAGAGGCCGAGGCCAAGGGGGAAGAGGCCGAGAAGCCCGATTTTGACAGCCTCATGGCCGAGCTGGAGGACCTGGTGGGCCTGGAAGAGGTCAAGAAGGACGTCAAGAACCTGATGAACCTGGTGAAGGTCCGCAAGCTCCGGCAGGAGCATGAGCTGCCCGTGCCGCCCATGAGCCTGCACATGGTCTTCGTGGGCAACCCCGGCACCGGCAAGACCACCGTGGCCCGCCTGATCAGCGGGCTCTACGCCGCCATCGGCGTGCTGAGCAAGGGCCAGCTGGTGGAGGTGGACCGCTCCGGCCTGGTGGCGGGCTATGTGGGCCAGACCGCCCTCAAGACCCAGGAGGTCATCAAGTCCGCCCTGGGCGGCGTCCTCTTCATCGACGAGGCCTATTCCCTCTCCTCCGGCGGCGAGAACGACTTTGGCCGGGAGGCCATCGAGACCATCCTCAAGGCCATGGAGGACCACCGGGACGATTTGATCGTGATCGTGGCGGGCTACACCGGTCCCATGGAGAAGTTCATCCACTCCAACCCCGGCCTGGAATCCCGTTTCAACAAGTATTTCTTCTTCCCCGACTATAACGGGGAGCAGCTGATGGCCATGTTCCGCATGCGCTGCAAGAAGAACGGCTATACCCTCACCGAGGAGACCGAGAAGGCCGCCGTGGACATGTTCACCCAGCTCTATGAGGAGCGGACCGAAAACTTCGGCAACGGCCGCGACGTGCGCAATGTCTTCGAGGATATGGTGGTGCGCCAGGCCAACCGGGTGGCCGCCCTGGAGGCTCCCAGCAAGGAGGACCTGATGGCGGTGCTGCCGGAGGATCTGGAGGACCGGGAGGACCAGGAGGAGGAAGCGCCCGCGGAAACGGACGAGCCCGCCGCGCCTCCCGCCGAGGAGAGCGAAAGCGAAGGCTGAACCTGACGGAGAAAAAAACGATGGTCGCCCTGCCGCCTGCCGCGGCAGGGCGATTTTCCGCGACCAGGGGATCCGGGGCGAAATTTCCCTGAAAAAAGCGGAAAAACGCGGAAAAATCCCGCAAAACCCTCTTGCAATTTGGAAACAATTCTTATATAATATCAAGGCATTTCGCATGGAGGCGGACTTCGTGCCCGGTGGCCCGGGAGATCGGGCTGGGCGCGGAGGTGGAAACCTTCAGAGGAAATAACAAATTTGAAAAGGAGAAAAAACCCATGTCTGTCGTATCCATGAAGCAGCTGCTGGAAGCCGGTGTCCACTTCGGTCACCAGACCCGCCGCTGGAACCCCAAGATGGCCGAGTACATCTACTGC
>CACXAQ010000018.1 GCA_902765595.1 Oscillospiraceae bacterium | reverse complement strand
AGTGCTGAAGGGCGGGGAGACCGTGATCGGCCTGGACTACAGCGCCCTGAGCTACGCCTGCACCACGCTGAGCCGCGGCAAGACCGACACGCTGACGGAGCTGGCCAAGGCAGTGGTCCTCTACAGCGAGGCCGCCAACGCCTATTTGCCCGAATAAGTGCGGAAGCGCGGCAAAAGACCAAACAAAAAATGAAAACCCACCTGCAGTGCGGGTGGGTTTTCTCTGTTGCGCTTATCTTATGTTTTTCTGCCTGTCAGTGCTGCCAGCACCTTGTACAGGGGCCAGTACAGCACCAGGGTGAAGACGAAATTGCCTGCCGCGTGGGTCAGATCGAAGGGGATCCCCGCGATCCACATGGCAAAGTAGCCTTCCCAGCCGCCCATGATGCAGAACCAGGGGATGTACATCAGCGGCCCGAAGAGCAGGCCCCAGAAGGCTGCCGCCACCGCCCAGGGCAGCGCGGCCTTTTCTCCCTGAAACAGGTCAAGGCGGCGGAGGAACATCGCCAGCACCACCAGCAGCGGCCAGATGAACACGTAGCTGACCCAGTACACGTGAAAGCCGAAAAACAGGCCTTCCAGCAGCACGTAAATGGCCACCGAGCACAGCGCCTTCCAGCCGAAGAACACCGTCGTGAGGATGATCAGGGGGGCGTTCAGCTGGATGTTGGGGATGCCGGAGAGCGCCAGCTTCACGGCGAAGATCAGCGCGCCCATCATGGCCAGGGTCGTGATCTCGATAGCCGAAAACTTAGGCCGCGGGGGTGTAGACGAATTCATAGTGGTCGCCGTCCTGGATCATGGTGTCGTCCACGCCGGTCATCATCCACTCGCCGTCCTGCAGCATGGCCCAGTAGGATCCGTCCACGTTGTAGTCGGCGGTCTCGCCGTCCACCGTGAGCACCATGAAGAAGCCGCCCCGGTCCTCGCCCTCGATCAGCTTCTCTTCGTCCAGCGCCTCATGCAGGGTCTCGGCGTCGGTGTGGAGGACGAAGTCCTTGGTCTCCTCATTCTTGTGGACGACCTGAACGGTCACGGTCTTGGCGCCCTCGGCGCCCTTGGGGGAAAAGTGCAGGTACAGCAGTACCGCGGCTGCCGCGACCACAAGCAGGAGGACGACGGCAAGTATGGTTTTTGCTTTTTTGGACAATGTTATCCTCTCCTTTCTTTGTTCAGGGCAAATGCCCCATCGGAAATCGCACAAAGAAAAAGAGAGGGCGGGCATGGCAAAGCCACGCCGCGCCATACTTTGACCGGGTTCCGCGGTTCCTTGTACGACACAGCGCAGGCAAACGCCGATCCCATGCCGCGTCGGCTCTTTGCGGTCTTTTTCCGCCGCAGCGTTGTCTCAAAATCTCGAAATACATAAAGTATGTCTGCGATTTTTCGCCTTCGCTGCGATAATGACCATCGGATGGCGAAATCAATCGAGAATTCGATTGATTTCGCTGCCAAACGACAGGTTTGGCAGCGAATGATGCAATGAGTATATGGCAAAACAGCCGTGCTGTTTTACCGCGCAGCAAAGCTGCGCGGCGAAAAGCTTTTTCGCTTTTCGCCATCATATAATCATTATGAAAAAATCTTCGCAAATCGCACTTGCGGACGGGAGCATCGCTTGCCGGAAGATTCACTGTCCGGGCAGGTTTTCTGACTTCGGGAAAAAGCCCGTCATTGCGAGGGGCGCGAGCGCCCCGCGGCAATCCGTTCCTTTTTCCGCTTCACAGTGGCGGCCCCGCCAGGGATTTTCACCCAGATTCCCCTGCTGAGCAGGTCGGGCAAAGCCCGCCTGCATCCCGGTCCGATTGCTTGCAGGGGGAGTATACCATGCAAAACGACTGATTTCAAGAAAAAGGAAAGCGCACGGACGCTCCGTGCGCTTTCCTTTTTCACAAGGCATCAAAAGCCCTCGCGGGTAAAGGCCTCCCAGCTGCGGTGAATATAAGTCTCCAGCGGGATCGGCTCCCCGATGAAGCGGGGATCCCGCCCGTCGGACAGGAATTCCTCCAGAAACTCCCGCCGCCCGGTGGTGTGGACCACGGGGATCCCGGAGCGCTGGGAGGTGTCGGCGATCACCTCATAGCCCCGGCGCAGGTCGTCGGCGCTGGCATAGGTCAGGAGATTGGAGTTGTTCACAAAGCCCGTGACGCGCTGGCGGGCAAAGCCCTCCATCTCCGCCATGAGCTTCAGGATCTTCTCCGGGCTTTCGGACATGGGCCGGAACACGTTCACGATGTCGTAGACTTCCTTCTGCCCCGGATAGGCCGCCAGATCCTCGTGGTAGCGCCCCAGGGACAGGGCGCCAGCGGCGTCGCCGCCCACGTCGAAGATCACCAGATCCCAGTTGTCGGTAAAGGCGGAGGCCACGGCGGCGGACATGCTGCTGGGCGTCACGCCCCGGCCGGCAAAGGTGGGGGACACCAGGCGGATCTGCTTCTGGGCCAGGAGCGAGACCTTGTCGGACATGCGGAAATAGTCGTTGACCTTGTCCAGGTCGATCACCAGGGTCCTGAGCCCCTGCCGGGCGCCGCGGACGGCCAGGTTGATGGCGATCTCGGTCTTGCCGGAGCCGTAGTTGCCCAGAAGGACAATGAGCCTGCTCATGGTGTGCCTTCCTCAGCAGCCGGGGCCTCGACAGGCGGAGCCTGGGGAGCCGGTTCGGAAGGAGCCGGATTTTCTCCGGCGAGAAAGGCCTCCAGATCCTCGATCAGCTCGCTGCCGTCCCATTGGGCGTCCAGGCCGCAGAACAGCTCCAGAAGCTTGTCCGTCAGCGTGGCCAGGAGCTGGAAAACAGAGAAGCCCACTGCCGCGATGAAGAGATAGGACAGGATAAATTTGACGTCCCATTCCTCGCTGACGGGCTTGACGGTGAGCAGACTGTACACCACCGCGGCGGCGAAAGCGGCCAGGATCAGAAAGCCGGAGAGCAGCGTCCAGTTGGCTTTCCTGCTCTTGCTGCTGCGCGCGGAGAGCTCCCTGACCTCCTGCAGCAGCGCTTCTGCGCTGCGATCCTCCGGGGCGGGCTTTTTGCCAAGCCGCAGCAACAGGCGCAGCAGCAGTGCGATCGGCAGACACAGCAGCGGCGGCAGGATCACGGCTACGCCGATACAGACAAACTCCGGCAGCTCCAGCTTCAGCCCCAGGAGGGCGGGCAGGGTTTGGAACGCTGCGGTCAGGACCTTTTTTACATAGGGAAGGGAATCCAGGGCCGCGGCGTATTCCGCCCCGGCAAAACGGTGAAAGGCACCAACCGAGCCCAGAATCATCATCGCTGTAAAGAGCAGAAAGCACAGGCACCCGCACACACCGGAAAGGATCCTCCGGCGACGGAGCCGCAGCTTCAGCCGGTCGAAGGACGCGTTCAGCGCGGGGAGATTGCTCTGGTCGATAGGCTTGTCATAAGACAGATACAACATGACGGATCCCTCCTGACTTCTGTTACTTATGCGGCTCTTTCTTCTGCAGCTTGTGCTTTTTCCCGTCCGGGGTCATCACATAGGTGTTCTCCAGCACCTGGATGGCGCCCTGGCGCCATTCGGCGATGTACTCTTTGCGCAGAACATCCCGTTCGGCCAGCTCATCCCCGGTGAGGGGGCGGAGCTTTGCCAGCGCCGCCAGCTCGTTGATGCGGTTCAGCTTGCTGTTTTCCATAGCGTCCTCCTGCTCAGTCAATGGTGCCCAGCTCGTCCAGGTCCAACTCAAATGCGGGGATAAAGTGCTCCAGAAAATAGGCCACCTCGGGCAGCGGGCTCGCCTCCAGGATCTGCCGGGTCTGTTTTTCGGCGGAGAGGAACTCATTGTTGCCGGCCTTGCGCTCCTCGATGCACTTGATGTAGGCGGAGAGCTTGTCCGCCGCCTTCACCAGGTCGTGGAGCTCTTCCTGGGTCCGGCCGGTGAGCAGCTCCTCATAGGCCGGGCGCAGCGCCTCCGGCAGGGTGTCCAGCAGCTTCCTGCAGGCCAGCGCCTCCACCTGCTTGTACGCGTCCCGGATCTCGTCGCTGTGGTACTTGATGGGCGTGGGCAGATCCCCGGTGAGGATCTCGCTGCTGTCGTGATAGAGGGCCACCGCGGCGGCGGCGTTGGGGTCGCAGGGGATCCCGAACACGTCCCGGCGGATGACGCCCAGGGCGTGGGCAAGCACGGCCACCATGTGGCTGTGCTCCTGAATGTTCTCCGGCAGGGAATTGCGCATCAGGCTCCAGCGGCCGATGTAGCGCATGCGGGAGATATAGGCAAAAAAGTTCTCTTTCATGGCGCGGTTCCTTTCTGTTTCTGCTGGAATTGTATCACGCCCCGCCCGCGATTACAAGGGCCTGCCGCCCAAGCGGCAGGCCCGGCAGCGTGCAGCCATAGCCAAGCGGCAGTACTTCGACACGCATGGGGTGATTGTGAAGAGGGGATGTGAGTCCCCTCTTCACGTTCAATCTGCGCAAAAGAGAGATCGGTTCGTTCTCCCTTTTGCCCCTCAGGCGGTCGACAAAACGTCGACCGCCTGAGGCCTGCCGCCCAAGTGGCAGGCCCGGATCTTTCGTTTATCCGATCACGGCCCGGTGGCACAGCTCCAGCGCCGGGAGCAGCTGCGCCGGGGCGACTGTCAAGGTCACGCAGCCCTCCTCTTCCGAGCTGCCGCGCACCGGGATGCCGCATTGCTCCAACTGCCGGGAGAGCTCCTCCCGCAGGCCGCTGTCCGCGGCCCTGCCCACCACCGTGACGGTGCTGCGGGCTTCGTCCCGGGTGACGCCCACGAGGGCGGGGCGCTCCGCCTCGGAAAGCGCGCGGACCAGCGAGCCCTCTCCCGCCCGGAAGGACGAGAGCAGGTGCACGGGCAGACCCGTGTCCATGGCCAGACGCACCGAGCCCGGGTGCAGCACCTGGGAGCCGGCACGGGCAAGACGCAGCATATCCCGATAGTCGATCTCCCGCAGGAGCCGGGCATCGGGCAGAAGACGGGGATCGGCGGTGTAGATGCCGTCCACGTCGGTGTAGATCTCGCAGCGCTCCGCTTCCAGGGCGGCGGCCAGTGCCACCGCCGTGGTGTCCGAGCCGCCGCGGCCCAGGGTGGTGACGTCCTCCCGGGGCGAGACGCCCTGAAAGCCCGCCACCACGGCGATCTTTCCCTCTGCCAGCGTTTCCAGCAGCCGCCGGGGCTCGATGCGCAGGATGGCGGCCTCACCGTGCCGCGTATCCGTATGGATCCCGGCCTGCCAGCCGGAGAAGGAGCGGGCGGCGTGGCCCAGACTCTCCAGCATAATGGCCATCAGCGCGGCGGAGCGCTGCTCTCCCGTGGCCATCAGCGCGTCCAGCTCCCGCAGGGGCGGATGGGGATGGATCTTGTGGGCCGTTTCCAAAAGCGCGTCGGTGCTGTCTCCGGCGGCGGAGACCACGGCCACCAATTGATTTCCCCGCTTTCGCGCCTCGGCGCAGATCCCCGCCACCCGGCGCAGCCGGACCGGATCGGCCAGGGAGCTGCCGCCGAATTTTTGTACGATCAGCATGGTATTTCCTCCAATGGCCGACACAGCGGCCACCCCATTCTATACAAAAACGCCGGGGGAGGTGCGGCGCATAAAAACAGGCGGCGGCACAAAAAATAAGGACTATCAATTCTTTGATCATATACGCTGGGCGAGGGGCTTGAAAGAAGAAAAACGAAAGGAGTGGCGGCGCGGATGCAGCAGCAGGCGGGGCGGTGGCTGAACCGGGTCTTGACGGTCGGGGCCGCGGTGGGCATCCTCTGGCTCTGTGCCCGCTTTTTGCTGCCCTGGGCGGCGCCCTTTCTGCTGGCCTTTGCCATCGCCGCCCTGATGGAGCCGCTGGTGCGGCTGCTGGTGCGCCACGGCTGGCGGCGGGGCGCGGCGGCGGGCCTTGTGAGTCTGGGGGTGCTGGGCCTTCTGATCTGGGGCGTCAGCGCCCTGGCCGGCTGGGGCATCTCCGCCGTTTCCGACTTTGCCGGAGAGGTCCCGGCGCTGATGACGGGTCTGGCCCAGGGCCTGGACGGGCTGGAGGGCCGGGTGCTGGATATGATCGACTCGGCCCCCGAGGAGGTGGCGGACACCCTGCGCCTGGCGCTGGACGCGGTGGGGGAGACGCTCTACGGGCTGCCGGGCCAGCTCTCCCAATGGGCGCTGGACGCGGTGCGCCGTCTGGCCGGGCGGAGCCCGGACCTGCTGCTCTTCGCGGTCACCGCCGGGATCGGCAGCTATTTTTCCTCCGCGGCCTTCCCCCGGGTGCTGGCCTTTCTGTCGGCCCAGGTGCCCGAGAGCCTCCGGGAGCGGCTGAGCGGTCTGGGCGGGGACCTGAAGGGCAGCTTCGGCGGCTGGCTGCGGGCCCAGGGGATCCTGATGGGCATTACCTTTTTCGAGCTGCTGCTGGCCTTTTGGCTGCTGGGGGTCCGGAGTCCGGTGGGCGTCGCCGCCGTTACCGCCTTTGTGGACGCGCTGCCCATCTTCGGCACGGGCGTGGTCCTGGCGCCCTGGGCGCTGTATTCCCTGCTGCTGGGGGACCTGCCCCGGGGGATCGGCCTGTTGGTGACCTGGGGCGCGGTCAGCCTGGTGCGCAGCTGTATCGAGGCCAAGCTCCTGGGGGACCAGATCGGCCTGGACCCGTTGGCGTCTCTGGCGGCCATGTATGTAGGCTGGCGGGTCTGGAGCGTGTGGGGGATGCTGCTCTTCCCCCTGCTGCTGGTGACCCTGCGGCAGCTCAACGACAAGGGCGTGCTGCGGCTCTGGAAACGGATCTGAATCAAATATCGGGACAGGGGAACAAAAACGCCCCGGTTTCGTCTAACATCCGGTATATTCCGACAGGAAGATACCGGATTTGACTGTTTGCGCCCGATTTGCTAAGATAAAGACGAAAACCAGATGGGAGGGACCGTGTTATGAACAATCTTGCCAATATGCCCACTGTGGGCCTTGTGGTCATCGTGTTGATCCTGCTGCTGTTTGCCCTGGCGGTGATCCTGCTGTTCCATGTGTACCTGCGCTATAAGCTGCTGGCCGGGAAGACCAAGGGCGACCAGGCGAAGATCCGTGGCTTCCAGGCGGCGCTGCTGACAGAATACACCAACGCCTACCGGAAATACGGCCAGGACACCAACACCCCCGCCATCATTTCCGACACCGTGAGCGCGAAGCTCTCGGGGCTGCTGTTCTGCGAGCGTTTTCTGAATAACGCCGTCTCCCTCTTCGTCACCCTGGGCCTCTTCGGCACCTTCCTGGGCCTGAGCCTGTCGGTGGCCTCGCTGACGGAGCTGCTGCGCTACTCCACCGGGGAGGAATGGCTCTCCGTGCTGGACAGCGTGGGCGGCGGGCTGCTCTCGGCCCTGTCGGGCATGGGCGTGGCCTTCTATACGTCCCTGGTGGGCGCGGGCTGCTCCATCCTCCTGACCATTCTGAAGACCGTGCTGAATCCCCAGGCGGCCCGGGAGCAGATGGAGACCCGCATGGAGCTGTGGCTTGACACCGAGGTGGCCCCCCAGCTCTACACCGAGGCCGCCAAGAACGACGCCGACCTGGTGCGCCGGATGATCGCTGCGCTGAAGGCGGCCTCCGACGATTTCGGCGCTGCGGCCCAGAACGCCTCCGCGGCCCTGGCCCAGGCGGCGCAGGAGAACCGGGAGGCCATCGCGGGCTTCGATCAGAGCCTCACCAAATTCAACGACGGCGTCCACGACTTCTCCGAGGTGGATTACAACCTGCGCGGCAGCGTGGAGCGCATGGACCTGGCGGTGCGGGATCTGGCCGGCGCCATGCGGGAGATCAACCGCCGGATGGAGGGCGCGAAGAATGAGAAGGCAGTTTAAGGGCCGCTCCGACGCCTTCGTGCGCTCCAACGACGGGGAGCAGGGCTTTTGGCCCTCCTACGCGGACATGATGTCCGCGGTGGCGCTGATCCTGTTTTTCCTGATGCTGCTCAGCTACATCCAGAACCTGATCACCGGCAACAACCTGCAGAGCACCAAGGCCGCCCTGGCCACCACCCAGGAGGAGCTGGCGGGCACCGAGGAGGAGCTCTCCGCCACGCGCATCGAGCTCACGGACACCCAGAGCGTCCTGGCCCTGACCCTGCAGCAGGTGGAGGCGGCGGAGGATCAGCTCAGCAAGATCACCCTCGACCTGGACGCCGCCAAAAAGACCCTGCAGGACCAGCAGAAGGAGCTGGACGGGCAGAACCGGCTCCTGGCGGATCAGAAGGCCCTGATCGCCGACCAGGAGAAGTACATGAAGGCAGCCTCGGAGGAGCTGCTGGCCATGCGCAGCCAGATGCAGACCATCGCGGTGCTGCGCCTGTCGATCCTGGAGCAGATCCGGGACAGCATGGTGCGCGTCATGGGCGACGCCTCCAAGGTCTCCATCAGCGACAACGGCAACATCATCCTCAGCGAGAGCATTTTGTTCGACGTGGGCTCGTCCGAGATCAAGGACGAGGCCAAGCCCGCCCTGGACCAGCTGGCCGTGGTGTTTGAAAAATTCCTGGAAGACGAGGAAAACGCCAAATATGTGGACAGCATCGTCATCTCCGGCCATACCGACAGCACCGGCACCGACGAGCGCAACCGCATCCTCTCCACGGACCGGGCCAACGCGGTGTTGGGCTATCTGCTGGAGAGCCGGAGCGGGAAGCTGAACAACTACGGCAGCTATTTCTGCGCCGCGGGCTACGGCGAGACCCGCCCCGTGGCCTCCAACAACACCGACGAGGGCCGCGCCGCCAACCGGCGCATCGAGATCTCCATCATCCTGCGGGACGACAGCGTCATGCAGATCGTGGAGAGCTACCTGGACCTGGACCTGCCCCAGATGCCCGGAGGGAACAATTAGTTTTTAGTTTTCAGTTCTTAGTTTTTAGTTTTTGGAAATAGACGGAACGGACGAGCACCGCTCGTCCGTTCCGTCTATTTCCATCTGTTACCTGAAAGACCGCACGCTGTCTTCCGGATCATTTCTCGTGCCACACGGCCAGGACCGTGCCGTCGTCCCGGATGAGGATACAGGCGGTTCCGCCCATCACGCTCCTCCCCCAAAAATCACGGGGCAGAGAGCCCGTCACGAACCAGACGCCGTTTTCACTGTCGCGGGATACGACGTAAGGCTTCTCGTCCTCCACCGCCTCGCCGTAGATCTCCAGCCAGACCGCTTCCGCCTTTCCCGCGGCGTCCTTCACGCCTGAGATTGCGCCCACCCGGCGATCGGAAGAAAATTCTTTCACAGCCAGGACCGCCTGAAATTCTGCCAAGGAGAAGGACTCTCCCTCCACCGGCTCGTCCCGGGCGGCGGAATTGTTGTATATCAAGACGCCGAGAAACAGCACGGCTGCGATCAAAAATATGACAGCGGCCGCGAAGACTCTGCGCCTTGTCGGGCGGTGTTCCTCCTTGGTGCGATAGTAGTTTCTCATATATGCTCCCCCTGTTGGCACCTGAAAAAGGATGATCTCAACCGTATAACGTTTGAGCGGGCGAAAAGGATTCAAGCGGGGCGATATTTATTCCATTGCCGCGTCCAGAGCGGCCTTCGTGCCGGCCTTGATGTCCTCAAAGCTCATGAAGAGCCGGGCTTCGAAGATCTTTTTGCCATCCACGAAAAAGGTAGGCACGGCGTAGTAGTCGTAGCGGTCGGCCAACTCCGGCTCCCTCGATTCCTCGATCCGGGTCAGCGGGACCTGCCGGTAGGCGGGGTTTTCTTCAAACAGCTCGTCCAGGGCCCGACGGGCCTTGTCGCAGTAGCCGCAGCTTTCCAGATAAAACATCAATACTTCTTTCATTTTTATTCTCCTTTCTTCGTTGGCCCCCTTGCCTAAAGGGGGCTGTCGCGGCGCGTCTCACGCAAGCGCCGTGACTGGGGGATTCTGCCGGTCAACTGGCCTGTCACGGCGGGGCGCAGCATGAGAATGCGTGTCCCCGGCTTCGCTCCGCTCATAGCCCCCCTTGCCTAAAGGGGGCTATGAGCGATCCGCGACGCAGCAGGCGCGGCTCAGTTCATATCCCACAGCCCCGCCTGCTGCTTGCACAGGGCGATAAAATCCAGCACCGCAGGGGAGCGGTAGCTGATCTCCAGAAAGGCCACCGCCAGGGCGCCCAGGGTCTCCGGCCCGGGCAGGGGGAACAGGTCCAGGCTGGAATCCGCCCCGCCCGCGTCGGCGTGGAGGGTGCGCAGGAAAAGCTCCGGGTACAGGGTGATGCCCATCCCCTGTTCGGCCAGGGCGAAGGCGGTCTCGATGTTCTCCGTCTCCAGCAGGATCTTGGGCAGAAAGCCCGTCTTGGCCGTAAAGGAATCCAGCTGGGCGCGGATGCGGTTGCCCTTTTTCAGCAGGATAAAGGGCTCGTCGCCGAACAGGCGGATGTCCGGGCCCTCCTCCCGGGCCTTTTGCAGCAGCGCCTGGTCCCCGCCGAAGATCCGGTCCCGGATGGGCTTGGGGCAGGCCAGGAACAGCCGCTCGGTCAGGATCTGGTCCACCTGAGCCCCGGGAAGCTCGATGGGCATATAGCCGATGAGCACGTCGATCTCCCCCTTGCTCAGCCACTCGTTGAGCTGGCGGTAGTTGCCCTCCATGAGGCTGATCTCCACCAGGGGGTGGGCCGCGCAGAAGGCGGGTAGGATCGTGGGCAGGATGGCCCGCCCGCAGGTGTAGGAGATGCCCAGGCGGAGCCGGCCCCGCCGCCGGTCGCTGATCTCCCCGGTCTCCTGGAGGATCTCCTGCTCCAGCGAGCAGATCTGCCGGGCGATCAGGGCCAGCCGCTCCCCGGCGTAGGTGAGCTTCAGCTCCGGGGTCCGCTCAAAGAGCGTTACCCCCAGCTCCTCCTCCAGCTTGGCGATGTGCCCCGAGAGAGACTGCTGGGAAATATAGAGCTTCCGGGCCGCGCGAGTGATGTTTTTCTCCTCCGCGGCCGCCAGAAAGTATTGCAGGTTCCGAAAATTCATGGCCGTTCCTCCCATAGGCGGGCGTCCCCGTCTACCGGGCATCATACCACAGGGAAATGCCTGTGGCAACAGCAAGAAAAGAATTGTTTTTCTTTTTATGCAATTGGGTGTTAAATAAAGTGACAGAGGTCCGCGCCGTCTCCGCCCGCCGGAGGCCCAGGGGACCCAAAAAAGGAGAGTACAACATGATCGGGAGAAAAAAGCTCGTGATCGAGACGGCCTGGTGCAAGGGCTGCGGCATCTGCGCCGCCTTCTGCCCCAAGCAGGTCCTGGAAATTCGGAAAGAGAAAGTTACGCTGAAAGACCCGGAACAGTGCATCCTCTGTGGCATGTGTGAGATGCGCTGCCCGGATTATGCCATTTATCTGGTCAATCTGGAAGAGTAAGGAGGTCGGACAAATGTCGAAAGCTGTTCTGATGCAGGGGAATGAAGCCGCTGTCGAGGGCGCCATCGCCGCCGGCATGCGCGTTTTCGCGGGCTACCCCATCACCCCGTCCACCGAGATCGCGGAGCAGAGTTCTCTGCGCCTGCCCCAGGTAGGGGGCCACTTCATCCAGATGGAGGATGAGATCTCCTCCATCGCCGCCGTGCTGGGCGCTTCCGCCGCCGGCGTCAAGGCCATGACCGCCACCTCCGGCCCGGGCTTTTCCCTGATGCAGGAGAATCTGGGCTACGGCGCCATGGCGGAGATCCCCTGCGTGATCGTGGACGTGCAGCGCGCCGGCCCCTCCACGGGCCTGCCCACCAGTCCCGCCCAGGCCGATTACATGCAGGCCAGGTGGGGCACCCACGGCGACCACCCGGTGATCGCCCTGTCCCCCTCCTCCGTGTTGGAGACCTACACCCTGATCATCCGGGCCTTCAACCTGTCCGAGAAGTACCGCACCCCCGTCATCTTCCTCATGGACGAGATCGTGGGCCACATGCGCGAGGGCGTGGAGCTGCCCAATCCCAATAACCTGATCATCAACCAGCGCAAGCCCTCCTTCCACGACGGCGCCAACAAGCAGTGCTACTACGTGCCCGATGGACAGTACGTCCCCGCCATGAAGCCCTTCGGCCGGGGCGAGCGCTACAACATCACCGGCCTTGCCCACGACGAGAGCGGCTTCCCCACCAACAACACCCAGGTGGCGGGCAAGCTGGTCAGTCGGCTGCTGGCCAAGGTGGAGGACAACGTGGACGACATCGTCCGCGTGGAGGAATACGCCATGGACGACGCGGAGACCGCCATCGTCTGCTTCGGCGGCACCACCCGCGCGGTCATGTCCGCCGTGCTGGAGGCCCGCGCCGCCGGCAAAAAGGTGGGCATGTTCCGGCCCATCACCGTCTGGCCCTTCCCCGAAAAGCAGCTCAAGGCGCGGCTGCCCCAGCTCAGGAACATCCTGATGGCGGAGCACAACCACGGTCAGATGCTGCTGGAGGTCCAGCGCATCGTCAACGACGGCACCCCCGTCTCCTTCCTGGGGAAAGTGGACGGCACCGTCATCACCCCCGCCGAGATCCTTGCCAAACTGCAGGAAATGGAGGTCTGAAATCATGCCCAGTAATCTGATCCATCAGTATATGCGTATCGACCACCTGCCCCACATCTGGTGCCCCGGCTGCGGCAACGGCGTCATCATGCGGGACGTGGCGGTGGCTCTGGACGAGCTGATCAACGACCCGGACTCCGATTTTGACCGGGACAACATCGTCATCGTCTCCGGCATCGGCTGCTCCTCCCGCGCGGCGGGCTATCTGGACTTCAACTCCATCCACACCACCCATGGCCGGGCCATCGCCTTTGCCACGGGCATCAAGATGGCCAATCCCAAGCTGCACGTCGTCGTCCTCACCGGTGACGGCGACTGCTCCGCCATCGGCGGCAACCACCTGATCCACGCCGCCCGCCGGAACCTGGGCCTCACGGTCATCTGCTTCAACAACGACATCTACGGCATGACCGGCGGCCAGTATTCCCCCACCACCCCCACCGGCGACAAGGCCACCACCGCCCCCTACGGCAACCTGGACCGCCCCTTTGACATTGCGCTCCTGGCGGCCGGCGCCGGCGCCTCCTTTGCCGCCCGGGGTGACGTGTTCCACGCCCGGGAGACCACGGCCATCATCAAGCAGGCCATGCTCCACAAGGGCTTCTCTCTGGTGGACGTCTACTCCGTCTGCCCCACCTACTACGGCCGCAAGAACAAGAAGGGCGACGCCGTGGAGATGCTCAAGTGGCAGCGGGACAACCTGATCCCCATGAACCGCTTCAACGTGATGACGCCGGAGGATCTGGCCGGCAAGAAGCCCATCGGCATCCTGGCCGAGAACGACTTCCCCGAGTATTCGGAGGAGTACCAGAAGCTCATCGACCGCTGTCAGGCCAAGAAGTAAGGGGGAGAGAATATGAGCAATCGTTACGAAATGCGCTTCGCCGGCTCCGGCGGCCAGGGCGTCATCCTGGCCAGCGTCATCATGGCCGAGGCGGCCGTGATCGCCGGACTCAAGACCGTCCAGTCCCAGGCCTACGGGCCCGAGGCCCGCGGCGGCGTCAGCAAGGCCGAGACCGTGGTGAGCAAGGAGCAGATCTGGTACTCCAAGGTCACCCTCCCCAACTTCCTTCTGGCTCTGACCCAGGCCTCCCTGAATACCTACACCAAGACCCTGGCCGAGGGCGCCGTGGTCATGATGGACGACAGCCTGGACTGCCCCGCGTATCTGGACCCCGGCCGGGTCATCGCCATCCCCATCCTGCGCACCGCCAAGGAGAAAGTGGGCAAGGCCTTTACCGCCAACATCGTGGCGGTGGGCGCCATCAACGCCGCCCTGCAGCTCTTCACCGATGAGGAGCTGATGGAGGCTGTCAAGCGCCACATCCCCGCCGGCACCGAGGAGATCAACCGGAAGGCCCTGGACGCCGGCAAGGAGCTGATCACGCCCGAGCAGGCCGCCGCCTTCGTCCACCACCTGGGGTGAGCGCCATGGAGCTTGGAAAGCGTTTTCGCTGTGAGCGCCTGAAGGACCGGATCATGCCCGCCGAGACGGCGGCGCTGCTGGTGGAAGATGGCGACACCGTTGCCGTCAGCGGCTTTACCCCCTCCGGCTGCCCCAAGGCCGTGCCTCTGGCTCTGGCCCAGCAGGTGCGCTCGGGGCAGCGGAAGCTGCGCCTGGGTCTGCTCTCCGGCGCCTCCACCGGCGAGGAGATCGACTCCGCCTGGGCGGAGCTGGGCATGATCGCCCGCCGCCTGCCCTACATGACCAGCAAGGCCCTGCGCAGCGCCGTGAACGGCGGCGGCGTAGAGCCGGTGGCCTACACCGACTGTCACCTGGGCATGGTGGCCCAGAACGCCCGCTATGGCTTTTACGGCAAGATCCAGGTGGCCATCATCGAGGCGGCTGCCATCACCGAGGATGGGAACCTGATCCCCACCACCGCCGTGGGCTGCTCCCAGACCTGGATCGACCTGGCCGACAAGGTCATCGTGGAGCTGAACCTCCGCCAGCCGGCGGAGCTGGAGGGCTTCCACGACATTTACCGGGTGCAGGACCCGCCTCTGCGCCAGCCCATCCCCCTGACCTCCGCCGCCCAGCGGATCGGGGAGCCCTGGCTGCGCTGCCCCGTGGAGAAGATCGCCGCCGTGGTGATCTCGGATCTCCCGGAGAAGCCCCGCCCCCTGGCCCCGGAGGACGAGGTCAGCAAGCGGATCGCCGGCAACATCGTGGCCTTCCTGAAAAACGAGAAGGCCGCCGGCCGTCTCTCCGCCGACGTCTGCCCCCTCCAGTCCGGCGTGGGCTCCGTGGCAAACGCCGTGCTCTTAGGGCTCAAGGACTCGGACTTCGAGCACCTGTGCTTCTTCTCCGAGGTCATGCAGGACGGCATCCTGGACCTGATCGACGCGGGCAAGGCCGACATGGCCTCCGCCACCTCCCTGTCCCTGTCCGAGGCCGGCATGGCCCGGATGCTGGGCAAGCTGGAGGACTATCGGGGCAAGATCCTGCTGCGGGACTCCGAGATCTCCAACAGCGCCGAGGTGATCCGGCGCCTGGGCGTCATCGCCATGAACACCGCCGTGGAGGCCGACATCTACGGCAACGTGAACTCCTCCCAGATGAACGGCACCAGCGTCTATAACGGCATCGGCGGCTCCGGCGACTATGCCCGCAACTCCGCCGTCTCCATCTTCATGACCAATTCCGTGGCCAAGAACGGCAAGATCTCCAGCATCGTGCCCATGGTGACCCATGTGGACCACTGCGAGCACGACGTGGACGTGATCGTCACCGAGCAGGGCTACGCCGATCTCCGGGGCCTGAGCCCCAAGGAGCGGGCCGTGCGCATCATCGAAAACTGCGCCCATCCCGACTACCGCCCCCAGCTCCGTGCCTATTTCGAGGCCGCCTGCGCCGCAACGAACGGCGCCCAGACCCCCCATCTGCTGGACCGCTGCTTCTGCTTCCATGAGCAGATGAAAAAGACCGGCTCCATGCGGATTGACAACGAGGAATAACCGCGACAAGATGAAAAAAGCGGGCGGATCCTGCCCGCTTCCTGAAAAAACACCGGCTGCGCACCGCGCAGAGAAAGGATGCGCCCCATGGCATTCCAGTTTCCCGTCTACCACGCTCCCGATTTTACCGAGAGCCGTTTTGTGAACGCGCCCAACGCCGCCTGGGCCTTCTGCGAGGCGGACGGCGTGGCCCCCGAGGGTTACCACAGCACCTCCATGTACCCCGAGTACTACAAGCTGGACGGCGTCTGGACGCTGGCGCCCGAGAGCCGTATGGACTCCAGCGTGGTCTGGCGTCCCGACGGGCGGCTGGACGTGGTGGAGAACCGGAACCTCCGCAAGGGCGACCGGGTCATCCTGGGCCGCACCGAGAACGGCGAGGACGGCATCTACATGCACAGCACCGGCTTCACGGAGAACGAAGGCGAGCTGGAGGACCGCTTCGTCTTCCGCACCGGCCGCAGCCGCGAGACCTCCTACACCCGGGACTATGACCGGCTGGTAGAGCTGCTGCGCTACGAGAAGGACCACGGCAACATCGTCTGGGTCATGGGCCCCGCCTTTGCCTTCGACGCCGACGCCCGCAAGGCCATGCAGCTGCTGGTGGAAAACGGCTACGCCCACGGCCTGCTTGCCGGCAACGCCCTGGCCACCCACGACCTGGAGGGCGCCCTGCTCCACACCGCCCTGGGCCAGGACATCTACACCCAGCAGTCCGTGCCCAACGGCCACTACAACCACCTGGACACCATCAACAAGGTGCGCCGCAGCGGCTCCATCGCCCAGTTCGTGGAGGATTACCACATCGACAACGGCATCATGTACAGCGTGGTGAAGAATCACGTGCCCTTTGTGCTGGGCGGCTCCATCCGGGACGACGGCCCCCTGCCCGAGGTCATCGGCAACGTCTATGAAGCCCAGACCGCCATGCGCGAGATCGTGAAGAAGTCCACCACGGTCATCTGCCTGGCCACCATGCTGCACACCATCGCCACCGGCAACATGACCCCCTCCTTCCGGGTCCTGCCCGACGGCAGCGTCCGCCCCGTCTACCTCTACTGTGTGGACGCGGACGAGTTCGTGGTCAACAAGCTCCTGGACCGGGGCAGCCTCTCCGCCACCACCATGGTCACCAATGTCCAGGACTTTATCTGGATCCTTGCCCGTGGCCTGGGCCTCCTGTGAGAGAAGATAAGTTCAAAAAACACAAAGACGCCGGGGCCTGTGCCCCGGCGTCTTTGGCATCCAAGCGGTTTTTACTTGAAAAAGCGGGCGTTTTCCTGTATCATGGGAAATCGAAAGAATGCAAAAGAGGAGAGAAAGCCATGAAGAAACTGTTTGTCATTTCCGGACCCTCCGGCGCGGGCATCGGCGAGCTGATCACGGCGCTGTTTCAGCGCAGGAGCGACCTGGGGACGGCCATCCCCGTCACCGCCCGGAAGATGAAGGCGGGAGAGGAAAACGGCGTGGGCTTTTTCTTCTACGATCTGGAGGGCTGGGAAGCCCTGAAGGCCTCCGGGGACCTGCTGGAGACCACGGAGTTTGCCGGCAACGACTACGGCACCTCCCGCGCCCAGGTGGAGAAGGTGCTGGCCGAAGGGAAACACGTACTGCTGAATCTGTCCGTGGAGCGCGCCGCCCAGGTGAAGCGGAACATGCCCCAGGCGGTTTGCGTGTACGTGGAGCCCTCCCCCCAGGTGCTGCGGGATCGCTACGCCGCCATTTCCCGCAGCCAATTCGAGCTCTCCGTGCGCCTGGAGACGGCGGAGCGCCAGCGGGCCCTGTCCGATTTCTGCGACTATCGGGTCTGCAGCGACGACCCCGAGACCGCGCTGAAAGCGTTGGAGGAGATCCTGGGATAAAATCGAACAAGTGTGAAACCTTTGGGGCCGCTCATCCGTTATACAGATGAACGGCCCCAAAGCTCCTGTCTCGGGGAAACGCGGAGAAAAGGAGAAGGACATGGATGAAGCTGAGAACAGAAAAAGACGTCCGCCATGGGCGGGAAAGCTGCTGATCTGGTGCCTGCCTGCGCTGGTGCTTCTGCTGCTGAATGTCGTGGTATTCCATTTGGTGCCGGCAAAAGACACGATCATCACCTTCAGCGCGATCGTCATTCTTGGGCTCATGGTGACGCGGCTGATCTTCCTGTTCCGGTCCAAGCGCCCGGTGTGGGCGAAGGTCTGGCGGGCAGTGCTTTGGAGCGTCCTGCTGGTGGTGCACGGTTTTTTTATTCTATTCATGCCCTGGCGGATCTACTCCAGCACCCGGACAAACGCGCAGAGTCAGTTTGAAACGGCGGCGTCCGAGGAGGTCTACCGAGATTCGTCGGCGCCTTCCCATGGCGGGCTGTTGCCGGGAACGCTGGAGCTGGGGGAACCCAAATCCACGGTATTTCATAGATACATCTGGTCAGGTGCCGTTTTTCAGAGCAAGTCCTATACCCTGCTTTGCCGCTACGATGAGGCTGACTATGAAGCGGAAAAGGCCGCGCTGGAGATCCGGTACAGCTTCCGGACGAAACCGCTGGAGACCGAATCTCCAGCATTTAAGGAAGAAGTCGCCGTGATCGAGCCCTATATCTGGATCGGGGACGATTTCTTCCGGGTCGTCATCCCCGGAGACAGAGACAGAGATGATGGCTACCTTGACGGCTTCTATGAAACGAGCTTCTTCGTCATGACCAACGACGTCCGGCACGAGATCGGATACGTCGTCTTTCAGGACCAGGACATGGATTATGCGGAGGACCTGGCGGAATTTCTGAACGAAGACTGCGGCTGGAAGTATATCCGCTGAGGGCTTTGCCTGAAGCGGACCGGAAGGCCTGCTCATGGGACAGAAAAAGCCGGGCAGCCATCCTCTTGGGATGGCTGCCCGGCTTTTGTCATAGCAAAAACGGCCCGGAAACGCGATTCATCGGAGCCAGGCCTGGATGGCCGAGACGGTCTCTTCCTGCTGCTCCTCCGCGCTGATGGCGGAGGCCTTGTCGCCGGCCTGCTCGCCGTAGTTTCCGAAGTTTGCGTGGTTCCCGCCCTCGATCACGGCGGTTTCGACAGCTCCGAAGCGGGAGGCCTCTTCGACCCTATCCATATTCAGCACGCCGTCCTCGGTTCCGTAAATGAGCAGCATCGGCTCGTCTACGGCTTTCGTGGGATAGGACGCCAGCAGGATGACGCCCTGCAGGTCGTGGTCGGTCGCGTATTCCACCGCCATCACGCCGCCCAGGGAGTGCCCCCCGATATACCAGCGCGCATAATCATACGCATCCAGAACATCATCGGCCTTGTTCGCCCCGAAGAAAGCCAGATGAAAGGGCATTCTCACCAGGAAAACGTCCATGTCGCTTTCCGCGAGCCGGTGCAGCAGCGGGGCGTAGGCGGCCTCGTCCACCTTTGCGCCGGGATAGAAGATCAGCGCGGTGTCCGCCGCGGGCCCGTCGAAGAACCAGCCGAAGTCCGTCTTTTCCACGATCACGTCGTCGGATCCAAGGGCCCGCAGCCCTTCGTCAGAGGCGTGATAGTAGTTCATCGTGTAGGCCAAGAAGGCGGCGACTGCCAGAAGGAGCACGGCCGCCGGGATGAGCCAGCGTTTTTTCTTCATTCCCATCCATCCTTTCCTGTCAGATTTCAGCGCGGTAATGAGGCAGATATGGTCCTGCTCGGGGATTTGAAAAGTGCAGTCAAGCCGTCATTGCGAACCAGTGCTCACACTGGTGTGGCAATCCGTCTTCTCTATCCGGGGGAGCATGTCGTTGCCGGGTCGGAACTGCCGGGCAGTATTCGTCTGCATTCTGCTTTCCCTCGCGGGGGACGGGAAAACAGAATAGAGGAATCGACCAGTGTTTTCACTGGTCGATGCACATGCCCTATGGCATGTGCGACTACACGTTCGAATCTGCCCGCAGTGAAAGAAAAGACAGCCGCCCCGATGGGGTGGCTGTCTTTTCTGGAGCTGCTGGGCAGATTCGAACTGCCGACCTCATCCTTACCAAGGATGCGCTCTACCTACTGAGCTACAGCAGCAAAGTACATGCCCCCCGAAGGGGGCATGTGTGGCGACCGAGAAGGGACTTGAACCCTCGACCTCCGGCGTGACAGGCCGGCGTTCTAACCGACTGAACCACTCGGCCACGGCTCAGTTAGTGTATCAAATGAAATCGGATTTGTCAACAACTTTTTTTGCCAAAGCGCATTTTTTCCGGATCCCCCGTCGAAAAAGGCGGGAGATCCGGACTTCAGGCGCCAATCAGAGCTCCTCGAACACCCGGGGGCCCTTCTTCCGCAGCCAGAGGTAGAGCAGCGCGCAGAGCAGCACCATCACCCCGAGGAAGACGAAGCCGATGGTCTCCACCGAGAGCTTGTCGCCCCAGATGAGGGCCACGATCAGGGGCACCGCCACCACGCCCCAGCCGCCGAACATGGTGATCAGGACGCTGGCGCCGCTCTTCACGGCCTGGGTCTCGTTGATCCAGTTGAAGTTGGGGTGCCGCAGGTTTTCAAACAGGCCGAAGAGCCCGCTGAAGACGCCGCACACCAGGGGGGTGATCAGCAGCAGCGCCAGCAAAGCGCCGCGATAGCCCAGCACCAGCGCGGCCGCCACCGAGACGATGGCCAGGGGCGGCAGGGCGATGATCATGTGCAGGCGGAGCTTTGCGCGCAGGATCTCCCAGCTGGAGAGGGGCAGGGACTTGGGCAGCCACAGGCAGCGCCCTTCCAGGGAGATGGACGGTGCGGTCAGGAAGGTGGTGGCCGCCATCCAGCACAGACCCACGATCAAGAGAGGCTGAAGGATCTGGGCCAGAAAGGGCCACTCGGGCATGCCGGTCAGGGACTTGCCCTTGATGAGCAGCACCACCGCGCCGATCAGCAGGAAGAAGCTGCCCAGCGCGCCGTTGAGCATGTATGCGGGGCTGGCCCACAGGCGGGCCAGCTCATGCCGCAGCAGGGCACGGTCCGGGGACAGACCCTGGGCGGTGCGCTCCACATAGCGGCGCTTGGCGGCGCCCCGGCGGTCGGTGGCGGTCTGGATAAAGGTGCGGCTCAGCAGCCACAGGCAGAGGGCGAACAGCACCAGCGCGGCCAGCACCAGAGGGATCAGGCCCAGGAGCTTCCCCTCGGCGATGGCCCGGCCCATCCAGACCAGGGGCGCGGCGGAGCCCAGGGAACGCTCCAGCCCCGAGGGATCGGCGGCAAGGTCGGAGATCATGCTGTTCATGCGGAAGCTGAAGTACATGTAGATGCCCAGAAAGCCCAGGGACAGCAGCAGGGTGATCAGGGACTTGTTCTTGGCCCGGGTGGAGGCCAGGTGCAGCAGCCAGCCCAGAAAGGAGGAGATCACCAGGTTCAGCAGCGGCAGCACCAGCAGGAAGATGAGCAGGAAGCTGATCCAGCCCGCGGCGGAGAGCTTGCCGGGCCAGCACAGGACGGCCGGGATCGCCACCGGCAGCATCAGCACCAGGGCCAGCACCAGCAGCAGGAAGAGGCGGCTCAGCAGGATGTGGAAGGGCCGGACGGGCATGCTCAGCAGCAGGTCGTTGTCCCTGGCCTCATAGAGCTGGGCCTTGGCGGCGAAAACGTTGCCCACCAGCATGATGCCGAAGGACAGCACAGCCGTGAAGGCGAAATACAGCCAGCCCAGGCCGGCCATCTGAAAGATGCCGCCGATGGAGTCGAAAATGTTGAAGAAAAGCGTGCTGAGGGAGAACAGGGACAGGATCATCAGCACGGCAAAGCCCACAAGCTTGCCCTTGCTCTGGGCCTTTTTGGTGCGGCTGGATCCGGTGAGGATGCTCAGCATGGCCTCCAGCCGGGAGCGCAGCAGCGGCTTAAGCATGGTCGTCCTCCAGTTCCAGGAACACGTCCTCCAGCGAGGCGTTGCCCTTGACCTCGTCCATGGAGCCGCTGGCGATCAGCCGGCCCTCCTTGATGATGGCCACCTTGTCGCAGAGCTTTTCCGCCACGTCCAGCACGTGGGTGGAGAAGAAGATGGCGCCGCCCTTGTCGCAGTGCTCATGCATCAGCTCCTTGAGCAGGTGGGCGGCCTTGGGGTCCAGACCGACGAAGGGCTCGTCCATGAGGATGAGCCGGGGCTCGTGGATCCAGGCGGCCACCAGGGCCAGCTTCTGCTTCATGCCGTGGGAGAAGGCGGAGATGGGCTGGGCCAGATCGTCCTGGATCCCCAGCATCTCGGCGTACTTGTGGATGCGTTCCCGCCGGACCGTGGGCTCCACCCGGAAGATGTCCCCGATGAAGTTCAGGAAGCGGATGCCGCTCATGTACTCGTACATGTCCGGGTTGTCCGGCAGGTAGGCGATGCGGCGCTTGCACTCCAGGGGATTGGTCTTCAGGTCCTGCCCGTCGATGCGGATCTCGCCCGCGTCGAAGCGCAGGATACCCGCGCAGGATTTGAGCGTGGTGGTCTTGCCGGCACCGTTGTGGCCGATGAAACCGTAAATTTCGCCCGGGGCGATGTGCAGGGACAGGTCGTCTACGGCCTTTTTCTGGCCGTAGGCCTTGGTCAGATGGTCGATGTACAGCATGGATATGCCTCCTTGTATGTTGGTAAGCGGCTATTTTGCGCGGGACAGGCGGATGAAATAACGCAGCAGGGGCGCCAGGATCAGCAGCATTGCCCCTATGACGACCAGGCTGCTGAAATGTTCCGGCAGCGAGGCGTGATAAATCGCATAGGCGCCGAAGAACAGCGCCATGGTCAGCCGCAGCTCTGCGATCAGGTCCCGCAGTAGGCGGTAGACCCGGACCCGGTTCAGCACCGTGACGCGCACCCCGGTGTTCCAGCTCTGGGGAAAGCGGGCCGTCAGGGCCGTGACCAGGTCTGTGATCAGGCCGATGATGGGCATGAGCAGCAGAGTCCCCCGGCCGCCGTAGCCGTCGATCTGGCCGGCGGCGTTATAGTGGGTGGGGATCTGCTCCGGCAGCGTGTGCCAGAGGATCAGGATATAGGCAAGGCTCCCCAGCAGGATCACCGGGGCCAGGACGCCTGCGACGCGCTGCCAGCGGGTAGCGGGCGCGCCGCAGAAGGCGTCCACCTGGGCGCGGGTCGGGATTCCCATCACGGCGCCTCCTTATCCGATGTCCAGGTCGAGGGGTGCGTCGATCTCCTCGCCTACGTATTTGCCGTTCTTCTTCCGCTGCTTGACGCACTCGGTGAGCAGGTATTCGATCTGGCCGTTCAGGGAACGGAAATCGTCCTCCGCCCAGGCGGCGAGGGCTTCATAGAGCTTGGGGGACAGGCGCAGCGGCACCTGTTTCTTCGCGTTGTCGGCCATGGGGCATCAATACAGGGAGCCGGAGTTGACTACCGGCTGGGCGTCCCGGTTGCCGCAGAGCACCACCAGGAGGTTGGAGACCATGGCGGCCTTCCGCTCCTCGTCCAGCTCCACGGTGTGGTTCTCGCTGAGCCGCTCCAGGGCCATCTCCACCATGCCAACGGCGCCGTCCACGATCATCTTACGCGCGTCGATGATGGCCGATGCCTGCTGGCGCTGCAGCATAACGGCGGCGATCTCCGGGGCGTAGGCCAGGTAGGTGATGCGGGCCTCCAGGATCTCGATGCCGGCCTCGCCCACCTTCTGCTGGATCTCGTCCCGGATGCGCTGGGCCACCAGCTCGCTGGAGCCCCGGAGGCTGCCCTCGTCGGCCACGCCGTCGCCGGTGGTGTCCACGCCGGGAGCCACGTCATAGGGATAGATCCGCACGATATTGCGCACCGCGCTGTCGCACTGGAGGGACAGGTATTCCTTATAATTGTCCACGTTGAAGACCGCCTTGGCGGTGTCGGTGACCCGCCAGATCACGGCGATGCCGATCTCCACGGGGTTACCGAGACAGTCGTTGATCTTCTGCCGGGAGTTGGAGAGGGTCATGGCCTTCAGGGAGATCTTCTTGCTGGTCATCTCCGCGCTCTGGGCCTGGCCGGTGAGCATAACGCTCAGGGCGTTGGAGCTGTTGCCGCCGTCCACGTCGCCGGACTGGTTCAGCTTGGTCTTGGCGGCGGGGTTCACCGCCACGCAGAAGGGGTTCACAAAGTAGAAGCCCTCTTCCTTCAGCGTGCCGATGTACTTGCCGAAGAGGGTCAGCACCAGGGCCTCCTGGGGCTTGAGCACCTTCAGGCCCAGGGTCGGGATCCAGCCCACGCCCACCCACAGGACGCCCAGCACGAACAGGGGGATGGCCCAGCCCTTGCCCCGGTCGAAGCCCAGGATGCCGCCCAGGATCATCAGGGCGATCCCCGCCAGATACAGCAGGATAAACAGCAGCAGCATCGCCATGCCGTTTTTCTTATTCTTCAACACGATCTCTTTCATGATTCTCGTGCCTCCTTGGATTTGATATCAAAATGATATCACCAAGATATTCCTCTGTCAAGAGCTTTTGAAAAAAAGCACGCCGCAAAATGCGCTTGTCATTGTGCGACCAGTTCGCAAACTGGTCGCGGCAATCCGTTTTTTCCTCATTAACAATACGGATTCCCACACCAGTGACGTCGGTCACTGGTTCGGAATGACAGACTCTCGCATTTTGCGGCGTACCGATGAACGCAGACGCAGAACAGCTCTTACAGGGCTCGTTCCCAGACGCCGTCCTTTTCCGTGTAGCCCATCTTCTGCAGATAGCCCAGGTGCCCCTCTTCGGCCCGAATATAGCGCAGCAGGTGAATCTCCTCCTGGGGCAGATGCTCCAGCAGGTAGCGGCCCACAGAGGCATCCCGGTAGGCGGGCGTGCTGTAGTCCAGGGCAATGTTCAGGACCCCGTCCTGTTCCGCGCCCAGCAGCAATCCCGCGGGCGCTTCGCCGTGGCAGACCAGGAAGGCCCGGTCCAGGGCGGCTTGGTCCCAGCTCCGGCCGGGGAAGCATTTGGCGATGTCCTCGCTGTGCTCCTCCAGGAAGAAGCGCACAAAGCCCTCCTCGGGGGACAGGGACACCAGTTGGTACTCGGGGGCGGAGTTGCGCAGCTTCCACAGATAGTAGAGGTTGATGAGCACCAGGCAGATGTTCATGATCATGGTGGGATAGGAGTGGATCAGCAGGGCGTAGACGGCGAAGATGGTGCTGCCGATGGCGTTCACGACGCGCAGCTTCACCACCGAGGCCATCAGGAAGGAGACCAGGACCAGGGCGGAGCCCACATAGCCGATGATCTCGAAAATCGTGGCGGTCGTCATAAGGCGTCTTCCTTTCGTAAAACAGAATCAGATGATCCAACTGTCGGGTCGGTCGGTCTCCAGCTCGCTCTCCCGCTTTTTCAGGCGGGCGATCTCCTCCCGCAGGGCGGCAAGATCGCTGGTGATGGGGTCGGGCACGTCGCGGACGTGGTCCACCTCCCGGACGTAGTCGATCTTCTCCCCGGCCAGGCGGACCACCCGGGCGGGGATGCCCACGGCGGTGCTGTTCTCGGGGATGTCCTTCAGCACCACGGAGTTGGAGGCGATGCGGCTGTTGCTGCCCACGGTGATGGGGCCCAGCACCTTGGCGCCGGTGCCGATGAGCACGTTGTTGCCGATGGTGGGGTGGCGCTTGCCGGTCTCCTTGCCGGTGCCGCCCAGGGTGACGCCGTGATAGATGAGGCAGTCGTCCCCGATCTCGGCGGTCTCGCCGATGACCAGGCCCATGCCGTGGTCGATGACCAGGCGCTTGCCGATGGTGGCGCCGGGGTGGATCTCGATCCCGGTGCGGCGGCGGCTCCATTGGGAGATCATCCGCGCCAGGAAGGGCAGCCCGTGGGTATAGCACCAGTGGGCCCGGCGGTGGCTGCGCACGGCCTTGAGACCGGGATAGAGCAGCAGCACCTCCAGGGCGGAGCGGGCGGCCGGGTCCCGGGCCTGGTAGGCTTTGATGGTTTCTTTTAAATCTTGGAACATACCGAAACTTCCTTTCCTTTTGTCATTGTATGCAAAAGGAGGGACATCGGCTCGCAAAGGGAAAGAGCATGGGGCACCTCGCGCAGTACAAAAAAGTTCGTTTCGCCGAACAAATTATACCGTATTCCCGCGGGCGCTGTCAACGGGGATGCCCGCAGCAAAAAATGTGTCGGGAGACGAAATAATACTTGCGCACGGCCGACAAAAAGACTATAATCTCGCTATAATAAATTATGGGAAGGCGAAAAACAAATGAGTTTTTCGCCGCGCCGCTTTGCGGCGCAGCAAGATTATTATCAAAAAAAGGAGGATGATCTTATGGCAAACAACACCCGGCCCGAAACCATGGCGCGCATCACCACGCCCGAGCTTGCCCAGGCTTTTATTGATGAGCAGCTGGCCCAGCTCCGCGCACAGATCGGAGAGAAGAAGGTCCTGCTGGCCCTGTCCGGCGGCGTGGACTCCTCCGTCGTTGCGGCGCTGCTGATCCGCGCGGTGGGAAAACAGCTTACCTGCGTGCACGTGAACCACGGTCTCCTGCGCAAGGGCGAGCCGGAGCAGGTCATCGAGGTGTTCCGCAACCAGATGAACGCAAATCTGGTCTATGTGGACGCGGTGGACCGCTTCCTGGACAAGCTGGCCGGTGTGGAAGAGCCGGAGCGCAAGCGCAAGATCATCGGCGCGGAGTTCATCCGCGTGTTTGAAGAGGAAGCCCGCAAGCTGGACGGCATTGAATTCCTGGCCCAGGGCACCATCTATCCCGACATTCTGGAGAGCGGTCCGGTCAAGGCCCACCACAACGTGGGCGGCCTGCCCGAGGACCTGCAGTTTGAGCTGGTGGAGCCGCTGAAGTTCCTGTACAAGGACGAGGTGCGCGTGGTGGGCCATGAGCTGGGCCTGCCCGACAACATGGTCTACCGTCAGCCCTTCCCCGGCCCAGGCCTTGGCGTGCGCTGCGTGGGCGCCATCACCCGCGACCGGCTGGAGGCCGTGCGGGAGTCCGACGCCATCCTGCGGGAGGAATTTGCCAAAAACGGACTGGCCGGCAAGGTCTGGCAGTACTTCACCGTCGTGCCCGACTTCAAGTCCACCGGCATCACCGACGGCAAGCGCACCTATGCCTGGCCCGTGGTCATCCGTGCCGTCAACACCGTGGACGCCGTTACCGCCGAAGTGGCGGAGCTTCCCTTCCCCCTCCTGCAGCACATCACCGAGCGTATCACCCACGAGGTGAAGGGCGTCAACCGCGTCCTCTGGGACATCACGCCCAAGCCCAGCGCCACCATCGAGTGGGAATAAGAAAAAAGTGATTCTTCGAGGCCGGAAAGCCTTGAAAACACTGGACTTTTGAGTTCCCGCTACTCCGAGTGATAGCAAATTGATAGCACGAAAACCTGAGATTTGTTGAGAACAAAGCCAAGGGTTTGCGAATGTGCTGTCTCCCATCACCCATAAACCAAAGAGGTCAACCTGACTTTTGCAAGCCGGGTTGACCTCTTTCTTTTTGTCTTCGGACAGGCATTTATCCTTTTTTCAATTCTTCGATCAGCGCATCGGACAGAGCTTGCGAGGGCACTTTGGCCCACTGCCCGGCTTTATCCAACTCCGGGTACTTGTAGCGCCAGCGGTCGTATTCCTCTTTGCTGATCTCCCGGCGCTCCAACTTGGCGGCTTGCTCCCGCCAGGAACGAAACATATCAAATAGTTCAAGATAAGTCGATCTTTTTGCCTTATCCAGCCGCAGGCAAACTTCGCCGTCGATCTCTCCGATCCTGAGTCCGTAGATATCCTCCAGCGCAAAAAGCGTGTGCATCAGCCCAACATAGCTGTCGATCTCCGGCACATCCAGCGCTTTAGGAGATACATCCAGTACTCTGGCCAGCTCTGCGGTCAGATCGGCCTTGGGGGTTCGTGCGCCGGTTTCATACTGTGCCATGCGAACATCGGCCGTTTTTTCCGAGAAGCCGACCATCATGCCCAGATACTTTTGCGTCATGCCCCGCAGGGAGCGGATGAAATGGATTCTTTCACCGATCGCCATATCAGACAACTCCTATCTACTCGTAGTTTCGAGAATATATTAGCAAATATGTTTAGTGTTGTCAAGGAATAATTAAATAAATTTGTTTAGTTTTTCTCCTTGACTTAACTGTATTTGTTTAGTATAATTACTGTGAGCTAAACTAATATGTTTAGTGAACTGAATGACCGTCCGACCAGAGATACACCGCCATGATCTTCTAACTGGAAGGGAGCGCGCGTTTATTCCCAATCACACGAAATACGAGATTTCGTGTGAGAAGGAAGATCAGCGGAGTGAATGAGCTTTCGCGTTCACGCGGAAGCGAACGATACGAAGCTTGATCTGACGCGACGACACAGCGCCGCGCAGGGTTGCCTGTCTGGAAACTGGAATCGGGTAAAACGGCAAGCCATTTTCGTTCTTAAATAACTGCTCTCACTTTTGAGGGCGGGGAAGGGAGGTGATTCATATAGCTGAACAGGTTTTTATGAAGGTGGACGAGGTCGCAGCCGAGCTCGGAGTTTCAAACTCCTATGCCTATAAGCTGATCCGGGAGTTGAACAAGGAACTCAGGGCAGCCGGCTGCATCGTCATCAATGGTCGTATTGACCGAAAGTTTTTCCACGAGCACTTGTATGCTACTCAGAAAAAGAAGGAGGATTGATCATGGCAGCATTCAAAGACAAGAAAAACGGCACCTGGTATGTGCAATTCCGCTACACCGACTGGACCGGTGAGCGGCAGCAAAAACTTAAGCGAGGATTCACGACAAAACGTGAAGCCCAGGAATGGGAGCGCGAGTTTTTGCGGACAAAGCGGGCGGATCCGGACATGAGTTTCGAGAGCTTTGTAAATCTCTATGAGCAGGATATCAAGCCAAAGATACGGCTGAACACCTGGCTTACCAAAGAATCCGTGATCGAAAGCAAGATCCTGCCCTATTTCAAGAAGCGTAAATTATCGGAGATCACGCCGCGAGACGTGCTGACCTGGCAGAATCAAATGTTGAAGCAGAAGGACAAAGCAGGCCAGCCTTATTCCCCTACCTATCTGAAGAACATCAACAACCAGCTCAGCGCTATCTTTAATCACGCGGTTCGCTTCTACGGACTTCATGAAAACCCGGTACGGCGAGCCGGTGCCATAGGCGAAAAGGAAAGTGAAGAGATGCTGTTCTGGACGAAAGAAGAATTCCTGCAATTCATCGATGCCATGATGGACAAGCCCATGCTGTATTACGCCTTCGAGATTCTGTACTGGTGTGGTATCCGCGAGGGCGAGCTGCTGGCATTAACACCTGCGGATTTCAATTTCAAGGAAAAGACGCTGCGGATCAACAAATCGTATCAGCGCATCAAGGGCGAGGATGTGATTACACCGCCAACAGGACTATTTCAAGCAGTTTTACAGCCTGCCGGAGGACGCCAGAGTCTTTCCCCTGTCAAAGCATCAGCTGACAAGAGGCATGGAATACGGCTGCAAGCAAAGCGGCGTGAAGAAGATCCGAATCCACGATCTCCGCCACAGCCATGTTTCCCTGCTGATCAACATGGGATACTCGGCGGTCGCAATCGGGAATCGGGTCGGGCATGAGAGCGTCGATATTACGTTCCGATATGCCCATATGTTTCCGACCGTGCAGAAAGAGATGGCAACCAAGCTGAATGAAGAAAGGAGTGCATGAAAATGTCAGCCAAAAACAGAGATGAACACAACCGTTTCAGAAATATCACCGTAGGGTTCCGGGTATCACCCGAGGAAAACGAGCAGATCAACATCGCCGTGGCGCTCTCCGGCTTACCGAAGCAGGAATACTGCTAT
>CACXAQ010000017.1 GCA_902765595.1 Oscillospiraceae bacterium | reverse complement strand
AGGAACTCGCCCATCAGCTTCTTCTCGCCGGTGGCGGGGTCGCGGGTGAAGGCGACGCCGGTGCCGGAGTTGTCGTTCAGGTTGCCGAAGACCATGGGCATGACGTTTACGGCAGTGCCCCAGGAGTAGGGGATGTCGTTATCGCGGCGATAGACGTTGGCGCGGGGGTTGTCCCAGGAACGGAACACGGCACGGATGGCTTCGTACAGCTGCACCTTCGGGTCGGAGGGGAAGTCCTCGCCGATCTGCTTCTTGTACTCGGCCTTGAACTGCTCGGCCAGCTCCTTCAGGTCGGCGGCGGTCAGCTCCACGTCGAAGGTCACGCCCTTGCGCTCCTTCATCTCGTCAATGAGCTGCTCGAAGTACTTCTTGCCCACTTCCATGACCACGTCGGAGAACATCTGGATGAAGCGGCGGTAGGAGTCGTACACAAAGCGCTCGAACTTGGGGTCGGGATTACCCTTGATCATGGCGGCGACAACGTCGTCGTTCAGGCCCAGGTTCAGGATGGTGTCCATCATGCCGGGCATGGAGGCGCGGGCGCCGGAACGGACGGAGACCAGCAGGGGGTTCTCCAGATCGCCGAACTTCTTGCCGTTGATCTTCTCCATGATCTCAACGTTCTTCATGATCTCGCTCATGATCTCGTCGTTGATCTTGCGGCCGTCTTCATAGTAGGTGGTGATGGTGAAGCCCTGGGGAACGGGCATGCCGATGTTGGTCATCTCGGCCAGATTGGCGCCCTTGCCGCCCAGCAGCTCACGCATTTTGGCGTTACCTTCGGTAAACAGGTAGACGTACTTTTTGCTCATCTTTTTGGTCCTTTCTATCGGTAAAATTAGAATATTCAGCCACTGCTTAGATTACCACATTTTCAGCGGAAGAATCAATACATTTCTCTCACAATTTCGAAAAAAGATTCCTGTGGATTTCGTCTGTTATTGTTGCAAATCCACCAAGCTCCACAGCCTCTCCCCGGATTTTGGGATCAAAACCGCAGTTTTGCAGCACCTGCTCCGCCAGATCCTTGGTCATGCCGCCGATCCCGGCGCAGAGGGCGTTCACCAGGGTCTTGCGCCGCTGGTTGAAGGCGGCCCGGATCACCCGGAAGAGAAGCTGCTCATCCGAAACGGGATAAGGAGGCGCGGCGCGGCGGGTCAGCCGGATGACGGAGGAGGTCACCTTGGGCTGGGGCACAAAGCAGGCGGGCGGCACGTCAAACAGCAGCTCCGTCTCGCAGTGCCACTGGACGAAAAGCCCGAAGGCGCCGTAGTCGGCGGTGCCCGCCCGGGCGCAGATGCGCCGGGCCACCTCCCGCTGGATCATCACCGTGACGGTCTCAAAACAGCCCGCCTCCAGAAAGGCGGTGAGCAGGGGGCTGGTCACATTATAGGGCAGGTTCGCGCAGATCACCGGGCGCAGGCCCGGGAGCTTTTCCCGCACCAGGGCGGGCAGATCCTGCTTCAGCACGTCCCCGAAGAGGATCTCCACATTCTCCCTTCCGGCCAGGGTCTCCGCCAGCACGGGCCTGAGGGCCTTGTCCAGCTCCACGGCCAGGACCTTGCCCGCCCGCATCGACAGCTGCTCCGTCAGGCAGCCCACGCCGGGGCCCACCTCCAGGACGCCGGTCTGCTCATCCAGGCCCGCCTCCTCCGCGATGCGCTCCGGCACCCAGGCGGCGGTGAGGAAATTCTGGCCCAGGGACTTGGAAAAGCGAAAGCCGTGGCGGGAAAGCAGGGCGCGGATCTCATTGTAATCAGTCAGGTTCATATCGTCCTCACAAGCTTCGTATCGTCTCGCTTCCTCGCAGGCTCGAAAGCTCGCTCACTCCGCTGCTCGTCCTCTCAAAATCAAACCCGCTTCGCTGGGCTTTGATTTTGTTTTCATAAGGAAGCTTCTTATTGTTTACTTTCCTTTCAGGATCTTTTCATATCCCTGTCTCCCCGGGTCGTGGCCCTCGTTCACCCGGACGGTGACGTTGCCCCGGTAGCGGTAGCCGCTCTGGCGCAGCAGGGTCTGCATGGGTTTGTTCTTCTTGTGGGTGTCGGTGCGGATGCACCGCAGGCCCCATTCCCGGGCCTGCGCCTCCACGCACTTCATCAGGTACGCGGCCATCTGGCCGCCCCGGTACTTCTGCGCCACCGCCGCCCGGTGAAGGACGCAGTAGGCCATGCCCTCGGTCCACTTGCCGTCGGTGATGGCGGCGTAGCTGGGCTCCTCCCGGGTGGAAAGGGTGAAAAAGCCCGCGATCTCCGCCCCGTGGAGCAGCACGAAGCACTCACCCCGCTCCAGGTCGAAGCGGAAGTTCTCCTCCCGGGGGTAGCCGTCCTGCCACTGGTCCACCCGGTGGCGCTTCAGGCTGGCCTGGGCCTGGGCCACGATCTCCAGAATGGCGGGCAGGTCCGCCTCCGCAGCTATGCGGAAGCTCAACGGCTCCGTCAGGGGCGTGCGGGAGAGCTCCTTTTTCAGTTCCTCCAGCAGCTTCCGGTCCTCCGGGTCCGTCAGCTCCAGCTTCTCAAACAGGTCCGGGCGCTTCTCCCGGGTGCGGAGAAACTGCTGCTTGCGCCGCCATCTCTCCACCCGGGCATGGTCGCCCTGGAGCAGTACCTCCGGCACGGCGCGGCCCTCCCAGACCTCGGGGCGGGTGTACTGGGGGTATTCCAGCAGCCCGTCCCAGTGGCTCTCACCGGTGTAGCACTGCTCGTCGGCCAGGACCCCGGGCACCAGGCGGCACACGGAATCCGCCACTGCCATGGCCGCGATCTCGCCGCCGGTGAGGACAAAGTCCCCCAGAGAGAGCTCCTCGTCCACGCAGGCTTCGATAAAGCGCTCGTCCACGCCCTCGTAGTGGCCGCAGACCAGCACCAGATGGTCGTAATCCCGCTTGAGGCGCTTGGCCGTCTCCTGGTTGTAGGGCTGGCCCTGGGGACTCATATAGATCACCCGGCGGCGGCGCTCTCCGGCGGACTCCACCACCGCGTCCAGGCAGCTTTTCAGGGGTTGGGCCATCATGACGCAGCCGTAGCCCCCGCCGTAAGGGTAGTCGTCCACCTGGTTCTGTTTGTTTTCGGTATAGTCCCGGATCTGGACGCAATTGATCTCCACGATGCCCTTGGCGGCCGCCCGGCCGATGATGCTCTCGTGGAGCACCGCGTTCACCGTGTCCGGGAACAGGGTCAGAATGTCGATGCGCATGGCCTCACATCCCCTCGATCAGACGCACGGTGATGATCCCCTTTTCCGCGTCGGTGTTCCGGATGAATTTGGGCACCGCGGGGATCAGATGCTCCGTCTCCCCCTGCACCACGTAGATGTTGGAGGCTGGGCGCTCCAGCACGTCGGTGAGCCTGCCGATCTCCCTGCCCTGCTCGTCCACCACCGCGGCGCCCAGGATGTCCTGGATGAAATAGCCGCCCCGGGGCAGGGGCGCGTCCTCCCGGGCGATCTGAGCCACCCGGCCCTTCAGCGCCATGGCGGCGTTCAGGTCCTCCACGCCCTCCAGCTTCGCGATCAGGAAGTTTTTCTGCACCTTGGCCGCGAGGATCTTCCGCTCCGCGCCATCCAGATAAACCCGGCCGCAGCGCTTGAGGAACTGGGGGCTGTCCAGCCAGACCTCGATCTTCACTTCACCGGCGACGCCGTGGGTATTCACGATGCGTCCGGCCTCGATAAATGCGTTTTTTCCCATGGGACACCTCCCAAATACATAACAATTTATTTTACCATGAGGCAAAAAAATAAACAAGAGCGGGCTTGCGTTTTGCAAGCCCGCTCTGCGGTTTTCCAAGGTTTTCCCATGTACAAGGCCGGCGCTTATGCAGCCACGGCCTCCTTCGGGATCACGATCTCCCCTATGCTGTTGACCTGGGAGAGGGTCATGGTGATCAGCATCCGGTCGATGTTCAGCTCCAATCCCCCGTCGGTCTCCCCGGCGCTCTGCAGCACCAGCCCCATCATCTTCTCCATCAGGCCCTGCATGACAGCCCCCATATCCATGGTATACCGCACCACGAGATTGCTCCCGTCGTCGATGGCGATGGTGGTGGGGATATCGCCCAGATCCCGGAACAGATCCTCGGGCACGTCCACGCCCAGCGCATTGGAGAAGGCGTCCAGGGCACCGGAGGCTTCGATCGTCTCCTCCACGTACTCCCCGGAGATCACGCCGGAATACACCGTGGCGGCGGAGCCGTTGATCTCCTCCTTCCCCGTCTCGGTGAAGCTCGCCGCGCTGGCCAGGAACAGATCTGTCTGCTGATTCAGGTCTTGCGGCACAACATCCGAAAGGGAGGAGATGGTCTCTTTGGTCCAGTGGGCGCCGTCGTCCAGGGAGATATAGACCGTTACCGCGTCGCCGTCCTGCTCGGCGTAATAGATCATCTTCTGGTTCATGCCCAAGGCGGAGATGTCCATGGTCATGTGCATCTTCATCGGCTCGTTCTGCAGGTCTGTGGCATAACGGGCGGACATGTCCATGGTCTGGCTCTGACCGGACATGGCCACGCGCAGGCCCATATCCATGTTCATATCCATGTGCATGCTCTTGGCCTGCTCCATCTGCTCGGCGGACTTGGCCAGCTTTTCCTCAAAAGTCAGGGGCTTCTTCAGAAATCCGGGGGCGCTGCAGGCACAGAGGCACAGGGTCAGCACCAGCGCCAGGGCAAGGGCCAGGAGCTTTTTCATGTTTTTCATTTCTCGTTCTCCTCTCTCGCTTCTGTTTTCATTATATCGGAAAATGTTTGCCTTTACAAGACAGGTAATACTATAATGGTTATATGATGGCGAAAAGCGAAAAAGCTTTTCGCCGCGCAGCGTTGCTGCGCAGCAAAACAGCATGGCTGTTTTGCCGGGCGAATGATTTTGAGAATCATTCGCTGCCAAACCTGTCGTTTGGCAGCGAAATCAATCGAATTCTCGATTGATTTCGCCATCCGATGATCATTATGACGGCGGGCGCGAAAAAAGGTTCCTTTCGGGCGGTGGACCCCACAAAAATGCCTCGCCGCTTGCGCGGCAACCGGCTTTGATGCACAAAAAAGCAGAGGCAAACGCCTCTGCTTTCGCGCGCTTCGCGCGGAATATTTTGATGTGCCAAAGCCTCGCCGCTTGCGCGGCAACCGGCTTTGATGCACAAAAAAAGCACAGGCTGATAGCCTGTGCTTTCGCGCGCTTCGCGCGGAAAAATTCGATGTGCCAAAGCCTCGCCGCTTGCGCGGCAACCGGCTTTGATGCACAAAAAAGCACAGGCTGATAGCCTGTGCTTTTTAGTCGAGGATCTCCACGGAGATCTTCTTGCCCTTCTTCTGGGCGACGGCCCGCATGAGAACGCGGATCTGCTTGACGATCCGTCCCTGCCGGCCAATGACCTTGCCCATATCGCCGTCGGCGACGCGGACCTCAAACACGGTCTCGCCGTCGGCCTTGCGCTCGGTCACAGAGACCTCGTCGGGATGATCGACCAGGCTCTGTACGATGTAGGTCAAAAGTTCTTTCATGCCGGTAGAAACTCCTTTTTAGGCTTCGACCTTTTTCAGCAGGCCGCGGACCGTGTCGGTAGGCTGGGCGCCGTTCGCGATCCAGTACTGCACGCGCTCCTGGTCGACCTTCAGCTTCGCGCCGTCGGCGGAGGGATCGTAAGTGCCGATCTCTTCGATGAAACGGCCGTCACGAGGGCTGCGGGAGTCCGCAACAACGATACGATAGAAAGGAGCCTTCTTGGCGCCTACTCTGCGAAGACGGATTTTAACCATTGGTTGATTCACCTCCAATAATAATCTCTGATCTATTATAAATGCTTCCGGCATTTATAAACAATTTCCTTTCCCCTGGCGGGGAGCCGGGCTCAAAACAGGCCGCCGAGGCCGGGGAAGCCTCCGCCCATACCGCCCATTTTGCCCGCGTCAGAACAACATCATAAGGTCATGTGGCATCGCGAGCGCCGCCACATCGACCGATGATATTGTTCTTCCTTTTCGATCCAAACCCACTCCGTTGGGCTTTGGATCGAATCAGAACAGGCCGCCGAGGCCGGGGAAGCCTCCGCCCATACCGCCCATTTTGCCCATTTTCTTTTGCAGCTTCTTCATGTTCTTGCCGGAGAACTGCTTCATCATCTGCTGCATGGCCTCGAACTGCTTGAGCAGGCGGTTCACGTCCACCACACTGGTGCCGGAGCCCGCGGCGATGCGCTTTTTCCGGCTGGAGTTGAGCATGGCGGGGTTGTCCCGCTCGGCCTGGGTCATGGAGAGGATGATGGCCTCCTGACGGGCCAGGGCCTTTTCGTCCATCTTGGCGCCCTTGAGGGCCTTGGCGTCCACGCCGGGAATCATGCCGGCCAGGCTCTCCAGATCGCCCATGCCCTTCAGCTGCTTCATCTGATCCAGATAGTCGCTGAGGGAGAAGCGGTTGGCCCGCAGCTTTTCCGCCGCCTCCAGGGCCTTCTTCTCGTCAAAGCTCTGCTCGGCCTTTTCGATGAGGGTCAGCATGTCGCCCATGCCCAGGATGCGGGAGGCCATGCGGTCCGGGTGGAAGGGCTCGATCTGATCCAGCTTCTCGCCCACGCCCATGAACTTGATGGGCTTGCCGGTGGCAGCCCGGATGGAGAGGGCCGCGCCGCCTCTGGCGTCGCCGTCCAGCTTGGAGAGCATCACGCCGGTGATATCCAGGGCCTCGTCAAAGGCGGAGGCGGCGTTCACCGCGTCCTGACCGGTCATGGCGTCCACCACCAGCAGGATCTCCGCCGGCTCCACGGCAGCCTTGATGTTCTGAAGCTCCTGCATCAGCGCCTCGTCGATGTGGAGGCGGCCGGCGGTGTCCAGGAACACCAGGTCGTTGCCGTGCTTTTTGGCGTGCTCGATGCCGGCCTTGGCAATGTCCACCGGGTCGATCTGCCCCATCTGGAACACGGGGATGTCCAACTGGGCGCCCACGGTCTCCAGCTGCTTGATGGCGGCGGGGCGGTACACGTCGCAGGCCACCAGCAGCGGGCGCTTGCCCTGGCGGCGCATGTAGCCGGCAAGCTTTGCGCCGTTGGTGGTCTTGCCCGCGCCCTGCAGGCCCACCAGCATCACAACGCTCGGGCTCTTGGAAGAGATGTTCAGCTTCTGGTTCTGGCCGCCCATGAGGGCGCAGAGCTCCTCATTGACGATCTTGATGACCATCTGGGCCGGATTCAGGGCCTCCAGCACGTCGGCGCCTACAGCCCGGTCGGTGACCTTTTTGGTGAAGTCCTTGACCACCTTGTAGCTGACGTCCGCCTCCAGCAGCGCCATGCGCACCTCGCGCATGGCCTCCTTCACGTCGGAGGACGACAGCCTTCCCTTGCCGCGCAGGCGTTTGAACGCGGCATTCAGTTTGTCGGATAAGCTCTCAAATGCCATATTCTCTCACTCCAACAGCGTTTCCACTGTTTCCACGGCTCGTTGGGCCAACTCCTTCGCCCTGCCCTCGGTGAGTCCGCCGATCTCCGCCATCAGGCCCCGCAGGGTCTCCAGACCCCGTCGGGTCTCGGTAAAGCGGCGGATCAGGCCGGTCTTCTCCTCCATCTCCTTCAGCGCCGCCTCGGCGCGGCGGATATTGTCCCACACGCCCTGGCGGGAGATGCCGCTCTGTTCGGCGATCTCGGAAAGAGAGAGGTCCTCATTGTAGTGCAGGTCGTAGCACTCCCGCTGTTTCTCTGTCAGGAGTTCACCGTAAAAATCCAGCAGCATGGACTGCATCAATCTGCCATCGTTCACGGTCTCGCCCCCTGTCAAGGAAATCAGCTTCACAGACTATACACCATTCCCCCCGGGCTGTCAAGTGTTTTTTCTTAACAGCCCGTTGAGAATAGAATTTACCACTCGGGGAAAAATGATCCATATTCCTGAATTGCCGATAGGAAAAAGGAGAAACGCATGGACAATATTTTGAACGCCCCCTTTGTGGAGAACGAGGATCTCTCCGCCTATGCCGCCTCGGCGGCCAGGCTCCTTCTGCCCCGGGGCGAATGTGGAGGGACCCGTTTCCTGCCGGTCCTGCGCCGCTGCGGCCGGGAGATCCGCCGCTGCCGGGAGCTGCTCCGCCGCCGCAGCCAGGCGGAGGAGAAGATCCCCGCTGCCTGGGAGTGGCTGCTGGACAACGCCTGGATGGCCCGGCGGGAGCAGCTTGCCGCCGCCGGAGACTTCTCCCGCGCCGGGCATCTGCGCCGCTGCGGCGAGGGGCTTTTGATCGTGTCTCTGGCCCGGTCTCTGGTGCTGGCGGGCAAAGGCCTGGTCAACGAGGATCGCTGCCGCCTGTTCCTGGACGGGTTTCAGAGCGTCACCCCCCTGCGGCGCTCGGAGCTGCAGCTCTTTCCGGCGGCCCTGCGGGCGGCGGTGCTGGAGGAGATGGCGGCGGTGTGCGCGGATCTGCGGAAAAGCGCCCGGCCGGAGCGCTTCACCGCGCCGCTGGAGGCGCTTTTCACCACCCTGCGGCTCTTCTCCGTGCTGGACACCGAGCCCCTGCTCACCGGGGCGGATCTGACCCACGCCATCCTCTGCGCCGACCCCAGCGGGGACTATCCCCGGATGGACGCCGCCACCCGGCAGGACTATCTGCGCCGGGTGGCGGAGCGCGCCCGCAAGGAGGGGCTGGAAGAGCAGGTCTGCGCCCACAGGCTCGTCCGGGCGGCAAAGAGCGAGGGGCGGCACCTGGGCTTTTTCCTGTTTCAGGAGCCGGGCCAGGCCCGGGCAAGGCTTTACATTGCGGCAAACGTGCTGGCAACGCTGCTGCTCACGCTGCTGATCGCCTTCTCCCTCGGCGGAGCGGCTGCGGCGCTGCTGCTCCTGCTGCCGGTATCCCAGCTGGTCAAGGGCGCCCTGGATCTGCTGCTCTCCCGGCTGTGCCCGCCCCGGCGGCTGCCCCGGATGGACATGGAAAAGGGGGTCCCGCCCGAGGGAAAGACCGTCTGCGTCATCTCCGTGCTGCTCACCGACTCCGATGGGGCCCTGGCCCAGTGCCGCCGGCTGGAGGAGCTGCGCATGGCCAGCCGCAGCGAGGGAGAGAACCTGCTCTTCGGCCTGCTTGCGGACCTGCCGGAGGCGGAGACGGAGACTGTCCCCGGGGACAAGGCCGTGCTGGACGCGGCCCGTGCGGGGATCGAGGCGCTGAACACCCGTTACGGCGGGGGATTTTTCCTCTTTACCCGCGCCCGCAGCTTTAACGGCGAGTGCTGGGCGGGCTTCGAGCGCAAGCGGGGGGCTCTGCTGGAGCTGGCCCGCCTGTGCTGCGGGGAGAAAAGCGCGCTGAATGTGACCGGGGATCAGGCGCGGCTTACGGGAACAAGGTATCTCCTGACCCTGGACAGCGACACCCGGATCTATCCCGGCGCCGCGGGGGAACTGATCGGCGCCATGCTCCACCCGCTGAACCGCCCCCGGCTCGACGAGAGGACCGGAGTGGTCATCGGGGGCCACGGGGTTCTGCAGCCCCGGATGGACACGGAGCTTCAAAGCGCCACCGCCACGGACTTCGCGCTGGTTTTCGCCGGGGTGGGCGGCAGCGACCCCTACGGGGGGCTCTGCGGGGAACTCTATATGGACGCCTTCGGCAGCGGGGGCTTTGCGGGCAAGGGCATCCTGGACGCCCGTGCCCTGCTGCGCTGTACCGGGGAGCGGGTAAAGCCCGGGCGGACCCTGTCCCACGACGCGGTGGAGGGGGCGCTGCTGCGGGGCGGTTTTCTGGGAGACGCGGCCTTTGCCGACGCCTTCCCTGCCCGCCCGTTGAGCTACTTCAAGCGTCTGCACCGCTGGGTGCGGGGCGACTGGCAGAACCTGCCCTTCCTCTTCTGCCGGGACCTGCCGGAGATCGAGCGCTGGCGGCTGTTTGACAGCCTGCGCCGGAGCCTGCTGCCGCCCATGACGCTGTTCGCCATCCTGGCGGGCTTTCTGCTGCCGGGGGAGCCGCTGGCCGTCTCGGCCTGGGCGGCGCTGCTGGCGCTGCTGGACCGGCTGACGCTCTCCCTCATCGAAGGGAGCCTGCAGCAGCGGGAAAAGCTGCGGCTGCGCCGTTTCTCCCGGGTGCTGACCGGGGTGGGCGGCGCCATCGTGCAGACCTTCCTGCGGCTGTGGCTGCTGCCCTATGAGGCCTGGATCTGCCTGACGGCGGCGCTCACCGCCCTGTGGCGGATGACCGTGACCCACCGGAAGCTGCTGCAGTGGCAGACCGCCGCCCAGGCGGAGCAGGGCAAGGGCGGGCTATGGGCCCACGTGCTGGCTTTCTGGCCGGCTGCGCTGTCGGGGCTGTATCTGCTGCTGTTTTCGCCCTCTATTCTGGGCCGTTCGGCGGGGCTTTTGTGGCTGCTCTCTCCGATCACGGCCTTTGCTCTGGCCCTGCCGGCCCGCAGGGAAGCCCAGCTCTCCGCCGCCGACCGGGACTATCTCCGGGAGGCCGCGGGGAAGAGCTATCAATACTACCGGGACTTCTGCGGTGCCGAGGATCACGGTCTGCCCCCGGATAATTACCAGGAGCAGCCGCCGGTGGGCCTGGCCCACCGCAGCTCTCCCACCAACATGGGGCTGGCCATGGCCTCCGCAGCCGCCGCCCGGGCCCTGGAGCTGATCTCCCGGGAGGAGGCACTTGACCGCATCGAGGCCATCACCGCCGCCCTGGAGCGGATGCCCCGCTGGCGGGGGCATTTCTACAACTGGTACGATACCCGGAGTCTTTCGCCGCTGCTGCCGGCCTTTGTCTCCACCGTGGACAGCGGCAATCTCTGCGCGGCGCTCCTCACGGTCCGGGGCGCCCTGACGGAATGGGGCGAGGGAGAGCTTGCGGCCAGGCTCGACCGGCTGATCGGGGAGATGGACTTCTCCCTGCTGTATGACAAGAGCCGGGGACTCTTCTATATCTCCTACGACACGGAAAAGGAGCGGGGCGTGGGGGGCTGGTACGACCTTATGGCAAGCGAGGCCATGCTCACCAGCTACCTGGCCCTGGCCCAGGGCCAGGCGCCGAAGAAGCACTGGCAGCGGCTGAGCCGGGCCCAGCTCCAGAAGGACGGCTACCGGGGCCTCGCCAGCTGGACGGGCACCATGTTCGAATACCTGATGCCGGCGCTGTTTCTGCCCTACTGCCCTGGAAGTCTGCTGCAGGAGAGCGCGCGCTTTTGCGTGTATGTGCAAAAACGCCGCCGCTTCCCCGGCAAGCCCTGGGGCATTTCGGAGAGCGCCTACTACGCCCTGGACCCGGCCCTCACCTATCGCTATAAGGCCAACGGATGCGGGGATCTGGCCCTGAAGCGGGGCCAGGACACGGACCTGGTGACCGCGCCCTACGCCGCCTTTCTGGCCCTGGCCATCGACCCCCAGGGAGCGGTGAACGACCTGCGGCTCTTCGAGCGCTGCGGGGCCCTGGGCCGCCACGGCTTCTTTGATGCGCTGGACTTCACCCCCGAGCGCTGCCGGGAGGAGGACGGGGCCTGTGTGCGCTGCACCATGGCCCACCACGTGGGCATGAGCGTGCTGGCAGCCGCCAACGCCCTCTGCGACGGGGTGGTGCGCCGCTGGTTCCTGCTGGATCCCGCCATGGCGGCCTTTCAGCCCCTGCTGCGGGAGCGGCTGCCGGACGCCGGGGCGGTGCTGCGCCGGGATCTGACCCGGGCGCCGGAAAAGCCGTCCCGGATGCAGGACCTGCGCTGGTCGATCCAGGGCGGCGCGGAAGACTGGGACGAGCGGCGCTGCCTGCTCACCAACGGCAGCTACGAGCTGCTGCTCTCCAGCAAGGGCAGCACCCACGCGGCCTTCCTGGGCCGCACGGTCTACGGCTCCCCCACCCTGACGGAGGAAGGGCCGGGGCTGGAGCTTCTCTGGGGCGGCGTCCGCAGGCCCCTGCTCTCTGAGGCGGAGCGCTGGGAGCTCTCGGAAAACCGGGGGCTCTGGACCCGGGAGCGGGACGGGCTGCTCTGCTCCGCCGAGATCAGCGCCGCGGCAGCGGAGCCGGGGGAGGCCCGCCGCCTGCGCCTTCAGGCACTTCGCAGCGGTGCGGGCCAGCTCTCGTTCTCCCTGCGGCCCATTCTGGCCCGCTGGGCGGACTACGCCGCACACCCGGCCTACTGGGAGCTGGGGATCGAGACGGAGAAGGGCAAAAACGCCCTGCTGATGCACCGGCTCCCCCGGGGTGAGCAGGGACCTCTCTGGCTCTGCCTCGCCTCTGACGCCCCCGCCCGGGTGGAGGATGCGCCCCTCTGCGCGCTGACGGTCCCCCTGGAGCTGCAGGCCGGGGAGACCCGGGAGCTGTGCTTTGCCCTGTGCCTGGGGCGGAACCGGGAAGCGGCACTGACAGGCGCCAGGCAGATCCTGGACTCCCGGGACCGGGCGGATCTGACCGGGGCCTTTGCCCAGCGCCTGGGCATGAGCGGGCAGGAGGTGGGCGCGGCCATGGGGCTGCTGCCCCTGCTGCACCGGCCTCTCTATGCGGCGGCGCCCCGGCGGGATCTGTGGCCCTATGCCATTTCCGGGGATCTGCCCCTGCTGGTCTGCGACGGGCAGGCAGCCGAGGCCCTGCCCCTGCTGCGGCGCTTCCTGCTGCTGAAAAGCTGCGGCCAGGAGGCGGAGCTTGTGTATCTCAGCGATGAGGCCGGGGAGTACCGCCAGCCTCTGCGCCGTCAGATCTCCCAGCTTTTGGAGGGCTGGGGGCTGGAGGCGCTGCTGGGCGCCCGGGGCGGCGTGCATTTTGTCCCAAGGGCGGCGGAGGAGCTGCTGCGCAGCCGCGCCTCCGTCAGCATCGGGGACCCGCTCTGGCGCTTTTCCCCGGCGGAGAGGCCCCGCCTCAGCGAGCCCAGGGATCCGGGCGCCGTCCCGCCCCACCGCTGGGAGGACGGGAGCTTTTGCTTCGGCCCCGGGCCTTTGCCGGGGCGGGTCTGGCAGCATGTGCTCTCCAACGGGCGCCTGGGGGCCATCGTCTCCGACTGCGGGCTCTCGGCCCTCTGGCTGGAGAACGCCCGGGAGCTGCGCCTGGTGCCGCCCATGACGGACCTGCGGGGCACCGGGGGGCACGAATTGCTCTGGGTAGAGCTGGACGGAAAGGCCGTGAGCCTCTTTGCGGCCAACGACGGCTATCCCTGCAGCGTGTGCTTCGCCCCGGGCTATGCCCGCTGGGAGAAGCGGCTGCCCGGGCGCACGCTGGTGACGGAGGCGCTGATCCCGCCCTGGCAGGACACCCGGCTGCTGATCCTCCGCGGCGCGGAGGGCCTGACGGTCCAGTGGCTGCTGGAGCCGGTGCTGGGTCCGGGGGACGCCAGCTCTCTCACCTGCCGCTACGCCGACGGTCTGTTCCGGGCGGAAAACCCGGAGAGCGGCCGGGAGGGCCTCAGCTTCCTGGCCGGCAGCGGCAGTCCCTGCACCTGCCGGACGGACTTTACGCCCCCCGCCATGCTCATGCGCCTGGAGGGGGAAGAGCTGACGGTGCTGGGCTGCGGCTGCTGCAGCGAGGCGGAGCTGCGCCAGCTCCTCCGTCCCGGCGCGGCCCTCTCCGCGGGGGCGGACGCCCGGGCCCAGTGGCAGCGGCTGCTGGGAGATCTGCGGATCGAGACCGGGATCGGGCCGCTGGACCGCTATCTGAACCACTGGGCCGCCTACCAGACGCTGGCCTGCCGCCTGATGGGGCGCAGCAGCCTCTACCAAAGCGCCGGGGCCTACGGCTTCCGGGACCAGCTCCAGGACGCGGTCAATCTCCTGCTGCTGGACGCGGGCTACGCCCGGGAGCGGATCCTGGACGCCTGCCGGCACCAGTACCGGGAGGGAGACGTGATGCACTGGTGGCACCCCCAGCCCGAGGGGGACAAGGGCGTGCGAACCCGCTGCGCCGACGACCTGCTGTGGCTGGTGTGGGCGCTGTGCGAATATGTGGAAGCCACCGGCGACCTGGGTCTCTGCGTCCGGGAGGAGCCCTTCTGCGCCTCCGCGCCCCTGGCCCCCCACGAGCATAACCGCTATGAGACGCCCGAGCCCGCTCCCGCGGCATCGGTGCTGGCGCACGCCCGGGCGGCTCTGGACTGCTGCCTTGCCCGGGGCGTTGGCCCCCACGGACTGCCCCGCTTCGGCAGCGGGGACTGGAACGACGCGCTGGACGCCGTGGACGGGGAGAGCGTGTGGATGGGCTGGTTCCTGGCCCTCTGCGCCGGCCGCTTTGCCCGGCTGCTGGACCGGCTGGGCCAGCCGGGGGCGGAGCGGTATCAGGCTGCCGCCGAGGCAGCGGGCCGGGCGGCGGAAGCATCCTGGAACGGGCGCTGGTACGCCCGAGGCTACTGGGCCGACGGCGAGCCCCTGGGCGGGGAGGAGCGGATCGACCTGCTGCCCCAGGCCTTTGCCGCCATGAGCCCCTGGTCAGATCCGGAGCACGCCCGGGCGGCCGTGGACGCGGTGCTTGCGCGCCTGGTGGACCGGGAACACGGCATCCTCAAGCTCTTTGACCCGCCCTACGGCGAAGGAGAGCGCAGTCCCGGCAGCATTGTGGGCTATGGCCGGGGCTGGCGGGAAAACGGCGGGCAGTACACCCACGGAGCCCTGTGGCTGATCCGGGCCTGCTTCCGGCAGGGTCGGCGGGAAGAGGCCCTGGGCCTGCTGCGGCTGCTGCTGCCGGAGGAGCACGACCCGGAGCGCTGGGAAGCGGAGCCTTTTGTACTGGCCGCCGACGTGAGCGCCGCCCCCGGTCACGAGGGTGAGGCCGGCTGGACCTGGTATACCGGCTCCGCGGGCTGGTTCTTCCGCATCGCCGCGGAGGACCTGCTGGGACTGCGTCTGCGGGACGGGGCGCTTACGGTGAGCCCCGGGCCGGAGACCTGGACGGCGGTGTGGAAAGGCCGGACCATCCACGCCGAAAACGGCGCCGTCTCCGTGGACGGGGAGCCCTATGCCCGCCCTGTAGAACCGAACTGAGGATCCCGGGGCGATACGCCCCGGGATCGGCTTTCCCCGGCGCGTCTTTTCGCGTTTCGCTCTTTTCTTTGTCCGCCGGATATGGTATAATAATGTGATAAAATTCATCGGAGGTGCCCTATGGAGCTGACAAGGTCCGAGATCCTGCCGGGCGTATGGCTCAACCACCTGCGCTCGGAAAAATTCAAGACCGCCTGCCTGAGCCTGAGTCTGTTGACCCAGCTCAAGCGGGAGACGGCCGCCATGAACGCGCTGATCCCCTATGTGCTCCGCCGGGGCACCGCCCGGTTCCCGGATATGGAGGCGCTCTCCGCCCGGATGGAGGAGCTCTACGGCACGGCTGTGGAGCCGGCGGTCCGCAAGATCGGAGAGATCCAGTGCCTGGGCTTTTACGCCAGCATCCCGGAGGGGGAATTCCTCCCGGGCGGGCAGAACGTGCTGCATGACGCGGCGGAGCTGCTGGGCCAGCTGCTGCTGGCGCCGGCCACCCGGGGCGGGCTGCTGCTGCCCCAGTACGTGGACAGTGAGAAGGAGAAGCTGCTGGATCGGATCCGCAGCCGCGTCAACTACAAGTCCTCCTACGCGCTGAGCCGCTGTGTGGAGGAGATGTGCTGCTGCGAGGACTTTGCGGTGAGCCGGCTTGGCGGCGAGGACGAATGCGAGGCCATCAACTACAAAAAGCTCACCAAGCAGTACCACACGCTGCTGCAGCAGAGCCCGGTGGAGATCTTCTATTGCGGGCGCGCCGCCGAAAAGGAGCTGCGCGCCGCCCTGCGGGACGCGCTCATCACCCTGCCCCGGGGCGAGATCGACTATGAGATCGGCACGGACCTGCGCATGAACGCGCTGGAGGACCGGCCCCGCTTCGTGGAGGAGGAGCTGGACGTGAACCAGGGAAACCTGGTGATCGGCTGGCGCCTGGGGGACTGCATGGAGGACCCGGACCAGGCCGCCATCCTGGTCTTCAACGCCGTCTACGGCGGCGGGACCAGCTCCAAGCTCTTCCGCAACGTCCGGGAGAGGCTGCAGCTGTGCTACCACGCCGGGTCCCTGGCGGATACCCACAAGGGCCTGCTGCTGGTGTCCTCGGGCATTGCTTTTGACAAGCTGGAGCCGGCCCGGGACGAGATCTTTGCCCAGCTGGAGGCCATGCGCCGGGGCGAGATCACCGAGGAGGAGCTGAGCGCCGCCAGGGCGGGCGTGGCCTCGGACCTGCGGGCCATGACCGACAGCCAGGGCGAGCTGGAGGGCTTCCTCCTGGCCCAGACCCTGGACGGGCTGGAATACGGCCCTCTGGAGCTGGCCGCGCTGGCGGAAGACGTGACGAAGGAGGACGTGGTGCGCATCGCCCGGAGCGTGGACTGCGACCTGATCTATTTCCTGAAGGGCGGAAAGCCGGAGGATGAGGATGGAGAATAAAGCCTATCCCCACATCGGGGAAACCCTATACAGCGAGACCCTGCCCAACGGCCTGCGCCTGCGGGTGATCCCCAAGAAGGGCTTTCGCAGCCGCTACGCCGTGTTTGCGGCCAATTACGGCGGCGCCCACCGCCGCTTCACCGTGGACGGGCGGACCGTGGACACCCCGGCGGGCGTGGCCCACTTCCTGGAGCACAAGATGTTCGACCTGCCAAACGGCGACACCGCTGTGGACGTGCTCACCGCAAACGGCGCCGACCCCAACGCCTTCACCTCCGAGGGCATCACCTGCTTCTACTTCCAGTGCACCGAGCGCTTCGAGGAGAATCTCCGCTTGCTGCTGCACTTCGTCTCCACCCCCTGGTTTACGGAGGAGACGGTGCAGAAGGAGCAGGGCATCATCGGCCAGGAGATCCGGATGGGCGAGGACAGCCCCGGCAGCGCCGTGTACTACAACCTGCTCCGCCAGCTTTACGCCTCCCATCCCATCCGGGACCGGGTGGTGGGCACGGTGGAGAGCATCGCCCAAATCACCGCCCAGACCCTGTACGACTGCCACAAGGTCTTCTACGCCCCCTGCAACATGTGCCTGTGCGTGGAGGGCGACGTGGACCCGGAGGAGATCGCCCGCATCGCCCGGGAGGAGCTGAGTCAGGAGTCGGGCAGCGTTCCCACGGCGGACTTCGGCGAGCCGGAGGCGCCCCTGCCCCTGGAGCGGATCCACCGGCAGCAGATGGACATTTCCGCGCCGCAATTTCTCATCGGCGCAAAGATCCGCCCCGCGGATGGGGGAGAGCCTGCGCTGCGGCAGCGGCTGATCTCCTCCCTGGCTCTGCGGCTGCTGGTGGGCGCGTCCTCGGACTTTTACAACAAGCTCTACGCCGAGGGATTGCTGAACCGGGACTTCGACGCCGAGATCGAGTACGTCGCCGGGGCCGGCACCCTGCTGATCGGCGGAGAAAGCAGCGACCCGGAGGGCGTCCTGCGGGCGCTGGAGGACGAGCTCAGCCGTGTGGAGCGGGACGGGCTGGACCCCGTTCGCTTCGATCGGGCCAAGCGCGCCTCCCTGGGCGCGCGCCTGCGGGGCCTGGAGGATTTTGAAAACGTCTGCATCGCTCTGGTGGAGGGTCTGTTCGACGGCTACTGCGCTCTGGACGCCACGGAGCTGCTGCAGAGCGTCACCCGACAGGAATGCGAGGCCTTTCTCCGGCAGGAGCTTCGACCGGAGCGGCTGGCACTGTCTATCATTGAACCAAGGAGAACCTGAAATGCTGTCTATCACCACGGGGCTGGTGGCACTGGAGGAGGAATTCATCCAGACCATCCAGCGGGAGTCGGAGATCAGCTTCCCCTTCCTGGGGATCTTCGGGCTGAATCCCCCGGCCTATTTCACCCTTTTCGGTCACAAGATCTATTTTTACGGCGTGCTGATCGCCCTGGGCTTTCTGCTGGGCATCCTGTACTGCGCCCGCCACAGCCGGAGCTTCGGCATCAAGGCCGATGATTTTTACGACATGGTGATCCTGCTGATCCCCCTGTCCATCCTCTGCGCCCGGATCTACTATGTGCTGTTCCGGCTGGATGAGTTCGTGGGCCGCCCCGCCTCCGTTTTTGCCGTTTGGGAGGGCGGGATCGCCATCTACGGCGGCATCATCGGCGGGATCCTGGCCATCCTGCTGGTCTGCCGGCATAAAAAGATCCCCGTCCCGGCCATGCTGGACGTGACGGTATACGGTTTGCTGATCGGTCAGATCATCGGCCGTTGGGGCAATTTCATGAACCGGGAGGCCTTCGGCGCCCCCACGGAGATCTTCTGCCGCATGGGGCTCACCGATCCCTCCGGCAACACCATCTACGTCCACCCCACCTTTCTCTATGAAAGTCTGTGGAACCTGGTCGGGCTCCTCTTCCTGGTCATCTGGGGCAAGAAGGGGAAGCGGAAGTACGACGGGCAGACAACGCTGCTGTACTTCCTCTGGTACGGCCTGGGCCGCGCCTGGATCGAGGGGCTCAGGACCGACAGTCTGTACATCGGGCACACGGGGATCCGGGTGTCCCAGGCGCTGAGCATTGTACTGGTGATCATTTCCGGAGCGCTGCTGCTGATCCAGCGGGGAAAGGCGCACCCGGCCGAAAAGCTCTACGTCAACCGGGCCGCTGCTGAAGAGCCGGCAGGCGGCAAAGAAGAAAAACAGGAAGAATCATAAACAGGAGGGAACATTATGGCAGATTATATGGAATTTCTGGGAGCGCTGGTCAACAAGGCCAGGGACGCCGTGGAAAGCAGCGGCGTGAAGGAAGTCTATCAGCAGGGCGCGGATCGGGCCAAGGCCTACAGCCGCATCGCCCGGCTCACCCTCTCCATGAACAGCCAGGCCGACGAGCTCAAGAAGGTCTACACCGAGATCGGCAAGCTCTATTTTGAGCAGAACCGGGAGAAGCCCGAGGGCGTTTTCGTCCCGCTCTTCGCCCAGGCAGAGGCCCTGATGAACGACGTGAAGGCCAAGGATCAGGAGGTGCGGGAGCTGAAGGACGCGCTCAGCACAGAAAAGGACATCGAAGTGGAGATCTCCGAAGAGATCGACGATTTTGACGCCGTGGTGGACGCCACGGAAAACGAGGGCAAGGGCGGAGAACAGTAAGCTCCCGCGCAAGCCGAGAGAAAGAGAGGTCAGGACATGCTCTCCGTGATCATTCCCGCATATAATGAAGAGGCCATGATCCCTCTGACTGTGCAGGCCCTTACCCGGGTGCTGGACGGCGCCGGGATCGACCATGAGCTGCTGTTCGTGGACGACGGCTCCCGGGATAAGACCTGGGCCGAGATCGAGGCGGCAAGCCGGCAGGACAGGCGCGTCGCCGGCCTGCACTTCAGCCGCAACTTCGGCAAGGAGGCCGCCATGTTCGCCGGGCTGGAGCGGGCGCGGGGCGACTGCTGCGTGATCATGGACTGCGACCTGCAGCACCCGCCGGAAAAGATCCCGGAGATGTTCAAGCTCTGGGAGGAGGGCTACGAGGTAGTGGAAGGCATCAAGGAGGACCGGGGCGAAGAGACCGGGCTCCACCGCTTTGCCGCCAGGTCCTTTTACGGGCTCATCAGCCGGGCCACCGGCATGGACATGGCCGACTCCTCCGACTTCAAGCTCCTGGACCGGAAGGTGGTGGACGCCATCAACCGGATGCCGGAGCGCAAGGTCTTTTTCCGGGCTCTCAGCTTCTGGGTGGGCTTCAAACGCTGCGCTGTCCGCTATCGGGTGCAGGAACGCCCCGCCGGAGAGAGCAAGTGGTCCACCCGCGCCCTGATCCGCTACGCCATCAACAACATCGGCTCCTTCTCCTCCGCCCCGCTGCAGATCGTCACCGTCCTGGGCATTCTCATGCTCGTCACCGCGGTGGTCTTCGGCGTGGTGGCCCTGGCGCAGAAGCTCGCCGGCGTAGCCCTCGGGGGCTTTACCACGGTGATCCTGCTGCTGCTCTTTACCGGCAGCCTCATCATGATCTCCCTGGGCATCATCGGCTTTTACATCGCCCGGATCTATGAGGAGCTGAAGGGCCGGCCCCGGTACATCATCTCCCGCACCTGCGGCGGGGAGGAGGAAGCATGATCGAAAAGCTCCGGGACTTCTGCAAAAAGCACCGGGAGATCCTGGTGTATCTGATCGTGGGCGGGCTCACCACCCTGGTGTCCTGGGCGGCCAAGTTTCTCTGGAACTTTGCCTTTTACGGCGGCACGTCTGCACCCACGGTAGCGCAGAACACCATCCTCTCCGTGGTGGAAAACGCCGCCGGGATCGCCTTCGCCTACCCCACCAACCGCAAGTGGGTGTTTCAAAGCAAGAACCCCAACATTCTGGCCGAGGCGGGCAGCTTCGTGGGCTCACGGCTGCTGACCATGCTGCTGGGCTGGCTGCTGAACCTGCTGCTGGTGAACGTGCTGGGGATCAGCACCTATATCGCCACGGTGGTTTCCGCCGTGTTCGTGGTGGTGGGCAACTATATCATCTCCAAGCTCCTGGTCTTCCGGAAGAAGAAACAGGAATAAACTTTTCCTGAAGCAAAGCTGCCCCGTCTGCTGTTCAAAACAGCAGACGGGGCAGCTTTGTTATTCTTTTTCCTGTGTGCTCAGCTGGCGGCCCGGAGCTTCTTCAGCTCCTCTTCCTCCAGCACCCGGTAGGCCACCTTGCCAACCAGGGTCTTGGGCATGTCCTCCTTGAACTCGATGTCATAGGGCATGGCGTACCTGGCGATGTGTTTGCGGCAGTAGTCCAGCAGCTCCTGTTTGGTCTCCTCGTTGGCGGGGACCCCGGCGGCCAGCTTCACGAAGGCCTTGACCTTCTGCATCTTGTAGGAGTCGGGCACGCCGATGACGCAGCTCATCTGCACCTTTTCGTGGGCGTCCAGGATGTTCTCGATCTGGGCGGGATAGACGTTGTAGCCCGAGGAGATGATCATGCGCTTGGCCCGGCCCTTGAAGAAGATGAAGCCCTCCTCGTCCATGACGCCCAGGTCTCCGGTGTAGACCCAGGTAAGCCCGTCGGCGTGACGGCGCAGGGTCTGGGCCGTCTCCTCGGGATGCTTCATGTATTCCTTCATCACCGTGGGGCCGGCCAGCAGGATCTCGCCCTCCTGACCGTAGGGCAGCTCCCGGTCGGTGCCGGGCTCCACGATCTTGATGTACACGTCGGAGAAGGGGATGCCGATGCTGCCCTCCTTGGCCTTGGTCAGCGGGGTCAGGCAGCAGGCGGTGACGGTCTCGGTGGTGCCGTAGCCCTCCCGCACCTGGATCGTGGCGCCGTGCTCGGCCAGGAATTTGTCGAACTTCTTCTTCAGCTCGATGGAGAGGCTGTCGCCGCCGGAGAACACGCCCTTCAGGCAGCTCAGATCCGCGCCCTCCATGGTGTCCAGCCGCAGCAGAGCCTCATACAGCGTGGGGACGCCGGCGATGAAGTTGCAGCGGTGCTTGATCAGATCCTTAGCGTAGGTCTTGGCGGTGAACTGGGGGATCAGGATGCAGCGGCCGCCCTGGGAGAGCATGGTGTGGACGCACACGCCCAGGCCGAAACCGTGAAACAGCGGCATGGCGGCCAGCATCTTGTCGCCGGGGGTAAAGATGGGGTTGGCGGCGATGACCTGCTGGCCCAGGGCGTTGAAGTTCAGGTTGGTGAGGACGATGCCCTTGGTGGTGCCGGTGGTGCCGCCGGAATAGAGGATGACCGCCGGGTCTTCGCCCGTGCGCTTGACCGCGTACTCGCCCCGCAGGGTCTCCGCCCCCGCCAGAAAGTCCTTCCACAGCACCACCTTGGGGGCGTTTTTCGGGATTCTGGGCAGGAACTGGGGCCTGGTGTGCTTTTTCAAGGCCTTGGAGATGGGGTCGATCACGTTCTTGAGGGCGAAGCCCACTTTCATCACGGGAGAGAGGGCGTCGGCAATGTTCGCGATGACCAGGTGCTCCACGCCGGTGTTGGGCAGGATGTTGGCGAACTTCTGATAGAACTGGTTCAGGGTGATGGCCGTCTTGCTCTCGGACACGTTCAGGTAGAACTCGATCTCCTTCTCGGCGGAGAGGGGGTGGATCATGTTGGCGATGGCGCCGATGCGGTTGACGCCGTAGAACAGATAGATGGCCTGGGGGCAGTTGGGCATGGCGATGGTGACCTTGTCCCCCTCCTGGATGCCAAGGGCCTTCAGGGCCTTGGCGCAGCGCTCCGTCTCCCGGATCATGTCGGGATACAGGACCGAGCGGCCCATAAAGGTAAAGGCGATGTTCTGCGGGTACTTTTTGGCCATGTTCTCCACGGCCTCAAACATGGAGCCCTGAAAATAATCCAGGTGCATGGGCACCTGGCCCATCCACGGCTCCCACGGGGTCTTGGCAGTAATCTTTTCCATGTCGTACTTCCTCGTCTTCTATGTAATAGTGGGACTCACTGAAAGTCAAAGCCGCTGGGCTGGCCGATAGGCTGATCCAGAAGCTCGGGGTGGGCAAAGATGTGTTTCACCAGCTTCAGGCTCCGGACAAAGTAGAAGCCGTCGGCAATGCGCTCGTCCAGGGTCGCGCCGATCTCCACCACGTCCCGGACCTGCCGGGAGCCGTCCTCCATGACCAGATCCTCTTTGTGGATGGTGCCGATGGTGACCATGATGCTGTTGGTGCCGTAGTTGTTCAGGTGGTGGTACACCGCCGGGCCCTTGATGCTGCCCAGGTTGGAGAGCAGCACCGTGGAGTAGTTGGTGTCCCCGTCGGTGAGAGCCTTGGGATTCACGCCCCAGAAGTCCAGGTAGCGGATGATGCGGATGGCCAGCATCAGCAGCAGCCGGGGGATCTTGGCAAAGGCGTCCACGGTGGCGTCGATGCCGCCGGTGGAATGCTCGCTCTTCTTGGTCTCCTTCACCTGGCCGGCGATGCGGTAGCTGAGGCTGTCCAGGTTGTCCTCATCCGTGGGGTTGAAGAACATCAGCGCCTCCTCGGCGTGGTCGGTGAAGCGGCGCTTGGCCACGAAGCTCAGGCTGATGTCATTGCGCTCGTACATGCGGCGGCCCTGAATAAAGCGGTTCATCTTGGGCCGCTCCCGGATCATGCGGGCGATGGCCACGATAAAGCAGTGGAACACCGTGGTCTTGTAATCCGGGTGCTGGGCGTTTTTCTTCTCCAGATATTTGAGCAGCTCCGTCACGTCGATCTTGTCGTTGAGATAGACCTCCGCGTCGGTGCGCTGGGGCATGATGTGCATCATCACGGTGGTCAGGCCGGACACGTCCCGGACCCACCGGGCGTCCCGCCGGTCACCCAGGCGTCTTTTTCTCTTTTCCTCCATGGGGATCCCTCCTGTTGCGTTTTGGAGTCTTCCAAAGTCGTATTGTACCTGATGCCCGGAGAAATTACAAGAAATTTAACTAATTTTGTGAAGAAAAAAAGAAACGCAAAAAAACGGATCGCCACACCAGTGACATCCTGCACTGGCGCGGCAATCCGTATTCCTGATCCGAAAAGGACGGTGTTATTTTTTCTTTTTGCCGAAGAGGCCGCCGGACTTGCCGGTATCGCCCTCGCCCATGGCGGCGGCATACTGGCGCAGCAGCTCCTTCTGATTGCTGTTCAGGTTCCGGGGCACGCCCACCCGCACGGTGACGAACTGATCGCCCCGGGTGGAGGGGCTGCGCAGATAGGGGATGCCCTTGCCCCGCAGGCGGAAGGTGGTGCCGGGCTGGGTGCCCTCGGGGATGGTGTATTTCACCTTGCCGTCCAGAGTGGGCAGCTCCAGCTCCGCGCCCAGGGTGGCCTGGGTGAAGCTGATCTCCTGCTCCATGTACACATTGGCGCCCTCCCGCTCAAAAATGGCGTGGGGCCGGACGATGACGGAGATCAGCAGGTCTCCGGCGGGGCCGCCGTTGACGCCGGCGTTGCCGTAGCCCGCCCGGGAGATGCTCTGCCCGTCGTCGATGCCGGCGGGGATCTTCACGGTCATCTTGTGCTGGCGGCGGATGCTGCCAAGCCCGCGGCAGGTCTTGCAGGGCTGGTGAATGATCTTGCCGGTGCCGCGGCACTTCTGGCAGGGGCCCATGGACTGGGCCATGCCGAAGGGGGTGCGCTGGGTGGTGCGGACGGAGCCGGTGCCCTTGCAGTCGGGGCAGACCTCGGCGGTGGTGCCGGGGGCGCAGCCGCTGCCCTTGCAGTCGGGGCACTGCTCGATGCGGGCGGTGGTGATCTCCTTCTCGCAGCCAAAGGCCGCCTCCTCGAAGCTGATGTTCACCTGGGCGCGCACATTGTCGCCCCGACGGGGGGCGTTGGGATTGGACCGGGTGCCGCCGCCGAAGCCGCCAAAGCCGCCGAAGCCGCTGAACAGGTCGCCGAACAGGTCGCCCAGATCCCCGAAGCCGCCGCCGAAGTCGCCGAAGCCGCCGGCGCCGCCGGCGCCGTAGCCCGCGTTGGGGTCAAAGGCCGCGTGGCCGAACTGGTCATACTTCTTGCGCTTCTCCTCGTCGGACAGCACCTCGTAGGCTTCGTTTGCCTCCTTGAAGCGCTCCTCGCACTCCTTGTCGCCGGGGTGCAGATCCGGGTGGTTAGCCTTGGTGACCTTGCGATATGCCTTCTTTATGTCCTCGGCCGAGGCGTCCTTCGCCACGCCCAGGACCTCATAGTAATCTCGTTTTTCTGCCATGTGGTTTCTCCAATTCTGTCGGATAATGATTATCGGAAAGCGAAATCAATCGTATCATCGATTGATTTCGCTGCCAAACTACAGGTTTGGCAGCGAATGGTTCTTTGAATCATTCGCCCGATGCTCATTGCAATGAATATATGGCAAAACAGCCGCGCTGTTTTGCTGCGCCGCAAAGCGACGCGGCGAAAAGGCCTTTGGCTTTTCGCCATCATATAATCATTATGACGCGCCATTGAGCTGAGCGGGCAGCTCAGCTCAATGGCAAAGGGGTATGCGGGGTTCAGGAAAGAGAAAAGAGAGGATTACTTGTTGTTATCGTCGTCCACCACGGTGTAGTCGGCGTCGTAGTAGTCCTGGCCGCCCTGAGGACCGCCCTGAGGACCGCCCTGGGGGCCCTGCTGGTACTGGCTGGGGTCAAAGCCCTGGCCCTGGGGGCCGCCGGCCTGCTGGTACAGCTTCTCGCTGATCTTGTAGAACACCTGGGTCAGCTCCTCGGTGGCGGTCTTGATGGCGGCGGAATCGGTGCCGGTGAGGGCGGTCTTCAGCGCCTGGAGCTTGGCCTCCACTTCGGCCTTCTCCTCGGCACCCAGCTTGTCGCCCAGCTCGGCCACGGTCTTCTCGGTCTGGTAGACCATCTGGTCGCCCTGGTTGCGGATATCCACCTCTTCCTTGCGCTTCTTATCCTCGGCGGCGTACATCTCGGCTTCCTTCACGGCCTTATCGATGTCCTCCTTGGACATGTTGGAGGAGGCGGTGATGGTGATGTGCTGCTCCTTGCCGGTGCCAAGATCCTTGGCGGACACGTTCACGATGCCGTTGGCGTCGATGTCGAAGGTGACCTCGATCTGCGGCACGCCGCGGCGGGCCGGGGCGATGCCGTCCAGATGGAAGCGGCCCAGGCTCTTGTTGTAAGCGGCCATCTCCCGCTCGCCCTGCAGGACGTTGACTTCCACGGAGGTCTGGTTATCGGCCGCGGTGGAGAAGACCTGGCTCTTGCGGGTGGGGATGGAGGTGTTGCGCTCGATGAGCTTGGTGCACACGCCGCCCAGGGTCTCGATGCCCAGAGACAGCGGGGTCACGTCCACCAGCACGATGCCCTCCACGTCGCCGGAGAGGACGCCGCCCTGGATGGCCGCGCCGATGGCCACGCACTCGTCGGGGTTGATGCCCTTGAAGCCTTCCTTGCCGATCAGGGACTTGACCATGTCCTGCACGGCGGGGATCCGGCTGGAGCCGCCCACCATCAGCACCTTGCTGATGTCGCTGGGCTGCAGGCCGGAGTCAGACAGGGCCTGGCGCACGGGGCCGGCGGTCTTTTCCACCAGGTGGTGGGTCAGCTCGTTGAACTTGGCCCGGGTCAGGGTGATGTCCAGGTGCTTGGGGCCGGTGGCGTCGGCGGTGATATAAGGCAGGTTGATGTTGGAGGTGGTGACGCTGGACAGCTCCACCTTGGCCTTCTCGGCGGCCTCGCGCAGACGCTGCATGGCGACCTTGTCGTTGGACAGGTCGATGCCCTCGGCCTTGCGGAACTCCTCCACCAGATACTGGGTGATGCAGGCGTCAAAATCGTCGCCGCCCAGGCGGTTGTTGCCGGCGGTGGCCAGCACGTCGATGACGCCGTCGCCGATCTCCAGCACGGACACGTCGAAGGTGCCGCCGCCCAGGTCGTAGACCATGATCTTCTGGTCGCTTTCCTTATCGAGCCCGTAGGCGAGAGCCGCCGCGGTGGGCTCATTGATGATGCGCTTGACCTCCAGGCCAGCGATCTTGCCGGCGTCCTTGGTGGCCTGACGCTGGGCGTCGGTGAAGTAGGCGGGGACGGTGATGACCGCCTCGGTGACGGTCTGGCCCAGATAGGCCTCGGCGTCCGCCTTCAGCTTCTGCAGGATCATGGCGGAGATTTCCTGGGGGGTGTAGGCCTTGTTGTCGATGGTGACGCGGTAGTTGGAGCCCATCTCTCTCTTGATGGAGGAAATGGTGCGGTCGGGATTGGTGATGGCCTGGCGCTTGGCCACCTGGCCCACCATGCGCTCGCCGGTCTTGGCGAAGGCTACCACGGACGGGGTGGTGCGGGCGCCCTCGGCGTTGGCGATGACGACGGTCTCGCCGCCTTCCATGACGGCGACACAGCTATTGGTCGTACCAAGATCGATACCGATAATTTTACTCATGATTTTATTCCTCCTATATTCGCAGTAATTTTTTACAATATTTATATGGAAACGGCCGAAGCCGGTTCACGCGTGCTTTTGTTTCAGTTGGCCACCTTGACCATGGCGAAGCGAATCACCTTTTCGCCTATGGTAAAGCCCTCCTGGAAGACCTCCACGATCACGTTCTCGCCCTGCTCCTCGTCGTCCACATGCATCACCGCGTTGTGAAAGGCGGGGTCAAAGGTCTTGCCCAGGCTCTCGATCTTCTTCACACCCAGCTTCTCCAGGGTGGCGCAGAACTGGGTCATGATCATCTCCACGCCCTTGCGGTAGGCCTCGTCCTCGGTGCCCTGCTTCAGGGCCCGCTCCAGGTTGTCGTAGACCGGCAGGAACTTCTGCACGGTGTCGGCCTTGATGTCGCCGTAGAGATTGTCTTTTTCCTTCTGGCTGCGGCGGCGGAAGTTGTCGTACTCGGCGCAGATGCGCAGGTACTTGTCGTTGAGAGCGGCTTTGTCCTTTTCCAGGGCTTCCTTCTCCGCCTCCAGGGCGGTCAGGCGCTCGTCCTCCTTTTTCCTGCCGGCCTTTTTGTCCTTTTTCTCCGGCTTTTTGTCCTCTTTTTCTTCCGTGGGGACCTCTTGAGCGTTTTCTTCCTTCAGCTCTTCGGTCTCATTTTTATCTTCGTTCATGTCCGTCGTCGATCTCCTTGATAATCAGCTTGTTGTGCAGTCCCTCGGGGGGCGCCTCTCCGCCGCCCAGACGGCGGCTCAGGCCGGCGGCCAGGAAGCTCAGCTTCGCGGCCACGGCGGAATAGTCCATGCGGGTGGGGCCCACCACGCCGATGAGGCCCCGGGTATTGTCGCCGGCGTCATAGCTGGCGATGACCACACTGGAATCCTTCAGCTCCTCGGCCACGTTCTCCGGCCCGATCAGCACCCGCACCTCGTCGCTGGGCTGCATCCCCTCAGCGGAGGGCAGGATGGTGCCGCCGCCGGAGAGATAGCTCATCAGCTTATGGGCCTTGTCCGGGTCCCGGAACTCCGGCTGGTTCAGCAGCCGGTTCTCGCCGGACAGGAAGGCCGTGGGGGTGTTGGCCTCGGCCAGGGTCTCCAGCACGAAGGCGGAGATCACCGCCGTGAGGCCCAGCTGGTCGTCCGCCGCCCGCTCGGCGGCGTGGATCTTGACAGGCGTGATCTCCGCCTCGGCAAGTCCGGTAAAGCTGGCGTTGAACAAGGTGGAGAGCCGCTGCACCAGTTCCTGATCCGCCGAGACCGGCAGATGCACCAGCTTGCTCTTGACCGCGTTGGAGGAGAGCATCAGGACGATGATGAAGTTGTTGGCGTCCACATAGATCAGGTCGTATCGCTTGACCGTCACAGAGCTCTGGGCCGTCAGGGCCAGGGCGGGATAGTCGGTCAGCTGGGAAGCCAGGCGGCTCACGTCCTTGATGGTGTCGTCCAGCTCCTGGAGCTTCTGGTTGAGGCGGAGGTTCATCTCCTCCGACTCCTCCAGGCTCAGCTTCTGCCTCTCCATCAGCTCGTTGACGTACATCCGGTAGCCCATGGGCGTGGGGACGCGGCCGGCCGAGGTGTGGGGCTGCTCCAGATAGCCCAGCGCCACCAGCTCCGCCAGTTCGTTGCGGATGGTGGCGGAGGAGCATTTCAGCTCTCCCCGCTGGGCGATGGCCTTGCTGCCCACCGGCTCTGCCGTGCGGATGTATTCGTCCACCACGGCGGCCAGGATCTTCTTTTTTCTGTCACTGATTGCCATGTCGTCCTCACATGCGGCCCATCGTCTCTCTTACGCAGCTTACGGGAGGGAGGATTAGCACTCTCGGTCTCCAACTGTTGGCACTCTCACGTTCCGAGTGCTAATATAGCACCCGTCCCGTCCTTTGTCAAGAGCTTCCAGCGGCAAGAGGACGAGAATTCACATTTTAGTCACGAAAAAAAACAGGCGTTTTTTTCATTTACATTCATTTACAAACGAAAAGAAAAGTACTACAATAATTACAACAACTATAAAGTGGAGGGACGTGCCATGCTGGAAAAAAGCTTTATTGACGTTTACGACAAATTTAAGCTGCAGTTTTACCGCAAGGTCTTTGAGCTGGTGCGGGAACGGGACGGATCCCTCTCCGCCATGGAGGCCTTCTCCCTGGAGGTCATCAAAATGCTCAACCAGCCCACGGTGAGCCAGTTTGCGGACTTTTTGAATATCTCCCAGTCCAACGCCACCTACAAGGTCAACAATCTGATCAAAAAAGGCTATCTGGAACGGGAAAACTCCCAGGTGGACCGGCGGGAGTACCATCTGATCCTGTCGGAAAAATACTATCATTATATGGATCTGCTCACCTCCTATGAGCTGAAGGTGGTCCGGCGCATGAAGGAGCGCTTCTCCCCCGAGGACGCGGGCAAGCTCGACGAGATGCTGCGGGTGATCGCCGACGAGCTGATGCCCGAATGCAAGGAGCGGTGAGAAGCCGAACTCGATCTATTCCCTTCGTCCTGCCCCTCGCGGCGGGGCGAAGGTTTTTTTATTTACAAATGCCGCCGCTTGCGATACAATGAAAGGTACCATCAACACAGCAAATCCACAGAAAGGGAGAATGGAAGAATATGGATCAAACCACCGCGCCGAATGGCGGATTGAAGCTCAATTACAAGCGCACGGCGCTCATCGGCTTCGCCTTTTTCGGCATCCTGCTGCTCTGGCAGGTCTACGACTCCTGGTGCCCCACGTTTCTGACGGATATTTTTGCCCGCAATTTCTACAATATGACCTCCGCTGAGCTGAAGGCCAGCGATCCGGAGAAGATCCTGAATGTCCAGTGGATCGTGGGCATCATCATGGCCTGCGACAACCTGGCCGCCCTGATCCTGCTGCCCATTTTCGGCAATCTCTCCGACAAGACCCGCACCCCCATCGGCAAGCGCATGCCCTACATCCTGGTGGGCACCTTCGTGTCCGCCGTGGCCTTCCCCTTCATCCCCCTGTTTTTCCACATGAACAACATCGTGGGCATGGTGGTCATGATGGCCATCGTGCTGATCTTCATGATGATGTACCGCAACCCCGCCGTGGCCCTCATGCCGGACATCACCCCCAAGCCCCTGCGGGCCAAGGCCAACGGCATCATCAACATCATGGGCTACTTCGGCGGCGCTTTCGCCACGGTCCTTGGCATCTTCATGGTGCTCTCCAACTACATCAACGCCCCCGCCGCCGAGCGGAACATCTGGACCATTGAGCTGCCCTTCATCATTGCCTCGGTGCTGATGGTCATCTCCGCCCTGGTGCTCTTCAAGACCATCCGGGAGAACGAGCTGGCCGAGCAGCTGAAGGACGAGCTGGCCCTGGGTGAGCAGCTGGCCGCCGTGGAGACCCCCATCGACGACGACAAGCCCATGTCCAAGGCCAACCGGACCATGCTCCTGGCCATCCTGGGCGCGGAGTTCCTGTGGTTCATGAGCGACAACGCCCTGGGCACCTACATCGGCAACTACGTCATTTACCATCTGAAGTCCGTCTCCAGCGCCACCATGATCCTGACCATCCTGGGCGGTCTGGCCTCGGTGATCGGCTTTGCCATCGCCGGCGGCGTGGCGGAGAAGATCGGCCGCAAGTGGACCATCGCCATGGGCCTGATGATCACCTTCGTGGGGCTCGTCATCATGTGCTTCGTGCGCCCCACGGACGTGGTGGCGGAGAAGGCCGCCCACGGTGAGTTCACCTTCCCGGTGCTGCTCTACGCGGTGTGGGTGCTGAAGGGCTTCGGCATGGCCCTGGTGCATAACTGCTCCTTCCCCATGGTGGTGGAGCTGTGCTCCGCCAAGAAGATCGGCAAGTTCACCGGCTACTACTATGCCGCCAGCATGTCCGCCCAGACCGTCACCCCGGTGGCGCTGGGTCTGGTGCTGAAGGCCACCATGGCCTGGCAGGCCCTGCCGGTCTACGCCGCCATCCTGACCCTGCTGAGCTGCACGGTGTTCACGGCCCTGGTGAAGAACATCAAGGCCGGCAAGATCGCCAACGTCACCGGCCTGGAGGCCCTGGGCGCCGACGACTGATCCTTTGCCTCCGGATTGATTTCCCCCGGCTCCGGTTTTCGGAGCCGGGGCTTTCCTTTTTCTATCAAAGATTTGGTTTTGAAATTGACTGGAGATGGCATAAAGTGGTAAACTATAAGAGAGAAAAACAGATCCGAGGAGGTTTCGCGTATGAACAAGAAAACCGCAAGGATGCTTTGCATCGGCGCAGCCGCCGCCGCAGCGGCGCCCCTGTTCCTGATCGCCCCCGGCGCCGCCACCAGGCGGCAGAAGGCGCCCTTCTACGGGCTGAATTTTGCCCACCGCGGCCTGCACAGCCGGGACAAGGCCGTGCCGGAAAACTCCCTGGAGGCCTTCCGCCTGGCCGCCGAGGCGGGCTACGGCATGGAGCTGGACGTGCAGCTCAGCAAGGACGGACAGGTGGTGGTCTTCCACGACGACACCCTGGACCGGGTCTGCGGCGTACACGGCCGGGTAGACGAGCGGACCTTTGAAGAGCTGCAGCAGCTTCGCCTCTGCGGCACGGATCAGCGCATCCCCCTGTTCTCGGAGGTGCTGGAGCTGGTCCGGGGCCGGGGGCCGCTGATCGTGGAGCTGAAAAACGGCAGAAGCAACCGGGAGCTGTGCGAAAAGACCTACGCCCTGCTGGAGGGCTACCGGGGCGAGGCCTGCATCGAGAGCTTCAACCCCATGATCGTGGCCTGGTTCCGCTTCCATGGCCGGGATCTGGTCCGTGGCCAGCTGGCGGCGCCCGTGCAGGATTATGTGAAGGACGGCTTCAGCAAGCCCGTGGGCTTCGTGCTCAGCCGCACCCTGCTGAGCTTCCTGGCCCGGCCCCAGTTTATCGCCTACCGCATCGGCCATCGGCCGCTGCCGGTGCACCTGGCGGAGGCGCTGGGCGCCATGCGGGTGGGCTGGACCTCTCACGAGCCCCGCAACGAGAAGGGCCGGGACGCGGTGATCTTCGAGTTTTACAAGCCCAAGCTGCGGTACAAATAAGGCGGACAGAAAACGAAACGGAAGAGCAAATGCTCTTCCGTTTCGTTTTATTCGTCGGTAACAGCGTCGCTGCGGAACAGCAGCGAGATGCACCAGATGGCCGAAAGGCCCACCAGCGTGTAGATCACACGGCTGACGGTCGCGGTCTGGCCGCCGAACAGCCAGGCCACCAGGTCGAAGCGAAACAGCCCGATGCTGCCCCAGTTCAGGCCGCCGATGATGGCCAGCACCAACGCGATACGGTCCATGATCATAAGACAATCTCCTCTCTTCAAACGCAGAGCGGTTCGGATCTGTCCGGCCGTTCGGCGTTCGCACTTGTGGTGTCAGTCTTATTGTGCCCGCAGAGAATAAAAATATGCGAAAAAACGGATTCGACAAAACTAGTGCTCCTTCGCTCTTTACAAATCGGCCCGGAAGCGTTACTGTATGGTCACAGCTTATCCAATGGGTCTTCCAAAGGAAGATCGGCTCATATCTTTATCCCACAACCCTGTTTTGCGGACTGAAAGCGTTTTCAGTCCGCGCTTTTTTTGCAAAAAGCACCTGCTGAGGGAGCTTTCTCGTTGACGGCGGCGCCGGTCCTGTAATACAATAAAAAAGTAAAATGATAAAGAAAGGGGCGTTTTCCATGAAAGAATCCCGCGCGATCCCGCGCCTGATCCGCCTGGCGCTGTTTGCGGCGCTGGCTGCGGGGCTGTACTTCCTGTCCCGGAGCACCGGCAGCAGACTGGCGCTGGCCTTTGCCATGGCCTTCGGCGTGCTGGCGGCCGAATCCCTCCTGGTGCTGATCCTGGATCTGTTCAAGCCCGCATCCCACCGGGCCCTCACCCTGCTCACCATGGGCCGGAGTCTGCTCAAGTACATCGCGGCCATCGTGGTGCTGTGCTGGGGTCTCTCCATCCTGGGGGTGGACCTGTCCACCATTGTCACCGCCGTCGGGATCCTGGCCCTGGTCATCGGCTTCGGCGCCGAGAGCCTGATCGCGGATCTGGTCACGGGGACCTTCATGCTCTTTGAAAACCAGTACAACGTGGGCGACATCGTGGAGGTCAACGGTTTCCGGGGCACGGTCAAGGAGATCGGCATCCGCACCACCGCCATCGAGGATCCGGGCAAGAACATCAAGATCATCAACAACGCGGATATGAAAAACATCCTCAACCGCTCCAACAACGCCTCCATGGCCGTCAGCAACATCGACGTGCCATACGCCACGGATCTGGAGGCCCTGGAGAAGAAGCTGCCCGCCCTGATGGAGCAGATCCTGGAGGCTCACCGGGACACCATGCTCTCCGCGCCCAAGTACCTGGGCGTGCAGGAGCTGGGCGCCTCGGGGGTGACCCTGCGCTTCATCGCGGAGGTTCCCGAAGACAAGATCTATTCCGGCGCGCGCATTCTGAACCACGACCTGCTGCTGGGCTTCCGGAAGCTGGGCGTGGAGTGCCCCTTCCCGCAGCTTGACGTGCATCAGCAGTAAAAGCGGCCATGAACAGGAAACGAGACGAGTTTTCCCCGCCGGAGGAATTCCCCCTGCCGGCAGAGGAGATCACCCCGCCGCCGGAGGAGTTCCCGCCGCCCGGCAGCGCCCCGGAAGGGGAGCAGACTGCCCGGCGGAGACGGAAAAGAAAGCTGCTGTACGCGGCGGCGTCCGCCGCGCTGGTGCTGCTGCTGGCCGGGACGCACCGCGCCCTGCCGGCCGCGCCGGTCGCCCCCTCCGTCCCCACGCCGGCGGGCCTTCCCGCGGAGCCGACGGAGCCCGTGCCGGACCCCGCGGCAGAAACGGCCCAGCCCGCGCCGGAGGCGAGCCCGGAATCCACGCCCGAGCCCACGCCCACGCCAGCGCCGGAGCCTGACTGCCAGATCCTGTATTACAGCTTTTCCTCCGCCCATTACGCCAGGCTCCTCTTCACGGCCCCGGAGGCCTTTGAAGAGGTGGAGCTGGAGCTCTGGGAGCCGGAGCTGAACCTTCAGGCGGCGGTCTATGAGTTGGGGCCGGAGGACATCGCCAAGGGCGAAGTGGACCTGGCTCTGGCCGACGCCGGGGATCTCTACATGGAGCACATGGACGCGTACCAGGAAAAAGACGCCTGGCCGGAGGTGCTGGAGCTGCGGGCCACGCTGCGCTATCAGGGGAAGGACGGCCCGGTCACCGAGACCCGGAGCCTCTGGCCCGCGCCGGAGCAGGGCTGGGGCCTGCGCTATTTCCCGAAGGACATGGAGCCCGACGACTACGTCTTCCCCGGCTGCTTCCGCTTCACCACCTATGAGTCCATGACGCCCATCGCCCTGGCGCTGAACGATCCGGAGGCCGTGGCCCCGGACGTGATCAGCGTGCGCTTTACCATCGACGGGCGGGAGATCGACCCGGACACGGTGCAGTACCGCGCATGGGGCGAGGAGAGCGTATACTTCGGCCCCGGCACCCTTTACTACGCCCGCTTCGTATTCCCCAGGCCCGACTGGGCGCCGGAGAGCGGGGTGATCCACGTGACGGTGACGGAGATGCTGGTGAACTATGGCGAGGTCATCGTGATCGAGAAGGACTACCCCTATTCCGAGGAGGCGGAGCTGGGGTAAGCGCTTTGGATAAGCCTTCCAAAATCCCCGTGAAAAACCTGTCGTTTTTCACGGGGATTGTTCTTGCTTTTTCGGGAGCAAAGGCGTAGAATGGCGGGGTTGTTTAAAGGAGCGTGTTTCATATGACTGAATTGTTATCCCTTTCTGTTGCGATCTTCGCGGGCCTGATGATGACCCGCGTGATGAGCCGCTGGCATCTGCCGGATGTGACGGCCTACCTGGTGGCGGGCGTGCTGATCGGCCCCTCTCTCATCGGGGCGCTGGGCATCCCGGGCCTGGGCTTTGCCAGCTACGAGGAGCTGAAGGGGCTGGGGCTGATTTCCGACGTGGCCCTGGGCTTCATCGCTTTCACCATCGGCAACGAGTTCCGGCTCTCTCAACTGCGGAAGACCGGCAAGCAGGCCACCGTCATCGGCATCCTGCAGGCGGTGATCACCACCGTAGTGGTGGACCTGGCCCTTGTGATCGTGCACCTGCTGGCCCCCTCGGTGCTGAGCCTGCCCGCGGCCATCACCCTGGGCGCCATCGCCGCGGCCACGGCCCCCGCCGCCACGCTGATGGTGGTGCGCCAGTACAAGGCCAAGGGCCCCCTGACCGATCTGCTGCTGCCCATCGTCGCCTTGGACGACGCGGTGGGCCTGGTGCTCTTCGCCGTGTCCTTCGGCATCGCCGAGGCCCTGGGCAACGGCGCCGTGGACGTGTATTCCGTGGTGCTGAACCCCCTGCTGGAGATCTTCTGCTCCCTGATCCTGGGCGCCCTGGCCGGCTGGGTGCTGACCCAGCTGGAAAAGCTCTTCCACTCCAACCGGAACCGGGTGGCCATGACCATCGGCTTCGTGTTCCTGACCGTGGCCCTGGCCAAGCTGGAGCTGCCTCTGGGGAAGGCGACCCTGGGCTTTTCGCCCCTGCTGGTGTGCATGATGCTGGGCAGCGTCTTCTGCAACCTCTGCCCCCTGTCCGATGAGATCATGGAGCGGGCGGACAAGTGGTCCTCCCCGCTGATGGT
>CACXAQ010000016.1 GCA_902765595.1 Oscillospiraceae bacterium | reverse complement strand
CCGTTCCCGGGCCTGCTTCGCGACGGCCCGCCAACGGCGCGGCTGCGGAAATTCCGGGCTTGCTTCTTCTGCCACCGGCAGCGCAAGCCCGCAATCCCCCTCGCAGGCAAGGGGGGCTAAGCGGAGGCTTTGCGTCTTCCCTGTTACGCCCGTTCCGTGGGGATCAGCAGCAGCTCCGCCCCGGTCGGGTTGCAGCCCTCGATCAGCTCCTCGCTGGAGTGATAGGTCTTCGCCAGCTCCCAGAGGCTCTCCCCTGCCGGGCGCACCAGGGTCAGGGCCGGCAGATCCGAGGGGGCCGCGGCCCGGTCCTCCCGCAGCTCCAGCCCCGTGAGGCAGTCCAGGGTCTCCCGCGCCTGCCGCTCCCAGGGCAGCTCCGCCTCCGCCCGGACCTCCAGCGTATCGCCGGCGGGCCGTGCATCCAGGCTCAGCAGCAGCGCATCCCCGGCCACCGCGCCCTCGGGCAGGGCGCTGCCCTTCAGCTCCAGGCTGCGCTTGGCCGCGGCGGGCGCCCCGTCCCGGGTCCGGTAGAGCAGCTCCAGACTCATGGGCAGACTCCCGCCGTCCCGCTCCGGCGGCCCCAGATGGGGCAGCACGGCCAGCAGATCCCCGCAGTCCTCCGGCATGGGCAGGCGCTCCTCCGCGCTGAGACGGGCGTTCTGGAGCTCCTGGGCGCAAAGGAGGCTGCGCGCCTCGCGCGTGCAGGCGCAGGGCATCCGGGTGGAGTAGGCGTCGGTCACCGCCTGCACCGGCTCCCTCGTCCAGACACAGAGCTGGGCCACCGCGTGGATCTCCGCGTCCAGCATCCGCTCGCCCCCGATGGCCTCGGTGAAGTCGAACCAGGCGGAGCTGGGCTCGATCCGGACCCGATAGCGGTCCATGGCGGCGCCGCCCGGCTCCATGAGCTGGGAAAAGCTGCTGGAGAAGCAGCAGCGCACCGGGTCGCCCGCCTCGCTCAGGCCCCAGACCGATAGGCGCATCTCCCCCTTGACGATGGCCCGGTCCCCCACCTGCTCGCAGCCCAGCACCCGGAAGCAGATCTCCTCCCCGGCGATCTGGGCGGGCACGGGCTTCCCCGCCGGAAAGGAAAACTGCTCCCGCAGGGAGAAGCTCTTCTCGCAGACTCCCGTGAGGGCAAGCTCCGTCTTCTCCGCCCTTTGCAGGTGCAGGCCCGGCCAGTCCCCCTCCGGCAGCTCCCGGGAGAGGCAGAGCGTTCCCCGCCGGTAGACCTCCAGATCCGCCGTCACGGCGAAGTCCGCCGCCAGCTTCCGGGGGTTCAGGATCCGGGCTTCCAGGCCGCTGAGCCGCCAGGAGAGCCGGGGCAGGGCGTTCTCGTCCGGGTCCGGCGTCTCAAAGTCCAGGGTGAAGGGCTTGGATAGCCGCAGGGTGCCCAGGCTCACCCCGTCCTCCGCCAGATACAGCACCGCGGCCCGGGCCTCGCCGCTGACGCTCACCCCCTGGGGGCTCAGGTCCTTGCCCTTGAGCAGCAGGTCGCCCCGGACGGAGAGGATGTACTTCACGTCCTGCTGGGTGTCGGGGATCACGCTCTCAGCGCTCAGGGTCGTCCGCCTGCGGGGCAGACGCTCCGCCTGCCAGACGGGGATCTCCCGTTGGATCAGATCAATTTCCATGTCGTCGCTCCTTTTCTGTCCTGTTTGTACAGCCTATGCGTCCCCCGGGCTGGCTATGCCTCGCCCCGGAAGCGCAGCAGCAGCGCCGCCAGCCATCGCGGCAGCCGAAAAACGTAAATACGCATCGCACTTCTCCTTTCAACCTGATATCGGATAGAAAGGTCGGAAACCGAGACAGAATTGTGTCAGGCGAGGCGAAGCCCGCAGAGCATAATGGACATATATGGTCAAGGGCTTCAACGAAGCATGGCGCAATTCTGGCCGGAAAAAATCCGAGATTTCTATCCGATATCAGTATTAGCAGCACCGCAGGAACCAGATCCCCGTGCCGATCAGTCCCGCCGCCAGAAAGAACCACCAGAACTCCGACGGCAGCACCAGCGCCAACAGGATCAGCACTCCGATCCCCACCGCGGCAAAGCCCAGCAGCCCGCACCGTCCTCTTCGCATAGCAAACCGCCCCCCGCATTCGGTATTTCCATACACGATATGCGAAGGGCGGCTTGATTATGATAAACTGTCGGGGCGACCCTTGCGGTCGCCCGAGGGATCTTCACTTGATTTCCCAGTCCTTGTGCTGGGCGCTGAGCTCATAGAGGCGCAGGTAGGAGCGGTAGCGGCTCATGGCCAGCTTTCCTTCCTCCGCCGCGCTCCGCACCGCGCATTCCGGTTCCTTGCGGTGGCTGCAGTCGGGGAAGCGGCAGCGGCCTAAGTAAGGGGCGAAGTCGATAAAGTCCTCCGCCAGCTCCTCCTTGGGGATGATCTTCATGCTCTCGATCTCAAAGGAGGCGAAGCCCGGCGTGTCCACAACGAAGGAATCCTCCCCCAGGGAGAACAGCTCCACGTGCCGGGTGGTGTGCCTGCCGCGGCCCAGCTTTTCGCTGACGGCGTCGGTCCGAAGCCCCAGGGCCGGGTCCAGGGCGTTGAGAAGGCTGGACTTGCCCACGCCGGAGTTGCCTGTAAAGGCGCAGATCTTCCCCCGCAGGAGGGCTCTGAGCGTCTCCACGCCCTCCCCGGTCTCGGCGCTGGTGCCCACCACGGGAAAGCCCGCCCGCCGGTAGGTCTCCAGGAGCGACTCCCCGGCGTTCAGGTCCGTCTTGTTCACGCACACGATCAGCTCGCAGCCCGCGTCCCGGGCAATGACCGAGACCCGGTCGATGAGGAAGGGGTCGGTGACGGGGTTGGTGTTGGCGGCCACAAAGACCAGGGCGTCCACGTTTGCCACCGCCGGGCGCACAAACCAGTTGCGCCGCTCCAGCACCCGCTCGATCCGTCCGCTGCCGTCGGGATCCCGGGAGCAGAGCACCCGGTCCCCCACCAGGGGCGAGGTGCCGTCCAGCCGGAATTTTCCCCGGGCCTTGCAGGTGATCCCTTCCTCCCCGGCCCGGACCGTATAGAAGCCGCTGAGGGCCTTGACGATGACGCCCTCTCTCATGCGCCCTCCGGTCCCGTGGAGACCCGAATGACGATCTTGCTGTGGGCCTGGACGTAGCTGTTGGCATCGGCGTTCATGCCGATGACCGTGCCCACCGGCAGGTCGCTGGATACGTATTCCGACCCGCCGTAGCTCAGCTCGCTCTGCTCGATCTTCTGGATGGCCGCCGTTTCCGCCAGGCCCACCAGGTTCGGCATGACCACGTTGACAAGCTCCGGGCCCGCGCTGACGGTCAGATACACCGTGGAGCCCTGGGCAAGCTCGGTGCCCGCCGCGGGATAGATGTTCATGACCCGGTTGCGCTCCACCGTATCCGAGGTCTCGTCCACGATCTCCACGTAGTAGCCGGAGATGCGCAGCATGGCGGTGGCCTCCCGGTAGTCCTGGCCGAACACGTCCGGCACCAGGGCCTGGCCGGAGCTGACGTAGAGCCGCACCGGGATCCCGTCGGGCCGCACGCTCTCCCGGGTCCCGGCGGCGGGATCCTGCCGCTCCACGGTGGTGGCGGAGGGACTCAGCAGGACGACCTCAAACTTGAAGATGGCGTTGTTGGGGTCCTGCAGGATGGCCTCGTACTCCTGACCCTGGAAGTTGGGCATCTCGATGTGCCGGGTGGCCATGTAATCCTCCGCGGTCTTGTCCGGGAAGAGCTCGGTCAGAAAATAACGGTTCAAAAAGCCGTAGAGGGCCAGGATCGTGATGATCACGCCGAACGCGCCCAGCAGGAAGCTCACCCGGCCGGAGCGCCTGCGCCGCAGCCGGTACTTCTCTTTGGACAGCTCGCTCACCGAGCGCACCGGCACCACCGACGGGGTCTCCAGGGCCTCCGCCTCCGCCTCGTCCGCCTTCTGCGCCTGGCTCACGGCGAAGCGGTCCAGATCCTGGATGATCTCCTCGGCGCTCTGGTAGCGGTCGGGCAGGTTGGGGTTCATGGCCTTGAGGGTGATGCGCTCCAGCTCCGCGGGCAGGTCTGCCACCACTTCCCGGGGCGAGGGCGGCGCCATGTTCATGTGCTTGACCGCGATCTCCCCCACGGACTCGCCGGAGAAGGGTTTCTGAGCCGTGAGCATCTCGTACATCACTACGCCCAGAGAGTAAAGGTCGCTGCGGGGATCCGGGCTCTCGCCGCGGATCTGCTCCGGTGCGGTGTAATGGATGGAGCCGATGGCGGTGCCGCTCTCCTCGGCGATCTCGCTCTCCAGCGCCGCGATGCCGAAATCGCCCACCTTCAGCGTCCCGTCCCGCAGCAGCAGCATGTTCTGGGGCTTGATGTCCCGGTGGACCAGGCCCTTTTCATGGGCCTTGGAGAGGGCCCGGGCGATCTGCTTGGAGAAAAAGACCACCTCGCGCCAGGGGATCCGCCCCTTGCGCTCCATATACTGCTTCAGCGTGATACCGTCTACCAGTTCCATGACTATGTATTCGATATCGGCGCTGTGGCTCACGTCGTAGACCGCCACGATATTGGGGCTGGAGAGCATGGCGACCGCGTGGGACTCGGTAAAGAAGCGCTGGCGGAACTCCTCCTCCTTGGCCATCTCCGGGCGCATGATCTTCACCGCCACGAAGCGGTTCAGGCGCTGATCCATGGCCTTGTAGACCACGGCCATGCCGCCCTCGCCGATCTTCTCGGTGATGGCGTAACGGCCGTCCAGGACCGTGCCGATATAGTTATCCTTGTTATCCATAGAAATCATCCTCGTTGGCTCAGCGGCAGACTGCCACCACGGTCACATTATCCGGCGCGCCCCTGTCCAGAGTCTGGGCCACCAGGCTCCGGCATAAGGCCTCCGGCTCCGCCTTTTTGCCGGCCGCCGCCAGGATCTCCTGGTCGGAGAGCACATTGCTCAGCCCGTCCGAGCACAGCAGCAGCACTTCCCCGGCCTTCAGGTGAAACTCGAAATAGTCCGACTCCACCTTCTCCTCCGTCCCCACGGCGCGGGTGATGACGTTGCGCTTGGGATGGATCTTGGCCTCCTCCCGGGTGATGGCGCCGAAGCGGACCAGCTCCGCCACCAGGGAGTGGTCCCGGGTGATCTGCCGGACAGTCCCCTTCCGGGGCGAGAGCAGATAGGCGCGGCTGTCGCCCACGTTGATAATATACCCGGAGCCGTTGGATTTTATCACGCCGCCCACGATGGTGGTGCCCATGCCGCGGAACTCTTCGCTGAAGTGGGAGTACTCGTAGGAAACGGCGTTGGCCTCCCGGCAGGCGTCCTGCAGCAGCTTGCGGTAGTCCGGCGTCTTGCCCTTGGCGGCGCGCAGCCCCTCATAGAGCGCGCCGGTGAAGGCGCGATTGCTCATGTGGCTGGCCACACCGCCCGCCTTGGCTCCGCCCATCCCGTCGCACAGCACGGCGATCAGGCTGTCCTGCTCCGGTAAGAGCTCCAGCAGGAAGCAATCCTGATTGTCCGCCCGCACTTTTCCTTTGTCGGTCAAACCAAAACTCTTCATTTCAGCCTCACTCTGACGTGTTTTTGTCCTTCCCGGTCTGCATCTTGCGCCTTAGCTGGCCGCAGGAGGCGTCCACGTCGCTGCCCAGCCGCCTGCGCACCGTCACGTTCACGCCCTCCTCCTCCAGAATTCGGATAAAGGCTTTCATATGTCCCGCCGTGGAGGGCTTGAACTGCCGCTCCTCCACGTGGTTGAGCGGGATCAGGTTCACATGGGCCGCCACGCTTTTGGCCTCCCTGGCCAGGAGCCTTGCGTGCTTTTCCGTGTCGTTGACCCCGTCGATCATGGCGTATTCAAAGGAGATGCGCCGCCCGGTCTTCTCATAATACCGGCGGCAGCAGTCCATGAGCTGCCGGACCCCCCTGCCCCGGTTGGCAGGCATGAGCTTGGAGCGGGTCTCGTCGTCCGGCGCGTGCAGGGACACCGAGAGGGTGAGCTGCAGGTCCCGGTCCGCCAGATCGTCCAGCCGCTCGGTGATGCCGCAGGTGGAGAGGGAGATGTGCCGCATGCCGATGTTCATCCCGTCCGGGTGGTTCACCAGCTCCAGAAAGCGCATCACGTTATCGAAATTATCCAGCGGCTCCCCGATGCCCATGAGCACGATGTTGGAGATGGGCTTGCCGGAATCGATCTGGGAAAAGAGCACCTCGTCCAGGATCTCCGAGGGCTCCAGGCAGCGCACCAGGCCCCCGATGGTGGAGGCGCAGAAGGCGCAGCCCTGGCGGCAGCCCACCTGGGAGGAGACGCAGACGGTGTTGCCGTGCTTGTAGCTCATCACCACCGTCTCCACGGCGTTGCCGTCGGAGAGCTCCCACAGGTATTTGATGGTCCCGTCGATCTGAGACTCCTGCTTTTTCAGCACCCGGGGCCGGTAGAGCCGATATTCGCTTTTGAGCTTCTCCCGCAGGGCTTTGGGGAGATTCGTCATCTCGTCAAAATCCCGCGCGCCCCGGTGGAGCCAGGTGAAGATCTGTTTGGCCCGGTACTTCGGTTCCCCCAGGGCTTCCAGCTCCTGCTCGATCTCCCCGGGCAGCAGGGAGAGAATGTCCTTCGTCATCATGTTTTCCTTCTCAGTTTTGCGGCAAAAAAGCCGTCGGTCCCGTCGATCTGGGGCCAGAATCCGTAACAGCCGTCCTCCGAGCGCAGCGCGCCGAAGGCGAAGTCCTCCGGGACAAAATCCGGATGCGCCGACAGGAAGCGCCGCACCTGATCCCGGTTTTCCCGATGAAGCACCGTGCAGGTGGAATAGAGCAGCACCCCGCCGGGCTTTACGTAGCGGGAGAGATTTTCCAGCATCGCCGCCTGGATCTCCGGCAGCTCCTCCAGCTCCTCCGCCCGCTTGCGGCGGATCTCCGGCCGCTTGCGGATGACGCCCAGCCCCGAGCAGGGCACGTCCGAGAGCACCGCGTCAAAGGCGCCCTCCCAGGCCGGTTCAAAACGCCGCGCGTCTCTGGCTTCGGTTTGGATGCAGCCGATCCCCAGGCGCTCCGCGCCCTCCCGGATCAGCCGCAGCTTTTTCTCGTGGATGTCGCAGGCGGTAAAGTCCCCCTGCCCTTTCGCCGCGATGGCCGCGGCAAAGCTCTTGCCGCCCGGGGCGGCGCAGGCGTCCAACACATGCATCCCAGGCAGGATCAACGCTGCCTCCGCCGCGATCCTGGCCGCCCGGTCCTGGACGTAAAAGAGCCCGTCCTCAAAGCCAGGCAGCTCCGAGACCCTGCCGCCCTCCAGCTCCAGGCAGCCGGGGAGCTCCGGGAAGTCCCGGTACGCGATGCCGGCGCGCTGCAGCGCCCGGACATAGTCCTCGGGGCTGACCTTCAGGCGGTTCACCTGGATAGTAAGGGGCGCGGGCTGATTATTCTCCCGCAGAAAGGCCTCCGTAAAGGCGTAGTCGTGCTCCCGCAGCAGCTCATCCACCAGCCAGCGCGGATGGCTCCAGCGGATGGAGAGGTACTCCGCCGTCCCCTCCCCGGGGATGGGCGGCAGCGCCTTCTGATTCTCCGCGACCCGGCGCAGCACGGCGTTACAGAGGCCCGCTGCCCGATCCAGTCCCTGCTCCCGACACAGGCCCACCGTCTCGCTGACGGCTGCATGGGTCGGGATCTTGTCCAGAAACAGCAGCTGGAAGCAGCCCAGGCGCAGGATGTCCCGGAGCTTTGGCTCCAGGTCCCGCCTGCTGTAGAGCTCGATATAGTAGTCCAGATAGCGGTCGTTTTGCAGCACGCCCAGCACAAGGCGGGCGGCAAGGCTGGCGTCCCGGCTGTCCAGACCGTTTTCCCGGATGGCCCCGTCGATGGCCGCGCCGGACCAGGCGCCGGACTTCCGGCAGCGCTCCAGCGCGGACAAGGCCGCGGCTCTTGCTGACTTTTTCATTTCCGTTTCCCCAGCGGGTGGCCCCGGAGATAATCCGCCGCCGCCATCCGCTTCTTTCCGGGCGCCTGCAGCTGGGTGATGCGCAGGGTCTGACCGCCGGCGCAGGCGATCTCAATGCCCTTCTCACCGGCAGAAACCAGCTCTCCCGGGCTTTTCTCCGTATGGGTGTCGGTATACTCCGCGGCAAAAACCTTCACCGCAGTGCCCTCCAGCTCCGTCACAGCCACCGGCCAGGGCTGCAGTCCGCAGATCTGCTTGACGATGGCCCGGGGAGGCCGGTTCCAGTCGATGGGCGAGAGGGATTTGTCCAGCATGGTCACGTAGCTGGCTTTGCTGTGATCCTGGGGGGTCCTGGGGGCGGTGCCCGCCTCGATGTCCCGCAGGGTCTTCACCAGCAGCTCCGCCCCCAGCACCTTCAGCCGCTCAAAGAGATCTCCGGAGGTCTCAAATTCCCCGATGGGGGTCTGGGCGGTGTAGATGATATCGCCGGTATCCATTTCGTGGGCCAGGTACATGGTGCTGACGCCGGTTATCTCGTCCCCGTTCAGCACGGCCCACTGGATGGGCGCGGAGCCCCGATATTTGGGCAGGAGCGAGCCATGCACGTTCACCGCGCCGTATTTCGGCAGGGCCAGCAGCTCGTCCGGCAGGATGCGCCCGTAGGCCACCACCACCAGGATGTCCGGCTGCAGCTCCCGCAGGATCGAAAGCGCCGTCCCGTCCCGCATCTTTTCCGGCTGATAGACCGGGATCCCGGCCCGGAGCGCCAGCTCCTTCACCGGGGAGAAGCTCAGCTCCATCCCCCGGCCTTTGGGCTTGTCCGGCTGGGTGAACACGCCCACCACCGGAAACTGCTCCTCCAGCAGCTTTTGGAGAGAGGCCGCCGCGAAGTCCGGCGTCCCCATGAATACGATCCGCATCTCAGTCTTCCCCGCCGCCCTGGAGCTCTTCCTCGGTGAGCATCCGCGAGCACTTGGAGGTGAACACCACGCCGTCCAGATGGTCGATCTCATGGCAGAAGCAGCGGGCGGTGAGCCCGGTTCCCTCCGCCTCGAACCACTTGCCATAGCGGTCCTGGGCCCGGACCTTCACGTTCATGGGCCGCTTGACCAGGCCGTATTCCCCCGGCACGCTCAGGCAGCCCTCCGGCCCGTCCTGCTCGCCGGAGGTCTCGATGATCTCGGGATTGATGAGCTCTAGCAGCTTTTCCGGCTCGCCCTCGGGGACGTTGGTCTCGATCACCAGCACGGCCCTGCGCAGCACGCCCACCTGGGGGGCTGCAAGACCCACGCCGTTGGCTTGTTCCAGGGTCTCCGCCATGTCGTCCAGCAGCTGGTGCAGGCGGGCGTTAAACTCGGTCACCGGGCGGCATTTCTTGTAGAGCCCCGGCTGTTCCTTGGTAAGGATGTTGCGTAATGCCATATCGTTCTCCAATCTGCCCCGAAGGGCATCTGTTTCTTTCAGTACAGGCTATCAGTACAAGGGGTCGTTCTCCGCAAACACGGATACGCCCCGAAAGCGCTTGTCCTCGCAGCACTCGATCACCGCCGCCGAGATCCGGGAGCGGATCGCCGCCCCGGCCCGACAGCTGATGTGCACGCGATAGCGGTAACGGTTGTTGACCTTTACCACCGGCAGCGGCGTGGGTCCCAGAAAGCTTGCCTGCCGCAGCCCGATCAGCTCTTCCAGCCTCGCTTTGACGTATCGGGCGGCCTGCAGTACCTGCACCTCGTCCATGCCGGAGAGGGTCACTGCCAGAAGATCGGCAAAGGGCGGCGCGTTCTGCAGCTTCCGCAGCTCCAGCTCCGCGGCAAAAAAGGCGTCGTAATCCTGCTTTGCCGCCAGCTGGATGGTGTCGTTATGGGGGGTAAAGGTCTGGATCACGGCCCGGCCGGGCTTTGCGCCCCGACCGCTCCGGCCCACCACCTGGGTGATGAGGGAGAAGGTCCTCTCCCCCGCCCGGTAGTCCCCGGCGTAGAGACTCTGATCCGCGCTCAAAACGCCCACCAGCGTCACATTTTCAAAATTCAGCCCCTTGGTCACCATCTGGGTGCCGACGAGAAAGGGGATGTTCTCCCGGCGGAACTTTTCAAACAGCAGCTCATGAGAGCCGATGGGCGTCACAGAGTCCGTGTCCATGCGCAGGATCTCATGGCCGGGAAAGAGCTCCTGCAGCTCCTCCACCACCAGCTGGGTCCCCGCGCCCACGAAATTGAGCTTGCCGCCGCAGTCCGGGCAGGCGGCGTCCAGCCTGCGGGAATAGCCGCAGTAATGGCACAGCAGCCGCCGGCTCACGCTGTGATAGGTCAGCGACACACTGCAGCGGGGGCATTTGTAGGTATAGCCGCAGTCGCCGCAGGTGACCAGCTTGTTGGCGCCCCGCCGGTTGAGAAAGAGGATGCTCTGCTCCCCGGCGTCCAGGTTCTTCTGCAGCTCTTCCCGGAGGAAGGAGCTGATATTCCCGCTGTTGCCGCTGCGCAGCTCCTTTTTCATGTCCACGATCTGCACCTTCGGCAGCTCCCGGGCATTGTAGCGGCTGTCCAGCCGGAAATAGGCGTACTTGCCCGTCTCGGCCTGATAGCGGGTGACGAGCTCCGGCGTGGCCGAGGCCAGCAGCAGGAGGCACTCCGCCTTGGCGCAGCGGAACTTGGCCACGTCCCGGGTGGAATAGCGTGGGCTGTTCTCCGAGCGGTAGGATTCCTCCTGCTCCTCGTCGATGATGAGGATGCCCAGATCCTCGACAGGTGCAAACACGGCGCTCCGGGTGCCGATCACAAGCCTTGCCTTCCCGGCCTTGATGCGTTTCCACTCGTCGGTCCGCTCTCCCATGGAGAGACTGGAGTGCAGCACCGCCACCTCATCGCCGAAATGGCTGGAGAAGGTGTGCAGCATCTGCGGCGTCAGGGCGATTTCCGGCACCAGCAGGATCGCGCTCTTCCCCCGGTCCAGCTGCTGCCGGATCAGGTGGATGTAGACGCTGGTCTTGCCGCTTCCGGTGACGCCCTGCAAAAGCGCGGCGCCCGCCTTCCCGCCGCAGGCCAGGGCCGAGAGCCCCTCATAGGCGCGGCGCTGCTCCTCGTTCAGGACGGGAAGCGGCGCCATTTCCTCCGGTGGGATCACCGGGCGGCGATAGACCTCCCGCTGGTACAGGCTCACCATCTCCCGGTCGCAGAGGGCCTTCAGGGATGGCCTGGAGGCTGCGCAGTGCAGCAGCAGGTCCCGCACCGGCAGGGCCTCAAAGCTGCAGAGCATGTCCAGGATCCGGGCCTGATTGGGTGAGCGCCGGCGGATCCGATCCGCTGTGTCCGCCGCGTCCTCCGAGGAAATGGCAAGGCGCGCCATCTCCACGGTCTTGTCGGCCGAACGGCGCTTTCCGTCTTCCCGGAACCAGAGTCCGGCGGGGAGAATGGCCTTTACCGCGTCGTAAACCGTGCAGAAGAAGCGCTCCCGCATGAAGAGCGCCAGGCGGATCTGCTCCTCCGTCAGTACCGGTTCCGGGTCCAGGACAGCCAAAACCGGCTTGAGCGATTCCAGCTTGCTGCCGTCGGCTACGGCCAGGACCACACCCTCCGTTCTCCGGTTGCTGCGGGAAAAGGGTACATAGACCCGCATCCCGGGGCGAAGCTGATCCTGCAGCTCCTCGGGGACAAGATAGTCGTAGGGGCGGTCGATCCAGTAGGTTGCCGCGGACACCGCAATTTTTGCTATGAGAACCGGCAATCGGATCACCGCCCTTTCTGACAATCAAAATGATTAGTCTTTGTGTTTCTCCGCGATGGAGAGCTTTCCGGTGTAGACCTCGTCAATGGCAGAGGATACGGGCTTGCGCTCCAGGGGGATCTGCTCCTCTTCGGCCTTGGCGTAAATGGCGCGGGCCCGGCGGGCCACCAGGTTCACCAGCTGATAACGACTGCCGATCTTATCGACCAATTCGGCAACGGGGGGATAAAGCATCATGATATATTACTCCATTCTGCCGCTTTACACGGCCTTGATTTCAGATTTTTTTAAGCCAATGGGAACGCTCTTCGTAACGGCAGTGCTCTGCCTGAATGATCGCCGCGAACTCCGCCGCGGCCTGGTCCAGATCGTCGTTTACGATGATATAGTCATAGAAATCCGCCTCCGCGTATTCCTGTCGTGCCCGGACCAGACGGGCCTCGATGGTCTCGGCGCTGTCGGTGCCACGGCCGATCAGCCGGCGGCGAAGGGTCTCCAGGTCGGGCGGAATGATGAAGATCATCACGGCCCCGGGCATCTTCTCCCGGACCTGCCGTGCGCCCTGGACTTCGATATCCAGGATCACGTTCATCCCCGCGTCCATCTGCTGCTTGACGAAGGCTCTGGGCGTACCGTAGGAATGAGCCACATACTCCGCGTGCTCCAGCAGCGCGTCCTGCTCCACCATTTCCCGGAATTTTTCGTCCGTGATGAAGAAGTAGTCCTTCCCGTCCACTTCGCCGGGTCTGGGCTGCCGCGTGGTCACCGAGGTGGAAAAGCAAATGTCATTCCTTCCCTGCATGGCCTGCCTGACCACGGTGCTCTTCCCCGCCCCGGAGGGGCCGGAGATCACGATCAGTTTCCCTTTTTCAGACATTGCTATTCGTTTCCTCCTCTTTTGCGTCATCATCAAAACGGGCCGCAAGGGTCTCCGGCGGAAGGGCCGAGAGAATGACGTTGCCGCTGTCCATCACCAGGACTGAGCGGGTGCTGCGGCCAAAGGAGGCGTCAATGAGCGCGCCGCGCTCCCGCACCTCCTGGATCATGCGCTTGATTGGCGCGGATTCCGGGCTCACGATGGAGATGACCCGTTCCGCCGCCACCAGATTTCCGAATCCGATTCCGATCAGCTTCACAGGCGACTCCTATTCGATGTTCTGGATCTGTTCCCGGATCTTCTCGATCTCGGACTTCAGATCCACGACCACATGGGCGATCTGGGAATTCTGGCACTTGGAGCCGATGGTGTTGGCCTCCCGATTGAATTCCTGAATGAGAAAGTCGATCTTCCGCCCGGTGGGAGAATTGCCGTTGATCATGCCGGTCAGCTGAGACATGTGACTGAGAAGACGCACGGTCTCCTCGTCCACGGCGATGTGGTCGGCAAAGATCGCCGCCTCCGAGAGGATGCGGTTCTCGTCGATCCCGGCGGTTCCCAGCACCTCCGCCATTTTTTGCTCCAGGCGGCGGCGGTAGTCCTCCACGGTCTCCGGGGCCTTCTCTTCCACGGTCTTGACCAGCGCGGAGATGGTCTCCAACCGTCCCAGCACGTCGTCCCGCAGTTTTTCGCCCTCGCGCAGACGCATGGCGTCAAAGTCCTCCAGCGCCTGCTCCACGATCCGGGACATGCCGTCGCTGATGGCTTCCGCGTCCAGATCCTGCTTCTCCACCGTCAGCACGTCCGGAAAACGGCTCACGCTCAGAGCGGTCAGATCCATGGGGAGCCGGTACTCCTCCGCGATATGGCCGATGGCGTCCAGATAGCCCTTCAGCAGCGCTTCGTTGACCTTGACGCACATATCACCGGCCTGGGAGCTGTCCACGCTGACAAACACGTCCACCTTGCCCCGGCTGATATGGGACTGGACGCGGGATTTGATCATCTCCTCGGCAAACAGGAAGCTGCGGGGCAGACGAACGGACGTGTCCAGATAGCGGTTATTGACACTTTTCAGCTCTACGCTGATTTCCAGGCCCTCGACAGTGCCCTTGGCGCTGCCGTAGCCGGTCATGCTTTTGATCATTGTTCCTCCAGCGCCTCTCACGCAATGATATCAAAGGTGATGGGCTTTTTATCGTTTTTTCTTCGCTGGGACAGTACCAGCACCACGGCGCTTACCAGGAGCGCCGCAAAGCTCACCAGGATCCGGATGCCCTCCCCTGCTCCCGCCAGCGCGGCGAGGGCGTAGCCCAGCAGGAAAAAGAGCAGCGGCATCACATAGACCAGGATGGCAGCGCCGAAGATCCGGGAGCTTTTGCTCTCGATCACCACACGCTGGCCCGGCTTTGCCTCGATCAGGTTCCGGGCAACGGCCTTCAGCTCGCTTTGAAACATGCAGGATTCACAGCTGCCGCAGTTGCCTCCGCAGGCGGTGGAACGGGTCACGGCCACCTCCGCCATGTCATGGGGCAGGAGCTTTGTCACGATTGCGTCTTGCGTCATGGTTCCGTTTCCCTCTCCAGATTGATGGCAACCGTATAATCCGGCTGTCCGTTATCGCGGATGGCCCCCACGGTACTATAGCCGGGGACCGTGATCTTCAGGGCGATGATATAATTGCCGAGCTTGTCCTGGTATCCGGACAGGTCCGCCTCCGCGCGGATATTCTCATTCTGCAGGACGGAGATCACATTGGAAGGACCGCGCAGCAGCACCGGCACGTACCCGGAGACCGCTTCGACCACCTGTCCCTCGCCCAGGCCTGTCCAGACAAATTCGTTCACATACAGCGTTTTCGTCTCCAGTCCGACGATCTGCACCGTCACATTCGCTTCCGTCGCGCCGGTGATGTTCATCAGTCCGTTGGGGATCGGAATGTTGTAGCTTGCCGTAAACTCGGAGGCAAACTGCGTAAGGTCAATGGTATCCAGGGTGATCTGATTGATCTCCGACAGGATCGCGGAGTCACCGGCCAGGGTAATGGACTTGGGTTCAACGGTGATCCTGGTGTTGGCTTCCGTTGCGCCCGCGCCCTCGATGATCCCGACGGTAAGCGGGACCTCCTTCATCGCCAGGATCGGCAGGGTGGCCTGAATGGTCTCCGGCGACGAAGTGATCTCAGTCGTCGGGCAGGCTTCATTGGAAGAATCCTGCAATTCATAGCCGGTCTCCACCGAAAACGTGCTTTGGACCGTCTGTCCGGCGCCAAAGCTCACATATGCGTGGTGGATGTTCTTCAGATAGGTCTCGGGGCCGGAGATCGTAATGATGCTCGGCTCAAAAACAGGCGTTTCCGCGGTATATCCCTGCTCGATCCGTCCTTCAAAGCCGCCCAGGACAGGGATCTGCTTTTCCGTGAGCTTCGAGACCATAAAGCTGATGGAATCCTGGGAACGACTGACGACGGTGAGGTTTCGTCTGTCGGTTCCGCTGGGATACACGATGGTGTAATTCAGCGAGGTGTAGGCCGCCTGGGTCAGTCTGCTCACATCGACCTGAGCAAGCAGATCTTCGCTCTCCAGCGCATTGACCACCCGCCGCGGCCCGCGGATCTCAACCGTAACGCCGATGGGATCCACCTCCGTCACGACCATATTGCGGGAATTGAGCAGGGTCTCCTCCCCGATCACATCCACTTGAACGTTGCGAAAAGTCTTCGTGGACTGGACGGTTTCCACAGACGTAACGTATACCCATACAGAGAGCGACACCAGAAAGGAAACGATCAGCCAGAAGATCTTGCTGTCATATATTTTTCTTATGTTCTTCATGGGCATTTCCTTTCAAAAGCGACTTCAGACTGTTCAGGAGCTGACTGGTACGGGAGCTTTCCTCGTTTTCGCGGATGAGCTCCGCGTGCAGCAGCTTATCCAACGCACTCTCGTTCAGGTGCCGCTTCAGCATCCCCTCCACAGCGATCGAGATAGCGCCAGTCTCCTCGGAAACGATGATCACCACCGCATCCGATTGCTCGCTCAGTCCGATGCCGGCCCGATGGCGCATGCCCAGATCCTTGCTGAGATTGGTGCTCTGCGTCAGGGGAAGCACACAGCCGGCTGCGGCAATCCTGCCGTCGCGGATCACGACCGCACCGTCGTGCAGCGGCGCCTTGTTGAAAAACAGATTCTTGATGAGTTCGGCGGAAACGTCGGAATTGATGATGGTTCCGGTGCTCATGATGCTGTTGAGCTTTTCCCGGCGCTCGAAGATCATCAGCGCTCCGGTCCGGGAGGCGGACATCTCCGTAGCAGCCAGGACCACCTGGGCGATGGCATCTTCCATCACGGGACTTGAGACCGTCCTTCGTGAGGAGAAGCCGCGGCCCATTCGCTCCAGCAGGCGGCGCAGCTCCGGCTGGAAAAGGATCAGCAGGGCGATCAGGCCCAACTCCACCGTCCGCCGCAGGAGGAAGTTGATCATGGTGAGGTTGAAGATATACGACAGCCACAGCGCGATCAGGATGAATACGATGCCCTTGGCAATGTTGTTGGAATTGGTCTTCCGTACGAACCAGATGACCCGATAGATCAGATAAGCGACGATGATGATGTCCAAAAAATCCGTAAAGCTCATCGTCTTTATATCGGAAAGGGCAATATTGAACAGGTTTCTCACAGCTTCCATAGGCAGATCCCCTTCTTGTTTCTCCGTTCTGTCGAAAAGACCGCACACTCATTCCATCATACTTATTGGAGTATTATATATCATTTTCCCTGAAAAGGCAACAGATGGAAGCAGGATAAATCTGAAATTCTCTGAAGCCGTGAGCCTGCTCAACCCGCGGCGACGGATTGACGCAGAATGTCGCAGGCCCGGGAGATCTGAACGGCATCCAGCATGGGAGAAAAGCTCAGCCGGACCGTTCCGGTTTCCAGGGTGCCCGCGCTCTCGTGGGCAAAGGGTGCGCAGTGAAGCCCGCTTCGGACACACACTCCCCGCTCCGCGAGACGGCTCGCCAGAGTTTCGCAGTCGATCTCCGGGCTGCGCAGGGAGAGCACGCCGCACTGCAGGGAGGGATCTCCCGCAAAAAGCTGCAGACCCGTGTCGGAAAGCTCTTCCACACATTGCCGCAGCAGCGCCTTCTCCCCTTGCAGGATCTGTTCTGAGCCCTTCTCCCGGACATATTCCATCCCGGCCAGCAGTCCCGCGATCCCGCATACATTGTGAGTCCCTGCCTCAAGACGGTCGGGCAGATAATCCGGCATGTTCTGCTCCAGACTCTCGGACCCGGAGCCGCCGTAGAGCAGAGGCTCCGCGGTCATGCCGCAGAGCAGCAGCCCTGTTCCCTGAGGGCCGAACAGACTCTTATGACCCGGCATGGCCGCAAAGGCCGCATGCAGCCTCTGCATATCCAGCTCCAATACTCCGGCGGCCTGGGATGCGTCTACGATCAGCGGGACCCCTTCTTTTCTGCAGAGATCCGCGATCTCATAGATGGGAAGAATATAGCCGAAAGCGTTTGAAACATAGGTGCAGACCGTGCAGGACGCCCCCGGCAGCATTTCGGCAAAATCCTTCAGGACGCTCTCCGGGTCAAACAGGCGTCGTCCCGCGACACGGATCCGGGCGTTCAGCGCATGAAGGGGCCGGGTCACGGAATTGTGCTCAAAGCCGGAAATCACCACGGGAGCTCCTGGTTTTACCAGCGTTCGGATCGCCAGATTCAGCCCATGCGTGGCGTTGCAGGTAAACACGACCTGATCCGGCCCGTTCAGATGAAATAGCTCTGCCGCCAGCTCCCGTGCGCGAAACACCGTTTCTGCCGCCCGCATGGCCGGTTCATGCCCGCCGCGCCCCGGACTTGCCATGGTACGCATGGCACGCACCACCGCATGCTCCACAGAGGCGGGCTTAATGAGCGAGGTGGCAGCCTGATCCAAATAGATCACCCTCTCACCTCCTCGTATTCTCCGCTTTCCAGGCGCCGGACGATCTTTCCGAAAGGAATATGACGTTCGTTCAGAAGTCCGATCGCCTCCGACACCCGCTTGCGTATGGTCACAGCGTAACCGCAGCCCTTGGGATTCGCTCCCTGTGGCGCCCTCGTTACCGTGGCAGTGATCCCGCTGCGCTCCAGGAGACGCGCCCCGGTCTGCGCGTGGGTAAGCGAGCGGAACATGATCCAAACCTGCGTCATTTTGTTCTCCTCAGACCCGGTCCGGGCCATTGCAGATCAGATTATCCCCACAGGAAAAGGGACCCTGCCTGTGCAGGATCCCTTCAGCTTTCCCGTGCAGGATTCAATCCATCTTATGCAGCAGGAAGCAAAATGTGTGATTGTCTACGATTCCTCCAGCAGCGCGACTGCCTGTGCCGCAATGCCGAGGCCCTCGCCGGAAAAGCCCAGTCCCTCCTCGGTGGTGGCCTTCACGCTGACGCGCCCCGCTTCAACGCCCATGGCGTCGGAAAGTCTGGCACGCATGGCGGGAATAAACGGCGCCAGCTTTGGCCGCTGGGCGATCACGGTACAGTCCGTATTGACCACCCGGTAGCCCTTTTCCTGCAGCAGAGAAATGACCTGCTTCAGCAGCTCTATGCTGTCGGCGCCCTCGTATCGCGGGTCTTTATCCGGAAACAGCTTTCCGATATCCCCCAGGGCCGCCGCGCCAAGCAGCGCGTCCATCAGGGCATGGGTCAGCACGTCCGCGTCCGAGTGCCCAAGAAGCCCCTTTTCATAGGGGATCTCCACCCCGCCCAGGATCAGCTTCCGGCCCTCCACCAGGCGGTGGACGTCATAGCCCTGTCCGATCCGCATGGCGATTTCTCCTCTCCCGAAGGATCGCCTCCGCAAGGAGCAGATCCAGCGGCTTTGTGAGCTTGATGTTTTCCTCGTCGCCCTCCACAATATAAGTGGTGACGCCCAGCACGTCCATAGCTGAACTGTCGTCCGTCAGCGGAAGTCCCTGCTTCATGGCCTTGGTCAGGGCGCCCTTGATCAGGTCTGCCTTGAACACCTGGGGCGTCTGGATGCGCCAGGTGGTGGCACGGTCCACACTGCCGATGATCGCGCCGTCATCCCCCGCGGTCTTCAGCGTATCGGTGCTGCGGATCGCGGGGACCGCGGCATAGCGCTTCTCCGCCGCCTCTACGGTACGGCAGATCAGGTCCTCCGTCACCAGGGGGCGCGCCCCGTCATGGATGGCGATCAGGTCCGCATGACTGCTGACCTCGGAAACGCCGGTCAGCGCCGATTCCGCACGGGTCTTTCCCCCGGTCACGACCTTGCTGACCTTGCCGATATTGTATTCCCGGCACAGCTCCGTGACCTCCATCAGCTTTTCCGCGGAGGTGACGACCACGATCTCCCGGATCCACTCGCTCTCCTGAAAAGGTCTCAGCGTCCTGGCCAAAACCGGGAGCTCCCCCAGCCGCGCCAGGATCTTGTCACTCCCCATGCGAACGGAACTTCCGGCAGCGAGAACCACAGCAGAGCAAAACGGCCCTTCGTCATTCTGCGCCAGTTTGCCGGCGAGCTTTTTCAAAAAGTCAGGCATGCACTCTCACTCCTCTGTCTCAGGCCTTGAGCTGACGCATCCGGTAGAAGTTTCGCATGCCCTCCGGCATCTCCTCCAGATGCTTGAGCATCTTGCCGGCACCGTAGGCTGCGCAGGATATGGGGTCGTCCACCACGGAGGTGCGGATCCCGGTGCTGCGTTCGATCAGACGGTCGATCCCGTAGATCAGGCTGCCGCCGCCGGACATGACGATGCCGTTGGTGTCCAGGTCGCCCACCAGCTGGGGCGGGGTGCGCTCCAGCACCGTGTGGATCGCCTCCAGGATGGAATTCATGGGATCGACAAAAGCCTCGATCAGTTCGTTGGCGTTGATGCTCACCGTCTTGGGCAGCCCGTTTGCCAGGTTCCGCCCCTTGACCTCTTCCACGCCCATATCGGGCCGCTGCATCACGCAGCCGATGCTGCGCTTGATCTCTTCCGCCGCGCCGATGCCGATCAGCATGTTGTGCTTCCGACGGATGTATTTGACAATGGCCTCGTCAAAGCTGGCGCCGGCCACCTTGATGGACTCGCACTCCACCACACCGCCTGCGGAGATAATGGCGATCTCCGTGGTGCCGCCGCCGATATCGATGATCATGTGCCCGTCGGGACGGGAAATGTCGATGCCGGCGCCCATGGCCGTGGCAACGGAGGTCTCCAGCAAATAGACCTTCCGCGCGCCGGCTTCGATAGCGGCGTCGATCATGGCGCGCTCCTCCACGCCGGTGACGGAGCTGGGCACGCAGGCCAGCACACAGGGCTTGAAGAGGCTGAGAGAGGTGATCCGATTCACCAGCTCCCGCAGCATCTGCGCCGCCATCTCATAGTCGGAGATGACGCCTGCATTCACCGGGTGGATCGCCACGATGTTTGCGGGGGTTCGCCCCAGCATTTTCTGTGCGTCCTGTCCGACCTTGGCGATCTTACCGGTGATGCGGTCAATGGCGACAACGGTCGGCTCTCTGGCGACAACGCCTTTCCCCTGCTCAAACAGCAGCGTCGTCGACGTGCCAAGATCCACAGCAATATCTCTTTCAAAAATAACCATACGGCTTCTCCTCTATTTCTACGGGAAGATCCCTATTCTTTTCTTCTTGCCACCGTCAGGCAGGTGATTTGTTCCGCACCGGCTTTTTTCAGCTCAGCCGCACAGGCGGAAAGGGTCGCTCCGGTGGTCACGATGTCATCAACCAGAAGAATGTGCTTTCCCCGGATGCTCACCGTCGGAAGGGCCTCATATACGCCCTTTACGTTTTGCCGGCGCTTTTCAGCGTTCCCTATGGAAGACTGCGCCCGGTTATCCCGAATTTTACGCAGCATGGGCACGCAGGGAATATTCCGGCGCCGCGCCAGCTCCTCCGCAAGGAGCCGGGCCTGATCGTAGCCCCGTCTGCGGAGCCGTTTTTTGCTCAGAGGCGTCCAAGTGATATAATCGCAGGAAATGACATTTTCGTCAATACATTTTGACAGAAAATCCCCGTAGGCTTTGGCGTAGGCATTCAGACCGCCGAATTTATAGCGGAGCAGAGAGCTTCGTACCGCATCCGTATAGTAGAGCGGCGAGAAGCAATCAAAACGCGGAAACTGCTGCCGCGCTGCCGCGCCCGTGTATGGGAGCTTTCCCAGACATTGGGGGCAAACCAGGGCGCCGGCCTGGGTCAGACGGCGGCAAAATACGCAGCGTCCGGGGAATAGAAGATCCAGCAATCCGTCCAATAGCTTCATACTTGCCTCATCCGACAGCAATCAAATCCATCCTCTTGCTGACTTTTTGTTATTGTACACCATTCTCTCCTTTCGGGCAAGATAGAGTATCGGCTTTTTTATTGCCTTCCGGTTTTTCCCATTCCCGCTCGAAGGGCTTCAGACCTGAAGCAAAAAAGCTGTCGACGACCTCTTTTCCGGTTTGGGGCGCCAGGATCAGCAGCGCTGCTAAGTTCGGACAGGCCATCAGCACATTCAGGAAGTCAGCCGCATGCCAGATCAGCTCCATTGGCAGCAGGCAGCCCAACAGCGCACATGCCAGATATATAAAGAGAAATGGACCTTCTCTCCTCTCCCGAACCAGCCATGCCGCGCAGCGCTTCGCGTTGACAGAGCAGCCGATCACCGTGCTCAGGCCAAAAAGGAGCAGGGCAAGGGCAACATAGATCCCGGCCGCGCGATTTCCAAGCATCAGTGCCAGCGCCTTCTCCAAAAGCTCCGCCCCAGGCAGTGCCCCATACGGTACGGGCACGCCGCTGCAGAGGATCACCAGCGCTGTGGCAGTACACACCACCAAGGTATCCGCGAAGACCTCGAAAATCCCCCAGAGCGCGTGTATCGCTGGTTCCTCAGACTCCGCAAAAGCGTGGATATTTGCCGCGGTTCCCAATCCCGCCTCGTTGGAAAAAGAGCCCCTCCGCAGCCCCCACAGGATCGTCTGCCGCAGTCCAATGCCTCCGGCCGCTCCCAGGACCGCCCTCGGATGAAAGGCCTCCAAAGCGATTCGCAGCAGCACCCCCGGGAGGCGGGCGCGGAAGGCAAATATCGCCGCTCCCGTGAGGATCAGGTAGCTGAGGGTCATCATGGGGATCAGCCGTTCCATCAGCCTGCCGACATGCCCTGCCCCGCCCCGGATCCCAAGACCGATCATCGCGGTCAAAACGAGGCCCAGGATCAGCCGAAGGGACATTTCCTCATGACCCATGACCCGGCACAGAGCCTGTACGGCGCCGTTCATTTGCGCCATGTTGCCGACCGTCAGCGCGGACACAGCCGCGAGGAGCGCATAGACCCCGGCGGGGAAGCGACCCAGGGCAGCGGAGATATAGCCCATGGCGCCGTTTTGAAATCGAAGCCCCTGCAGGATCTCGGCGTATTTGATCGTCATGCCAAGCAGCGCCGCGGTCCAAAGCCAGAAAACAGCGCCCGGCCCGCCCATGGCGACAGCTTGTGCCGTTCCGATAATATTGCCCGTCCCGACGGTAGCCGCCAGGGCGGTGCTCGCCGCCTGAAAAGGCGTCAGTCCTCGCCCCTGCTCATCCCGCCCAAGGATCGTGAAGCGCAGCATTACGCCGAAGCGGCGAAATGGCAAAAACCTGCATCGGAACAAAAGGCTGATCCCGCAGCATCCGAAAAGCGGCAAAAACAGCATGCTCCATACGTTCTCGTTCAAGATCTTCAAATCCATAAGCTTTCTTAATATTCACAAAAAGGACTTTCTTTTTCCGCTTTGCCATGCTACCATGCACACGTTCGAAGAACCCTGTCTTCGCCAATGGAAAAGCAACCTGTCTCTCTAAGAATATAGGGAAAGGAACCTGAACATGAAAAGAATCCTGCCTTTGCTGCTGGCTCTGCTGCTGTTTGCCGCTGTCGGCACAGCCGCTTATGCCGAGCCCATCCAGAGCCGTGCCGTGATCGGGGCGGACCTGACCGAGGAACAGATCAGTGCCGTATATGAGTCTTTTGCCGTCAAGCGCGGTACTGTGATCGAGCTGCGCGTCAACAACCAGGAAGAGCGAAAGTACCTGGAAGGCTATGTGGACAGCGCCCTGATCGGCACCCGCTCCATCTCCTGCGTCTATGTGGAGCTGCTGCCCAGCGGTTCCGGCATGAACGTCACCACCAAGAACATCACCTGGTGCACCCCGGAAATGTATATGAGCGCATTGGCCACCGCCGGCATCACGGACGCCAGGATCATCGTCTCGGCTCCCTTCGGCGTCAGCGGCACCGCCGCCATGACCGGAGTTTACAAGGCCTATGAAGATATGACCGGCAAAAAGATTGACGATCTGGCCAAGCTTATCAGCACCCAGGAGCTGACCATCACCGGAGATCTTGCCAATGAGATCGGCAGCATGGATTCCACCTCCATCGTCAACGATCTGAAGCTCATGCTGGACGAGACCAAGACCATGAGCGACGACCAGCTCAAGGCTACGATCCTGGACATCGCCGGTGAGTACAACGTCAAGCTCAGCGATTATCAGATTCAGCAGCTCATCACCCTCTGCCGTTCCCTGGAAAAGCTTGACGGAGAAGCTCTGCGTTCCCGGGTGGAAGAAGTCCAGGGCACCCTCAACAAGCTGTCCGACGCCAAAACGGAAGTTACCGGTTTTATCGGAACTGTGAAGGAAGTCATCGATTCCATTGCCGGTTTCTTTGAGCGGATCGGTAAATTCTTGGGGCTGTGAAGCATGAAAATGAAAAACGGACGGTTGAAACCGTCCGTTTTTCATTTCCTCGAGCTACTTATCAAATCTTTTTGCATAGCCGCAGCGTCTGCACAGCGGCTCCACGGCCTTCCGCCGGGAGAAACCTTCGTAGATGGCCCTCGCTCTTGGACTGCTCAGGATGTCGTCCAAGCTGCTCTCAAACAGGTTTCCCAGGGGGATGTCCCCGTCGTGATCCAGGCAGCACGGCACAACGGTCCCGTCGCACAGGACGCCGATCTGATCCCGAAGGCCGTAGCAGAATCTGCGCTCGGCCTGTTCCTCCAGACTCAGATCCGGCCAGTCGAAGCGATCTCCCGGATCCAGCCAGATCCTGTTGGCCAGTCGCTTTCCGTTTCGGCTCTCGCTCCAGGGCTCCGGAAAGGATTCCGCCAGACAGGAAAGGATCTCTCTGTTCCTTGATTCCAGGCCGCCCTGGTTCCAAAGCCGGAATTCACACAGGATCCCCCGCTTTGCCGCCTTCTTGACGAAATCCACACAGCACATCAAATAGGCTTCCAGGCTTCCCTGCGGATTTGCTTCAAACGCCTGCAGGGAAAGGTTCACTTTGTGCACCGCAGGCGCATCCAGGAGGATCTGCCCCTTTTCAGCGAGGAGTGTGGCATTTGTGGTGATCATCACGTGAAATCCCAGCTCTCCCGCAATTTGGAGCAGCTCCGCAAGCTGCGGATGCAGCAGCGGCTCTCCCATGAGGTGAAAATAGAGATACTCCGTATGTCCCCGCAGCTTTTCGGCAAGAAGGCGGAATTCCGCGGGATCCAGCATACGCGGCGCTCTCCTCGTCCCCGGACAGAATTCACAGTTCAGATTGCAGATATTCCCGATCTCCAGATAAACTTTTCGAAGCATCGCTCATCCCCTACTCCATGTCAGAAAAACAGCCGCATCGCTCGATGCGGCTGTTTTCATACTCAGAACAGGCCGGGAAAACCGCCCATGCCGCCCTGCAGCTTGGCCATGGCCTGACCGGTCTTCTCATCGGCCAGCTTCAGCGCCCCGTTGATTGCCGCCAGGATCAGGTCCTGCAGCATCTCCACGTCTTCCGGATCCACGACTTCAGGATTGATCTCCAGCGAAGAGAACTCCCGCGTGCCGGTCACGACCGCCTTCACAGCGCCGCCGCCGGAAGTGAATTCAAAATTGGTGGACTCCAGCTCCTGCTGCATTTTCATGAATTCCTGCTGCATTTTCTGGGCCTGCTTCATCATGTTCATCTGACTGCCGGGCATACCCCCGCGAAAACCTTTTGCCATTTTCATTCTCCGTTCCGCCGCGACTGCGGCTCTTAATTATTTATTCCGAAATAAAGTGTACTTCCTTAAATTGCCTTAAGTCATCCAGGCTGCGCGTTTCCCTTGCTTTTTCTTCTCGTTCCCGGACCTGTACCCGCAAATCCTTTCCGCTCACAGAGCGGGCCGCGTCGGATAAGCGCTGCATCACGTCAGGCCGCTGGAATCTCCCCATCAAAAAAGCGTTCTGGGTCTCCAGGATCAGCAGGTTCCCCTCCACACGGCCGCTTACCCGGGATTCATCCTCCAGGTTGATGCGGGCGTCCACCGGCACCAGCTCCAGGGCCGCTTTACGGATCTGCGGCCAGAGGTCGGATACCGGGGCTGATACGGGATCTGCATTCGGTTCAGGGGCCGTCTCATCAGAATGCTCCGTAGCTTCGGGAATATCCTCGTTCTGCTCCGGAAGGTCCTTCACCTCTACCGGATCATGGATTTCGGGAACGGGCGCTGTGACTTGCCGGGCGTTCATATTTACCGGGACTCCACGCTCCATCTGTTCTTCCAGCCGGGAGATCCTTGCCCGGAGCTGACGCACGCTGTCCCCGCCGATATCGCTGCAGAGGGAGACCAGACAGAGTTCGGCTGCCGTCCTGGGATTCTTCCCGTCCCGCAGGCTGCCCAGGGTATCCTGGACGGTTCCCATTGCCGCGATCAGCTCTTCCGTCGTCATCCGCTTGGAAAAGGCCTCCAGGGTTTTGTCCTCAAAGCCGCCGGAGATCAGGTCATGGCCGGCACGTGGCGCGATATGGAGCATCAGCGTGTCCCGCAGCAGCGAATTGATCTCTCCCAGAATTGAGGAGGGGGCTTTCCCGTCCATCCACATCCGGGAAAACAGGGTCATGGTCTTTTCCGTATCATGCCGCAAAACGGCATCCAGAAGCTCCGCGATCCTGCGTTTTCCCGCAAGACCGACGGCGGAGTATACCGCTTCCGTATCGATACGTTCTCTTGCGGAACACTGGTCCAGCAGACTGAGCGCGTCCCGCACGCCCCCCTCCGCAAGTCTCGCGATCAGCGAGGCAGCGTCTGGTTCCAGCTGCATCTGTTCCCGCTTAGCGATGGTCTGCAGATAGGCCGCAATGGTGTCCGCCTCCAGGCGGCGGAAGCTGTGCCGCTGGCAGCGGGAAAGGATCGTTGCCGGGACCTTCTGCAGTTCCGTGGTGGCAAGAATGAACATCAGGTGTTCGGGAGGTTCCTCCAGGATCTTCAGCAGCGCGTTAAAGGCCGCCGTAGAGAGCATGTGGACCTCGTCGATGATGTACACGCGCTTCTTGACAACGCTGGGAGAAAACACCGCTTCCTCCCGCAGGGCGCGGACATTATCCACGCCGTTATTGGAGGCGGCGTCCAGCTCCACCACGTCCAGGATGCTGCCGTCCAGGATCCCCCGGCAGGCCGGGCAGTGACCGCAGGGGTTCCCGTCCGTGGGATGCTCGCAGTTGACCGCCCTTGCCAGGATCCGGGCGCAGGTGGTCTTCCCGGTGCCGCGGGTGCCGATAAACAGGTAGGCGTGAGATAGCCGCCCGCTGCGCACCTGGCTTTTCAGTGTCTCGGTGATATGCTGCTGCCCAATGACCTCGTCAAAGGTCTGCGGTCGCCATTTCCGATATAAAGCCTGATACATCCGCGCACCCCTTTGCAAAAAAATGGCCCTTGACAAGACTGCACACCCGACTCTGAAGCATGCGCTATATCCGTTACCACCCGGCACAAGCCAAGCACCGCTTAATGCTGCTCGGTTCCCCGCCTGACATGGTTCACGGGTTGACCTTGCGCGAGACCGGATCGTCAACGCTGCTTACCGGGGTCAGACGACACAGAGCAGCCCCTCGGTCGGGAATTCGTCCCTGCTGTAGCGGATTGCAGGTTACAGGGCACCGCTGGCTCCCCGACTAGTGCAGCCTTGTCAAAAGCCACGATGGCATTTTACTACAAAGCCCCTTGAGAATCAACCCCTTTTTCGCCGCCGAAAGATTGACACTGATAAGTACTTTGTCTACTTGAAAAAAGTCGAATCCCATGGTATTTTTATAATGAGCGTAATATAACCAACTTTATGCTTTTGGAGGGAATTGCATATGGCAAGAGAGATCTTATTTGACCTTGGCAAAATGATTACGGACCGCCTCCCGTACAAGTTCGGCATCAAGAGGCTGACGGAAAACGACCCGGAATATATCATCCTGGACCGCGCATGCACCAGCGATGAGATCGCGGAAGTGATGCTGAAAATGGGCCTGCGCAAGCCCAAGACCACGGCCGAGATCGCCAAGCTCACCGGTAAGAGCGAGCAGCGCATCGAGGAGCTCCTCACCGATGCCGCCAACCACGGCATCGTGGAGTATCACTGGGAGAATCCCCAGCATGAGAAGCAGTGGTACGTGCAGCTCTTCGTCCCCGGCATCGCGGAGATGACCAACATGGTCCTCTGGCAGGTGGAAAAGTATCCCGAGATCGCGGACGCGTTTGACAAGATGACCTTCCTCCCCCTGGAAGGCAAGACTCACCTGATCCCTCCAGGCGGAGACGGCATCGGCATGCACGTCATCCCCGTGGAGAAAGCCATTCAGGCCGAGAACAAGTCCCTTAGCATCGAGCATATCTCCCACTGGCTGGATAAGTACGACGGCAAGCTCTCCGTCGGCTACTGCTCCTGCCGCAACGCCCGCCGTCTCTACGGCGAGGGCTCCGGTGAGATCCAGGACGACTGCTGCATCGGTCTGGGCGATTTCGCCGAGTATCTGATCGAGACCGGCAAGGGCCGCCGCATCACCAAGGAAGAGGCTCTGCAGATCTGCCAGCGCGCCGAGGACAACGGCTACGTCCACCAGACCACCAACATCGACGGCCAGGACAAGATCTTCGGCCTGTGCAACTGCGATCTGGGCGTTTGCTTCGCCCTGCGTACCAGCCAGTACTTTAACACCCCCAACCTCTCCGCCTCCGCCTACCGGGCGCACGTGGAGAAGGAAAAGTGCGTGGCCTGCGGCAAGTGCGTGGAGGTCTGCCCTGCCGGCGCCGTGAAGCTGGGCCAGAAGCTCTGCACCCAGAAGGGCGAGGTGGAATATCCCAAGCAGCAGCTGCCCACCCTCAAGTGGGGCAAGGACAACTACAATCCCAACTACGTGGCCGATAACCGCAAGAACTGCCATGAGAGCGGTACAGCCCCCTGCAAGACCGCCTGCCCGGCACATATCGCCATCCAGGGTTACATCAAGCTGGCCAAGGAAGGCCGCTATCTGGACGCCCTCAAGCTCATCAAGCAGGACAACCCCTTCCCCTCCGTCTGCGGCTACGTCTGCAACCGCCGCTGCGAGGCCGCCTGCACCCGCGGCGCCATTGACAAGGCGCTTGCCATCGACGAGATCAAGAAGTTCATCGCCGAGCAGGATCTCAAGAGCGCTGAGCGTTACATTCCCGAACGGCTGTACCGCCGTCCCATCGACAAGCCCTATGAGGAAAAGGTCGCCATCATCGGCGCCGGCCCCGCCGGTCTGAGCTGCGCCTACTACCTGGCGCGCATGGGCTATGAGAACGTCACCGTGTTCGACCGCAACCCCGCCCCCGGCGGCATGCTGGTCATGGGCATCCCCAGCTATCGTCTGGACCGCAGCGCACTCAAGGGTGAGATCGAAGTTCTGGAGAAGATGGGCGTACACTTCCAGATGAATACCGAGATCGGCAAGGACATCACCATCCAGCAGCTGCGTGAGCAGGGCTACAAGGGCTTCTACGTGGCCATCGGCGCGCAGAAGAGCTCCAAGCTCCGCATTCCCGGCGAGGACCTGACCGGCGTTTACGGCGGTGTGGACTTCCTTCGCGAAGTGAATCTGGGCAACAAGCCCGAGATCGGCAAGAAGTGCGCCGTCATCGGCGGCGGCAACGTGGCCATGGATGTGTGCCGCACCGCGGTCCGTCTCGGCGCGGAGACCTACGTGATCTACCGCCGCAGCGAGGACGAGATGCCTGCCGATAAGGAAGAGGTCGCCGAGGCCAAGGAAGAGGGCGTGAAGTTCTGCTTCCTGAACGGCCCCGCCGAGATCCTGGGCGAGAACGGCAAGGTCACCGGCCTGAAGGTGGAGCTGATGGAACTGGGCGAGCCCGATGAGAAGGGCCGCCGCGCGCCTGTCGGCACCGGCAAGTTTGAAGTCATCGAGGTCGATTCCGTTCTGGCCGCAGTCGGTCAGAGCATCGACTGGGGCAAGCTGGATATCGGCGAGCTGAAGACCGGCAAGAAGGGCAATGCCCTGGCCGATCCCATCACCTACCAGACCGAGCAGAAGGACATCTTCGTGGGCGGCGACGTGTACACCGGCCCCAAGTTTGCCATCGATGCCATTGCCGCCGGACGCGAAGGCGCCGAGTCCCTGCACCGCTTCGTGCAGGAGGGCCAGAGCCTGACCCGCGGCCGCAACCTGCGTGAGTTCTACGAGCTCAATAAGGACGAGCTTGCCTTCGGTCTGGACTGCTTCGACAAGCCCGCACGTCAGGAAGTCCAGCACGATCCGCTCAAGCTCAAATCCTTCGAGCACGACCGTCTCACCTTCACCGAAGAGCAGGTCAAGACCGAGGCCTCCCGCTGCCTGGGCTGCGGCGTGAGCGTTGTGGACCAGAACAAGTGCATCGGCTGCGGTCTGTGCACCACCAAGTGCATGTTCGATGCCATCCACCTGCAGCGCGATGTTCCCGAGGCTTCCAACCTGGTCCGCTGCGAGGACAAGGTCGGCCCCATGCTCAAGTATGCCGCCAAGCAGGCCGTGCGCATCATTCGGAAGGGATAAGAATGCACGAACTGGGAACCATCTATTACGTCATTGACGCAGTCGAAAAACTGATGGTGGAGAACGACCTGAAAAAGGTCGGCTCCATCACCCTGGAGGTCGGCGAGGTCAGCGGCATCATCCCCGAGTATCTGCAGGATTTCTGGCTCTGGGCCAGAGAGAAGACGGAATACTTCAAGGAGACCGAGCTTAAACTCGAAAAGCTGGACGCCGTCACCTACTGTCAGGACTGTGCCAAAACCTACCCCACGTTGAAGTACGGGAAGACCTGCCCCTATTGCCAAAGCGGGAACACCTTCCTGGTAACCGGCAACGAATACAACATCAAAGAAATCGAAGCCATGTAAAATGAGCGCCCCGGAGGAATCCGGGGCGCTCTTCTATTCGCCTGATAGTTTATTCGGTTCTGAGCGCTTCCACCGGGTCTTTTTTGGCGGCAAGACCGGAGGGTATGAGTCCGGCGATATAGGTCAGCACCACGCTGATCAGCACCAGTGAAGCACCTCCCACGGCCGGAAGCTCGGAGTTCAGCGCCTGGATCTTGGTCAGGTCGTGAACGATAATATTGATGGGGATATTCAGCAGAAGCGTGGCTACGATGCCAATCACGCCCGAGGTCAGGCCGATGATAAAGGTCTCTGCGTTGAAAACCCGGGAAATATCCCGTTTGGACGCACCGATGGCCCGCAAGATGCCGATCTCCTTGGTGCGCTCCAGCACACTGATATAGGTGATGATCCCGATCATGATGGAGGAGACGACCAGGGAAATGGCGACGAACGCGATCAGAACATAGCTGATAACGTTGATGATGGTGGTGATGGAGCTCATCAGCAGCGCCACCACGTCCGTGTATTCGATCTGATCCTCCTCCGGCACACTCTCATTGTAGCGGGTGATCTCCTCGGCGATGCGATCCTTATCCTCGAAGCTGGAGGCGTAGATGTTGATGGCGCTGGGGTTCTCCAGATCCACGTAGCCCAGCATTTTGAGCGTATCCTTCAGGGTGCTGGTGGAGTAAACCGGCGGCATGGCGTTATCGTAGATCCAAATGTAATCGGCTTCCTCCAGCGAGAGCATGGCGAAGTCCTCCGCCAGTTCCTCGTCACTGAGCTGCCCGTAAAGCTCCCGCATTTGCTGGGCATACTCGGTACGGACCTGATCCGCCGCCATCTGACGCATATAGCTAAACAGCGTCTCATCATCCATCTGATCCAGCATGGAGGCGTATTCCGGGTAGTAGTCCAGAATGGTCTTCTCGATTTCCTCCCGGGTGGTGTCCCCCATCTGCTCGTCGAGCATTTTCTGCAGATAAGCATCGTCCGGCTCGCACATATACTCAATATACAGCTGGGCGATCTGCTCTGTCGTGCAGGAATCGATATACTCGCGTGCAGCGTCCGCCTTTTTGCTCTTGGTCAGCGCCTCGTCGTCTTTATCCAGAAAAGGAAGCCCGGAGAACACATCGTGTTCCGGATCCTCCAGCTGCCGTTTGATCAGATCCTTCTGGACGCACTCGTCCGCCACGTATTCCACCAGCGCGTGTGTATAGCCGACGGAGCCTGTCAGCATGCCGGAGAGGGCGTCGCTGTTTTTTCGGATGATACCCACGATCCGGATCTCAAGGCCGTTGTTGTAAAGGGTCCGAAGGCCCAGATCTTCTTCGCTCAGATCCACATATTCTCCGGTCTCTTCATTGTACTGGAACTTGTCGGCCGGAAAGACATACCGGAAGGATTTGCCGCAGATCTCTTCGTAGCTCCAGCTCTCAACGCTGGTGTCCAGCGTCTCCGCCGAAACCAGGGACTGCATGCTTTCCGCGATGGACTCGTTGGTCTTGAGGCCCAGGGAGTACAGGACCAGGTCTGACACCTCGTTATTCTCATTGACGATCAGGACGACCTCGTTGAACGACTCCGGCCAGCGTCCGTAGAGGATATCATACTGGTCCATCAGCAGCGGATGGATCAACTCCTCATTCTCGCCGGGAAGCATTTCCTGCCAAACGTTTAGAGTCGTGAACATCTGACCGTAGGTGGAAAAATAGTTGCTGTAATCGCCGCCGAAGGACGCGGACATGGCGGTCTGCATGATCTGAGTCGGATCAGACTTCCCGATATAACCGTCCGTATCTTCCGCATAGGGCGTCATATCCGCATCGTAGGAATATTGGACCGAGCTGATATACTGCCCGAGGGGGCTGTCTTCCGCTTCAATATAAGCGCGAAATGCTTTGAGATTGTTGGTTTCCGCCTGGGCGGAGACGAAGGAGTTGACCATGTCGTACAGGATGGAGCTGGAATAGACCGCGTCTTTTTCGTGTTTGTTGGAAGCCGATTCCGCCTGCGCGCCCATGAGCGAGGTCATCATGCTGGTCATGTCCACGCTCTCGGCCTGAATGGTGATCGGATAGCTGGAAAGCGTATCCTCCTGTACTTTGTCAATGTAGTTTTGGATGCCGTTGGACAGGGACATGATCAGGGCGATGCCGATGATGCCGATGCTGCCGGCAAAGGCGGTCAGCAGCGTTCGGGCCTTTTTGGTCATCAGGTTATTCAGCGAGAGCGACAAAGCCGTAAAAAAGCTCATGGACGTCCGCTTCCCGATGGGGGCGGAGCTGCTCTTGTCCGAGGCGTCAAAGGGATCGCTGTCTCCTACGATCAAACCGTCCTTCAGGCGGATGATCCGGTTTGCGTAGTCGTTTGCCAGCTCCGGATTGTGCGTGACCATGACAACGAGCTTGTCCTTGGCCACTTCCTTCAGCAGTTCCATGATCTGCACCGAAGTATCCGAATCCAAAGCGCCGGTCGGTTCATCAGCCAGAAGGATATCAGGGTCGTTTACCAGCGCGCGGGCAATGGCCACGCGCTGCATCTGCCCGCCGGACATCTGATTGGGCTTCTTGTCCAGCTGATCCCCAAGTCCCACTTTTTCCAGCGCATCCTTTGCGCGGGCCCGACGTTCCGCCGCGCCGACACCGGAGAGAGTCAGGGCAAGCTCCACATTGGACAAAACGGACTGGTGCGGGATCAGGTTATAGGACTGAAAAACAAAGCCCACAGAATGATTTCGATAGGTATCCCAATCGCCGTCGCTAAAGTCCTTGGTCGACTTTCCGTTGATCACAAGGTCGCCGGAGCTGTATTGATCGAGTCCGCCGATGATGTTTAAAAGCGTCGTCTTTCCGCAGCCGGAATGACCCAGGATGGCCACAAATTCGTGCTCGCGAAAACTCAGATCGACGCCCTTCAGCGCGTGTACCTTGAAGTCTCCGACGGTGTAATCCTTTTTGATCGATACCAGTTTCAGCATAGATGATCCTCACTTGACAGGTCCGCAAAACTGCGTTAGAATGGCAAAGCTGTAAGCCCACGTAGCTCACCTGGATAGAGCGTGCGCCTCCTAAGCGCAAGGTAGTGAGTTCGAGTCTCGCCGTGGGTGCCAGAAGCCGTGCCGATGGCACGGTTTTTTTATTCGTTTTCGTATTCTATCACAAACCGTTGGATTTGTCCTGCTGTTTTCGAATTTTTAAAGTCTATTCATATTTTCATGGCAATATCTGTTCCTTGCGAAAAAAGGCACCCCGGAGTATGCTTTCTCCGAGGTGCTTTATAATGAAGATTCGCGCATTGATCTCCCGTGTCACAGGCATGAAAGGATCCGCCTGGATTCTTTTGATCCGCTCTCTTCAATTGACATGCTTTCTGCTGATCTGCTCCCTGGCTATGATCTACGCATTTGAAACAGGAAGCGGCAGATATGAATTCTACATACAGTCCAAAGCCCTGCAGGAATACGCCCAGGTCTCTCTGCTGATCGGCGCTATTGTTCCGGTCTGTCTGGAAGATCTGTAAGAGACATCGAGAAAAACGCTTCCCTGCTCATCAGCGCATTCAGCACATCCAGCAGGCCATCCGAAGTCAGGCGTTCCGGCAGGTCCAGCTTTTTCAGCAGCAATGCACGGGCCGCTTTGCTGTCAGCCCTGCCGCTCAGCCCTTTGGCGTAAAGATCGGCTTTCGTGATGGATGGTCCGCAGCCGGTACGCTCGGACTCGTCAAGAAAATGCGCTCCTGCCCTTTCCAACGCATCAAGCAGGACCTGGGGGTTCATCCCCTCGACGCCCAGCTTGCCCTCTTTGGAAGCTTCCTTTTTCCGGCGCTCCTTCCCGTAAATGTCCGGGATATACGCGTGCTTCACCCACTGAGACGGCACGCAGGAGCGGATGTAATTCCGGATCAGGAAGCCGGCTCCGTCCGAGTCGGTCAGTACGATCAATCCCCGCTTCTCCGCCAGCTTCAGAAACAGCTTGCGCTTTTCCCGGTCGTTGAAAATACCAAAGCCGGAGGTCTCCAGGATCACTGCGTCCACCACCTGACTCAGCGTATTCTTGTCATATCGCCCTTCCACGACGATGACCTCTTTAACGCTGCGCATCCGAATCTCCCGCGGCGATCCGCAAAACGGTCTCAACGAACAGGTCTTTGCTGTCCTGTCCGCTGCTTTTCATGCGATAGTCCGTCTCCGCGCAAAGCTCCACAGCCCGTTTGAGCTGGGGCATCGTATAACCTCTCGCAGCCTGCAGGAGTTTATTGGCCTGATAGTCGTATTTGATCCCGCAGCTGTCCATCAGATATTTGATCCCCAGATTCTGGTCGAGCGCCAGCCTTGCGGCATAAAGTCTGCGCATCTGCATCCCCAGCATGGCAAGCATGGGGATCGGCTCATTGTTCCGGTCGGAGAGCAATTCCGTCAGCACAGCGAAGGCGTTGTTGATCTTCTTTTGGGAGATCAGATCCGTCATGTCGAAAATGACCGCTTCCGGGATGTGGTTGGCAACAGCTTCCACGTCAGAGACCGTTACCTTGTCCCCTTTGGCATAGGCAGCCACTTTTTCGATCTCCGGGATCAGCCGGTTCATCAGATCCCCGCTGACGAAGATCAGCCTCTGCGCCGCCTCCATTTCGATCCCCTTCCCCAAAGCGGCAAAGCGGCGTGCGATCCATTTTGTCAGCATGCTTTGGTTCTGAGAGGTAAACTTGAGCTCGACGCAGGCAGCGCGGATTGCTTTCAGGAGCTTCAATCGTCCGTCAGGCTCAAAGTCCTGTTCCTGGACAAATGCTACTGTGCAGAAATCCGGTATGTCTGAGAGGACATCCTGAACGGCGTCAGCGTCTTTTAGATGGTTCAAATCGACACCGTGCAGCTCAACAAAGCTTTTATCCGTGAGGAAAGGCATAGCATCGACCGCCTGACGCAGCTCGATGGGGTCCAGCTCCGGCCCATTTATCCGTTTGAAGCTGAAGCTGTCCTCCCCTTCCGGCAGGCAGAGCTTCTTCAGCGTATCCAGATAGGACTCTCTCAAATAGTCTTCCGGGCCCCAGAGCAGATACAGGCGCTGGGGTCCGTTTTCTTTCAGCTTCTGCAGCTCAAGGGGATAATTCAGTTTTTCTTCGCTTTTCTTAGCCATCTTTGTTCCTCAGGCGGATTTCCACCGTGCCGTTCAGGTCCGTTCTGTAGATATTATACCCGTAAGCGCGCAGACGTTCAAGTGTTTCATAAGTCGGATGCCCGTAGGTGTTGTATCCCACGCTGATCACCGCAGTATCTGCTCCGATGGTCCCCAGGAGTTCCCCGGAGCTTGCGTAGCGAGAACCGTGATGCCCCACGATCAGCAGCTCCAGGTCCGAAAGAGGGTGCCGTTCCAGGAGCTCCTGCTCCTGGCTTTTCGAGGAGTCTCCGGTCACCAGCATATCGTAATCTCCCAGTGATACGCAGGCCATCAAACAGCGTTCGTTTGCATTTCCCTGCTCACCGGGAGCATACAGCTCCCCATGGATCTCGCCGCAGTTCAGTTCAGAATCTTCCGATAAATATACGATCGTGGTTCCGTGCTTTTCCGCAGAGGCCACAATTGTGTCCCGCAGCCCGTCGTCATCCGGGACATCGCGCGGCATGATCAGCTGCTCCACCGGCAGCATTTCCAGGAGCATGGAGACACCGTTACAATGGTCCGCGTGCAGATGAGTCAGGATCAGCACGTCCACATGATCTCTCCCGCAGGCCAACAAATAGGAACCCGCCTGCTCCCCCGCGTTCTTGCTGGAATAGATCCCACCGCAGTCGATCACCACGGTCCTGTCTCCGGACATGACCGCGATACACTGGCCCTGTCCAACGTCGATCACGCTGATGACACCTAAACCGGAGCGGTAATTCTGCCTGGTGGCGCCAAGCATCAAGGCAAGGCTCAGGCAGGACAAGGCAAGAGGAAGGATGATCTTTTTGACCGTACCGAGTTTGCTGAAAGCTGCGCAGGCAGCCAGAAGATAGACCAGAATGACCCAGATAACGGGAAGCGCGCCCTTCACGTAGATGGTTGCAAAGGAAATCGACGAGACGCCATGTGCGATCAGGACAAGATAACGCACAAGCCATGCTGTCAGCCAGGCGGCGAGCTTCCCAAGAGGAAGAAGCACGACTCCCAGCAAGCAACTCAAATACCCGCCGCAAAAGCAGAACGACACGGCCCAGAGTCCCAGGATATTGGTGAGGGGCGATAGGATCGAAATCGATCCAAAGTGCAATACAGACAAGGGAACAGTAAACACCATAACCGCGAGGGAGCTTGCGGCAGTTGCAATGGGGGCCCGCAGCCGTTCAGCCCAGGCTTCGGAAAAAAGACCGCTGATCGAAGCCGTAAGCGGCTCGGCAAAGCACAGGAAGCCTGCCATGGCCGCAAACGAGAGCTGCAGACTGACGCTTGCGCAGGCGAAAGGATTGAATACCAGGATCAAGGCCAGCGCCGCCGACAAGGAAGTGACCGGGTCGTTCTCCCTTTGAAACAAGGGCGCCGTGAGCAAAAAGCTCTGCATGACCGCCGCGCGTACAGCAGAAGGCGACGAACCTGCGACAAGCACAAAGAACCATACCAGGATCAGACACAGAATCGAGCTGCGCCTGGTCCTTCCGAGCAGCAGCTGGATCAAACCAACAAGAAATGCCACGTGCATTCCGGAGACGGCGACGATATGCATGAAGCCGCTCCGGCTCATGGCGAGATAGAGGCCTTCGTCCTGATAAAAATCGCTGCGGTCTCCCAGCATCAAGGACTTCATAAAAGGGGCTGTGTCTTCCGGAAACAGCAGATCCACCCGCTCCGCGAGAAGATGACTGACCACGACAGGAAGCGTCCGCAAATCCACGCTGACGGGACAGATCTCAAGATCCGTCCTGGCATTTGCGATCAAATAAACATCTCGGGAGAGGTAACGATCGTAGTTCTCCCCATATCGCTGATCCGCCCGGCGAAGCTTTGCGGTGCAGGTGATTCTGTCCCCCGGTTTCGCATCCGCAAATGCGTCTGAGTCGGCGTACAGAAGGGCGTTCAGGTGGGGCAGCCCATCCCCTTCCAGGGACAGCTCCACACGGCTGTAGCCATCGTAGTTTTGCACATACCCGAGAAGCCTTCCCCGGATCTCACAGGTCTCACCGTCCAGGTTCACGGCTTTCAGGATCGTTCCCTGCGCATGAACAAAGTAGCAGAGGAAGCCTGCCGCAAGTCCGAAGGCTGCCAGGATCAGACCCAGCAGCCACTTCTGTTTTCTCGTGAGCAGCAGGGCTCCGAGCAGCGCCAAAGCCGCTGCGAGCCACAGGAGCGCAGAGAGCGGAAGCAAGTAGTGCGCACAGAATACCGCAAGGGAAAAAGCAAACGCAGTGATAGCAAGCTTGCGCATGCCGTTCACCTCTTTTATAAAACCGCAGAGAGCATATGCCCTCTGCGGTATCGTTCGATCAAAGGATCTTTTCCGAAAGCTTTACGCCGCCGATCAGGTGGAAGTGCAGGTGCATGACGGTCTGACCGCCGTCTTCCCCGCAGTTGTTGATGACACGAAAGCCGTTCATCAGTCCCTCGGCCTTTGCGATCTTGGCAATGGCTTCCCAGCACTTGGCTACATCGTGAGAATTGTTTTCATTGATCCCGCGGGCGCAGCAGATGTGCTTTTTGGGCACGACAAGGATATGAACGGGCGCCTGGGGATTGATGTCGCGAAACGCAAAGACGTTCTCGTCCTCATAAACCTTATCGCTGGGGATCTCCCCGTTGATGATCCTGCAAAACAGACAATCCTGATCCATGTTGATTCCTCCTCAGATCTTTTCGCTGACAAATCCTTCCACAGCGGAGAGTGCTTCCTGAAGCTTGCTCAGATCGTTGCCGCCGCCCATGGCGGAATCGGGCTTGCCGCCGCCCTTGCCGCCGGCAATGGCGGTGATTTGCTTGATGATGTCCCCGGCGCGGATCCCCTTCGCCACAGCGTCCTTACCGCAGACACACTGGAAGGTGATCTTTTCGCCGTTGACCGCCGCGATCACGGCCACAACGGAGCCGTCCTTATCCCGCAGCGCGTCGCCGATCTTTCTTAGCCCTGCCGCGTCGCAGTCGGCCTGGTTGCAGGTGACCACGTGCAGCCCGCCCACGTTCTTTGCGGACTTAAGCAGCGTATCGGCGCCGCCGGCGGACTCCTTGTCTTTATACTGCTGGATGATCCTGCGGGCTTCCTTCAGTTCGTTGGCCTGCTGCTCCACTTTGCTGAGCAGATCCGCGGGATTGGCCTTAAACAGCGCCGCAACCGAGCTGATGGCTTCCATATCCTGCCGAAGGGTCTCCAGCGTCCTAAAGCCCGTTGTGGCTTCGATCCGGCGTACGCCGGAAGCAACGGAACCCTCGGAGCTGATGTGGAAGCCGCCAGCCTTGGCAGTGTTATTCAGATGCGTCCCACCGCAAAGCTCGATGCTGTAGTCGCCCATGTTGACCACGCGGACAACATCGCCGTACTTTTCGCCGAAGAGTGCCGTGGCCCCGGTCTTGCGGGCGTCCTCGATGGACATTTCGCGCACGTTGATCTCGAACCCGCGCAGGATCGCCGCATTGACCGCGTCTTCGACCTGCCGAAGCTCGTCCGGCGTAACGGCGGAGAAATGGGTAAAGTCAAAGCGGAGGAAGTCCGGCTCCACCAGAGAGCCCGCCTGATGCACATGCTCGCCCAACACGTCCCGCAGCGCCTTCTGCAGCAGGTGGGTCGCGCTGTGAGCGCGTCCAATGGCGGCACGGCGCTCCTTGTCATAGGAAGCCCTGACCGTATCGCCCAGCTTCAGAACACCGCTTACGAGTTTTCCGGTGTGCATGATCTTGCCGCCCTTGTTCTTCTGCACGTCGCTGATCTGAAATTCCATTCCCTCCGCGCACAGGCAGCCGTGATCGGCCACCTGGCCGCCCATTTCGGCGTACAGGACCGTGCGGTCAAGAACCACGATGGCCTCCGTCCCGGCGGGGATCTCCTCTCGCATTTCGCCGACTGCCACAATGGCCAGTACCTTGGCCTCAACGCTCTCGTGATCGTATCCGTCAAACACCGTCTCCGGGATCTCTTTTCCGAAGGAAATGCCGGCCCAGCCCAGATCACCCAGCGCGGCACGGGCCTCACGGGCGCGGGTCCGCTGCTCCTGCATGTACTGCTTGAAGCCGTTCTCGTCCACGGTCATACCTTCATCGGCGCACATCTCAATGGTCAGATCGATGGGGAAGCCATAGGTGTCGTAGAGCTTGAAAGCGTCTGCGCCGGAGAAGGTGTTCTCCCCTTTTGCCTTGTGTTCGGCCAGAAGCTCCGTAAAGATCTTCATGCCGGCGTCAATGGTCTTGGCAAAGTTCTCTTCCTCGGTCTTCACCACACGGGTGATATAGGCCTGCTTTTCCCGAAGTTCGGGATACTGGCACTCGTTTTCATGGACCACCGTGTCAATGACCTGATAGAGGAAAGGTTCATTCACGCCCAGGAGCTTACCATGACGGGCGGCGCGGCGGAGAAGGCGGCGCAGTACGTAGCCCCGGCCTTCGTTGGAGGGCAGGACACCGTCGCAGATCATGAAGGTGGCGGAGCGGATGTGGTCGGTGATCACGCGCAGAGAGACGTCCATTTTGTGGGTTTTGCCGTAGTAGGCGCCGGTGAGCTCGCTGACCTTGTGGGTAATGTTCATGACCGTGTCCACGTCAAAGAGCGAGTCCACGTCCTGGCACACGACGGCCAGACGCTCCAGACCCATGCCGGTGTCGATGTTTTTCTGCTTAAGTTCGGTGTAATGTCCCTCGCCGTCATTATCGAACTGAGAGAAGACGTTATTCCAGACCTCGATATATCGGTCGCAGTCGCAGCCTACGGTGCAGCCGGGCTTGCCGCAGCCGTATTTCTCGCCGCGATCATAGTAGATCTCCGAGCAGGGACCGCAGGGGCCGGCGCCGTGCTCCCAGAAGTTGTCCTCCTTGCCAAAGCGGAAGATCCGTTCCGGAGCGATGCCGATCTCTTTGTTCCAGATCTCGAAAGCCTCGTCATCGTCCACATAAACAGAGGGATACAGGCGATTCGGATCAAGACCGACCCAATCGGGGCTGGTAAGGAATTCCCAGCTCCAGTGGATGGCTTCCCGCTTGAAATAATCGCCGAAGGAGAAATTGCCCAGCATCTCAAAATAAGTGCCGTGGCGGGCAGTCTTGCCGATGTTTTCGATATCGCCTGTGCGGATGCACTTCTGACAGGTGCACACACGCTTGCGCGGCGGCTCTTTTTCCCCTTTGAAATAGGGTTTCATGGGCGCCATGCCGGAGTTGATGAGCAGAAGGCTGGCGTCGCCCTGCGGGATCAGAGAAAAGCTGGGGAGACGAAGATGTCCTTTGGTCTCAAAGAAGCTGAGGAACATTTCGCGCAGTTGATTCAGTCCGTATTTTTCCATTATGTCCTCCAAAAAAGATAAACCTCCGCCCCTGAAACAGGGGCGAAGGTCGATTCGCGGTACCACCCTGATTATCGCTCTCGCGATATCTCCTGCGCCCTTAACGCGGGCAGACGCCCCGGTTTTCCGGGGAGGCTCGGAAGTGGCTGCCGGTTGGAAACGCAGGACCTTTCACCACCCGGTCCCTCTCTGAAGCGCTCGTCTCCGGCTCGTTTCGTCATCGCCAAAATGATTGGGTTCAGTTTATCACATTGCCTGTTTTTGTCAAGCGTTTTCCCGCAGTTTTCTCACAATAGAAAGAGGCGGCGCCTGGACGGGAAGCTTCATCCGAAAGGGCATCATCGCTCTGCGCGTGTCGGGAATTCGTTCCCCCTCTTCATCCGAAAGCTCACCCGCCGTGAAGCATATCGGTCTTCGATCGGGAAGCAGCAGCTCCAAAGCATCACCCGGCTGCAGCTTGTTTCGCTGGGTCAAGAGGGCGTTCCCCTGCTCGTCACTGCTTTGCACGACGGCAGCAATGTCCGCTGTTGCAAAGTAGCTGGCCTCGGCATAATGCTGTCCCGGCTCGCCGAAGTAAAACCCGGTGGTATAGGGCCGATGGCTGCAGCGCTCCGTCTCCTCGATCCAAACGGGATCCAGCGGCGACCTTTCGATCGCAGCGTCAACGGCGTGACGATAGGCGTTCGTGATCACGCCCGTATAATAGGCGGATTTCATGCGGCCCTCGATCTTGAAGCTGGAGATGCCCGCCTCCATCAGTTCGGGGATGTACTCGATCATCCGCATATCCCGGGAATTCAGAATATAGGTCCCGCCGTCCTCCGTGATCTCATAAAACTCTCCCGGACGAGTCTCCTCCACCAGATGGTATTTCCAGCGGCAGGGTTGGGCACATTGCCCGCGATTGGCATCCCGTCCGGTCAGATAGTTGGAGAGCAGGCAGCGGCCGGAGAAGGATACGCACATGGCACCGTGGACAAAAGCCTCCAGCCGAAGCTCGGGGGGTGTGTTGGCGCGGATTTTTCGGATATCCTCCAGCCGTGTCTCACGAGCCAAAACGACCGTATCCGCCCCAAGGTCAAAAAGAGCGTTGGCCGCAGCGCTGTTGATAACGCCAAATTGGGTGCTGACATGCCGGGAGACCTTTGGCGCATAACGCTTGGCAAGCTCCATGACGCCAAGATCCGCGATAATCAGCGCATCAGCCCCGGCATCCTGAAGGAACTCGAGATATGCGGGGAGAGACGAAAGCTCGTCCTCCAGGGGGAGCGTATTGCATGTGACATACACCTTGGCGGACCTGGCGTGGGCGTATTGAACCGCCCAACGCAGGTCTTCGTCGCTGAAATATGCCGCGGACGCGCGCATCCCGTACTGCCGTCCCGCGAGGTAGACCGCATTTGCCCCGTAATGAAGGGCCATCATCAGGCGCTCCCGGTCTCCGGCGGGAGCAAGCAGTTCCGGTTTAGGTGCCATAGTCCTGAGTCGCCACAAAGGTGTCAAATTCATAGATATTGGTGAAGAAGCGGTGAGTGCCCGTTTCGACATCCAGGGCGTAGTAATAGTAATTTGTCTGGCTGGGAAGCAGCGCCGCTTTCAGGGATTGCTTGCCGGGATTGCAGATCGGCGTGGGAGGAAGGCCCACACGATTACGGGTATTGTAGGGACTGTCCTCTTCCAGCATTTCTTTGGTGGGCGCGCCCTCGTGCTCCGGGTGAATATAGAGGATGGTGGCATCGATACCGAGAGGCATGCCTGCCTGGAGTCGGTTATAAATGACGGAGGCGATCAGCGGACGCTCTTCATCATTGGCGGCTTCCTTCTCGATCATAGATGCGATCGTGACGATCTGCTGGATGTCAAAGCCGCTGTTCTCCTGCTCCATCTGCATCTCGGAGTCATAGCTGTAATAGAAGGTCTCCAGGAGTTTGTTGATGGCGCTGGAAGCCTGCATATTCACATAGAATTCATAGGTGTCCGGGAAGAGATACCCTTCCAGACGCTCAGCGCTGCCGGCCTCAAGGTTCTCCAAGAAGCTGTAGTTGAACTTATAGTCAGCGGCCGCCTCCATCAGATCATCATAATCACTGACGCCCTTTTCCTCCATCAGCTGGAACATCTGACGCATGTTATAACCCTCGGGGAACGTGACCTTGACGGTCAGCGCACCGCTGGAGTAGGGAGTCATGTGCTGGATCAGAGCACGATAATCGTAGCTGGAGCGCAGCTCGTATTCCCCCGGGCTGACCTTGAGATCCGCGTGAGATAGCTTGCAGAAGGACGTAAAGAGCCATTTATACTCGATAAGGCCCGCGTCTTTCAGAGTGTCTGCCACGTACTCGATATCCGCTCTCGAAACGTTTTCTGTTCCATTCGGATTACCATTCTCGTCATAGGTCGTGACAGTCTCAGTCTCAAAGATGGAGAGAGGCAGAGACACCGTTGCGCTGAACGCGGGCTTATTCAGCGCCAGCATATCGCTCGCGGCCATCCAGCCGAGGCAGGCCAGGATCACACTGACGCACAGGATAAAAACCATATACATCACACCGCCGAGACAGCCGGAACGATATTCGTGGCTCTGTCGGATCGGGCGATAGTCCCGCTCGGATTCCTCATCTCCCGTATAGTTGGAGGATTCTTCGCCGGATCGGTCGATCAGCAGACGGTCCACAGGATTGTTGACGCTGCCGTTCTTCTTCAACGGAACGGGCCGCTGTTCCGATTCCTGACGCGGCTTGTTTTCGGAAGAAATCTCCTGCTCGGTAATTTCATGCTCATTTTTATTGAGTTCTTCGTTCATATAAACCCTCCTTTGGGGGATTCCGACGCGTTCACACCTAAGGGATCAAACGCATAAGATGTCGTGAGCGGCAAAAAAACGCCGCACAACACCATATCGGGAAAAGCGCCGTCCAATCCGCAGGGCGGTGCCTGCGCAGTGACTGTAATGCGGAGAAAGGAAATCGACATGTTCTGCAATTCCTGCAATAACGGCGTTTGGATCATCATCCTGATCATCCTGCTCTTCGGCTGGGGCGGCAACGGTTTTGGCTGCGGCTGCGGCTGCGACAACAACAATAACGGCTGCGGCTGCGGCTGCAACTGAGTCAACCTAAGAACCAGGGGCCTCTTCGGAGGCCCATTTTTATTGGATGGCTGCACGGATGATCCGATAGATCTCCTCGTTTTTCTCATCCACGTCCCGCTCGAGCCCATCTTTCTGAAACGGGATCCGGGTCCAGCCGTAGAAATCTGCGGCCCGATCCGCCGTATGGAGGCAGCGGCGAAGATAATCTGCATCCTGCTCATGGATATCCGCATGAGTGTTATTCTTCGCCTCGCGCTTCCGCATCCTGGACAGAGAGGTCTCAAGATCCACGTCCAAATAGATCACCAAATCGGGTCTGGGAAGGCCCATTTTGTCGTACTCCAGGTCGGAAAGCCACCGGAAGAAGGCCGGAAGCTCCTCATCGGGAAGCTTGGAGCCCTGATGGACCGCGTTGGAAGTCGTATACCGGTCGGAAAGGAAAAGCCCACCGCTCTCGTAGGTGGCCCCCCAATCCTTTTTGTAGGAAGCAAAGCGATCTACCGCGAAGAAGGTCGAGGCCGTATATGCGTTCACGTCATCCGGTCTGGTTCCGAATTCTCCGTTCAGATACATGCGGATCAGCGCGCTGCTCTCTTCACCGTAACGGGGAAAGACGATATGATTATAGTCGATTCCGTCCTTTTCCAATCGTGCGCAAAGCCGCCGGAACTGAGCGGATTTCCCGCTTCCGTCGATACCTTCCAGGACGATCAGTTTTCCTTTAGCCATATCTTACCCTCTCAAATCTGACTGAATACGTCGCCGATATTGGCGTGGATCACCAGATCCGCATAGCGATCATAGGGGGTCTCGCTGCGGTTAATAAGCACCAGCTTGTCCCCGCGATAATAGTTGATAAGACCCGCGGCAGGATATACGTTCAAGGAGGTGCCGCCGACAATCAGGATCTCGGCATGGCGGATATAGTGGACCGCTTCAGAAAGGATGTCCTGGTCCAGCGGCTCTTCATATAAAACGATATCCGGACGGATCACGCCCCCGCAGCTGCAGCGGGGCACGCCCTCTCCATGGTTCATCTGTTCGGCAGGATAGGGCTTCCGGCAGCGGGAGCAGTAGGCGCGCCAGATGCTGCCGTGCAGTTCCAAGACTTTTTTACTTCCGGCGGCCTGATGCAGCCCGTCAATATTCTGCGTAATGACGGCCCGAAGCTTCCCTTCCGCTTCCAGCTCTGCCAGGCGCTTGTGGGCCCGATTCGGCTGGACCCCGTCGATCACAAGCTTTTGCCGATGAAAGCGATAGTACTCCTCTGGCATGCGCTCAAAAAACGTGTGACTCAAGATAGTCTCGGGCGGGTACTTCCATTTCTGATGATACAGGCCGTCCACACTGCGAAAATCGGGGATGCCGCTCTCCGTGCTGACGCCTGCGCCGCCGAAAAACACGATGTTATCACTCCCGGCGATCCACTCTTTCAGTTCAGCGATTTTTTCGTCCATGGCGATCCCCTTTCTGTACAAAAATTTTCATGTTATTATACACCGCATCTATTCAAATGGCAAGTAAACACCCTGTGAAGATTTCTTAAGCAAAAGAAGCCGCACCATACGGTACGGCTTCCTGTGTCATAGTACTTTGCGAACTCAAAGGCCTCTGCGGGCAAGTTCTTTTTCTTGCTTTCTAATGGCCTTATGGCGTTCCCGCTTGTAGCGGTGCGCCTCGCGGCGTTTCTTCCGCAACGCATGACGCCTTTCCCTAGGAAAGAGCTCAAAAAACTGCTCGTCGTCAGGAAAGTACATCCGAATTTCCCGGATCTGCTTTTTCCTGTTCAAATTGAATGTCGCAGCGCCCAACAGAACAATGTGCCCGATTTGAAGGGGAACCCAAAAATAATCCAAGGTATCCGCGTTCACAAAGATCCAGTATGCAGGCAGTAATCCGGTGGCAAGGAAACCAAAAAAGATCAGAAACGCCTGGCTGAGCGGAGTAAGGACCATCGACAGCTCCCACAACTTTTTTCATCGTACTTTCCTCCCCTCTTCGATAATGACCATCGGATGGCGAAATCAATCGAGAATTCGATTGATCATTGCAATGAGTATATGGCAAAACAGCCGTGCTGTTTTACCGCGCAGCAAAGCTGCGCGGCGAAAAGCTTTTTTGCTTTTCGCCATCATATAATCATTTTAATGGCAGATAGCGAAAACTTGCAATCAGTACGCAGCTCAGATCGTTTTCTCAAGCACGCGCTGATAGAGCGGCAGGATCTCTTCCAACTGCAGCTCATTCTCCCTGCGGATCACATAGCGGCGGGTATCCTCGCAGCTCTTGTCGCCCCAGTGAACACAAAAACGCATGGAGGCCCGAATTGCTGCAAGAGCAAGCTCGGCACTTTCATTCAGAAAATGCTTCGCTTCTTCGGGGCAGAGATCCGCAAGTTCCAGCATCAGTTCCAAAGCCTTCTCCATCATTCCGACGATCTCCGCGCACACAGCGCCGACGGACTGACTTGCCGCTTCGATCTTGACGGGATCTCCTTCTTTGACGGCCCTGCGATAAGGACCGCGAGCCTTCACGTCCTCATCGATCAGATTGACCATATAGGAGCGCAGGATCTCGGAATTACGGACAATATAGGAAACGCGCTCATGCTCGGGCAGCTCTGCGGCTGTCATTTTTGCCGCACGCTGCAGGAGAGCCGAGGCTACCGCTGCGGTCATGGCGGTGCCGCTGCCGGTTTGAGCGCGGCACTCCGGATCCGCAATGGCTTTGGTAAACTCATCCGCGTCCTTTTTCCGATAGATCTCGATTTTCAGTGCTTCCGCCATGATGAACGCTCCTTTCTCAGTCTCGGTTAAACTCCCGCAGGCGCAGGCCTTCATTCTTCTGCAGAGCCCAGTTGATGCACCAGGAAGAGGTAAAGAGCAGCAGATTGTTGCCCTTGAAGTCCTGGACCCACTTGGTGTCGCTGGTCAGGTTCAGCGCGGGGATATCGATCTCCTCGTTATCGACCCAACGCACCAGCTCATAAGGCATGGCGCGACGGCGGATATCCACGCCGTACTCGGTCTTGAGCCGGTATTCCAGCACCTCAAACTGCAATACGCCCACCACGCCCACAATCACCTCTTCCACGCCCGTATGAGGCTCGTGGAAGATCTGAATGGCGCCCTCCTGGGCGATCTGCTGGATGCCCTTTTCAAACTGTTTGCGCTTCATGGTATCCACGCGTTCCACCGCGGCAAAATGCTCCGGCGCGAAGGTGGGGATCCCCTCAAAGCAAAGGTTCTGGCCCTTTTCACAGATGGTATCGCCGATGGAAAAAATGCCGGGATCGAAAACGCCGATGATATCGCCGGCGTAGGCCTCGTCAATGATGGCGCGGTCCTGGGCCATGAGCTGCTGCGGCTGTGCAAGTCTCAGCGCCTTGCCGCCCTGGACGTGAAAGTATTCACGGTCGCGCTCGAAGCGGCCCGAGCAGATGCGCATGAACGCGATACGGTCCCGGTGGGCCTTGTTCATATTGGCCTGGATCTTGAAGACGAAGGCGGAGAACCGCTCGTCAAAGGGATCCACGATCTCTTCGCCGGAAAGGCGCGGCAGCGGCGGCATGGTCATTTTCAGGAAATGCTCCAGGAAAGGCTCCACGCCGAAGTTATTGAGCGCCGAGCCAAAGAACACGGGGCTCAGCCGGCCGCGGCGGACTTCTTCGATATCAAAGTCATATCCGGCGCCGTCCAGCAGCTCAATATCGTCCGAAAGCGTCTCCCGCAGACGATGGCCGATCAGCTCATCCAGCCTCTCCGTCTCGTCCAGGGTGCATTCGATGGCATGGATCTTGCTCTGCCCGCGATGGAATTCATTAAACGCCAGGATCGCCTGCTTTTCCCTGTCGTATACGCCTTTGAACTCCTGGCCGCAGCCAATGGGCCAGTTCATGGGATAGGTGCCGATCCCAAACTCGTTTTCCAATTCCTCCATCAGCTCATAGGGGCTGCGGGCTTCCCGGTCCAGCTTGTTGATAAAGGTAAAGATGGGGATATGACGCATGGCGCAGATTTTAAAGAGCTTTCGGGTCTGCGGCTCGATGCCCTTGGCCGCGTCGATGACCATCACCGCGGAGTCCGCCGCCATCAGCGTACGGTAGGTATCCTCGGAGAAGTCCTGGTGTCCCGGGGTATCCAGAATGTTGATGCAGTAGCCCTCATACTCAAACTGCATGACAGAGGACGTGATGGAAATGCCGCGCTGCTTTTCAAGCTCCATCCAGTCCGACACGGCGTGTCGGGCGGTGGCCTTGCCTTTGACGGATCCGGCAAGCTGAATGGCTCCGCCGTACAGCAGCAGTTTTTCCGTCAGCGTGGTTTTACCGGCGTCGGGGTGGGATATGATCGCAAAAGTCCTGCGGCGCTCGATCTCATTTCTCAAATCCGGCATAATTCTACCTGGCAGCGCCTTCGCTGCCGCTCCTCATATATTCTTGATGAAGTATGTTACCATATATTTTTCCAAAAAGCAAAACCTTTATTTGAAATCCCTTTTATCAGGAAACATAAGCTTGACAATTCCTCTCTTAGAGACTACAATGATGCCGCAACTGAATGGGTGCTGGGTGATCCCGGCTGAGACGAGGTAAGCGATCCTTGAGACCATGGAACCTGATCCGGGTAATGCCGGCGTAGGAAACGAATGTCGGCACTATGGGCAGGCTCCTGTTTTTGGACCTGTCTTTTTCGTTTCCAATAACCCGAAAAACAAACAGGAGGGCAAAAAAATGAATAGAAAATCTCACCTGAAACTGCGCTGCCTGGCCGAGTGCGCGATCTTTGTCGCGATGTCCGTTGCGCTGAGTTACCTGAAGATCCCCATCGGACTGGAATTCGGCGGTTTTGGCGGTTCCATCGACCTGGTCATGATCCCGCTGATTATTGCGGCCTTCCGCTGGGGCCTCGGCTGGGGTCTCGGAAGCGGCCTTGTTTTCGGCACGCTGAAATTCTTCCTGGCGGGCGGCGTTGCCATCAACTGGCAGTCCATGCTCCTGGACTACAGCATTGCCTACATGTTCGTCGGTTTTGCCGGGCTTCTCAAGCGGAAAAACGGGATGATCTGGCTCGCTGCGCTGATCGGCTGCATTTGCCGTTTTGTCGTGCATTTTGTCAGCGGCATCACGATCTATGCCGAGTACATGGAAGACATCTTCGGTCTGCACATGACCAATGTGTGGGTCTATTCCGCGCTCTACAACGGTTCCTATATGCTGCCCAACACGATCATCGCGATCCTCGTCTGCATCCTGCTGAGCATTCCTCTCAAGAAGTATTTGAACGGCGAGGATCTGAAGTAATCGCTTCATTGCCATACAGGAAGGACCCCGAAGGCGTTTCGCCTCCGGGGTCCTTCCTGTATTTTGGGAGCTGTTTTACTTCAGGATCACCTTATTGAAATTCTTCTTGCCGCGCTTGAGGACAAGACCGGCTTTCAGTTCTTCTGTACTGAAACTGCGGCCGATATCCGTGACTTTCACATCGTCCACCGTTACGCCCCCTTGCTGGATGTTGCGGCGGGCATCGGATTTGGTGGTGCAGAGCCCGGTCTTCACCAGAAGCGTCATCAGGTCGATAGCGCCGTCGGTCAGATCTTCCTCCCGAAGCTCCGTGGTCGGCATATTCTCGCTGTTGCCTGCGCCCGCAAAAAGAGCCTTGGCAGAGGCTTCCGCCTTCTTTGCCTCTTCCTCACCGTGGACCATCTGGGTCAGCTCGAAGGCCAGGATCTCCTTGGCGTGGTTGAGCTGGCTTCCCTCCCACTTGGCCATCTCATCGATCTGCTCCAGGGGCAGGAAGGTCAGCATCCGGATGCACTTGAGTACGTCCGCATCGTCCACGTTGCGCCAGTACTGGTAGAATTCATAGGGACTGGTCTTGTTGGGATCCAGCCACACGGCGTTGCCGGCGGTCTTGCCCATCTTCATGCCGTGAGAGTCGGTAAGAAGGGTGATGGTCATGGCGTGGGCATCCTTGCCCAGCTTTTTCCGGATCAGCTCCGTACCGCCCAGCATGTTCGACCACTGGTCGTCCCCGCCAAACTGCATGTTGCAGTTGTAGTGCTGGAACAGGTAGTAAAAGTCATAGCTCTGCATGATCATGTAGTTGAACTCAAAGAAGCTGAGGCCGCGCTCCATCCGCTGCTCGTAGCACTTGGCCCGGAGCATGTTGTTGACGGAGAAGCAGGCGCCGACTTCCCGCAGCAGCTCCACGTAATTGAGGTTCAGCAGCCAGTCGGCATTGTTGACCATGAGAGCCTTGTCCGGGCCGAACTCGATGAATTTCTCCATCTGGCGGCGGAAGCATTCGGCGTTGTGGTCGATATCTGCGCGGGTCAGCATCTTGCGCATATCGGTACGGCCGGAGGGGTCGCCGATCATGGTGGTGCCGCCGCCGATAAGGGCGATGGGCTTGTTCCCGGCCTGCTGCAGACGCTTCATCAGCGTCAGGGCCATAAAGTGACCGGCGGTCAGGCTGTCTGCCGTGCAGTCAAAGCCAATATAGAAGGTGGCCTTGCCGGCGTTCACCATTTCGCGGATCTCATCTTCGTTTGTCACCTGGGCGATCAGACCCCGGGCGACCAGTTCTTCGTAAATACCCATTGAATTATTCTCTCCTTATGATTCATGATTGTTGTTTTGTACCCATTCCTTGTATGGAACAAAGGTAAAGTGTATATCTTTTGGTTTTTCGTAATAATAAAAATACTCGATCGATGAGTAGTTTCCACCGTGAACGTACGAAGGATAGGGATAATTCGGCAGAACAATCGTCTGCTCTCCCCTTTCCATTGCTTCCGCTGTCAATTGCTTGCGCAGTGCTTCTGCTTTTCCGTTTCTTATATAGATCACGGCGTTCCCCAAAAGCACGAGACAACAGGCCAGGCAAATGACCGGGCGCAGCTTTTTTATAAGATCCGATCCGGCAATAGCCCAACGGAAAAAGCTAAGCGCCAAAAGCGTCAAAAGCACGTGGAAGAAATAACAGTTGCGCGCACCCACAGGACTAACAGCCATCAAAGGAGCCATGAACACCACAAAAGATATGATGCAGAAAACGCAGAGGAAACGGCTTCTTCTTTCAGAAATACAAAGTACAGCCGTGATAAAGACAGCCGCTAGGAGCAGTAAGTCGCAGAGCAGATCCAGCGCAAAGAAATAACGGTCGAGACGATTCAACCCGAACGCTAACATAGGGCACACGCAAAAGCACAGCATGGCAGCGGAAAGGATCCGCTTCTTTGCAGAGCTTTTGGATGGTCGGGATTTAAGGCAAAGAATAAATCCAGAGGCACACAAAAGAATAATCACCAGGTAATTCAATCCGACAAGATATTTGGACAAGGTATGAAAATTGTCCCGCAGGACAGACATCATCCCCGCGATGGAATGTGGGATTTCTCTGTACCCCTCATTGCCTACATTTTGATAACCAGGGGCCAAAAACATGATCACACCGCCGATTATCGTCCCGATCAGATGAGAAAGGAGCGATAGACGCAGACGTTTCGTTCGAATTGTCTCAATCAACAGAACAGACGCAGAGATCACGCAAAATGCCAGGGTCACGTTTTCTACAAACAGCTGTCCGCAAAGGCCGAGTAAAAACAGCCAAAAGCATAACAGCGGCGAATCTTTCTGCTTCTCCTCACAAAAAAGCCTTTGTATATATCCGGTGTACAGCAAATACACAAGTGCGGGAGGAACGTAATTGAAGAATCCGGCCGCCCAGGAATAAGTTTGACCTGCAATTTTTCCGGGCAAAGAGATTAAAAGCGCAAAGCCCAGCAGATATTCCGTCAAGCCGTTGCCATCCGTAATGCGGTAAGACAACAAAATGATCAGCAGAATGATACCGCAGCGGATCAGCTCCCTCATAATCTTGGAAAGAGAGGTAAAACTGACGAGAAAATTGCCCAAAACCCGCCCACTGGTTTTGTTATATGTGTGTACAAGCATTTTAAAAGCGTGAGCAAACGGGGTTTTCCAAGAGACATCAGTCAAACGGCTTGGCGTGAAAAACCAGTCGTCACCAGTTACCGGGAAGCCGTATGAAATGATCAGTAAGAACACATACGTTCCTAAAACCGTCAGAATCGTCAAAATTCTCTTTTTTCTCGCGCTATTGCTGGTTGGATTGTTTATCATAGCAACCTCTCTGTAGGACATGACATGTAATAAGCCGTTTGTTCATGCGCTATAAGTCGAAGTCGATGGATCAGGGGCAAAAAGACGGAGAAAGCTCTGTTTTCACAAGGAAAAGCAGCCTTATTTCTGTTCTATATTCTCCCGGATGATCTCTTCCGCGCGTTCTGCCGCCCAGGCGATCAGCTCATCGCAGGGGACGCCGCGGCTCTTCAGATCCTGGCAGCGGACACAGCCGAATTTCTCAATAAAACACCGGTTGAAGGTCATCGTGAGCTTTGCAATGCGGGCCTTTGCCGCGGCATCCTCCTCATTGGCATAGGGAAACGCCAGGCCAAGGGCCATCACCGCGCCGGACGCCGCGCCGCAGATCTCCCCGCAGCGAACACCGCCGCCAAAACCGCCCGAAATGGAAAGCGCAGTCGCTTCCTCAAGACCGGTATACTTTCCGAGCGCGGCCAGCACGCTCTGGGCGCAGTTAAAGCCGCGCGCATGCAGGCGAATGGAATCTTCCCGTACGCTCATATCTCTGCCTCCTTAAAAAAATAAGCCCCCTGTCCTTTCGGACAGAGGGCATTGTATGCGGTACCACCTCTGGATCGTCTTCTCCTCACGGAAAAGACCTTACGGAGTCTTCCGACTCCCGCGCAGTATCGGGCGCACCCGTCATGGCCTACCCATTCCATACAGGAACTTCAGCCAGCCGCTCCAAACTGTATTTCACGCGCAGTCCTCTCCCCCTTGCACCGACCGGGGGCTCTCTGTGCAGGAACATACGCGCTACTTCTGTTCTTCATTGCGTTCACCCGTGCATTATACCGGGCTGTACCGCTCCTGTCAAGAGAGGATCTGCTTGCTTGACAGGAAAACCGGCAAATGCTAAACTGAAATAGAGGTGATGCGCTGTGTATTCGGAACAAGACTACCAGTGGGCAAGGCCCTATCTTGAAGCTGACGAAACGATCCTATGGCGCGGGAAACCCGAAAAACTCCACCTGCTGGGGCAGACAGATCTCTACATGATCCCCTTCAGTATCCTCTGGTGTGCCTTCGCGGTCTACTGGGAATGGACTGCGATCCGTTCGGGCGCGGGTATGCTGTTCTATGCTTTCGGCGGTGTTTTTGTCTTGTTCGGCTTATTTTTCGTTTTCGGACGCTTTCTTTATAAGTACCGTTTTTTGAAATCATGTTCCTACGCAGTCACGAACAAAAAGGTTCTCATCCGGCAAAAGCAAGATGTCCGTTCGCTGAAAAAGACGTCGCTCCCCGCTCTTTCCGTCAAAAAGTATCAAGACGGTACGGGGACCATCGAATTGGAGCACACTTCTCTATTCACGAGAAAACAGGGCTATGGGATGCGCTACGGCATGGATATGCGAAGCATGTGCAATATCCGGGATGAATTGCATGGGATCAGCGAGCCGGAAAGAGTTTTGCGGCTGCTTCAGGAAGGAAATGAAGAATAAAAAAACTCTGGGACCGTCTGTCGGTCCCAGATTTTTTTACGGTAGATTCTCTTTAAAACGCTCTGCAGCTTCCAGCTGCTCCTCGGCGCTGGCCAGGGTCGTCAGGGTGATGTTGTCGCCGCCGTGCAGGCGAGCCAGCTCCATCCGCTGTCCATCCCGGTCCAGTCGGGTAACTTCGGTATAGGTCCGGCCGGCGCGCTCCTCCTTGGCGATGAGATAATGGCTGTCCGCCATGGCGGCGATCTGTGGAAGGTGGGTCACACACAGCACCTGCTTGCCCCGGGAGACGGAATAGAGCTTCTCCCCTACCCGCTGGGCCGCAATGCCGGAAACACCGGTGTCGATCTCGTCAAAGATCATGGTCGCCACCGGATCCTTTTCGGCGAAGACATTCTTCATTGCCAGCATGATGCGGCTCAGCTCACCTCCGGATGCGATCCGGCTGATGCGTCCAAGCTCCTCACCAGCATTTGCAGACATGACGAAACGGATCTCATCGGCGCCGTTCCGGTCAAAACCCGGTTCCTCTTCCAGGGGCGCAAACTCGACCGCGAAGCGGACGGAAGGCATGTTCAGTTCCCGAAGCTCCGTCATGATCCGCTGTTCCAGATCCTTCGCTGCCTGTTTTCTGTTTTCACGCAGACGAATGGCCGCGCGCAGACACTGCTTCTTCTGGGCTTCCAGCTCACGGCGCAGCTTCGCGCTGCGCTCATCGGCATATTCAATCGTGTCCAGCCTGTCCCGGCATTCCTGAAGGTAAGAGATCAGCGCGTCCTCATCCCGGGAATACTTCCTTTCCAGCTTGTTGAGCTGAGAGATCCGCTCTTCCAGACTGTCATATTCCTCCGGGGAAAAATCAAGAGACTCACGAAAATCACGTAAAGTCTCCGCCGCATCGGATAGAGCAAACGCGGCGTCATGGATGGATGACAGAGTGCTTCCCAGCTCGGGAACCAGGGAGGCCGCCTTCCCCGCGTAGTATTCCGCATTCTGCGCCATGGAAACGGCGTTGTCATCCTCTCCGTACAGAAGACGGATCGCCTCATCCAGTGCCTCGGTAAGCTTCTCGGAATTCCGGAGCAGATCTCTTCGAGAAACCAGGCCTTCTTTTTCACCGGGCTTGAGTTCGGCTCTCTCCAGCTCCGCGATCTGGTAGCGGAGGCTCTCGCTCAGCCGCTCTTTTTCTACCTCGTCCACATCGAGCTGCTTCAGCTCTTTCTGCATGGCGCGATACTTTTCAAATTCAGCCTGATAGTCTTTGATCGCAGACTCCGAAACGCCGAACCGGTCCAGATACTCCCGGTGCCGACGCTCGTCCATCAGCTGCCGGCCGTCATTTTGCCCATGGACGTCCACCAGCAGCGAAGCCAGATCCTTGAGCTGGGACGCTGTGACAGGGACGCCGCAGACACGGCTGCTGCTCTTCCCGTCGGCCAGGATCCTGCGCTGCAGGATCAGCTCCTGATCGGCGTCTATATCGTTTTCAAGCAGCCAGGGCTCCACGCCCTCCACGCCAAACACAGCGGTAACAAGTGCCTTTTCCGCGCCTCGCCGTACAAGCTCCCGACTTACACGATCCCCCAGGACCGCTCCGATGGCGTCTATAACGATGGATTTGCCGGCGCCGGTCTCGCCTGTCAGCACATTCAGGCCACGCTCAAAGCGGATATCCGCCCGCTCGATCACCGCAATATTCTCAATGTGCAGCTCGTTCAGCATTTTTCCGCCTCAGTTCTGTCTCAGATCAGTTTCTCGTATGCGATCTCGTAAAAGCTTTTGACGCCCAGATCAGCCATTCTCGTCTCATGAACAGATTTTTTTACATAGACCACATCACCGGCCGCAAGGTCCGCGACCGAGATCCCATCCACCGCAAGATATGCGCGGCGGCCATGGAGCCGCTCTGCCGTAACCCGAACGGTGCGGCTGGGATCCAGCACGAAGGTACGCGCCCCCATAACGTGGGGACAGATGGGACTGATGATGATGTTTTCCGCTTCCGGCTCCACAATGGGGCCTCCGGCTGACATGGAATAACCCGTAGAACCGGTGGGCGTGGAAAGAATGATCCCGTCGCCGGAAAAGTGGGAGACCCGATCACCGTTGCACCAGGTCGTGAGCCCGATGCAGTCTCCGTAGCCATGCAGGACCACGTCGTTCAGCGCATGATCCACACAAATGACCTGTCCGTCACGCCGCAGTTCGACCTCCAGCATCATACGCCGGGAGATCCGATACTCTCCCCTTGCGGCCCTGACGACCAGCGGGAGCTGATCGGGTTCCAGATTCGCCATAAAGCCTTTGGTGCCCAGATTAATCCCCAGCAGGGGGATGTTCTGATCCCGCAGCTGCCTCACCACGGAAAGAATAGTCCCGTCCCCGCCGATCACGACGGCGAGCTGACAGTCCTCCCTCAGCTCCGAAAGCTTATGATATTCCAGATCCTGGGGCAGCGCCTCGGGCTCTTCATCGGCAAACACCGGGCATATTACTGCCTGAAATCCCTCCGCCGCAAGGAGCTTGCAGCACTCCCGCGTGAGCTTCAGATCCAGATCCCGAAAGGGGTTGGGGCAAACCATGATCATGGATGATCCCTCCTTCAGAGCGCTTCGTGTGAAGCTTTTACAACCGCGGCCGCGTCAATGGGCGCAGCAGGATAATCGCCGTTTTTTAAATGACAGATATATTCGATATTTCCTTCCGGTCCCTTGATGGGAGAAAAGTCCAGTCCCATCACGGAAAAACCGATGGATGCGGCGAAGCTGAGGATCCCCTCGATCACTTCCAGATGTACCGACGGATCCCGCACAACACCTTTCTTGCCGACCTCCTCTCTGCCTGCCTCAAATTGAGGCTTGATGAGGCAGATATAGTCGGCGCCCGGTTTTAACAGTTCTTTTACCGCGGGAAGCACAAGTCGGATGGATATGAAAGACACGTCCATCACGGCAAGGTCCAGATCCTCCGGGATCTGTTCCCGTGTAACATAGCGCAAATTGGTACGTTCCAGATTCACGACCCGTTCATCCGTACGCAGCTTCCAGGCGAGTTGTCCGTAACCCACATCCACCGCATAGACCTTTTTCGCCCCGTGCTGTAAAAGAACGTCGGTAAAACCGCCGGTAGAAGCGCCGCAGTCGATGCAGATCTTCCCGGAAGGATCAACCGGGAAGACTTTCAGCGCCTTATCCAGCTTATACCCTCCGCGGCTTACAAAAGGCAAGGCCTCTCCCCGCACTTCGATCTTCGCTTCGGGATCCACGGGCATTCCGGGCTTGTCCGCCTTCTGCCCGTTCACATATACCAGACCGCTCATCACCGTGGTCTTGGCGCGCTCCCGGCTCTCGGTGTATCCCAGGTCAAAAACCAATTGATCCAGTCGGACTTTTTTCATAAAAAGTCACTCCGCCTTTCCGGCCAGGGCCATACCGGCTTCCGTCATGGCTGCCGCATCGATCCCTTGGTCGCGCATCAGCAGGTCCCTGCTTCCGTGGGCCACAATGCCGCAGCCAAGATTCAAAAGTCTTGCGCCGCGAAGCGTGATTCCATGTACCGCAGCCTGGGATAGTATCTGCTCGCCGACGCAGCCGGAGGCGCAGACCTCCTCGGACGCAAGCAGAGCCCCGGTCTTTTCAAGGGAGGAGAGCGTCACGCTGTAGTCCTCGGGGCCGAGGCGGTTGATCTTCACGACCTCCGCAGAGATTCCCTTCTGCTCCAGCTGTCTTGCGGCGGAGAGCGCTTCATTCACCATCGTTCCGTAGCAGATCATGGTAAGATCCGCGCCTTGTCGCAGGATCTGTTCATCCCCCTCGGAGGAAGCGCGATACTCTCCTTCGCCGCCTCTGGGGTAGCGCAGGGCGACCGGTCCGTCCATATGAAACAGCGCGCGTTCCAGGTAGTCATGCATTTCCGAAAAAGAGGCGGGGCAAAGGATCTGCATCCCGGGTACGCTGCGCAGGTAAGCGATATCAAAAATGCCGTGATGCGTTTCGCCGTCACTGCCGACGATGCCCGCTCGATCAAGGCCAAACACCGCGTGAAGATGCTGCAGCGAAACATCGTGGATCAGCATGTCATAGCCGCGCTGCAGAAAGCTGGAATAGACGCCGAAAACAGGAAGGATCCCCTGTTTGGCAAGGCCGGCGGCAAATGCGGAGGCATGTCCCTCCGCGATCCCCACATCGAAAAAGCGATTGGGGAAACTCTCCGCAAAGCGGTCGATACCGGTTCCGGAGGCCATGGCGGCCGTAATCGCCGCGATCTTCGGGTCTTTTTCCCCAAGCTCGCAGAGGCTCTCGCCGAAAACGTCGGAGAAGCAGCGCCCGGAGGCCTTGATCTCACCGGTTTCCGGATCAAAGGGTCCCACCCCGTGATAGCGTTCCGGGTGCTCCTGCGCATACCGGCATCCTCTTCCCTTCTGAGTCAATACGTGAACCAGAACAGGCCGCCGCATTTCTTTAGCCCAGCCGAGCACGCTCTCCAGCTGTTTCAGATCGTGTCCGTCAACAGGGCCCATGTACTCAAGACCGATAGCGCTGAGCATATTGTCCGGAAGAACACGGGATTTGATCCATTCTTTAAAATCGTGGTTGAAGCGGTAAACCGGAGGAACGTGAGAAAAAATCTCCCGATACCAGCGCTTGAAGCTGAAATAGCCCGGCCTTACCCGCATACGCTGCAGAAGGCTTGCCATGCCGCCCACGTTTGGGTCGATGGACATGTTGTTGTCGTTCAAAATAATGACCATCGACTCGCCGCTGGCGGCGGCAGCGGTCAGGCCTTCATAGGCAAGGCCGCCGGTCATGGCCCCGTCGCCGATCACGCAGACGACGTCATAATCCTCATGGCGAAGCGTCCGGGCCTTTGCCATGCCCAGCGCAACAGAGACCGAATTGGAAGCATGGCCCGCGATAAAGGCGTCGTGTTCACTTTCATAGGGTTTGGGAAAACCGGAAAGCCCGCCGTATTGACGCAGCGTGGAAAAACGGTCTTTTCTGCCTGTCAGGATCTTGTGGGTGTAGCACTGGTGGCCTACGTCAAAGACGACCCTGTCCGATGCTGTGTTGTATACCCGATGCAGCGCAACCGTCAGCTCCACAACGCCCAAATTGGACGCCAGATGACCGCCGGTTTTCGACACGCTTTGTATCAGGAAATCCCGGAGCTCCCCGCATAGGGGCTCCAGCGCCTCCTCCGGCAATTTTTTTACGTCATCGGGGCCGGTAATACTCTCTAAAATACTCAAAACAATCCCCAATCCGCCTGTAGTTCACTTTCTTCTCGTGGCAAGGGAATCTGCCAGCGAGCAGAGGAATTCCGTATCAGCAAAGCATTCACGGACAGCGTCTTTGGCCGCGGCCGTCAGGCGCTCCACCAATGATGCACATTTTTCCTCTCCATACAGGGCCATATATGTGTTCTTCTTTTCTTCCCGATCCGACCCGATGGGTTTACCCAACTCGGATTCCGTGCTGAGCACATCCAGCATATCGTCCCGGATCTGAAAAGCCGCGCCGATGGCCGCGCCGTACCGGGCAGCAGCATCCTCCTGTTTCTCGCTGCCGCCGGCAGCGGCAACCCCCATCAGGCAGGCCGCCGTCAGCAGCGCGCCGGTCTTGCGGCTGTTGATTTCATCCAGCTCTTTCGCTGTGAGTTCTTTCCCCTCTCCCAGCATATCCAGATACTGTCCGCCGCACATGCCGTCCAGCCCTACCGCGTTTGCCAGGTGCATGGCGCAGCGGGCACGCCGTTCCGCGTTCAAGTCGGAACGAAGGATCGTACCAAAAGCTTCCGCCTGGAGCGCATCTCCCGCGAGCGTTGCGGTGCACTCGCCATAGACCACGTGATTGGTGGGTCTCCCCCGGCGCAGCTCATCGTCATCCATGCAGGGAAGATCGTCGTGGATCAGGCTGTAGGTGTGCAGCATTTCAATGGCACAGGCCACCGGAAGTGCGGTTTGCGGATCTCCTCCGGCTAAACGGCAGAATTCCAGTACCAGCATGGGGCGGATCCGTTTGCCGCCGGCTAAAAGGCTGTAGCGCATGGATTCCGCAAGTCCGTGCAGCGGGAAAGTCTCCTCCGTCCGGAAGTAGCCGTCCAAGCCGCGATCGATCAGATTTTTATACTCTACTGCCGTCATATCAAGTTTCATCCTCAAAAGGCAGCTCCTCCGGCTGCCTGTCAGCCCCCTTGCGAAGCTTTACGACCTTTTGTTCCGCTTCCTCCAGCATCTGATTGCAGGTGTTGAGCAGACCGGTCCCTTCCTCAAAAAGAGCCAGCGACTCACCCAGGGGGAGGTCGCCTTTCTCCAGATGACGGACGATCTCATCCAGGCGGGCAAGCCCCTGCTCAAAGCTCATTTTTTCAGCCATATGGTTTAAACTCCTTCCTGTACGGTCTCCACGCGGCAGTCTGCCGCGCCGTCATAAAACCGTACCCGCACACGATCTCCGGGATTCAGATCCGCCACATGCCTGACGGGATCCCCGGAGAGGCTGCTGGTGACTGTATAACCCCGGGAGAGGACCCGGAGCGGGCTCATGGCATCCAGCGACGCGCCAAGCCCGACAAAACGCTGCCTCTTGTTGGCAAGAGCGCGTTCCTGTGCAGAAAGCAGCCGGTCCCGCATCCGGTCCAGATCCATCCGGCGGTTATCAAGGTAAACCGAAGGATCCCGGAGCACCCGTTTGCTTTGCAGGGCTTCAAGCCGCTGCGAAAGAGTACGCAGTTCCTTCTCCACTGCCTGACGGGAGCGGATCCCGTAGCCCTCCAGCAATTCCCGCATCTCCCGCCAGTCCGGGACGGCGATCTCCGCTGCATTGGAGGGGGTGGAGGCGCGCCGATCCGCAACATAATCGGAAATGGTCACGTCGGGTTCATGTCCTACTGCGGAAATCACCGGGATCTGAGAGGCATAGATCGCCCGGGCGACCCGCTCGTCATTAAACGCCCAGAGGTCTTCCATCGACCCGCCGCCGCGGCCTGTAATGATCAGGTCCGCGATTTGAAACTCATTGGCATAGCGGATCGCCCCGGCGATCTCCGGCGGGGCTTCCACACCCTGGACCCGAACGGGAAGCAAAAGCAGCTTGGTCATGGGCCAACGATGACCAAGAATGCGGATCATATCGTGGACAGCGGCCCCGGCCGAAGAGGTGATAATGGCGATCCGTCCGGGAAACGGCGGGAGCTTCTTTTTGTGGGCAGGATCAAACAGGCCCTCTTCCGAGAGCTTTTGCTTCAGCTGCTCGAAGGCAACCTGCAGATCTCCCTGTCCCTCCGGCATGATAGAGGTGCAGGTCAGCTGATAAGCCCCGTCCCGCAGGTAAACGGAAACGCGGCCGCTGACCGTCACGCTCATTCCGTTTTCCGGGCGGAAGCGAAGCTTGGCGGCGCTGCTGCGAAACATGACGCAGCGGAGGCTGCTTTCACTGTCCTTCAAGGTGAAATAATGATGCCCCGAGGGATAGATCTTGTAGTTGGACAATTCGCCCCGGACGCTGACGCTGCTGAGCATCGCGTCCCGATCCATAAGAGTCTTGACGTATTGGTTGAGCTCTGAAACGCTAAGGGCTTGTCTATCCATGAATCACTCCTGCTCGGCCGCGGGAAACTCTCCCCGCATAAAACCGCCGAGAACGCCGTTCACAAAGGCCACGGTATCCGGATCGTCATAACCCTTATCCAGCTCCACCGCCTCATTGATAGCGGCGGCGTTGGGGATCTCATCCAGATACAGGATCTCACAAATGGCGCAGCGTAAAACAGCAAGCGCGGTCCTGGAGATGCGCTCCACCTTCCAGCCCTTGGCATAGCGCTCGATAAAGCCGTCGATCTCACTGCGGTTTTCAGCAGTGAGAAGGGTCAGCCGGCGGATATAGTCCATCTGCTTTTCGTCCGGATACTCCGCAAAAATCTCCTGCTCCGCGCCGAGGCTTTCATAGTGCTCCCGGTCAAAAAAAGAGTCCAGCATCTGCTCCGGAGCCACGCCGCTGGCGGCCGCAGCGAAGCTCAGCTGTATGGCGAGCTCTCTGGCTGTGGTTCTTTTCATATCTGTATCTCCTCAGCGATTATTTATCAAAAGCGATGCCGGTCACATGCACATTGACCTCCACCTGCTCCAGACCCGTGGTGGCCTGTACCGCCGTCAGCACCTTTTCCTGCACACTTCGGGCAACCTTGACAACGTTGCTGCCGTAGGACACCGTGATAATGATGTCCACGACGATCTTCCCGTCAACGAACTGGACCTTGATCCCTTTCGTCAGCGTACGGATCCCGATCAGATCCGCGATCTCCGCGCCCGCAGTGTTGGAAAGGCCTGCAACGCCCTCCACATCCAGGACTGCGCTGCGAACCATACTCGCGATCACGTCTTCGGAAATGTTGATGCTTCCGTTGGCTTCCCGGGTGGTAATATAGTTTTCGCCCATGCTCGTTCCTCCTGAACAAGAAATGCTCTGATTCTCCGCAAACACAAGTGTATGCAGAAGTTTTGCCTCATTTTGCACAAATGAATTCAGAGTATTCTACCACAGCTTTCTCAAAAAAGGAAGAGCTATCCTGAAAAACCTTTCAGAAAAGAATGCGGGATCACCCGGTCGGATGATCCCGCAAATCCGTTCAGCCGCGCACCTCGATGATGCTGAGCTGGGACGCTTCATATTCCGTTTCCTTGCAGATCACGTCGGTGATCCGCGCAACCGCGTCTTCGCTTAACCCATCCGCGGGAGCCGGGACCGCGACCGTAATAGCGCCGTTGCCGATGTACACAACGCAGTCGTCAAAATCCTTTGCGATCAGCAGGTTTTCGATCTGCGCTTCCCGCATGGAGCAGGCGGCCATATTGCTGATGGCGTTCATGGCGCTGTCGATGGTCTCCTGGGAGGCTGAGTCGGTGGCCGCTGCCGTCTGCAGCAATTCCAGCGCTTCATCCCTGGATAACTGGCGGGTCAGTCTTGCTTCCGCAAAGTAAGAGGATGCGCCGGTGGCGACCTTTTCCGTATACTCCGCGTCTGCGCTGCTTCTTGCCTCATCCATTGCCTGGACCATTTCCGCATCCGGCTTTCCCCAGCGTTGATTGTACGACCAGTTGAGCGTGACCGCCGCACAGACAAAGAGCAGCACCGCGATCATAGTGATATTCCGTTTCCTGTTTTTCATATTCCCTTCTCCTCCCTAAGATGATTTCGACATTTTCAGTACTGTGATCTTATCCGACCCAAAGCCAGTATATGAGATGACCGCTCGAATAATATCCAAACGAACCGTCGGATTGTCCGCCCCGCGGCAGACCACGACAACGCCGCTGTCGGAAATCAGCACGCGCGCCTCCCCCACGCCTTCCGTGTGAGTGAGCAGCTCCTGCAGCATCGTATTGACATCCTTCTCGCATTCTTTTTTGTCCGCAGATCCCGGAAGGAGAAGCAGGAGCAGTCCGATTCCAAGGATCAGTGCCGGGTATTTGAATTTTTCCAGTTTTGCCCAAAGGCTCTTTCCGTCAATCATTTTCGTTCCATTCCTGACGTTCCCCGGGGATCCCCAGTTCCGTCTCCAGGATCCGGGCAAGTCTCCCCTTTTCCTGGTCGGTCAAATTTCCGTATACGGTCGCTTTGTATGGGACCCAAAGCCCTTCTGTGCTCCAATCCACCCGGACAGCCGCGTCTCGGATCGGTATACCGAGACGGACAGCCTGTTCCAAAACGTATGCGCGGCATTCCGCCTCTATGACCCGGCGATCCAAATCATCTCTGATTTCGCCGCTTTGTTCCAAAAAAGTCTGCTCTCTTTCCCGGTATCGGGAGATCTCCATCGAATAAACATCCCAATCCAGGGTTTTGATCCCGCCCAGAACACAACTGAGCAGCGCAAGAGAGCAGGCAAAAGACATGACCCTGCGCCCGCTTCCCTCCGGCGTCAGGGACAGCGCGACGCCGCAGAGGATCGAAAGAGCGCAAAGCTCACGGATCAATCCTTCCATCAGCAGGCCACCATCCGGATCCCGGACATAAAAGCGAGGAACAGCATCATTCCATAACTCCCCACAAGACCCAGGAGCATCCCGAATGCGGTCCCCACATTTCCCAGCAGCTTTGCGTATTTGCCACCGCAGGAGAGCTCTGAGAGGGCGGAGCACGCCTTGAATACCGCCATCTTCACCGAAAGGACCGCAAATGGACCGGCGCAGATCGTGCAGACAGCGATCAGGCCGAATATCCCCGCTGAGTTTTTGATCACCCCCGCAGCAGAAAGCATTGCAGCGGCGGAGTCCGACAGGATTCCCCCTACCACAGGCAGCGCAGTAGAGATCACAGTCTTTGCCGTTTTGACCGCCGCCGCGTCCGCGCTGCCGGATATGGCGCCGGAGAGCGAAATGAACAGACAAAATGCGGTTGTGATCAGCGTCATGGAGCTGACCGCACACCATTTTGTCACACGGCTCGCAGTCTGGATCATGCTGCTGTCGAACAGACTGCCACTGATTGAAACCGCGAGATATGCGTAAATCAGCGGAAGGATGAAGCGCTGGGAAACCGTCATGAAAACATCCATCGCAAAGCTGACCGAGGCATATTTAACCGAGGCTGAAACCGCTGCGCCGCAGGCAGCCAGAGTTGTAAAAAAGGCCGGGACCGCTGCCTTGGAATAGTCCGACAAGCGGGTCAGGGCATCGGCAGCCTGGGAGATCACGCCGCCCAGGCTGCCAGCCAAAAGCAGCGCCGCCGTGCAGCAGGAGATCAGCTCCATCGCTTCCGGTATTCTGTTTCCTGGACATATAGAGGACGCCAGGCTCCCCAACAATGCAATAGCGATCAGGACCACGCCAAAGTGCATCTCCCGCCGGAGTTCTTCCCGAAGCTTATTCCAGAATCGCACCAGAAGCCGTCCCAAAGCCCCGCGAGCGTCATAGGTGCCGTCGATGCGCAGTTCTCCGCTGACGCTGCGTTCCTCCTCGTCCAGGCCGCTCTCCACCTGATAAATGTCCGTGGCACGGGCGGTCTCTTCTTCGATGCTCTCCGCCTTACAGCTTCCTACAAATAAGGGGAAGAGGAGAAGCACAAACAGTAGTTTTCTCACACCAGCCCTCCTATCATCTTCAGTACGCTCATCAAGAGCGGCATGACCGTGCTGACGGCGCATACCGTTCCCGCGAGTTCCACCGCGGCCGCCGCTGCGTTTTGTGCGGAGTCCTTGCAGAGTTCTGATGCGATCCTCGTTACAATGGCGATCGCAAGGCACTTCATGATCGGCGCGATCAAAACCTCACTGCCGCCGAGAATCTTCCTGATCTGCTCTCGAAGCTCCTGCAGTCCGTTTAAAAGTCCCATGGCTGCGATCAGGATCCCCACGGCTGTCAGCACGCTGAGTAGGAGCGCAGCCTCGGGATTCTGCTTTTTCAGCAAGAGACTGACTACTGCAGACAAAAGGGCCAGCGCCGAAGCTTTATAGATCAGCTCCATCTCTACAAATGAAACAAGGTCTTGATCATGTTGAACAGCTCGCTGATTTTCTGTACAACGATCATCAGCACCACAACCAGGGCGGTGATCGTGGTCATCAGCGCCTGCTCCTCTCTGCCGGATCGCTGCAGCAAAATATTTAAAACCGCAACCAGGATCCCGATTGCGGCGATCTTGAAGATCAAGTCAACATCCATGTGAACTCCTTTGTATTTACCATAGCAGCACGGCCATCATCACGCCTGCTGAGGCGCCGAGGCCCAGCAGAAGCTTCCTTTCAGCCGGGAAGCGCTGTTCATCTGCGGCCATGTTTTGATTCAGCAGCCTTGCGCAGGACTGAAGCTGCCTGATCTGGGTCCGGGTATCGTATCTCCCCAGTACAAGACCCAGCGATCTTACGGCCTCCCGTTCCGATGCGTTCAAGTCATTTTTGCAGCAGAGTATAGCCTTGTCCCAAAGCGCAGAGAAAGAGCATTCACCCAAAAGCGGGAGCATTTCAAGCAAGGCGGTAAATAGGATCTTTGCTTTCCCGCTCCCATGGATGCTCAGCATTCGACACAGCTCCGGGATGGAGGATTCCCGGACCGACAGTTCTCCCTGCATGATCTCCAATGCAGAGCAAAGCTCCCGCAGCGTTCGGATCCTGGTCCGTTTTTCATGTATGATTCCGACTCCGGCGAGAAGAAATGCCGCCATCAGCAGGCAAGCTCCGATGATCCTCATACATCGATCGTTTTGAGATCGTAGCGTCTGTCCCGTCCGAAGCGTTCAACACGCAGGAGAAATGAAAAAACGCCCTGCTCCAAAAGCTCGCGATAACCCCGCCGTTTTTTCAGCTCCGCCAGGTCTGAACCATGGGCACTGACAAGAAGCGATACGCCGCAGCCAACGATCTGCCGGATGGCATCCAGATCCTTTTCGTGGGAAATCTCGTCCATGGCAAGGATCTGTGGGTTCATCCCGCGCAGCAGCATCATGGCGCCCTCCACCTTGGGGACACCTGTCACAACATCGCTGGTTCTTCCCAAATCAAACTGGGGACCACTCCCGTCCACAGCAGCGAGCTCATTTCGCTCATCGGACACGCCGATCCGGTACCCTTTATCGGAAAAGAAACGAATCAGTTCCCGAAGGGCCGTCGTCTTTCCGTCTCCAGGTCTGCCGATGATCAAAGTATTCCGAAACCCTTCCCGAAGAAGGAACTCTTTTTCGGTCTTACAGATCTCCCGACATTCCCGAGGGATCCGGATGGCAAGAGAGCTTATTCTTCTAAATCCACTAAATGTTCTCTCTTTCATTACGGCAGTGCCGCAAACGCCGATCCGCAGGCCACGGTAGTTCAGGTAGCCCTCTGAAAGAGCCGGAGCGGCAGTATGGATCGAAGCTCCCGTCGCTTTCTCCAACACGCGCAGCAAAATCTCCTCCGATACAGGCTCGTCCGCAAAAGGGTGCTCGCCATCGGCCAGCAAAGCAGTGGGCTTGCGCCCTGTTCGAAGCCGGATCTCCTCCAGGCCGCATGCTTTATACGATTCACAGGCTTGTCTCCAATTGGATGGCAGAAGCTCCATCGCGCATTTCAGGCTGTCCATTCCATCACTCCCGCATCCAATCTATTCGTCTGGATCAGAATTATTCTTGAAACTTATTCCGGCATGTGCTATGATACACAAAGATCGCAAGAGGATTTGGAGGTCATAATATATGGGTATTGAAACCAAAATCATGCTCAGCGGAGCACTTGTACTGGGCGGTTTTCTTTGGACTTATCTGTTCCTGCGGCAGTTTCTGTTTAATCTCCTGGTCGCGTCCCCGCTGATCAAAAAAATGAACGCCCTGCAGCCCGATCTCATCGCGATCGGTGCAAGGCGTTATACCATGATTTCCAATGCTGTCTCGGTGCTGATCGGCGCTGTGCTGCTGTTCCTGGTGATCCGCTTCTGCCCGCTCTACATGATTATTGCTTTTGCCGTCGGCGCAGTTGCGGCTTTCCTCTTCATTGTTCCCAAAATGAAGCCCGGCAACAAGAACATGTTCGATGTGTTCAGCAACGCCTACGCCCGCTTTATTCCGGACGACGAGCTGCGCACGCTGCTGTATAATAAGGACTATAAAAAGATCCGTTCCCGCCTCAGAATCATGGGCATCGTCGGCACCTTTGTCCCGGAATTCAAATGATTCAATACGCAATAAAACAGTGCGGCTTTCTTCACGATAGGAAGCCGCACTGTTTTTTTATTTTTCCGGCCAGGGTTCCAGGGCCCCTTTTTTCACCAGGAACGCATGATCCGCAATTTCCGCCATTGGTGTGTCCGAGAGAGAATCCGAGTAAAAGTTTTCCGTCTTTCCGTCCGGATATTCCTGATAGAAACGTCTGACTTTTTCCTCATCATGGCAGTTTTGTCCGCAGATCTTGCCTGTATAACGGTCCATGGGCGTTGCGATCAGGCTGACGCCCAGCTCCTCACAGACAGGCCGCAGCAGAAAGTCCGGTGAAGCCGATAAGATCAGATCATCCGGCTTTTTTTGCCTGAGATACCATTCCATCAGGTTTTTTCGATGCTCCTGCCAGAATTCCTCTACGATCCTGTCCACATCATCCAAATACGGCAGGAAAGAAAAGACCTTCTCTTTCAGTGCTTTGGTATCCGTCTGTTGCCACAGCATCTCGAGCTCCTTCAGCGCCACACCCGGCAGCGCGTGAAGAACGGCGCGAGGGTAATGCCTGAGACAAAACATCACGAAGCAGTAAGAGCTGTCCGGGTAAAAAATCGTCTGATCAAAATCGTAGGTATTCATATACCGCCCCCCGAGTCATTATTTCAGTCCGAAGGCGCGCAGGCTGTTCAGAAGCGCCAGCGCGGAAGAAGCCGTCAAAAGCAGTGCGGCAAGTCCAAGGGGGATCACGTCGCAAAGAGCAAGCAGAAGTACCAGAAGTTTCATTCCCAACAGTCCGCCATAATTCTCCCACAAGATCCGTCTGAGGGATCGTGCGATCCGCATGGCGCGAGGAAGAGATTCGATGTCGTCATCCAGCAGAAGAATATCCGCCGCGTCTGCCTCGTTCCAGGCATGCAGGGCGTCGATGGCAAGTCCCACGTCTGCGCACTCCAGCATGGAAGCGTCGTTGATCCCATCGCCTACGAAGCCGACGCTGGTCCCGTTTCCTTTTCCGGAAATCAGATACTGAATGGCCGAAACCTTCCCCTCCGCGGTCAATTCCGTACGAAGGAGATCAAAGCCCAGAGAAGAAGCCAGCTGCCGGGAGGCAGAGGGCACATCGCCCGTGAGCATCACCAACTGATCCACGCCCTGGCTCCGCAGCGCTTCCAGGGCGTCAAAGGCACCCTCGCGCGTTTTATCACTGATGAGAATGTGGCCCCAATAGCGGTTTTCCACTGCCACATGGATGGCGGCCCCGGCCCTTGCGGGAACATTGTAGGAGACGCCGTGTTCCTGCAGAAGCGCAGCATTTCCTACGTATACATGCCTGCCTTCAATGAACGCACTGATCCCGCGGCCGGGGATCTCCTGCACCTCCATCACGCCGTCGGCAACGGAAGGAGTCCAGCCGGCAGCGTGTTTGAGGAGCATGGCGATCGGATGGTGAGAATAACTCTCCGCCGCTGCCGCAACCGCCACCAGGTCCTCCTGCCGAACTCCGTTTGCCTCGATCCCGGTGATTTCGAAACGTCCCTCTGTGATGGTGCCGGTCTTGCCGAATGCCATGGTTTTTACACTGGCGAGAACTTCAAAGCAGTCATGGCCCTTGCTCAGGATTCCGTGAAGGATCCCGCTCATTTCCGCGCCGAAGCAAGAGAGCGGGATGGAAATGGCAAGCGCGCTGGGGGAGGCAGTCAGCAGAAAAATCACTGCGCATCGAAGCCACCGTGACCAGTTGCCCCCGATCAGGGACGGGATCACGGCAATCAGGACCGCAAGGACACCGACCGCGGGGCCAAGCAAGGCAGAAATCTTTTCTGTCAGGCGCTCCGGTGTGGTCTTATACCTGGCGGACGCTTCCACGTCATGCAGGAGACTTGCCGCGGCGGAATCGGCAAAGCTGCGCTTCACCTGAACGCGGATCGGTCCCCCGCAGTTTACGGAACCGGAAAAAACCTCGTCCCCCACGCCGCAGGTCACAGGGCTGTCGTTTCCGGTCAGGGCGGAGCGATCCACTTCCGTAATACCGGACAGGATCACGCCATCCAAGGGGATCATCTCGCCGTTTTCCACCAGGACCACCTGCCCGGGTTCCACGATTTCCGGCATGAGCTCCTGGGTCTGGTCTCCGAACAGCACTCGTGCTTTTTCCGGGAGCTTGTCCCTCACAAGGTCCATACCTGCCCCGCCCCGTTCCACTGCGTAGGCCTCCAGGATCTGCGCAAGACGGTACAGCACCGCGGCGATCGCGCCGCCAACCTGTTCTCCGATGCAAAAAGCCGCAATCACGCCGATCGTGATCAAAATGTCCTCATCCGGCAGGCGCCGGCTGAAGATCTTCAGCACATTCTGAAACAGTGGGGGAAGCAGAGCTAGAACCGCGCATAGGGCGAGAAGTGCCGTTTCGATCAGCGGCGGGAAACGAAAGACGATACTCACAATAAAGAGCAAGGTTGCCCCCAATAGGAGGAGCATTTCCCCCACCGAGAATACACGCGGATACGTCTTCTTGGGGAGGGGCCTTTTTTTCGTTTCCAAGAGTTTGGGAAGCGTCGAAAAGCGGAATGTTGGCAAACGCCGTTTTTGCTCCGGTTTTTCCTTTTGAACAGTTTTATGATCGGATGGCGCATAATGCTTGGCCATATCTTTCACTCCCGTGTACGCTTTGTTTCTATTTTTCTATTGTACCTTCTTTTCTATCACAGGTAAAGATAAAATACCAAATTTTTTTTGAATATCCCTTCTGCAAACGCAAAAGATAAGCTCGGGCGATGACCCAAATAGAATCGAAGGAGATGGAAACATGTCTACCAATTCCAGCAATCATCTTGTGAACCCCGCTGCCCGCGAGGCCATGGATAAGTTCAAGATGGAAGCCGCTTCTGAAGTCGGCGTCAACCTGAAGAACGGTTACAACGGCGAACTGACCAGCCGTCAGGCCGGTTCCGTCGGCGGCCAGATGGTCAAGAAAATGATTGAGGCCTACGAGAACGGCATGAAGTAAGCTCACAACTGTGTGAACGGAATTGCAGGAAAGCATTTGCTTTCCTGCAATTTTTTCCATAGGATCAGATTCAGTCGAGCCCGCAAAGGGAACGCAAACGGACCCGCAGAGCGCAGTATCGCTTGCTGGGACGGTAATTGTCGACCATACGATGGGCGACCTCCTCATCCCCTACCAGGATCAAAAGATCCTTTGCCCGGGTCACTGCCGTATAGAGGATGTCCCGTGTCATCAACATGGGTGCGCTGTTGCCCAGGGCAAGGATCACAGCCCGGTATTCACTTCCCTGCGCCTTATGGACCGTCATAGCCCAAGCGTGTTCCAACTCCAACAGCGAATCAAAGCCATACTGGGCGATGCGGCCGTCAAAGTCCACCGTCAGGGTCTCTCCTTCCAGATCGACCGAAACAATGTTCCCAATATCGCCGTTAAAGATCCCGAGGCCGGCGGCAGTGTTGTTCTCATTGTGCCAAAGGATGTCGTAATTGTTTCGGATCTGCATGACCCGGTCCCCCTCCCGGAAGACTTCATCTCCAAAGAGCTTTTCTTTTTTCTCCTTTGCAGAGGGGTTCAGGGCCTCCTGAAGACGCTTGTTCAGATTCACCGTGCCAAGCTCTCCCTTTCTTGTTGGAGAAAGGACCTGGATCTCGGAAGACGGGATCTGCATCTTCTGCGGCAAACGTGACGCACAAAGCTCCACGATGGTATCCACGGTGCTTGCAGCCTGAAGTCGCTTTAAACGGAAGAAATCTCCGGTATTGGCGGAAAAATCCGGGTGCTCCCCTTTATTGATCAGATGGGCGTTTTTGATGATGCGGCTCCCTTCGTTCTGCCGGAATATCTCTGTCAGACGCACAGTTGCGACAGCGCCGCTGCGGATCACAGCGGAAAATACATTTCCAGGCCCGACGGAGGGAAGCTGATCGGCATCTCCCACCAGGATCAATCTTGCATCCGGCGGCAGGGCCTTCAGCAATGCGTCCATCAACTGAATATCGACCATGGAGCATTCATCCAGGATCACGGCATCGCACTCCAGCCGCTCTCCTTCATTTTTGGAGAATATCACACGCTCACCGTCTTCGTCGAATTTTGCTCCCAGAAGGCGGTGGATCGTGGAGGCCTCACGACCGGTCAGCTCGGTCATGCGCTTGGCGGCGCGGCCCGTGGGCGCGGTAAGAAGCGTGCGGATCCCAAGCTCATCAAAAAGGGCCAGGATCGCGCGGATCGAGGTGGTTTTCCCTGTTCCGGGGCCGCCGGTGATGACCAAAAGCTGGTGCTTTAATGCAAGGTTCAACGTGTCTTTCTGGAGTTTCGCGTAACGGATCCCCAGCTTCTGCTCCAATTGTGCGATCAGCGCATTCAGATCCGCCTTCTCATCAAACCGGCGACGGCACATCCGGGCAAGCTGCGTCGCTGTATCCGTCTCCGCTTCATATAGTTCCGGCAGATAACAGGCCCTGCATCCGGCGATCTCTTCAAACCGAAGCAATCCGGACTCGATCAAATCTTTTACGCTCTCTTCGACGGACTCCGGCTCGACCCGGATCAGTTCCGATGTGACCGCCACCAGCTTTTCCCGAGGGATGAAGCAGTGGCCGTTGCCAAGATTGTGCTGGAGCTCAAAAAGGACCGCAGCACTCACACGGCTCCGGTTATGCTCATCAAAGCCCAGGTCCAGAGCCAGTCGGTCTGCCTCATAAAAGCTGCCGCCGATGTGACTCGCCGCCAGGAGGTAAGGGTTTTCCCGGAGAAGGTCCAATGCCTTGTCCCCATAATACTTATACATACGCATGGCGAGCACCGGACGCAGATCAAAGGAGCATATAAACTCCATCAGGCGCCTTACTCCCACCTGCTGCCGAAAGCTTGCGGACATCTGGGCTGCTTTTTTAGGGGTGATCCCCTTGATTTCTGTGAGTCTCTGCGGCTCATTTTCCAATACGTCAAGACTCTGTTTCCCAAATTTTTGAACAAGCAGTGCCGCCGTTGCAGGGCCGATCCCCTTGACCGTTCCGGATGCCAGATACTGATAGATGGCAGTTTCATCGGTGGGCATCACCCGCTGGGCAAACTCTGCTTTAAACTGCCGGCCATGGACGTTATGGGTAGTCCAAGTTCCTGTGGCGTAAAGCGTTTCACCGGGCGATGCGAAGGGAATGCACCCGACAACGGTCACGGTCTCGTCATTTTCATTTCGAAGCCTGAGGACTGTATAGCCGTTTTCTTCGTTTTTATAGATCACCGATTCCACAGAGCCGCTGAGCTCGATCAGCTCTTTTTCCTGATCCATCGCGTTCCTCCTCAGGTGTTTTCAGAAAGCAGCGGGCGCAGATACTGGCCGGTATAGCTCTCAGCACAATCGGCACAGGCCTCAGGCGTTCCGGCAAATACCAGTGTTCCGCCCTCGTCTCCTCCTTCGGGACCAAGGTCAATGATATGGTCCGCCACCTTGATCACGTCCAGGTTGTGTTCAATGACGACGACGGTATTCCCCGCGTCAGTCAGGCGGTTGAGAATATCGATCAGCTTGTGCACATCGGCAATATGCAGCCCGGTGGTCGGTTCGTCCAACACATAGACGGTGCTGCCGGTGCTGCGCTTGGAAAGCTCGGTCGCCAGCTTCACCCGCTGGGCCTCGCCGCCGGAGAGCGTGGTGCTGGATTGGCCCAGCTTCACATAGCCCAGGCCGACATCGTACAGTGTCTGGATCTTGTTCAAAATCTTCTGCTGGTTAGCAAAGAAGGAGCAGGCCTCCTCCACAGTCATATCCAGCACGTCAGCAATGTTCTTACCCTTGTATTTGACCTCCAGGGTCTCCCGATTGTATCGCTTGCCGCCGCAAACATCGCAGGGAACATAGACGTCCGGAAGAAAATGCATCTCGATTTTCAGCAGGCCGTCGCCGGAGCAGGCCTCGCAGCGACCGCCTTTGACGTTGAAGGAGAAACGGCCCTGGCCGTAACCGCGGAGCTTTGCATCCTGGGTGGAAGCGAACAGATCCCGAATGTCGTTGAAAACCCCGGTGTAGGTGGCGGGATTGGAGCGTGGCGTGCGCCCGATGGGGCTCTGATCCAAAGCGATCACCTTGTCCACATACTCCAGACCTTCAATACCGGCAGATTTCCCGGGGCGGACCTTGCTGCGGTTCTTCTCCACCGCAAGCGTCTTATACAGGATCTCGTTGACCAAAGAAGATTTGCCGCTGCCGGAGACGCCGGTGACGCAGATCAACTCTCCAAGGGGGAATTCCACATCAATATTTTTCAGGTTGTTCTCACAAGCGCCGCGGATGACAAGCTTGTGTCCGTTGCCCCTGCGTCGCACTGACGGGACCGGGATCTTCTTTTTCCCGCTCAAATACTGGCCGGTAACCGATCCTTCACAGGCGCAGACGTCGTCGATCGACCCTGCGCAGACAACATTTCCGCCGTTCATGCCGGCTCCCGGCCCAATATCCACGATGTAATCCGCGGCACGCATGGTTTCCTCATCGTGCTCTACTACGATCAGCGTGTTTCCCAGATCACGAAGCTGTTGCAGCGTACGGAGCAGCTTGGAATTATCCCGCTGATGCAGACCGATGCTGGGCTCGTCCAGGATATACAAGACCCCCATCAGGCTGGAGCCGATCTGGGTAGCCAGGCGGATACGCTGACTTTCGCCGCCGGAAAGCGTAGCCGCCGTGCGGGAAAGGGTCAAATAACCCAGACCCACGCTCTGCAAGAATCCGAGTCGCGCCTTGATCTCTTTCAGGATCTGCGCGGCGATCAAGGTTTCCTTATCGTTCAGTTCCAGACCGTCGATAAAACGAAGGGCATTGCCCACCGATAGGTCGGTAAACTGTGCGATGTTCATGCCGCCGACTGTTACAGCCAGGGCGGACTTTTTCAGTCTTCTTCCCTCGCATTCCGGGCAGGGCGTTTCGGACATGCATTCTTCAATGTCCGCGCGCATGGAGGGGCTCTGCGTCTCCCGGTAGCGTCTTTCCAGATTGTTGACGATCCCCTCAAATTCCCGGCGGATCACGCCAAAGCCCTCGCTCTTTTCATAGCGAAGCTGCAGCGCCTCCCCTTTTGTGCCGTACAGGATCGCGTCAAGTCCTTCCTGCGGAATGTCCTTGATGGGATCGGAAAGCTTGAAATGATAGCGTTTGGCAAGGGCGTCAAAATACATCTTGGAGATGGTATCACCGCGGACGTTTCCCCACCCGCTGGCGGTAATGCCGCCGTCCAGAATACTGAGATTGGGATTCGGCATGATGAGGGCAGGGTCAATGAGCATCTGCATCCCAAGACCCGTGCATTTGGGACAGGCGCCGTGGGGATTGTTGAAGGAAAAGAGCCGCGGCGTCAGTTCCTCGATGGAGATGCCGCAGTGCTCACAGGCGTAGTTCTGGGAAAAGGCGATCTGCCGGTCTTCCCCGACCAGGTCAACCAGCATCAAGCCGCCTGCCAAGGCCAAAGCCGTTTCGGAAGAATCGCTCAGACGGCGGGCGATCTCAGGCTTTATTACAAGGCGGTCTACGATGACCTCGATATCATGCTTTTTGTTCTTTTCCAGCTTGATCTCTTCGGACAGATCGTACACATTCCCGTCCACCCGGGCGCGGACATAGCCGGACTTCTTGGCATCCTCCAGCACCTTGACATGCTCGCCTTTCTTCCCGCGGATCACCGGGGCCAGGATCTGGATCCTGGTGCCTTCAGGCAGGGACATGATCTGGTCCACGATCTGGTCGATGGTCTGCTGGCGGATCTCTCTGCCGCACTTGGGACAGTGGGGCACGCCGATGCGCGCCCAGAGAAGGCGGAGATAATCGTATATCTCCGTCACGGTCCCCACGGTGGAACGGGGATTCTTGGAGGTGGTCTTCTGGTCGATGGAGATGGCGGGAGAAAGCCCGTCGATATAGTCCACGTCCGGCTTGTCCATCTGCCCCAGGAACATGCGGGCGTAGGAGCTGAGGCTCTCCACATAGCGCCGCTGGCCTTCGGCATAGATCGTATCGAAGGCAAGGCTGGATTTTCCGCTGCCGGAAAGGCCCGTGATCACCACCAGCTTGTCCCGCGGAATGCTGAGATCGATATTTTTGAGGTTGTTCTCCCGTGCGCCTTTAATGAAAATTTGATCCTGCATAATGAATTCCCCTGTGACTGTTCATTTCAAGAAAAAAGAGCTAGACTGTAATTGTCTTATTATACTCTATTATCGTCCTGTTTTCAACCAGAATTGCAGCGGGGAACTCCTTTGCCGGATCATGGTTGGCAATCGATTTTGGGCTTGCTTTCGTCCTGTAAATATTGTAAAATAGTTGAGCTTGAAATCATTCTTTTTTTGATTATAATGCAGGAAAAGAGGAATTGTACGTTATGGAACTGGCCAAGACCATTCACCATGTTGCACTGGACGGGCATAGTCTGACCCTGGACTCTTTTGTAGCTGTCGCTCGCTTCGGCGCTGCTGTGGAACTTACCGACAAAGCGCGGGAAGCTATCCAAAAGTCCCGGGATCTGGCGGAAAAAATCGCCGCGGAAAAGAGAGTCGCCTACGGCATCACCACCGGCTTCGGCGATTTTGCCACTGTTGCCGTTCCCGAGGAGATGAGCAGCCAGCTCTCCAATAATTTGGTTTTCAGCCATTGTGTCGGCACCGGCGAGCCTTATACCAGCGAGGTCGTCCGCGGCATGATGCTGCTGCGGGCAAACGCGCTCTGTGTCGGTGTCAGCGGTGTCCGTCTGGCCCTGGTGGAAAAGCTGGTGGAGCTGCTCAACAAGAACGTCACGCCTGTGGTACCGCAAAAGGGTTCCCTCGGCGCTTCCGGCGACTTGGCGCCGCTGTCCCACATGGGTCTGGTGCTCATTGGCCGCGGCGAAGCGGAGTACCGGGGAAAGGTGCTCCCGGGCCGGGAGGCCCTGCGTCAGGCCGGGATCGAGCCGCTGGACACGCTGGTATGCAAAGAGGGCCTTGGCATCACCAACGGGACCTGCGCCATGACCAGCGTCGGGGCGCTGAATCTGTATGACACCATTCATGCCGCCCAGCTTGCGGATCTGATCGGCACCATGACGCTGACCGCGCTCACCGGCCAGTTGAACGCGTTCCAGGATCGGGTCCATCGTGTTCGCGGTCAGCTTGGACAGATCCAGGTTGCCCGCAACATCCGCCTTCTCACCGAAAACTGTGAGATCCTGCGCAACAGCCAGGGTGATCGGGTCCAGGACGCCTATGCGCTTCGCTGTATGCCCCAGGTCCACGGCGCCGTTCGCGATGCGCTTGCCTTTATCAAATCCCGTGTGGACATCGAGCTCAACGCTGTCACGGACAACCCCCTCATGTTCCTGGAGGACGAGGCGGTGATCTCCGGCGGCAACTTCCACGGCGAGCCCATGGCACTGCCCTTTGATTTTCTGGGCATCGCCTGTTCGGAGCTTGCCGGGATCTCCGAGCGGCGTACCGAGCGCATGGTGAATGCAGCCCTCTCCAACGGTCTGACCCCCTTCCTCACTACGGAAGGCGGCATCAACAGCGGCTACATGATCGTGCAGTATTCCGCCGCATCCATGGCGTCGGAGAACAAGGTGCTGGCCCATCCCGCCAGCGTTGACTCCATCCCCTCCTCCGCCAATCAGGAGGACTTTGTCTCCATGGGCACCACCGCTGCCAGGAAGTCCGGCCAGATTCTGGAGAACACCCTCTCCGTCCTGGCCTACGAGCTCTTGACCGCATGCCAGGCCATTGATATTCGCCGCCGTCTCGGCACCCA
>CACXAQ010000015.1 GCA_902765595.1 Oscillospiraceae bacterium | reverse complement strand
TTCCATCTCATCAACACATTTGAGATACGCTTCGTCCATGTTCTCACGGACAGGGTCGCTCATATACTGTCCGTTTTCCTTGTCTCCCCATAGAGACAGTGTAAAGTCTTTATCAGACTTCCGCCAGGAACGAATTGTTAATCTTGGCGTTTCTAAGTTCTCGATAAAAAGCATTGAGCGACTTTCTCCTTCAAATTCTAACTTAATGCACTGACATCCAAATCACAGCCTCAACCCGCTGTTATCCAAACCACTAACTCAGCCCTGCCGAAAAAACATCCAAACCGGCCACTCAACTCGATGACATCTAAATGGCCTACTCAACTCTCCGACCGGAGCGATTGATATGTTCTGATAGAGCGATTTTTGCGGTCAAATCGTCTCTCCGGCACTGATGCCCGGATGTCAGGAAAACCCGGAAATACGGCATTTTCTACTGCCTTATGTGTCTTTCCGAGTCATCAATACGACTGTCTCCACATGCTCCGTGTACGGGAACATGTCCACCGGCTGGATGCGGCGGACGGCGTAGCCGCCCTCTGTCAGCACCCCCAGGTCCCGGGCCAGGGTCTCCGGGTCGCAGGACACGTAGACCACCCGCTCCGGCGCGCACTTCAAGAGGGAGCGGAGGAAGCGCTCGTCGCTGCCGGACCGGGGCGGGTCCAGGAAGACCACCTCCGGCCGCAGCTTGTCCCGGGCCATCTGCTCCATATACTCGCCCGCGTCCCCGGCGGTGAACCAGCAGTTTTTCAGTCCGTTCAGCCGGGCGTTGGCGATGGCGTCCTTCACCGCGTCCCGGTTCAGCTCCACGCCGATGACCTGCCTGGCCTGCCCGGCGGCGGTGATGCCGATGGTGCCGATGCCGCAGTAGGCGTCCAGCACCGTCTCGGTCCCGGTGAGGGCGGCGAATTCCACCGCCTTGCCGTAGAGCTTCTCGGTCTGGACGGGGTTGATCTGATAAAAGGACCGGGGGGAGATGCGGAAACGGTTCCCGCAGAGCACATCTTCGATATACCCCGGGCCGCAGAGCACCTTTTCCCGGGTGCCCAGCACCACGGGGCCGTAGCGGTCGTTCACGTTCAGCACCACGCTGCGGATCTCCGGGTGCCGCTCCACCAGCTTTTTCACAAAGGGCTTCTGCAGGGGGAAGATGGGGCTCGCCGCCACCAGCACCACCAGCAGCTCGCCGGTGGCAAAGCCCCGGCGGACCAGCACGTGCCGGAGCCACCCGAAGCCGCTGCGCTCGTCAAAGACCTTGATCTTGAAGTCCTGCAGCATGTCCCGGATATCCCGCAGCACCGCGTCGGCGGCGGCGTCCTCGATCAGGCAGTCCTCCACCGAAACGATGGCGTGGCTCTCCGGCTGATAGATCCCGCAGACCGGGCGGCGTTTCCCGTCCAGCCCGAAGGCCCAGGTGACCTTGTTGCGGTAGCGGGTGGGCTCGTCCATGCCCAGGATGGGCTCCACGTGGCCGAACCTGCCCAGCAGGCTGATGCAGCGGCCCATCTTGCGCCGCAGCTGCTCCTCATAGGACAGGCGCTGCAGCTGGCAGCCGCCGCATTTTTTGAAATACGGGCAGGGAGATGCGTTGACGCGCTCCACCTGGATCACCTCTTTTCCTATTCAATAGAATATTGTATCACGCATTTCCCCGTTTGCAAAGATGGGAGAACGTGATATTATGAAGGAAAAAGAGGGGAAAAGGAGGGACGCCCATGGAGATCCTGTATAGGGACGACGCCATCCTGGTGGTGCGCAAGCCCGCCGGTGTCCTGTCCACGGACGAGCCCGGCGGCGTGCCGGAGCTTGCGCGGCGGGAGCTGGGCGACGAGCGGGCGGAACTCCGCACGGTGCACCGGCTGGACCGGGTGGTGGGGGGCCTGATGGTGCTGGCCCGCAGCGCCGGGGCGGCGTCGGAGCTCTCCCGGCGGATCCGGGAGGGGAGCTTCGGGAAGGAATATCTGGCGGTGGTCCACGGCGAGACGCCGGCCTCGGGCAGCCTGCGGGACCTGCTCTGGCGGGACAAGGCCAGGAAGATGACCTTTGTGGTCCCGGAGCCAGGCAAGGACGTGCAGGAGGCGCTGCTTGACTACGAGACCCTGGGGACGGCGGGGGAGCTGAGTCTGGTGCGCATCCGGCTGCACACCGGGCGCACCCACCAGATCCGCTGCCAGTTCGCCCATCGGGGCTGGCCCCTGGCGGGGGAGCGGAAGTACGACACCCGGGAGGACCCCTGGCCCCTGGCCCTGTGGTCGTACCGGCTGCGCTTTCGGCACCCGGAAACCGGCGGGGAGCTGGACTTCATCCTGCCGCCGCCGGGGGAGGAGCCCTGGACGCGCTTTGCAGGGCAGAGTTTTGAATAATCTATAAATAGACAATCCTCTCCCTTGCAATGGTCGGGGGAGAGGATTATAATACGCATGTCCTCTTTAGAAGGGCAAAGAGTTTATTCTGTCGGGAGTGCGACATGGTCATACTGAAAGCGGCGGCCATTCTGGTGGCCGGGTATCTTCTGGGATCGCTGAGCGCGTCGATCCTCCTGTCCAGGACCGCCTGGGGCGGGGACGTGCGCGGCCATGGCAGCGGCAACGCCGGGGCCACCAACATGGCCCGGGTCTACGGCCTGGGCGCCGGATTTTTGACCCTGGGCTGCGACATGCTCAAGGCCATCGCGGCCACCTGGCTGGGAAGCCTCCTGCTGGGGGATGCCGGTCTTGCCATGGGCGGCGTCGCCTGCATGGCGGGGCACTGCTTCCCGGTGTTCCATGAATTCAAGGGCGGCAAGGGCATCTCCGTGGGCGCGGCCCTGGGCCTGATGATCGACTGGCGGGTCTTTCTGGCCATCATCCTGGTGTTCTTGATCGTGGCCTTTCTGAGCAGGAAGGTCTCGCTGGGCTCCCTCGCGGCCTCCGTGGCCATCACGGTCTTCTCGCTGATCTTCGCCGTCAGCACGCCCAAGCTCATCCTGGCCATCATCGCCATGTGCATCGCCGTCTTTCAGCACCGGGGCAACATCCGGCGGCTGCTCCAGGGCACCGAGCCGGACTTCAAGGCCGCCGACGGGGACAAAAGGAAATAAGGGAAACACAAGGACCTGCGGGCTGGGAACCGCAGGTCTTTTTTGCCCGCCGGGGTCTTGTGCAAAGTGGACAGAATCGGCAGGGGAAATGTGTGAAAAGTGACTGTGTGCGCCTTTTTCCTTGCCAAAGCGGGGCAGTGTGGCTTATAATCAAAACAACACTTGCAAGTACACTTGAAAGGTAGGAGCGAGAGCATGAACGAAGCACTGCGCCGCGACCTGGATCGGTTCGCGGAAGAGAATTACGACGCCATATTCCGGGACATCGGGCGTCTCGTGGCCATCAACAGCGTGGAAGGGGAGCCGGAGCCCGGCGCGCCCTTCGGCCCGGGACCCAGAGCCGCTCTGGACAAGGGCCTGGAGATCGCCCGGGAGCTGGGCCTGCAGGCGGTGGACTGCGCGGGCAAGATCGGCTACGCCCAGCTGGGCGAGGGCCCGGAGGACCGGTATCTGGCCACCATCACCCACCTGGACGTGGTCCCCACCGGCGACGGCTGGGAGCACGACCCCTTCACCATGCGGGAGCGGGAGGGCTGGATCATCGGCCGGGGCGTCATGGACGACAAGGGCCCCAGCGTCCTGTGCCTGTACGCGCTGAAGTATCTGAAGGAGCGGAACATCCCGCTGAAGTACCCGGTCCGGGCCCTGCTGGGCGCCAATGAGGAGAGCGGCATGGGTGACGTGGAGTACTACCTTTCTAACTTCCCCGCACCCCTCTTCTGCTTCAGCCCCGACGCCAACTTCCCCCTCTGCAACGGGGAGAAGGGCATCTACCACGGGCGCATCAACTTCAGGCTCCCCCTGGGCAATATCGTGGACATCCGCGGCGGCATCGTGGTCAACGCCATCCCCGACAAGGCGGAGGCCACCGTGAAGGCCGGCAAGCTGGAGCCGGCGGAGCGGGTGAGCGTGGAAGAACTGGAGCCGGGCCTCTGGCACGTGACGGCCGCGGGCATCGGCGGCCACGCCTCCCTGCCGGAGGGCACGGTCAACGCCATCGGCGTGCTGGTGGACTATCTGCTGGCTCAGGGCGTGTGCGATGAAAACGAGACGAAGATGCTGGAGCTGCTGTCCCGGCTGCATCGGGCCTCCGACGGCAGCGGCCTGGGCGTCCAGGCGGACGACGGGCTCTTCCAGCCGCTGACCATCATCGGCGGCGTCATCGGCGTGGAGAACGGGCGCATCTTCCAGACCCTGGACAGCCGCTATCCCACCAACACCAGCGGGGAGAAGATCGCCGCCGGCATCCAGGCCCTGGCGGGGGAGATGGCCCAGGTCACCCTGGAGCGGGACGCGGCCCCCTTCTACATGAGTCTGGACAATCCCGCCGTGCAGGTCTGCATCAACGCCTATAACGACGTCACCGGCGAGAACGCCAGACCCTATACCATCGGCGGCGGCACCTACGCCCGGGATTTCCCCAACGCGGTGTCCTTCGGGCCCGAGCACCCGGAGCGGCCCATGCCGGACTTTGCCGGCCCCATCCACGGCGTGGACGAGGCCGCCTGCAAGGACTATCTCATCGAGGCGCTGAAGGTCTACATCCTGGCGCTGATCGAGCTGGAGAAGCTGGACTTTTAATACAATCCCGCACAATCCGCCTTCGGCGCCTCCTGGAAAAACAGCGCCCTGATTTCGTCACTTTTTCTTGCAATACACAAAGTATTCCTGCGAAAAAGTGCCATCATCAGAACCCAGTTTTTCTCAGGATTCGCTCTCGCCGAATTATGCGGTATTGCCTTAAAATTTTTTTCGGCAAAAAACGGGGGCCCGGGACCCTGCCGGAGCCCGCGGATTTCCTCAATTTCCCAGACAATTTTCACAAAGGACCGGGCCGATCCACGGCCCGGTTCCGCTGTTTTGCCCGCCGCTTTTCCGTTGACAAAAAGAAAAAAAGCCGCTATACTGACTATACACATGATGGATATTGTGGGGGGATTGCAACCCTTTTTTCGGGGACCCCGCGGCTGCGGCTTCTGCCCCGGCCCGGACGCGGAAAGGAGCGGGAAAATGATCCAAAGAACGATCCGCGCCTGCGTCCGGCTGGAGAAAGAGGCGGACAAGGACGCGGTCCTTGCCGCCATGGAGCAGGCCCTGGGCCGCGTGCCGGAGCTGATTTGGCGCTTCCGGGAACAGCCGGTGCTGGTGCTCCGGCTGCAGCCCCGGGAGCTTGCGCTGCTGCGGCGCCTGCCCGGCGTTCTCAGCGCGGATCCGGAGGGGCAGATCCCACTTCCCACCAAACCCGATCCCCCTGCAGCGGAGAAATAACAAGCCCCCGCGAACGGGGGATCAAGACGGGGCGTTTAATACGGTAAATCGTGTTAGAGCCCCCATCTGCGTATCGGTATATAAAGTGGAGACACCTTATATAAAACTAATCAAGGAGGAAAGAAGCATGAGAAGGACCTGGAAAAACTTCCTGTCCTTGCTGCTCGCGATCGCGATGATCCTTTCCCTCGGCGCCACAGCCATCGCCGAACCGGAAACGACCGAAGCGGAAGCGACCGGCAACGTTACCGAGCTGTCTTTTGAGCAGGTCGATAACGACATCATCTCCGAGCGTCTCCCCCTCGCCAATGAATTGACGTTGGAGGAGAAAGACCCTCTGTACGCTGACGAAGACATCGTCCGCGTATCCATCGTCCTGGACGGTCCGTCCGCCATCGACGCGGGCTTTGCCCCCGCCGCTGCCGGAACGTTCCGCGCCGGCCTGAAGGCCGAACAGGACGCCATGGCCAACAGGATCTCCGCCCAGGCTCTGGACGGCGCCCAGCTGGACGTGGTCTGGAACATCACCCTGGCGGCCAACATCATCTCCGCCAACGTGCCCTACGGCAGGATCGAGAACATCAAGGACGTCCCCGGTGTCCGCGATGTGGTGATCGAGCTGCAGTACTTCACCACGGAGGATGAGGTGGAGAACATCATCGCCACCGAGATGACCGGCGCGACCAAGGCCTGGAACCTGGGCTACACCGGCGCCGGCAGCAAGATCGCGGTGGTCGACACCGGTCTTGACGTGGAGCACCTGTCCTTCGACCCGGCTGCTTTCCAGTATGCCATCGACGAGCTGAACGAGGGCCGCGAGACCCCCGTCAAGCTGATGACCGCTGAAGACGTGGCCGCTGTCTGGGGCGACCTGAACGCCGCCAAGTTCATCGGCAGCGCCGACGGCGTCTACCTGAACGCCAAGGTCCCCTACGCGGTGAACTACGTTGACCGTGACCTGGACGTGACCCATGCCAATGACACCCAGGGCGAGCACGGCTCTCACGTTGCCGGTATCGCCGCGGCCAACAAGTACGTCTCTGTTGACGGCGAGTTCAAGCCCGCTCTCGAGGCTGTCGAGACCCAGGGCGAAGCCCCCGATGCCCAGCTGCTGATCATGAAGGTCTTCGGCAAGGGCGGCGGCGCTTACGACTCTGACTACATGGTCGCCGTTGAGGACGCCATGACCCTGGGCTGCGACGCGGTGAACCTGTCTCTGGGTTCCTCCGTGGCCGGCTTTACCACCAACGCCACCTATGCCGCGACGCTGGACAAGCTGACCCAGTATGGCCTGGTGTGGGCCAACTCCGCCGGCAACAACTACAGCTGGTCCAATGACGCCACCGGCCCCAACAGCCTGTACGCCGATGACGTGAACTTCCAGACCGGCGGCTCTCCCGCTACCTACAACAACACCCTGTCCGTGGCTTCCGTGGACAATACCGTGGACGTGCTGGGTGTCCCCATGGAGCTGGAGAACGGCGCGAAGATCACCTTCGCGGAGACTCAGGGCTACGGCAATGAGCCCATCAGCACCATCCCCGGCACCTATACCTACATCATGCTCCTGCCCAACCAGAACGGCAGCAGCGACGGCGACGAAGAGACTCAGCTCGGCGCCCTCGGCTCCGAGATCCTGGAGGGCAAGGTAGCGGTTGCATGGCGCGGCGGCTCCTCCTTCTATGTGAAGGCCAATGCGGCTGCCGCCAACGGCGCTGTTGCCACCATCGTGGCCAACAACACGGCCGGCGTCATCAACATGAACCTGACCGGCTATACCTACACCGCTCCCGCCGTCTCCATCCTGCAGAACGACGGCTTCCGGCTCCTGAGCGCCGGTGAACGGAAGCAGGCCAACGATGTGAACTACATCGAAGGCACCATCATCATCCCCGAGGGTGTGGCCACCACCACCGAGTCCAACTTCCAGCAGATGAGTGATTTCAGCTCCTGGGGCGGCAACGGCGCGCTCACCATGAAGCCTGAGATCACCGCCCCCGGCGGCAACATCTGGTCTGTCTGGGGCATGAACATTGGCCAGAGCTCCCCCCAGAGCGGTCACGATCAGTATGAGATCATGTCCGGTACCTCCATGGCCTCTCCGCAGGTCGCCGGTACGGTGGCGGTCCTGAAGCAGTACATCCGGGAGACCGGTCTGGCTGAGAAGCTGGGTCTGACCGAGCGTCAGGTCGCCCAGTCCCTGCTGATGTCCACCTCCATGCCTCTGCTGGAGCCGGCCACCGGCAACTACTGGTCCGTCCTGAAGCAGGGCTCCGGCCTGGTGAATGTCAACAATGCCATCACCTCCCGCTCCCTCATTCAGGTCACTGACGTCCCCGACACCGCCCCCGAATCCGCCGAGGCCTCCATTGCCGACGGCAAGGTCAAGGTGGAGCTGGGCGAAATGTTCGACAACACCTTCAGCACCACCTTTGAGCTGACCAACATCTCCGATGAGGAGCTGTACCTTGAGCTCAACGGCGAGTTCTTCACCCAGCTGGTCCAGGAGTACTTCCGCACCGAGTACACCACGCCCATCGCCGCCGGCATCGTCTGGACTGTGGACGGCGAGCCCTATGAGCCCGCTGGCCTGTCCAAGGACTATGACTTCAACGGCGACGGCATGGTCAACGGCATGGATGCCCAGCACCTGCTGAACTGGTGCGCCGATGAATCCCTCAAGCTCTACAACGAGGAGAACGCCGATCTGGACGAGGACGGCAACGTGGATACCCACGACGCCAAGATCGCCTTTGAGGGCCTCAACGGCGTGGGCCTGTCCGTGCCCGCCGGCGAGACTGTGACCATCACGGCCAACGTCTCCTTCGACCTGAGCGAGTATGAGGACATCAACGGCAACTACATCGAGGGCTTCCTCTTCGTCCGCGAAGGCGCTTCGGCTGACGGCGCCCTGGGCGTGGAGCACTCCATCCCCGTATTCGGCTTCTACGGCAACTACACCGACGCCTCCATGTTCGACCGCGGCTCCTATCTGGAGTACACCTACGAGTTCGGCGACGGCGATCCTCAGGACGGCGTCTACCCCTACATGTCCGCCGCTTCCGCCCTGGGCGAGGACGCTCTGGATGTGGAGACCTTCGTGGCGCTGATCGATGGCGATCAGTACTACTTCGGCGGCAACCCGGTAGCGCAGGACGAGACCTATATGCCTGAGCGCAACGCCCTGAACGCCAAGAACAGCCTGGCCGCCGTCCGTTACTCTCAGATCCGCAACTCCGCCGCCTGGCGCTTCTACGTGACCGACGAGAACGGCAACATCGTGAAGGGCTCCGAGCAGGAGACCCTGGCCAACGACTACGCCGCTTACTACTACCGCAGCAAGAGCGTCTGGCAGCAGACCAACACCACCAAGGCTCTGGGCTACAGCCCGAAGGACGTGGAAGAGGGCACCGCTCTCACCGCCCACTTCCAGCTGGCTCCCGAGTACTATGTGGATGCTCTGGGCACTGTCCGTTGGGACGCTCTGGGCAAGGGCAGCGAGATCTCCATCCCCTTCGTGGTCGACAACACCGCCCCCCAGATCCTGGAGACGACCCGCGACAACAACTATCCTGCCGAGCTGTCCGAGGACGAGACCGACATCATGCCCGCCGAGGGCTACTACGATGAGCTGAACGTCAAGGTCAAGGACAATCAGTTCATCGCCGGCATCGCGCTTTACGATGATGAGGGCAACTTCCTGACCTACTTCGGCTCCGATGCTGAGGCCGAGCCCAACCAGGAGACCACCTACACCTTCGATCTGCGCGAGCTCTTCAAGACGTCGGACACCACGGATACCGACGTGGTGGAGGCCTACCCCTACCTGCTGGTCGAGGTCTACGACTACGCCTCCAACCTTTCCACCTACAAGATCAACTTCAAGGCTGAGGAAGAGGGCACCGAGGTCACCTCTGTCACCGTGGATCCCGCTGAGGCTGTTATCATCGGCACCGGCAGCATCCAGCTCACCGCCAGCGTGCGGCCCTGGGGTCTGGACGAGTCCGTGACCTGGACCTCCGACAACGAGGCGGTCGCGGTCGTCGATGAAAACGGCGTCGTCACCGGCGTGACCGAGGGCACCGCCGTCATCACCGCCACCTCCGTGGCGGATCCCACCAAGACTGCGACCTGCGAAGTCACCGTCATGTTCATCGACAAGGAACTGAACGGCGTCGTCTGGGACGAAGAGGGCCAGGTCTGGCCCGCCGAGTTCAACCTGAATTCCATCCCCGCGTATGACAAGCTGACCGAGGAATCCTGGCGTACCCGCATCACCTCCATGACCTACGATGAGGATATGAACCTCTACGGCGTCACCTATGACTCCGATGATGACGTCTCCAGCCTGTATCTGGTGAATCCGGAAGACTGGACCATGGAAGAGATCGGCTCGTCCACTGTCGGCTACTGGGATATCTGCCAGGCGCCGAGCCTTGGCGAGGATCACCTGCTGGCGGTTTACGGCCCCTACGTGCTGATCGTCAACAAGACCACCGGCGCTTATGAGGGCGCGTTCGACCTTTCCTCCTACACCAACAACAACAATCTGGTCGGCATCGCCTACGAGGAGCAGTACAATCATCCCAGCTACGGCAATACCGACTGGGTCTTCCTGGTGGACGCCGCGGGCAACCTGTACACCACCGGCTTCCTGCCCTATGGCGGCAGCTACTCTCGCTTCGGCGTTACTGCCAAGGGCAGCACCGGCTACAGCTGCGACACGCCTTACTTCCAGTCCCTGTACTATGACGGAGCCAGCATGTATTGGAGCTGCTTCAACGAGGGCGCCAACAAGGTCGATATCGTCATGGTCAACGACCTCTACAATGACGGCAGCATCTTCATGGCCGGCAGCTTTGCCGACGGCGTGTGGCCCGTGGGCGGCCTGTTCGAGCTGGGTGTGAACCCCGCCTTCCCGGCTGACGACGGCAACAAGGTCTCCGATCACAGCGACGCGGTGATCGATGAGAACGCTGTGTACATGACCGAGATCCCCGGTGAGGAAGCTCTTGACGACGAGCTCGTCGAGATGGAGGAAGGCCCCATCGGCACCATCGCTCCTGTCGGCGGTCTGGACTTCAGCCGCGTGGAGCTGCCCGGTGACGCTGACACCCAGAAGATCGACACCAGCATCGCCGTTGAGATCACCGCTGAGGAGCTCAGCACCAACGGCAAGATCGTTGTGGACTACGATCCCAAGACCGTCACCCTGATCTCCGCCACCCCGTACTCCCAGTTCAAGGGCATCCTGGATCAGACCGAGGAAGCCGGCCACTACGTGCTGGCCTGGGTCGACCTGGAAGGCATCGAGGCTGACGGCCTGATCCTGAAGCTGAAGTTCGCTACCGACAGCAACGGCATCGTCACCATCACCACCGTGGAGGAGAACGAGCGCGATCCCGAAGCGGATGAGAATCTGCCTCGCGTGGAGGAAGTGGTCCTGGGCAATCCCGAGCACCAGTGCCCCTGCGCCGCCTTTGAGGATATGCCTCCTTACGGAACTACCGAGCACGACGCGATCGACTGGGCCTACACCCACGATCCCCAGATCACCAAGGGTATCGATCTCACGCACTTCGGACCTGAACAGACCGTGACCCGCGGTCAGGCAGTCACCTTCCTGTGGCGTGCCGCCGGCTGCCCGAATCCTGAGAGCAACTACTGCCCGTTCACCGACGTCAAGGAGGGTGCTTACTACTACACGGCGATGCTGTGGGCAATTGAGCAGGGGATCACCAACGGTACCTCCGCCACCACTTTCAGCCCCAACGACACTTGCACGCGTGCGCAGATCATCACCTTCGTGTACCGCTTCCGCGGCGAACCGGCGTATGATACCTCCGCCGAGTGCCCGTACACCGACGTGAAGGCCGGCAGCTCCTACTATGGAGCGATGATGTGGGCTCTGCAGAACGGCATTGAAGTCGGCACCTCCGCGACCACTTGGGAGCCGAAGACCGGCTGCACTCGTGCCGCCATCGTGACCTACCTCTATCGGATCTTCACCGGCAATGGCCTGCTGAACTAAGCAAGCCTGAACGGAAAACTCCAAAGCCCGGAGCGGGTGACCGCTCCGGGCACAGCGGAAAACCAAATCAAGCAAAAACGGCGCGTCGAAAGACGCGCCGTTTTCTCGTCAGTGCGGCCGCTTCCGCCAGCGTGCTTGACAGGGGGAAGCCCTGTGGTGTATAGTTTGTGCGTACGAAATGTGTTTTCCCGGGGCCGGAGAGCCGGGGCCGGGCGGAAGAAAAGGATCGTAAAATGAAGAAAAAAACGCTTTGGATAGTGCTCCTGCTGCTGGTGGCGGCGGTGGCCGTCACGCTGGCCGTTGTCCTGCCCCGGAACGCGGCGGAGAAGGCGCCCGATCCCGAGACAGAGACGGTCCCGGAAGAGAATCAGCCGGAGGAGACGGCGGAGCCTGCGCCGGTTGCGCCTTCGGATAGCCCGGAAAAGCCGGAAGAGACCCCGGCGATCAGCGCGGGGGAGACAGAGCAAAGCCAGGGCGGCGCCATCCAGCCGGTGGGAGATGACCAGCCCGGCGGCAGCACCCAGCCCGGCGGCAGCACTCAGCCCGGCGGCAGCAGCCAGCCCGGCGGCAGCAGCCAGCCCGGCGGGAACACCCAGCCCGGCGGGAACACCCAGCCCGGCGGGAATACCCAGCCCGGCGGGAACACCCAGCCCGGCGGGAATACCCAGCCCGGCGGAGACGACCAGTCCGGCGGAGACGACCAGCCCGGCGGAGACGAAGGCTCCGGCGGGACGATCCAGCCCAGCGGCGGCGAATCCGGCGGCGGGGATTCGGGATGGGACGCCGGCCATGACGAGGACGAGCTGCCCATCATCCCCTGAACCCGGAGCAGGGCCCCGCGGCCCCGACTGAATGAGAAAGGAAGGCTTTACGATGAAGAAGACCATTTGGATCATCCTGGCGGTTCTGGCCCTCGCGGCGGTTTTGCTGTTGGTTTTCCTGCCCCGGGCGGGAGCCGGGAAGGGCACAAAGGCCCAGGAGCCCGCGCCGCTTGCAGAGGATGGACTCCCTGAGGATGCGGCGCCTGCCGACGCCTCCGCGGAGAGTCAGAGCGGCGACGCCGAGCAGGAGGCTGAACCCAACATCGACCCCGGCACCGGCATGGAGCTGGAGGAGGACGAGCTGCCCATCGCCACGCCCTGAACGCCTCACAGGGCGAAAGGCATCCAGCCATATTGTTTCGGGTTCATCAAAATGACCGTCCGGTCCTCCGGATGGTCATTTTGCTGCCGTTTGGCCCGGTTTTCCGCTCCTGCCGCCTTGATTTCCCCGGGCGGATGCATTACAATGTTTCCAGGTATGGAAAAGAAAGGGTGCGTCATCTATGAAAAATATCGTCGTCAATCTGGACCTGGAGCCCCGCCACAAGCAGAAGCTGGAGGCGGCTGCCCCGGGCTGCGTTTTTACCTATGCCCCCGGCAGGACGCTGACGAAGGAACTGGTGCAGCAGGCGCAGATCCTCATCGGCTTTCCCCCCGCCAAGTGGATCGAGGCCTCGCCCCGGCTGGAGCTGCTGCAGCTCTATTCCGCCGGCGCGGACGCCTACATCCAGCCCGGCATCCTGGCCCCGGAGACCCGGCTCACCAATGCCACCGGCGCCTACGGCAAGGCGGTGTCGGAGCACGCCTTTGCCTGCACCCTGATGCTGATGAAGAAGCTCCACCGTTATCGGGATTCCCAGCTGCAGCACGCCTGGCGGGACGCGGGCCCCGTCACCACCCTCTCCGGCGCCACCGTCCTGGTGGTGGGCCTGGGGGACATCGGCCTGAGCTACGCCCGGCTTGTCAAGGCCATGGGCGCTCGGGTCATCGGCGTGAAGCGCCGGGCGGGGGCCTGCCCGGAGGGCGTGGATGAGCTCTGCCTCACAAGCGACCTGGACCGGGTCCTTCCGGAGGCGGACGTGATCTTCTCCATCCTGCCCGGCACCGCGGACACCCGGTACTTCTACACCCGGGAGCGCTTTGCGGCCATGAAGCCCACGGCCGTGTTCATTAACTGCGGCCGGGGCACCGCCGTGGAGACCCAGGTGCTGGCCGACGCCCTGCGGGACGGCCAGATCGCCGCCGCCGCCGTGGACGTGACCGAGATCGAGCCGCTGCCCGCCGACAGCCCCCTCTGGGATCTGGAGAACCTGCTCATCACGCCCCATGTGGCGGGCAATTTCCACCTGCCGGATATCCTGGAGCGGGTGGTGGACATCGCCGCGGCGAATCTGGACGCCTATCTCAACGGAAAGCCCCTGCAAAATGTGGTGGACTTCGCCACCGGATACAAGAAATAGTGCTGCCGGGCAAAAAAAGATGGCAATGCAGCCTGGCCTGTGCTATAATATATTAGATTTCCGCATAGTTGGAATAAGATAGGAGAGATCGGATATGAAGTGCCCGTTTTGCGGATACACCGAGAGCAAGGTCATCGACTCCCGCCCCGCCGAAGAGGGGGCGACCATTCGCCGCCGCCGGGAGTGTCTGGCCTGCCAGAAGCGCTTTACCACCTATGAGATCATCGAGCGGCTGCCGCTGGTGGTCGTGAAGCGGGACGGCAGCCGCCAGTCCTTCGATAAGGTGAAGCTCATCAACGGCATGGTGCGCGCCTGCGAAAAGCGCCCCGTCTCCCTGCAGACCCTGGAGGATATTGCCGACGATATCGAGCAGGAGCTGCAGAGCAATCTGGAGCGGGAAATCAGCACCGTGGAGATCGGCGAGATGGTGATGAACCGCCTCAAGGATGTGGACGAGGTGGCATACGTCCGCTTCGCCTCCGTCTACCGCAGCTTCAAGGACATCAACACCTTCATGGAGGAGCTCTCCAAGCTCCTGACCGAAAAGCCCTGATCAGAACACCGTCCCGACGGTGACGTGCTCCATCTCGTCCACGGTGTACAGATGGTAGCGCAGCAGGCCCAGCGCCGCCGGCCAGGCGGGATCCTCCTGCAGGAAGCGCTCCTCCAGGCCGTGAAAGGCGTCCTGGATGGCGTCCAGATCCGGGTGCCGGAAGAAGATCTGGGTATAGGTCCCGTGGGCGTCCCAGACCTGCCTGCCGTTCTCCAGCGCCGTCAGGGCCGCTTCATAATCGCCGTGCCGGGCGGAGACCTCCGCCCGGTGCAGACTGCGCTCCACCGTCTCGTTGAGCCGGTCCGCGCTGTGCAGGTTCCAGACCGCCCCCGCGATCAACAGCAGCAGCAGGGCCGCTGCGGCAAGCTCCCGCTTCATGGCTGCGCCTCCTTTGCGGCGTAGTAGATCTGGCCGGACTCCGTGGCGGTCATCAGAAAGACCTGCTCCGGGTTCTCGGCCCCCTTGGCCTCCAGCTGCTGCTGCAGCCAGGCCCGGTCAAAGCCCAGGTGGCGGAGGTTCGCGTCCAGCACCCTCCCGTCGCTGATGATGATGCTGGGATAGCCCCCCTGGCCCGCGTCCAGCTTGAGCTGGGCGGCGGTGGCGGGGCGCTCCGAGGGATAGGGGATCACGTTCAGCTTCCCGTTGGTCTCCAGCACGCCGTACTCGATGGTGCTCAGGTCGGTGATGCCCTGGGCCCGCAGCTCCTGCATCAGCTCGTCCACGGTGAAGCGGTTCTGAAACATGGCCTTTTGGAGGATCTGCCCCCGGACGATCAGCAGGCTGGGCTTGCCGAAGATCAGGCCCCGCAGGCGGATGCTGCGCATGCTGAGCCCCGCGATGAGCACCTCGCAGCAAAAGAGCACCAGGATCGGGATCAGCCCGTTGATGAGCGGGATCCCCATGTCCTGCAGCGGGTGGGAGGCCAGATCGGCGATCAGCGCCGCCACCACGAATTCCGACAGCTCCATCTCGCCCAGCTGCCGCTTCCCCAGCAGACGCATGGCCAGCAGCAGCGCAAAATAGATGATGAGCGTTCGCACCAAGACGATCGCCAAGAAGATCCCTCCCATGCCGGACAGTACGGGACCGCCCGCTTTTTCATTCGGATTCAGTATGCCCGCATTGGGAGATTTTATCGAGGTTTTGCTATGAAAACGATCATTCGCAGCCGGGAAGAATGCTGCCGCCTTGCGGCAGAGGAGATCCGCGGCCTGCTCAAAGAGAAGCCGGAGGCGGTCCTGGCCCTGGCCGCCGGGCGCAGCACCCGGGGACTCTATCAGGAGCTGGGAAAGCTCTGCGCCGCCGGGGAGCTGAGCCTCAAGAAGGCCCGCGTCTTCGCCGTCACCGAGTTTGAGGACTGCCCCGAGGAGCTGAGCTGCCGCCGGGACCTGGAGACGGCCCTGGCGGGGACCGATCTGGACCCTGCCGGCTGCCGCTTCCTCACCGGGGAGACGGCGGAGGACTATGACGCCGCCATTGCCGCCGCGGGCGGCCTGGATCTGGCCGTTCTGGGCCTGGGCGACAACGCCCACATCGGCTATAACGAGCCCGCCACCCCCTTTGATTCCCACACCCACCGCCAGAAGCTGACCGACGCCACCCGCCGGCAGCTGGCCTCCCGCTTCGGCGGGGAAGAACAGGTCCCGGCCTATGCCCGGACCATGGGCGTCAAGACCCTGACCCAGGCCCGGCAGATCCTGCTGCTGGCCTTTGGGGAGGAGAAGGCGAAGCCCGCCTTCCAGATGCTCTACGCCCGCACCGACAGCGCCGTGCCCGCGGCCTTTCTCCAGGTCCCCCTGAACGTGAGCGTGTATCTGGACGAGGCCGCCGCCGAAAAGCTTTGATTTTTCCCTTCGCCCCTCAGGGCGGACACTTGACATAGGAGGATTCACACATGGGTAAATACTTCGGGACCGACGGTTTCCGCGGAGAGGCCAACAAGGGCCTGACCGTCGATCATGCTTTCCGCATCGGGCGGTACCTGGGCTGGTACTACGGCCAGACCCACAAGGCCATGGTGGTCATCGGCAAGGATACCCGCCGCTCCAGCTACATGTTTGAAAGCGCCCTCTGCGCCGGGCTCACCGCCTCCGGCGCGGACGCGTACCTGCTGCACGTCACCAGCACCCCCAGCGTCTCCTACATCGCCCGCTCGGACGATTTTGACTGCGGCATCATGATCTCCGCCAGCCACAACCCCTATTACGACAACGGCATCAAGCTCATCAACTCCCAGGGGGAGAAGATGGAGGAGTCGGTGCTGGCCGGCATCGAGGCCTATCTGGACTCCGACGAGGAGCTGCCCTACGCCACCGATTCCCACATCGGCCAGACCGTGGACTACGCCGCCGGCCGCAACCGCTACATCGGCTACCTGATCAGCCTGGCCACCCGCTCCTATAAGGGCTACCGGATCGGCCTGGACTGCGCCAACGGCAGCACCTGGATGATGGCCAAGAGCGTGTTTGACGCCCTGGGCGCCGATACCTATGTGATCGGCAACCGGCCCAACGGCCTGAACATCAACGTGGACTGCGGCTCCACCCATCTGGAGAAGCTCCAGAAGCTGGTGCGGGAGGAGTTCCTGGACATCGGCTTTGCCTTCGACGGGGACGCGGACCGGTGCCTCGCGGTGGACGAGAAGGGCGAAGTGGTCAACGGCGACAAGATCCTGTATCTCAGCGCCAAGTACATGCAGGACAAGGGCAAGTTGGGCGAGAGCAAGGTGGTCACCACCATCATGTCCAACATGGGCCTCTACAAGGCCCTGGATGAGCTGGGCATCGGCTATGAGCAGACCCCCGTGGGCGACAAGTATGTGGCGGAGAACATGCGCCAGAACGGACACCTGCTGGGCGGCGAGCAGTCCGGCCACATCATCTTCGGCCGCTACGCCACCACCGGCGACGGCATCCTCACCGCCATCAAGATCATGGAGGCGGTGACCGAGAGCAAAATGAGTCTGTCGGAGCTTTCCGCCGGCATGAAGACCTATCCCCAGCGGCTGAAGAACGTGGTGGTCACCGACAAGGACGAGACCCTGGCTTGCCCGGAGGTGAAGGCCGCGGTGAAGGCCGTGGAGGAAGAGCTGGGCGAGAACGGCCGGGTGGTGCTGCGCAAGAGCGGCACCGAGCCGCTCCTGCGGGTGATGGTGGAAGCCGGGACCCAGGAGCTCTGCGAAGAGAAGTGCGATGAGATCATCGACGCCATGCGCGCGGCGGGAAAGCTTTTGCAGGTGAAGGCATGATCGAGATCCAAGAACTGCTGGACCTGAGCCACAGCATCGCGGCCCCGCTCTTTGCGGGCAAGACCTATCCCTGGGAGGCTCTGGAGGGCATCAAGGACTTCATCCTGGCCATGGGCCCCACCCTGGACCCGGAAGAGTTCGACCACCCCGCCGAGGGCGTCTGGATCGCAAAGGACGCCACCGTCTTCCCCTCCGCCTATATCGGTTCCCCCTGCATCATCGACCATGAGGCCGAGGTGCGGCACTGCGCCTTCATCCGCGGCAGCGCCGTGGTGGGCAAGGGCGCCGTGGTGGGCAACTCCGTGGAGCTCAAGAACGTGGTGCTCTTTGACAAGGTGCAGACCCCCCACTACAACTACGTGGGCGACTCCATCCTGGGCTACAAGGCCCACATGGGCGCCGGGTCCATCACCTCCAACGTGAAGAGCGACAAGACCCTGGTGGTGGTCAAGGAGCCGGGCGCGCCCCACGAGACCGGGCGCAAGAAGTTCGGCGCCATCCTGGGGGACAACGTGGAAGTGGGCTGCAACAGTGTGCTGAACCCCGGCACCGTCATCGGCCGCCGCTCCAACATCTACCCCACCTCCTCCGTCCGGGGCGTCATCCCCGCCGACAGCATCTACAAGGATCGGGACCACGTGGTCACCAAGGAAAAGTAAATTTTTTTGACAGCTTGACCCCTTTCGGCCTTCTCAAACGTAGTAAGGTTGAAAGGGGTGTTTTTTTATGCACAAACGAATCTGCATGTTCTTTGTTCTGCTGTCCCTGCTCCTGGCTCTGCCGGCCTGCGGGCACGGGGGAGGGGGCGCCGCCAAAACCGACGGGGACCTTGCGGAGCTCTCGGCGAAGGACAGCGCCGCGGGCCGGGAGCGGCTGCGCTACGCCGCCGAGCAGATCCTTCTGCCCGAGGACAGGAGGATCGACACGCTGGGCGGCCTGCAGCGCCTGGGGGACCGGCTGGTGTTCTGCTGTGAGGCGGGAGACCAGATCCAGCTCTGCTCCCTCGCCCCGGACGGCACGGACTTCCGGGTCCTGCTGCCCAACACCCGCCGGATCTGGCAGCTCTGCTGCGACGGGGAGAAGATCTACGCCCTGGTGGAGCTGGAAGAGGGAGAAGAGCGCCTCCACTGCTTCCTGGCGCAGCTCAATGCCGAGGGGGAGACCCTGGGCAGCGTGGACCTGGCCCCCGCGGGGGTGCCCGAGGGCTGGCAGCCCTACCGGGTGGAGGTGAGCGCCGGGCGGATCTACGTCCTGGGAAACGGCCGGGACGCCCAGACCAGCCTCTGCGTCCTGGAGGGGGACAAGCTGCTCTGGTGCGAGAGCTGCGGCTCGGCCTCTCTGGCAAAGCTCCCGGACGGCCGGGTGCTGCTGGGCCAGAGCCGGGAGGGCAGCTTTCGCTTCAGCCGTATCGACGGGGACGGGCGCCGGCTTGTGCCGGTGCTGAGCCTGGACCTGCCGCTGCGCTATGAGGGCGGGGACGAGAACGGCCTGTACTTCAGCTACCAGGGCAGCGTCTGCCGCCTGGCGCCTGACTTCTCTTCCCTGGAAAAGGTGCTGACCCTGGCCCGGGTGGGCATCGCCGGGCGGCAGCTCCTGCCGGAGGGGGAGGACTTCCTCTGCGTGGACGGCGAGGGAAGGCTCTACCGCCTGTCCCCTGCGGGGGAGCTGGCGGAGGACGACGGCGCCTGCACCCTGACCGTCGCGGTCATTTCCGAGGTGTCGCCCTATCCGCTGGACAAATACGCGCTGGAATGGAACCGGAACCACCCGGACTGCCTGGTGGAGATCCGCAACTACTACGTCCCCACCGGCACCGAGGGAGACCCGGCGGGCTATGACAAGGGCCTGGACGCGCTTGCCCTGGACATCAACACCGGGACCATCCCGGACCTGTACCTGCTGGGGCGGGACATGGACCCCATGCTCCTGACCCGCAAGGGCTATCTGGAGGACCTCTATCCCTACATGGACGCGGACCAGAAGATGGGCCGGGACGCCTTTTATCAGCCCCTGCTGCGGGCGCTGGAGTTCCGGGGCGGGCTCTATGAGCTGCCGGGCTGGTTCTTTGTGGAAACCTGCATCGCCCGCAGCTCCGCCGTGGGCGGGCCGGAGAACTGGAGCTTCCCGACCCTGGAGCGCCTGCGGGACGAGCAGGGCTGCGAAAGGCTCTTTCTCAACGAAATGAATCGGGACCGGATGTTCGAGCTCCTGTACCTGACCCATATCTACAGCAGCAAGCTGGTGGACTGGGAGGCGGGGACCTGCGCCTTCGACAGCCCCCTCTATGTGAGCCTGCTGCAGGCGGCGGCGGAGTTCCCCGCCCGGGAGGACCCGGACTGGTGGCAGTATGGGGCGGACCTGCAGCAGGCGCCGGAACAGCCGGAGGCGCTGCTGGTTCAGTCCTGGGCGGCGGATTGCTGGGTGCCGCCGCTGAACAGCTGGCAGCGCTTCGGACCGGAGGACTATGTGATCCTGGGCTACCCGGAGCTGGGGAGCGTCTACGACGCGGCAAGCAGCATGGCCATCTCCGCCTATTCCCTCCACAAGCAGGACTGCTGGGAGTTTGTGAAGTACTATTACAACATGAGCTTCGACGGCCACGAGGAGAGCTTCAACGGCCTGGCGCGGAACATGAAGAACCACTATGACTGCATCCTCAAGCGGGCCAGCACCAAGGACCCCTATTGGCCGGACGACGTCCCCTGGGAGAGCCTGCTGGTGAAGTTCCCCGGCGTAGAGGCCATGATCGGCCCCTTCCGGGAGCAGGTGGACGGCTGCACGGCGGTGCTGCGGCAGGACCGGAGCATCGACAGGATCGTGGAGGACGAGGCGGGCCGCTTCTTTGCGGGAGAGTGCAGCGCCGAGGACTGTGCCGCCCGGATCCAGAGCCGGGCGCGGCTGTACCTGGCGGAGCAAAGTTAACGTAATATTGTAGACATAATATAATTTACATAATCAAGTTAACATAATACTAAAGCCGATCCCCTGGGGGATCGGCTTTTGCCATTGGTTTTCGCTTATACCATGCTGCGGTAATCCTCGCAGTTTTCCACGGAGTTGGGTGGGAAGAACTCCTCCACCGGGAAGCGGATCCGGCTGAAGAGCTCGCAGGGATCGTCCTCGGAGGCGCCGGGGCACTCCTTGTCGGGCAGGCTGTACTCATAGGCCGGGATCAGCAGCTGGGTGTCCCGCTCCAGGCGGATGATGCTGAACTGGCCGATGGTGGCGTACCAGCGTCGGGCGGTGTCTGTCAGGACCAGCGGCTCGGGGAAGGCGTCGGCGATGAAGCCGGGGATGGCACGCTGCTCCAGCTCCGTGGGGCAGAGGCAATCCGCGTCCACCAGCTTCATGTGCAGGGCGATGGGGTCCACGGAGTTGACCACCGCGATGGGCATTTCGACGGCCTCCGCAGTAGGGCTGTCGTCTTCGGAGGAGAAGGTCTTGACGCTGCCCTCGCTGCCGAAGAGCATGGCCCGCTTGTCGAACACGGCCAGGCCCTGCACCGTCTGCCCGTTGGGGAAGGTCTCGCCCGTCAGGCGGTAGAAATAGGTGCAGTCCACGGTGTAGTAGCCCCGGTTGAAGCTGATGGGCTCCACGTTTACCGCGCAGTATAAGAGCTCTGCGCTGCGGGGACGGATGCTCAGCGCGTTTTCTATGTAGGACTGGGACGTGACCGTGGGGTAGACCCGCAGGTCGTCGATGCAGTCCTTGTCGCGGCAGCTGTCAAAAATCTTTCGGGTGTTGATGGATACGGCTTCCCGGATCACAGCCTCTTGGGTGACCGGCCCGGGCACGACTCTATCTGCCATAGAGAACCCTCCTTGTCGTTCGGATTTCGTTACAGTCTATGCGCCCTGAAGGGCGGGTGTGAATTTCTCCTTGAAAAAAGCCGGGAACGCGGTATAATAATGAGAGATAAAACAAGGTGCGGGAGGGCTGGAAATGGATCAGCACGGCTTTATTCACGAAAAACTGGACATCAAGATCCTGATCCTCTACGTGCTGCGGCGCCTGCCCGCCCCGGTGGATCCGGAAACGCTGCTGGAGATCTGCCAGTGCGACGGGGGCATCGGCTATTTCGATTATTCCGACTGCCTCAGCGAGCTGCTGCAGAGCGAGCACATGACCGAGACGGAGGACGGCTTCCGCATCACCGAGAAGGGCGCCCGCAACGCCGACGCGGTGGAGAGCAGCCTGCCCTATTCCGTCCGGGCCAAGGCCAACAAGCGCATCGCCCCCGTGGAGGAGCGGATGCGCCGCATGGCCATGATCACCGCCCGGCACACCCTGGACGAAAAGGGCTGCATGGTGGAGCTGGCCGTCGCCGACGGGAAAGGGGACATGCTGCATCTGCATCTGCTCTGCGCCGGGGAGGACCAGGCCAGGCAGATGGAAAAACGCTTCCGCAAGGACGCGGAGGGCTATTATCAAAAGATCGTGGAGCTGCTCAGCCAGTGAGCGGAACGGCGTAAACCAAGCGTATAGCGAACCGATCCCTTCGGAGGAACAAAAGCCTCCGAGGGGATCTTTTTATCTCGGAGTTATCTTGACAAGATAAAAAATAAAAATAATTATCCGAAAAGGATTGACAAAACCGTATCGTTCTGTTATAATGAACACAGATCGGGGAGGGCAAGGCTCTGCCGGGGAGAGTCGGACATAGATCCGGCCAAAACGAACGCGAGGGACGATTCCCACGGTATGAAAGAGCGGAACAGCGCCGCCTCTGCGTGGACTCTCTCCCGGCGGATCCGGAAGATCCAAGGGGACCCGCGACTCCCGGAGCGGATCCCCCACAAAAGGCCGTCCCCCGTGTGCGGACGGGGGACGGCGGGAATGAACAAAGGGAAGGGAAGCAAAACGAATGAACACACCCGATAAGGCCATCCGCATCAAGGCTTTTCTGACCGGCGCCCTCAGCTTTTTCACCGCCCTCTGGGGCTGGGTGGGCTGGGTCGTGGTCACCATGATCGCCTGCATGGCCCTGGACTGGGTCACCGGCTCCTGGGCGGCCCGCCGCCGGGGCGAGTGGTCCAGCGCCATCGCCCGGGACGGACTCTGGCACAAGCTGGGGGAGATCGTGGCCCTGCTGGTGGCCGCGCTCTGCGACATTGCCATCCGCCTGGTGCTCAACAGCGCCGCCGCGCCCATCCTGGGCGGCGTGGAGTACGGCAATTATATGACTCTGCTGGTGGCGGTCTGGTATATCTTTACGGAGCTGGGCTCCATCACGGAAAACGCCGGAGAGCTGGGCGCGCCGGTACCCGGCTGGCTGCGGAAGGGCATCGCCGTTTTGAAGCAGAAGACGGACGCCGCCGAGCCGATAGGGAAGCAGACGCCGGACGATGGCACCCACGACTGACGCATGAAAAAAGCCCCGGGGGATCGATCCCCCGGGGTGGTACTTGTTATGTTTCGGATCGGCGCTCAATTCTGGGAAAAGCGCTCCCGCGCATGGAAAGAGCGGATGATGGGAGTCGCTTGCATTTTCTCCCCTTGGAGAGGAAAAAGCGGATGATGGGAGTCGACCTGCGCTGCGGCGCAGGCCGGGTCGCGGGGAAAACGTGCCACCGGCACGTTTTCTAACACCGCTCCCGTTCGACTCCCACCCCGGATTGCTCCAACAAAAAAGCACCCGCCTTGCGGCGGGTGCTTTTCCGTTGGAGCGGATGATGGGAGTCGCTTGCATTTTCTCCCCGCTGCGCGGGAAGAAAATAGAGAAATTCGCCAGTTTGCGAACTGGCGAATGAAGCTGCCACTGGCAGCTTCGGACATGATTCGACTCCCAAATAAATACACAAAACAGTACCGGGGACCACAACGTGGTCCCCGGTACTGTTGGAGCGGATGATGGGAGTCGAACCCACCTTATCGGCTTGGGAAGCCGGAGTTCTACCGATGAACTACATCCGCGTGTAGGGAAGTATAGCACAGGGAGGCAAAAAAATCAATCCCTTTCGGACCTGATTTTTCGCCCGCCTTCTCGCTGCCCCTGATTTATGCTGATCCTGCCGGCTGACGGGCTGAAGGCGGGCCGAGGGGCGCACGAGGCCTGCCGGATGCCCCGAATCCCGGGAAAGTCCATCTCTCCCGCAGGGGCCGTCCTCCCCGGGAAAACACCAAATGGCCCTTGATTTTTCGCCCGTATTCAACTATATTGGAAAGTAGGAAAGTATCGGGGTCACAAGGCCCCGAACGCTTCAACCGACAGCTTTGAAAGGAGATATTATCATGGGTCTTATTCTTGCAGGTCTTGGCGCCGCCACCGGCGTACTGGCGGACCAGTGGAAAGAGTACTTCTATTGTGAGGCGCTGCCCACCAACGTTCTTGCCGTCAAGGGCAGAAAGCGCAATTCCGGCCGCTCCGCCAACTTCGGCAGCGACAACATCATCTCCAGCGGCTCCGTCATCGCCGTGGCCGACGGTCAGTGCATGCTGATCGTGGAGCAGGGCAAGATCGTGGACGTCTGCGCCGAGCCGGGCGAGTACATCTACGATTCCTCCACCGAGCCCTCCATCTTCTCCGGCAAGCTGGGCGAGGGGATCATGGAAGTCTTCAAGCAGATCGGCAAGCGCTTCACCTTCGGCGGCGAGGCTCCCAAGGATCAGCGCGTCTACTACTTCAACACCAAGGAAGTGACCGGCAACAAGTACGGCACCCCCTCTCCCGTGCCCTTCCGCGTGGTGGACACCAACATCGGCCTGGACATGGACATTTCCATCCGCTGCTTCGGCGAGTACAGCTATGTGCTCTCCAACCCCCTGCTGTTCTACACCAACGTCTGCGGCAACGTGAGCGGCGACTACACCCGCGAGCAGCTGGACGGCCAGATGAAGAGCGAGCTGCTGACCGCTCTGCAGCCGGCCTTCGCCCGCATTTCCGAGCTGGGCATCCGCTATTCCGCCCTGCCCGGCCACACCACCGAGCTTGCCGCCGCCCTCAACGAGGAGCTCTCCGGCAAGTGGCGTGACCTGCGCGGCATCGAGATCGCCTCCATCGGCGTCTCCAGCGTCAAGGCCAGCGAGGAAGACGAGGCCATGATCAAGGAGCTGCAGCGCAACGCCGCTTTCCGCAATCCCAACATGGCCGCCGCCCACCTGGTGGGCGCTCAGGCCGCCGCCATGCAGGCCGCCGCCAACAACCAGGGCGCCGGTGCCCCCATGGCCTTCATGGGCATGAACATGGCCGGCCAGGCCGGCGGCGTCAACGCCCAGAGCCTGTATCAGATGGGCCAGCAGCAGCCCGCCGCCCCCGCCGCCAATACCTGGACCTGCCCCAGCTGCGGCGCTGTGGCCACGGGCAAGTTCTGCCCCGAGTGCGGCACCAAAAAGCCCGCCCCCGCGGCTGCCGAAGGCTGGACCTGTCCCAACTGCGGCACGGTGAATAAAGGCAAGTTCTGCGCCGAGTGCGGCGCCAAAAAGCCCGCCGGCGCGGTGCAGTACCGCTGCGACAAGTGCGGCTGGGAGCCGGAGGACAAGACCAATCCGCCCAAGTTCTGCCCCGAGTGCGGTGACCCCTTTGACAACAACGACATTGTCGGCTGACCGGATCACGGGGAGGGGCCGGCGGCTCCTGGCGCTGCTTCTGGCGCTGGGGATGCTGCTGTGCCTCTCCGCCTGCGGAGAAGAAGACCCCATCTGCGGCCGCTACCGCTGCACCTTGGCTGAGGCGGAGGGCCTCACGGTGCGGGAGGAGCTGCTGGGGGAGAACACCGTTTTGACCCTGGAGCAGGGCGGGAAAGGACAGATCACCCGCGGCGATACGGAGGGGGCTTTCCTTTGGACCCGCTCCGGCGACAGCCTGCGCCTGGACCTGGGGGGCGTGCTCTATGACGCCGACCTGGAGGGCGAGAGCATCCTGCTGCGCCTGGGGGACGGCCTGATCCTGCGCTTCGAGCGGGAGGACGCCCAGACCCGGCCCGCCGGCCCCGAGACCGTGGAAACGGCGGAGTGGTACGGCTGGTGGAGCGTGGAAAACTCCCAGGGCGAGATGCCTGAGGTCTGGCGGGACTGCTGTGCCCGTCTGGAGCCGGGGGACTACGGCCCGGTGCTGCGCTTCTGGGACGAGGAGAGCTCCTATGACGAGCCCCTGGCCCTGGTGCGGATGCGCCTGGAGGACGGGATCGCCGTGTCCGAGTCCGGCTTCTTCCTGCTCTCCCAGATGGAGGACGGGACCTGGACCCTGGACCCCGCGGCGGAGGCCCTGGAGCTCTCCGGCACCTGCGAGGGCGGCGGCGAGCGCTTTGACTATCAGATCCACCTGCGCCCCTGGGGCGCGGACTGGCAGGGGGAGACGCTGCACGAGCCCTGGCGCTTGCGGGACTGGTACCTGCCCCTCCTGGAGGAGGGCGCCTCCATGCCCGACCGGATCGGGTGAATCAGGCTCCGGCGCTCTGACGCCGGAATGCCACAGTTTCAAACGAGAGGAGGACAGCCATGCCCTCGAAGATCACCAATTTTCAGTGCCCGGCCTGCACGGGTCCGCTGCATTATGAAGGAAGCTCCGGCAGGCTCCGGTGCGACTACTGCGGCAGCGACTTCAGCGTGCAGGAGATCCAGGCGCTGTACCAGGACAAGCTGGATCAGGCGGAATCCGCCGCCGCGCAGCAGGCTGCCCAGCAGGCGGAGGAAACCCAGGAGGGTTGGACGGATTACGACCCTGTCTGGGAACAGGAGCAGGCCGGCATGAAGGTTTACAACTGCCCCTCCTGCGGCGCGGAGCTGATCTGCGACGCCACCACCGCCGCCACCAGCTGTCCCTACTGCGGCAACCCCACCGTGGTGCCGGGACAGTTCCACGGCATGCTCAAGCCCGACTATATCCTGCCCTTCAAGCTGGACAAGGAAGCGGCCAAGAGCGCCCTGCGCAGGTTCTACAAGGGCAAGCGGCTGCTGCCCCGGGCTTTTTCCGATGAAAACCACATCGAAGAGATCAAGGGCGTCTACGTGCCCTTCTGGCTCTTTGACGCCCAGGGCGACGCAGACATCCACTTCAAGGCCACCCGGGTCAGCAGTCACCGGCAGGGAGAGTATCAGGTGACCATCACCGATCATTATGACCTGCACCGGGCCGGGACCGTGGACTTTTCCCGGATCCCCGTGGACGGCTCCCGCAAGATGCCCGACGCCCATATGGACGCCATCGAGCCCTATGACTACTCCGAGCTGAAGCCCTTTTCCACCGCCTACATGCCCGGCTTTCTGGCCGAGCGCTACGACGTGGACGTGGACGAGTGCGAGCAGCGGGCCAAGCTCCGGGTGGAAAACACCACCGAGCAGATGATCTCCGACACCACCGGAGGCTACTCCTCCTGCGTTCCCGTTGCGAAGCACGTGCGGCTGCGCCGGGGCGGGGTGAAGTATGTGCTGCTGCCGGTGTGGCTGCTGTCCACCCGCTGGAAGGGCAAGAGCTTCCTCTTCGCCATGAACGGACAGACGGGCAAGCTCATCGGCGACCTGCCGGTGTCCAAGGCCCGGTACTGGGGCTGGTTCGGCGCCATCGCCGCGCCTCTGGCGGCGGTGCTGGCGGTGCTCCTGTTCCTGCTTTGAGGAGGGCGGCCATGAAAAAGAAATTTGCGCTTTGCCTGCTTCTGGCCCTGCTGCTGTGCCTGTGCCTCGTGCCGGCTGCCTCCGCCGCGGAGGACATCGGCCACGTGCAGGACACCGCCGGCATCCTTTCTTCCGACGAGGTCCGCGCCCTGGAGGAGCGGGCCGAGACCCTCAGCGAAAGCTGCCGCTGCGCCGTGTATATCGTCACGGTCCCGGACTATCGGGAACTCAACGGCGGCGACGTGGGCGCCTGCGCCGAGGGGATCTACAGCTACTACGACCTGGGCTACGGCTCCGGCCGGGACGGCATGCTGCTGCTTTTGAGCATGGCGGATCGGGACTATGCCCTGACCTCCTACGGCTACTATGCGGACTACTGCTTCGGCGATCACAACAAGGATCTGGTGGAAGAGGCCTTCCTGGACAGGTTCCGCTATGACGACTGGTACGGCGGCTTTACCGCCTATCTGGATCATGCGGAGGACGTGCTGAAGACGGCCCAGGCCCACGGCCTCACCGTCGACATGGAGGACCAGAGCTTCTCCGGCCTTACTTACAGCGGCGACCGCTATCGCTACGGCGTGACCGGCAAGCTCCCCGTGGGGGCGAAGCTGGGCATCACCGTGGGCGCGCCAAGCCTCATCGCGCTGCTGGTATGCTCGCTCTTCAAGGCCCAGATGAAGACCGCGAAGCTGCGCACCACGGCCGAGGAATACGTGGTCCCCGGCAGCGCCGCGCTGCGCATCAAGGAGGACCGCTTTGTCAACCGCACCCAGACCCGGACGCTTATCCAGTCCAGCTCCGGCAGCCGCGGCGGCGGGGGAGGCGGCGGCTTCCACACCCACACGGGTAAATTCTGAAAAAAGCGGCCCGCCGGGCCGCTTTTTTGAAACGGAGAGATAGAATTGAAGATCTGGATCGTCTGCACCGGCGAGCGGGAGGGCCTGTGGCCCAAATCCTGCAGCGCCGCGGAATTTGAACAGGCCGCCGCCCTGGCTGCTTCATCGGAACCAGAGGACCGGGGGGAGAAAAAGATCTCCGGCGCGGGCAGACTCGTCCTGACGGCGCCCTGCCCCGCCGCCCGCAAAACGGCGGAGCTCTGCGTGGACGGGGGAGAGCTGCGGGAAGAGCCGTTGCTGGCCCCGGTGGAGGAGCGGGCCTTCCGGGAGGGCGGCCGCGCGCCCCTCTGGCTCTGGCGGGAAATGGCCAGGCTCCAGCGGAACCTGGGCAGCCCCCGTCAGCCGGAGAGCCGCAAACAGCTCGACGCGCGGGCGGAGGCGCTGCTCTGCCGCCTGGAGGAGGACGAGAAGGACTGCGTCCTGGTGGCCGACAGCCTTCTGGCCGAGCGGCTGCTGGACCGGGCGCGGATCCACGGCTACGCCCTTGCCCGCACCGGCATCTTCCGCTACCGCCCCTGGGAGCGGGTGCTGGTGACCCGGCGGGACATGCACTGCGGCGGCTGCGGGCACAACTGTCTGCTCACGAACCCCGGCTGCGGCATCGGCCGGGACAAGGCGGCCCGCCACAGCGGCTGACAGAAAAAGAGCCTGCCGGACGTTTGTGAGACGCCCGGGCAGGCCCTGTCTTCAGTTCAGCTTCCAGACGCCGAAATTCAGGTAAGCCGCGAACAGCACCCACAGCAGATAGGGCAGCTGCAGCCAGGCCGCAAGCCGGTCCACCTCGTAAAAGGACAGGATCATGCGCAGGATCAGGATCCAGAGCACGGCCAGCCAGAAGAAGGCCAGACCGAAGGCCTGGAAGTTGAAGAAAAGGATGCTCCAGAAGAAGTTGAAGGCAAGCTGCAGCAGAAACAGCCGCAGACTTCTGGTGCGCGCGGGAGAGAGGGGCGCCATCCACACCCTTGCGGCGCCGATGCCCATCAGCGCGTAGAGGATCGCCCAGACGATGGGAAAGACGATAGCCGGGGGAGAGAGCGCGGGCTTCACGATGGTGCTGTTGTAGATCTCCGTTGCCTCCCGGGTCAGCAGGCCGGCCAGGCCCCCCACCGCCTCGGTGAACAGGATCCCGAACAGATACGGCTTCCACGTGTTTTTGTTCATGTTTCATCACCCTGCTTTCAGGATATGCAGAAGCGGGGCAAATCATAAGCAGAGCTTTTGTCGATAACGGCGGAAGGATCGGCAGGCGCACAGAGAGAAAGGAGCGCGAGCCATGAGAAGGAAAAAGGGCGGTGCTGCGCTGGTGATGGTCCTGATGGGCCTGGCACTGGTGCTGATCCTGACCCGCAGATGGAGCGGGTCGTCAACCCGGGAGAGCGTTGCCCCGGAGGAGACGCTGCCCCCGGCAGCGGGCCAGGAGCAGACAGCGCCCGCGGAGGAACCCGCGCAGCCTGCGGAACCGGAGCACCGGCACGTCTGGGACGGGGAGAGCGGCATCTGCCTCAGCTGCGGCTACGCCTGCCCCCATGAGCGGCACGACGCGGAGACCACCGTTTGCCTCCAGTGCGGCGTACGCTGCCGGCATCACTTCGGCACCGCCGCGCTCTGCGACGGCTGCGGCATGGCGGCGCCGCTCTATACCGAGGACCTGCCGGAGCGCTACTTCGCCCCGGCGGAGCATCCGGGCCAGGTCCAGCACAAGACAGTCACCGACGACAAGGGCGCGGAGCACCGGATCGCCGTCTGGCTTCCCTATGACTACAACGCCAACGGCAAGTATAATCTGCTCCTTGCCATCCACGGGGACAACGGCTCCTGCGACGACTGGATGGAGAAGGAGAAGACCACCGCCCGGGGCACGCTGCAAATGCGCTGGCTCTATGACCACCTGACGGAGGAGCGGCTCTGCGAGCCCTTTATCGTGGTGTCCATGGACAATACCGGCATGGAGGATCCCGCCTATGGGGAGCGGCTCCTGGAGGAGATCCTGCTGCCCTACCTTTCCCGGAACTACGCCACCTATATGGTGGGCACCGGGCCCGAACAGATCGCCGCCGCCCGGGAGCACATCGCCATCGGCGGCATGAGCCGGGGCTCCATCTTCGGCTACTCGGTGGGCATGGACCGCTGCTTTGACGTGGCGGCCAACTTCTTCTGCTTCTCAAACGGCATCCAGACCACCCTGGCGGCCCGTCTCAACGATGAGGAGTACGGGGACCTGCCCATCCGCTGCTATGTGGCCACGGTGGGCACGGAGGACAAGCCCGACTATGTGAGCCATCACCGGCTCCACTATGAGCTGCTCTGTCAGGGCGTGGACCGGCTCACGGACGGGGAGAACGCCCGCTTCCTGGAGATCAAGGGCGGCCACGACTACCTGGTGTGGTACACCAGCCTCTACGACGCGCTGCTGCTGATGTTCTGAACAGGAATAAAGCTTGCCTGGCATCAAATGCCACGCTATCCTTTATAATGATTATGTGATGGCGAAAAGCGAAAAAGCTTTTCGCCGCGCAGCTTTGCTGCGCAGCAAAACAGCATTGCTGTTTTGCCATATACTCATTGCAATGAGCATCGGGCGAATGATTTTGGGAATCATTCGCTGCCAAACCTGTCGTTTGGCAGCGAAATCAATCGATTTCTCGATTGATTTCGCCATCCGATGATCATTATAGGAGGATGGTGACGAACAGGTATTGCAGTTCTTGCGGCGAGCAACTGCCGGACGGCTCCAAAGTTTGCACCAATTGCGGGGCAGACGTCTTCGGTGATGTACCGCAAAGACAAGTATACGTTCTTTGATCGGATCTTGTTCAGGTTCAAGTATTACCTGTAACCGGATCATGCAAGAGCCGGGAGGATTATTCCTCCCGGCTCTGTTTATACTGCCTGCGGGTATGGTTTTCCGCGGTTTTTATGCTGCGTTCAGGATCCGCATGAACTCTTCTCCCGTGATGGTTTCGTGCTCGTACAGATACGAGGCCAGCTCATCCAGCTTGCCGCGATTGTCTTTCAGAATGGCCAGCGCTTTCTCGTGCTGCTTCCGTACCAGTTCGACAACCTGTGCATCAATTTTGCTCTGCGTTTCGGCGGAGCAGGCCAGGGACGTATCACCGCCAAGATACTGATTCGTAACCGTCTCCATGGCGACCATGTCAAAGTCCTCGCTCATTCCGTAGCGGGTGATCATGGCGCGGGCAAGCTTCGTCGCCTGCTCGATGTCGTTGGCGGCTCCGGTGGTAATGGAGCCAAATACCAGCTCTTCTGCCGCACGGCCGCCCGTGAAGGTCGCGATCTTGTTTTCCAGCTCCTGCTTGTTCATCAGATAGTGGTCGTTATTCTCCACCTGCAGCGTATAGCCCAAGGCCCCGGAGGTGCGGGGAATGATGGTGATTTTCTGCACGGGAGCGGAGTTGGTCTGCTTCGCGGCAACCAGGGCGTGACCGATCTCATGGTAAGCGACGATCTTCTTTTCCTGATCTGTGAGGATCGCGTTCTTCTTCTGGTAGCCGGCAATGACCACCTCGATGCTCTCCTCCAGATCGGCCTGGGTGGCAAAGCCGCGGCCGTCACGCAC
>CACXAQ010000014.1 GCA_902765595.1 Oscillospiraceae bacterium | reverse complement strand
GGGCGAAGCGCGGCTGGAGCTGCGGGTGGAATCGGGTCTCGTCCGGAGCGCGAAGGTCTATTCCGACGCCATGGACTGGAGCCTGGCCCCCAGGCTGGAAGCGGCGCTTACCGGCTGCCGCTTTGACCGGGCGGAGCTGTCGAGCCGCGCCGCCCAGGCCGCCCCGGAGTTCGGGGAAGACCTGCGAGGCCTTCTGGCGGCGCAGGAGATTTAGGAGGAAATATGTACGACTTTGAACTTCTGGTGATCGGCGCCGGCCCCGGCGGCCAGACCGCGGCCCTGCGGGCGGCCAAGCTGGGGAAGAAGACCGCCGTGGTGGAGGCCCGGGAACCGGGCGGCACCTGTGTGAACCGAGGCTGCGTCTCCACCAAGACCCTGCTCCACAGCTCTTCCCTCTATCGCGCCGCCCTGGAGGGCGCCGCGGTGGGCGTCCACGCCGAGGGACTGCGGGCGGACCTGGGAGAGATCTTTCAGAACAAGCTCCGGGTGGCCCAGACCCTGTCCCAGGGAGTGGAGAGCATGTTCAAAAGCGCAAAGATCCCCCTGCTGCGGGGCCGTGCCAGGATCCTGGCGCCCCACCGGGTGGAGATCTGCGCCCCCGACGGAGAGCTTGCGGTAGTTTCCGCCGAGAGCATCCTGATCGCCACCGGTGCCGCGCCCATGCGCCTGCCCCTGCCCGGGATGGAGCTGCCCGGGGTGCTCACCAGCGAGGAGCTGCTGAAGGGCCCGGACCGTCTCTACCGCTCCCTGGTGGTCATCGGCGGCGGGGTCATCGGCATCGAGTTTGCCAGCTTCTTCTCCGACCTGGGCTGTGAGGTCACCATCCTGGAAGGGCTGGACCGGCTGCTGCCCATGCTGGACCGGGAGCTGGGCCAGAACCTGGCGCTGATTTTGAAAAAGAAGAACGTGCGCGTCTGCCCCAACGCCCTGGTGGAGCGGGTGGAGGCGTGCGAGGAGGGCCTGCGGGTCCGCTTCAGCACCAGGGGCCAGGCCGACTCCGTCACCGGCGAGGCGGTGCTGTGCGCCGTAGGCCGCCGGGCCGCCTGGGAGGGCCTCTTCGCCCAGGGGCTCCAGCCCGAGCTGGACGGCCGCATCCTGAAGGTGAACCGGCGCTACGAGACCAGCATCCCCTCCATCTACGCCATCGGGGACGTGGCCTCCCAGACCCAGCTGGCCCATGTGGCCGCCGCCCAGGGTCAGGCCTTTGCGGAGCTGCTCTGCGGCCTGGAGAACCGGGTGGACATGCGCATCGTGCCCAGCTGCGTCTACTGCCGGCCCGAGATCGCCGTGGTGGGCCTCACCGAGGCGGAGGCCAAGGCCCAGGGCATCCCCGTGAAGACCGGCAAATGCGTCATGGGCGGCAACGCCCGCACCCTCATCGAGGACCCGGGCCGCAGCTTCATGAAGGTGCTGGCCCATAGTGATACCGGGGAGATCCTGGGGGCCCAGCTCATGTGCCTGGGCGCGCCGGACATGATCTCCCAGATCAGCGAGGCCATCGCCAACCGCATGACGCCGGAGCAGCTGCTCCTGGCCATGCGGCCCCACCCCACCTATGAAGAGGCCTTGAGCGACGCGCTGAGCGACCTGGCGGGGAAGCTAAAAAAATAAGGGGGAAACAAAAAGCGGCCTGCCTGGGCCGCTTTTCCCGTCTGTTGACAAAACGCGTATAATAATACCAGAAATCAATTTGGGAGAATCGTTATGAGCGAACAGGCGCGGCCCCTGGCCGACGGAAAAGAGGAAAAAGTCATCCGCATGACCACCCAGCCGGTGGAGAAGCTGATCCGGCGGCTGGCCATCCCCACCATTATCAGCATGCTGGTCACCTCCTTTTACAACCTGGTGGACACCTTTTTCGTCCGGCAGCTCCAGCAGGACAGCATGGTGGCGGCGGTGGGCGTGGTGCTGCCGCTGATGAACATCATCCAGGCCATCGGCTTCTACCACGGCCACGGCTCCGGCAACTTCATCTCCCGGGCCTTCGGCCGCCGGGACCTGGCCCAGGCGGAGAAGATGGCCGCCACGGGCTTTTTCTCGGCGGTGCTCCTGGGCCTGCTGCTTGCGGTCTTCGGACTGCTGTTCCGGGTGCCCTTCGCCCGGCTCCTGGGTGCCAAGACCCAGGCCACTCTGGGCTACACCGTGGCTTACATGCGCTTTATCCTGCTGGCCACCCCTTTCATGATGGGCAGCATCGTTATGAATAACCAGCTGCGTATGCAGGGCAACGCCTTTTTCTCCATGCTGGGCCTGGCCTCCGGTGCGGTGCTGAACCTGATCCTGGACCCGATCCTGATCTTCCGGGCGGGGGAGAGCATCGGAGTTGCCGGGGTCCGCATGAGCTTTGGCGCGGGGATGGGCGTGGCCGGCGCGGCCCTCGCCACCGGCATCAGCCAGGTGTTCAGCTTCTGCATTTTGCTGATCGGTCTCTCCCGCAGCGATAACGTGAAGATCCGCCTGAAAAACTTCACGCCGACGCTCTACTACTTCAAGGGCATCTTCAAGGGCGGCCTGCCCTCTCTGGCCCGGCAGGGCATGGCCAGCATCGCCACCACCTGCCTGAACCACTCCATCGGTCTCTACCTGACGGACCCTCTGCTCATCGACGCGGCCCAGGCGGCCATGACCGGCGTGAACCGGATCATGATGTTCCTCTCCTCGGCCCTTATCGGCTTCGGCCAGGGCTTCCAGCCGGTCTGCGGCTTCAACTACGGGGCCCGTCGTTATGACCGGGTGCTGCGGGCCTTCTGGTACTGCGTGAAGGTGGCGGCGGTGGTGCTGCTGTGTCTCGCAGGCCTGGGCTTCATTTTCGCAAAGCCCATCACCAACCTGGTGGCCGGCGCCAGCGACGAGGCCCTGCAGATCGCGGCCTTCACCTTCCGGGCCCAGCTTGTGGCCTTCCCGCTCTCGGCCTGGGTGGTGCTGTGCAACATGATGCTGCAGAATATCGGCGTCACCGGCAAGGCGACCCTCCTGGCCCTGGCAAGGCAGGGGCTGGCCTTCATCCCGCTGGTGCTGCTGCTGCCGGGACTGCTGCAGCTATTGGGCTTCACGCCGCTGCTGGGCATCGAGCTGGTCCAGGCCATGTCCGACCTGCTTGCTTTCCTCATCGCCATCCCCATCGGACTCAGCGAGATCCGTAAGCTGGAGCAGGCGCGGGATCAAAAGCTTGAAATGATGTAAACCAAAAGTTCAAAAGGAAAGCACCCCGTCCGGGGTGCTTTCCTCGCTCTATAGCCGTGTTATTCGCCTTTCCGCTTGCGGAACAGGTACTCGTCCAGCTCCTTCTTGACCTTCTCGGGGATCTCCCGGGACACCGGGCAGACCGCCGCGTCCGCCATGCGCCGGGTGAACTCCGCGATAAAGGCCACGTCCTTTTGCATCTGCTCCATGCTCAGCACGTCGGGCCGGTCGTAGCGGCAGTGGATGGGGGCCACGCTGGTGTTGGCCAGCCGCGCCAGGGACAGGGCGGGGACGCCCTTGTCGGCAAAGGGGGTGGAGTCGCTGGAGTAGACCCCGGTTTTCGCGTCTACGGGGAAGCCCTGCTCCGCGCCCAGGTAGCTCAGATAGTGGGCCAGCTTGTCCTCGGCGGAGACCTTCGCGATGAACTTGCCCATGATGGTGCCGATCATGTCCAGGTTGATGTTCAGGGCGATCTGCTCAAGCTCCGCCTCGTGGTCCCGGACATAGGCCTTGGAGCCCAGGAGCCCCCGCTCCTCGCTGCCGCAGAAGACCAGGCGCAGCCCGTAGTTGTGCTCCCGGCCCCGCAGCGCGTCCAGCACCCCCAGCAGCCCCACGCAGCCCGACATGTTGTCGTAGGAGCCGTGGGAGAGGGCGGTGGTGTCATAGTGGGCGGAGAGGGTGATCCATTCATCCCGTTTGCCGGGGAGCTCCGCGACCACGTTGTGGGATTCGCCCTCATACTCCCGCTGGCGGATGAGGATCCGCACCCGCCGGACCTTGTTTTTCACCAGCGCCACCGCGCTCTCACTGTGGATCATGGCGCAGAGGACCTTGCGCTCCTCGCCCACCACGTGGGCCCGCAGGTCCCGCTCGTCGATGTCCCGGTTGGGGTAGTGGAGATTGCCGTACTGGAACAGGATGGCCCTGGCCCCGGCCTTCATCAGGTCATGATAGGGGAAAAAGCCGATGCCCTGGGTGTCCATCAGCACGATCTTGTCCCTGGCCCCGGCGATGGAGACCTTGTCCTGGCCGGGCATGTTGTAGAGCTCTCCCTCCACCTCGCCGCTGCCGCAGCCAAAGAAGCCCCTGCAGGGGATCTCCTTCCCGTCGGCATAGACCCGGGCCTCTTCGATCTCGGCCATGGGCACCGGGAAGCTCTCCAGCCGGGCGCTCACGCCCAGACTTTCGCAGCGGGCTTTCAGATATTCCGCCACGCGCAGCTCCTCGGCCGTGCCGCTGCGGTGGACGAAATCGGTGTCCCTGAAGATCTGTTTCATGGTTTTGAGATTCATGCGGATGCTCCTTTCAAGCCTGTTTTGGGCAGAGAAAACGAAAAGCCAAGAGCATCCGCGGCGCGGGTGCCCCTGGCTTTCGGAGGCCTTATTTCAGCAGGCCCATGAGAATGTCCATCAGGCCCGGCGTCTGCTGGCTCTGGGACTGGGCAGGGGTGTTGCCCAGGGAGAGCAGCTCGGCGTTGGCGCTGGCGGCGGGCTTTTTCTTTTTCTTCTTGCCGGTGGTCGTGGTAGTCTGCGCGGTCTGGTTCACGCCCAGGAGGCTGCCCAGCAGATCGGCGCCCAGACCGGACTGCTGCTGTTGCTGGGGCTGGCCGCCGCCCAGGAGGCTGCCCAGGAGGCCGGCGCCCAGACCGGACTGCTGCTGTTGCTGGGACTGGCCGCCGCCCAGGAGACTGCCCAGGAGGCCGGCGCCCAGACCGGACTGCTGCTGTTGCTGGGGCTGGCTGACGCCCAGAAGGCTGCCCAGGAGGCCGGTGCCCAGGCTGGACTGCTGCTGGGGCTGGCTCACGCCCAGAAGGCTGCCCAGAAGGCCGCCGCCCAGGCCGGACTGCTGCTGGGGCTGCCCGGCGCCCAGGAGGCCGCCCAGCAGGGAGACCACAGGGGAAACGCTGCCTGCCGCGGGCTGGGCCTGCTGGTTGTGCTGCCCCAGAAGGCTCATCAGCAGCGGGGCTGCCACAGCCAGGATCTTGATGGTGCTGCCCAGACCCATGCCGGAACGGGTGGCCACATCCTGGGCGGTGGCGGTGGCGTTGCTGCCCAGCAGGTGGGTCAGGATCTTGCCACCGTCTTCCATGTCCACGTTGGACATGAAGCTGCCCAGATCCCGGGTATCGACCTTGGCGTGGTCGGCCAGGGCCCCGGCAAAGCCCTCGGCGGTCTGCTCATCCTGGGCCTGGCCCAGGGCGCCGCCCAGAAGACTGGGGAGCGCTGCCACCAGTACTTTTTCCACGTCTTGCTGGTTGGACCCGGTGGCCTTGCTGATGCTCTTGACGCTGTCGTCGCCGAGCAGGGTGCTCAGAAATTCGTTCGATTCCATACTGCTGCTCTCCTTTTTCATTTTCGTCCGTGAGTTTTGCTTTGCTACTTCACATTATAATGATTCTATGATGGCGAAAAGCGAAAAAGCTTTTCGCCGCGCAGCTTTGCTGCGCAGCAAAACAGCCATGCTGTTTTGCCATATCCTCATTGCAATGAGCATCGGGCGAATGATTCCGTGAATCATTCGCTGCCAAACCTGTCGTTTGGCAGCGAAATCAATCGAATGCTCCATTGATTTCGCCATTTGATGATCATTATAAGAAAAACAACCGGGAATGTCAAACGCTATCCGACAAAAACAGCGGCGCGGAAAACTTGAAAAAACCATCTTGTATTCAGGGGGAAAACCCATTATAATCAAAGCATCGGTAGGATCCCCGTCCTGCGAAAAATGAGGATAAAGGAGAATCGAAATATGGCTGAACCGAAGAAGAAAAAGATCGTTTCCGCCGATACCGGCGAAGAAGTTGCCCCCAACGCCTATAAAATTAAGGATGCCGCCCCCGTTGGTAACGCCGCGGGCCTGCGCATCGGGGCCGTTGTGCTCTGGGTCGTCGCCATCGCCTTTGAGGTGCTGGCGCTGCTGGTGGTCCTGGGCAAGGTGGACCTGCACTTCATGTCCCAGCTGGCCCAGCTGATCGTGTTCCTGGTGCTGGATCTGGCCTGCGTCATCATCGGCGCCCAGCTCTGGAAGAAGGCCAACCACATCAAGCCCGCCTCCGAGAAGAACAAGCTCACCTTCTGGCTGTGGAACAACATGGGCGTGATCGTCTGCGTCATCGCCTTTGTTCCCTTCATCATCCTGCTCCTGACCAATAAGAATGTGGATAAGAAGACCAAGGCCATCGCCACGGTGGTTGCGGTCATCGCGCTGCTGATCGGCGGCGTTTCCAGCTACGACTGGAACCCCGTCTCCCAGGAGCAGCAGCAGGCCGCCATGGAAGCGCTGGGCAACGACAATGTGTACTGGACGCCCTTCGGCAAGGTCTATCACACCTATGTTGTGGTGGATGAAAATGGTGAGATTACAGAATGTTGCCCCCATCTGAACCGAAGCGGAGAGTTGACCCGTGGTAGTGTGGAGCAGGCTATTGCCGAGGGGCGCACCCGCCTGTGTTCCTACTGCGCCAAACATGACGCCATCACCGGTGTGGTGACCGACGACGCGGACACCGGCGCCCTGGAGGAGGCCGTGGAAGAGGCTGTGGAAGATCCCGCCGCCTGATCCAAACTTACGAAAAGAAAAAGCAATGGCACCGGTTTCAACGGTGCCATTGCTTTTTTCTTATGGGTCCTGGGCTTATTCGCCCTTCACCAAAGGCGCGCCGGAGTGCCAGGCCTTGCCGCAGATCTCGCCCACGGCGTAATAGTCAAAGCGCACCTGGTCGAACAGGAAGGTGTCCAGCTTGCCGCTGTCGATCCGCCCCTCCGCATCCAGTACCTTCTCGTCGGCCATCACGTTCACGATCTCGCCCAGCACCCGCAGACCGTAGGGCTGCTCCTGCATCTCCAGGACTTTGCACTCCAGGGTCAGCGGGTATTCCAGGATAACGGGCGCGTCCACCCGGCTGCTCTTTACCGCGTGGAGCCCGGTGCGGGCAAACTTATCCGGGACCTTGTTGGCGCTGGCGATGCCCATGTAGTCGGAGGCCACCAGGGTGTCCCGGCCGGGGACGGAGAGGGTAAAGGCGCCGCGAGCCTTCAGGTTCGCCACGGTCTTGTGATCCTCCTCCAGGTTCAGGGCCACCATGTTCTCCGCGCAGATACCGCCCCAGGCCATCGCCATGGCGTCCACGGTGTCATCCTCGTTGTAGGTGCCGATCATGTACACCGGCATGGGGAACAGATAGGGCTTCACACCAAAATCTTTCATCATAAATCCTCCTTTTTTACTGAATGGAGCGTCCAAGCTCATAGGCCCGGGTCAGCTCCGGCTTTCCTGCAATATCTCCCGGCTGGGTTACCCATCCGCACAGCACCTTGCCCAGACTCTTCCAGCCGATGTGCTTCTCCAGATGGTCGTACCAATGCTCGCTCTCCTCAAAACCGGCGCCCTCTGCCGCCATGATGAGAACGCTCTGCTTCTTGGGGTTGCGGTAGTTGGGGTCCCGCTCCGCCACGGCAAAAAGGCGGTCAAAAGCGGTTTTCAACTGACCGGAAATAAACCAGTAGTAGAGCGGCGAGGCGAGAACCACCACGTCGGCCTCCTGGTATACGGGGTAGATCTGCATCATGTCGTCCCGCTGCACGCAGGGACACTCCGTGTCCTGGCCGCCGTGCCAGCAGCCCAGGCAGCCGTGGATGTTCATGCTGCTCAGGTGGAACTCTGTGACGGTGTTGCCCGCTTCCTCGGCACCTTTTTTGAATTGGGCGGTCAGGGCCGAGGTGTTCCCGTTCCTGCGGGGACTGCCGTTGAGGATCACGATCTTCTTTGCCATAGGGACCTCCTGCTCCTCTTGTAATTTGGATAGACTTATGATATCATAGGGGCAGAATAGAAGCAAGTACCATCATAAAGGATAGGTACTTACTTAGAGGTAAGTTATGGAGAAAAAGAACATTTCCGAGGCCGATTTCAGCCAGACCGGCTACAGCTACACCCTCTCGCTCATCTCCGGGAAGTATAAGCCCATCATTCTCTACTGCCTGATGGAATATGAACCGGTGCGCTTCAACGAGATGCAGCGCTACCTGGGGCGGATCGCGGACAAAACCCTGAGCGTCAATCTCAAGGAGCTGGAGCGGGACGGCCTGATCCACCGGGAGATGTACCCGGAGATCCCGCCCAAGGTGGAATACACCCTCACCGCCCGGGGCCACTCTCTGGTGGCGGTGCTGGACCGGCTCTGCGACTGGGGCCTGGAGAACCGCCCGAAATGAGCGGGCGCCGTGGGCCGGCGCGCTTGTTTTTCGTCGGGACCAAAAGAAACAGCACCCCATCAGGGGTGCTATTTTTATGTCTTCATCGGCGGCAGAAGGCGTCGATCTCCCGCTGCAGCAGCCGGAACACCAGAGCCACCTGATAGCCATCGGCCACGGCGTGGTTGAGCCGGACGCTCACCGGCATGAGCAGCCTGCCGTTTTCTTCCCGGTACCGCCCCCAGTTCACGATGGGCGCAAAGTACAGATGCCCGTCCGGCAGCTCTACGTTCAGGGAATCGTAGGAGAGCCAGGAGATGTAGGAGGCGTCGAACCAGTTGGGGTGCGCCGCTGCGTCCAGGCCGTAGGAGCGTCTCTGCTTCGCCTGCTCCAGGTCGGCCTCGGCAGCCCGGTAAAAGCTCTCATAGTCCTCGCAGTAGTGGCTGTACACCGGGCTGCAGGTCTCCGTGTCCTCGTGGAACACATACTGGGTGGGGTGGATCACGTCGTAGCAGATCAGTTGGTCCGTCTGCCAGAGATAGCCCATCCGGTAATCCTCCCGGGCGTTCAGCGTTTTGGAGAGCAGGTACAGGAAGTTGAGATAGAACCGGGTCCCGGTGGCATGGGAATACGCCGCCAGCTCCGTCACGTCGACCCTGGCCGTCATGGACGTGGAGCATTTGCAGTCCTCCGAGAAATGGCGGAAGACGTCCCTGCGATAGTAGTGTTCCCGGTCGATCACGCGGTAGCTCATTTGCCGCAGCCTCCTTCCGGATCATTATCATAGGCGCCCATGCGGTCCGCCTCGGTCAGCTCCCGGATCACCCGGCAGGGGTTCCCGGCGGCCAGGCTGTGGGGAGGAATATCCCGGGTCACCACGCTGCCCGCCCCGATCACGGAGCCCCGGCCCACGGTCACGCCGCCGCAGACCACCACGTTGGCGGCCAGCCAGCAGTCACTCTCGATGGTGATGGGCTTTGCGTACTCCAGGTCGTAGGCGCTGCCGTCCTCCCGCAGGCGCACGTTTCGCTCCTCCGGGAGCAGCGGATGCATGGGGGTGGCCAGGGTGACGTTCGGCCCGATCATCACGTTGTCCCCGATGCGGACCGGGCAGACGTCCAGGCAGGTGAAGTTGAAGTTGGTAAAGCAAAGCCTGCCGAAGCTGGTGTTGCAGCCGTAGTCGAACCAGACGGGCGCCTGCATGGCCGGCAGCTCCTCCGCGCTGGGGAGCAGCTCCGTCAGGATCGCCCGGAGGGCCTCCGGCCGGTCCTCGTCCGTCAGATTATACTTTCGCGCCAGCTTTCTGGCCTTCAGGCGCAGCGCGTCCAGCTCCGGGTCTGAGGGATCATAGAGCAGACCTGCGAGCATTTTCTCTTTTTCCGTCATGGTGTCTCCTCGCTCAGGCGCCCCAAATTGGCGCTCCGGATGTTGTTATTATGATCAACGGATGGCGAAATCAATCGAGCATTCGATTGATTTCGCTGCCAAACGCCGATGCTCATTGCAATGAGTATATGGCAAAACAGCCATGCTGTTTTGCTGCGCAGCAAAGCTGCGCGGCGAAAAGCTTTTTCGCTTTTCGCCATCATATAATCATTATGAATCGTAAAAATGCTGCCCGTCTTCGGTTACGAGCCGCTCTGCCTTGGGATATTCAAAGATCTGACTGTTTTCGGCGTTTGCTTCAAGATAAGCCACAAATTCCTTTGCATACCACTTTGCCATTTCCAGGTTGTGCATGAGGTAGTGTCCGCAGTTTACAGGGGCCGCGCCGGGCACCTCCTGCGCAGCTTCTACGGACTTGAAGGCCCGCAGCAGGAGCTCATACAGCTCCCGCGAGGCGCGCTTGCCCTTGAGGATGAGATAAAAGCCGGTAAGACAGCCCATAGGTCCCCAGTAAATGACCTCATCTTTCCAATCCGGGTCATTGCGAAGGAAAGTTGCAATTATATGCTCAAGCGAATGCATGGCCGCCACGTCAATGACCGGCTCCCGGTTCGGCCTTTTCAGCCGGATGTCATAGGTCGAAACCGAATGATCGCCCAAAGAATCGACCCTGCTCAGGAACATGCCGGGCACAATGCGCGTATGGTCTACCGAAAAGCTCTGAATTAATTCCATTTTGTTTCTCCTTTTATGTCAATGCTTCTTTGAAGTGCTTTTTGCTTCTGAATAAACCGATATGCTTTGCCGTATGAGTTCTGATTTGCTTTATCGATTATACCATACCCCACCGAAGCAAACAACAAAAACCTCTTTTGCCCTGCCCGGGCAAAAGAGGTTTTTCATATAGGCGGAGATGGAGAGATTCGCGTGCATTTTTTCGCAGGGGAGCGGGTGCACCGAATGTGGCCGTGAACCTGTGCGAAAAAATAGATGTATTCGCCAGTGTTCGCACTGGCTCATGCACATGCCACTGGCATGTGCGACTACACATTCGAATCTCTCCAAGCACTTATGAAAAAGAACCCCCACCTGTGGTGGGGGTTCTTTTTCATGGCGGAGATGGAGAGATTCGCATGCATTTTTTCGCAGGGGAGCAGTGTGCACCGAATGTGGCCGTGAACCCGTGCGAAAAAATAGAGGAATCGTCCAGTGTGCGCACTGGACGATGAAACTGCCACCGGCAGTTTCGATTACACATTCGAATCTCCCCATCGGAGCCAAAAGAAAAAGCACCCCGAATGGGGTGCTTTTCTTTTGGCGGAGATGGAGAGATTCGAACTCTCGAAGAGCTTTTGACCCTTACACGATTTCCAATCGTGCGCGCTCGACCAACTACGCGACATCTCCGTGTTGCTCAAGAAACTGGCTGTGAACTTGTCAGCCTGGACATTATAATGCATGGTACAGGGAAAGTCAAGGAATATTTTACGCCAATTGCGAAAAGAATAGTCACAAAAGCGCGGGAGCTCCGGTTGCGCGCGGATCGAAGGGACGGGCTGAAAACATGACCAATGAAGAATATCGGAAGTACGCGGGACGGCACATGCCCCGCTCCCATGTGGGGAGAAACTGCCTGTGGGCCTTCGTGGTCGGCGGGCTGATCTGCTGCCTGGGGGAGATGCTGCTGAATCTGTACGGCGGGCTGGGCCTGGAGCAGCAGGATGCGGCCACGGCCGAGTCCATCACCCTGGTCTTCCTCGGCGCGGCGCTGACGGGTCTCGGCATCTACGACGACATTGCCAAGTTCGCCGGCGCCGGCACCCTGGTGCCCATCACCGGCTTTGCCAATTCCGTGGCGGCGCCTGCCCTGGAGTTCAAGACCGAGGGCCTTGTGACCGGCATGGCGGCCAAGATGTTTGTCATCGCGGGGCCGGTGATCGTCTTCGGCGTGGGCAGCAGCGTGATTTACGGGCTGATCCTGTGCCTGCTGGGAGGCTGAGCAATGAAAAAGGAAAAGGAGAAGAAGCAGGAGCCGCCGGTGCCTACCGACAGCGACCGGCGTGCCCGGGAGCGGGCCCGGAATGAGACGGGGACCGGGGAGCCTTCGGCCCCCGACGGGATCAGCGGCAACTGGCCCTGAAGAAAAAAAGCAAATAGCGTGACCCGGGCGGGAGCAGAGTGCTCCCGTCCGTTTTTTGCGATTTTATGCGACACCGCGGGGAAAACGACCATTGACAATCACTCTCCAAGCGAATAAACTAACAACGGACTATGCCGTCGTAATATGACGGATCATTGTTTGATACAAGGAGGGTGTATTTTTGGAAGTTAGAGAGAATCTGATCAGACTCTGTGAGAAGATCAACGACCGGCACTATAAGATCACGCCGGACTGCGCGGAGTACAAGCTCTTCGAGAAGTGGATCACCGACGAGCAGATCGCCGTCATGCTGGCCATGACCAGCATGAAGCCGTCCTTCGTCCCCGTGATCGCCCGCAAGGCCAAGATGTCCGTCAAGCGGACCCGCGAGATCCTGCACGAGATCACCGAGATCGGCCTGGTGGTACAGGTGGTGGTGCCCAAGGTGGGCCTGGAGATCTACCTGCTGCCGCCCTATACCCCCGGCATCTTTGAGTTCCTGCTCATCAACGAGAAGTTCTGCCTGGCTCACCCCGAGATCGCCTACTGCTTCCAGCAGCATGCCACCACCAGCCAGATCGAGCACGCGCCCAACACCCCCATGGGCGCCGGCATCATGCGCGTCATCCCCGTGGAGAGCGCCATCCCCGCCGACGCGATCGCCATCGACAACGAGCGCTGCAACAAGTACATCGAGGATAACGAAGGCCACATCAGCATCACGCCCTGTCAGTGCCGCCGCGTGCGCAGACTGATGGGCGAGGGCAGCGGCGACCTGGACGAGGGCTACTGCCTCTTCATGGGCCATGTGGGCGACATGTTCAACCGCACCGGCAAGGGCACTCCCTGCACGGTGGAGCATGCCAAGGAGCTGATCAAGAAGTTCGAGGAGCGGGGCTGCGTCCACCAGATCACCACCCTGCACCAGGGCGAGACCTTCGCCATCTGCAATTGCATGCCCGAGAGCTGCCTGGCCCTGGGCATGACCCAGTACTACAACACCCCCGCCGCCTCCAAGAGCAACTACGTGGCCGAGATCGACCAGCAGAAGTGCGTGGCCTGCGGCCAGTGCACCGACCGCTGCGCCAACAACGCCATCCAGATGGGCCAGAAGCTCTGCGCCAAGACCCCCATCGAGCACAAGCCCCACGAGCTGCCCGACGACATCGAGTGGACCCCGGAGCACTGGAACCCCGAGCACCGCACCAACCGGGAGTACATCGCCCCGGAAGGCACCGCCCCCTGCAAGACCGCCTGCCCCGCCCACATCGCCGTGCAGGGCTACATCAAGCTGGCCGCCCAGGGCAGATACCTGGACGCCCTGGAGCTCATCAAGAAAGAGAATCCTCTGCCCGCCGTCTGCGGCCGCATCTGCAACCGCAAGTGCGAGGATGAGTGCACCCGCGCCCGTCTGGACCAGGCCGTGGCCATCGACGAGATCAAGAAGTTCATCGCCGACAAGGAGCTGAACCGGGATACCCGCTTCGTGCCCAAAAAGCTGTACGACTACAGCGACAAGAAGATCGCCATCATCGGCGCCGGTCCTGCCGGCCTGAGCTGCGCCTACTTCCTGGCGGCCGACAACTACAAGGTCACCGTGTTCGACAAGAACGACCAGCCCGGCGGCATGCTGCGCTACGGCATCCCCAGCTTCCGGCTGGAGAAGAACGTGCTGGACGCCGAGATCGACGTGCTCAAGGAGCTGGGCGTCATCTTCCGCTGCGGCGTGGAGGTGGGCAAGGACGTGACCATCCAGCAGCTGCGCGAGCAGGGCTATGACGCCTTCTACCTGGCCGTCGGCGCCCAGAAGTCCGCTTCCCTCGGCATCCCCGGCGAGGAGCTGCACGGCGTCTGGGGCGGCATCGACTTCCTGCGGGAGGCCAACGCCGGCAAGAAGCCCGAAATCGGCAAGAAGGTCGTCGTGGTCGGCGGCGGCAACGTGGCCATGGACGTGGCCCGCACCGCAGTCCGCCTGGGCGCCGACGTGACGGTGGCCTACCGCCGGAAGGAGAGCGATATGCCCGCCGATCCCGCCGAAGTGGCCGAGGCCCGGGAAGAGGGCGTGAAGTTCCTCTTCGAGCACAAGCCCGTGGAGATCAAGGGCAAGAACGGCAAGGTGGCCTCTCTCGTCTGCGAGGGCGACAAGGAGATCAAGTGCAGCGCCGTCCTGGCCGCCATCGGCCAGCGCATCGAGCTGGGCGAGCTGGACCTGGGCCTGCTGAGCCAGGACGAGAAGGGCCGCGTCAAGGCCGACTCCGTCACCTATCAGACCGAGCAGCCCGACATCTTCGTGGGCGGCGACGCCTACACCGGCCCCAAGTTTGCCATCGACGCCATCGCCCAGGGCAAGCAGGCGGCCATCTCCATCCACCGCTACGTCCATCCCGGCCAGAGCCTGGTGATCGGCCGCGACCGGCTGAGCTACCACGCCTTTGACAAGGACAACGTGGACTTTGACACCGTCCGCCGTGACAGCAGCCGTGACGGCCGCCAGATCCCCGGCAAGGACGAGAGCAAGGCGTCCACCTTCAAGGACGACCGCAAGACCTTTACCGAGGAGCAGCTCAAGATCGAGACGGCCCGCTGCCTTGGCTGCGGCGCCAGCTTCGTGGATCCCAACAAGTGCCTGGGCTGCGGCGTGTGCACCACCCGCTGCAAGTTCGACGCCATCCACCTGAAGAAGCGCACCTTCCAGGAGAGCATCGAGTACCAGGATCGGCCCAAGGTGCTGCCCGAGTTCATTGCCAACCGGGAGCATCGCATCCGCATCAAGCAGCTGCGCGAGCAGAAGTGATCCCAAAACATACGCAGGCCCCCGGACAGGCGATCCCGTCCGGGGGCCTTTGCACGCTCCGCTTGCCTTTCTGTCGGAAATGGGGTAAAATGGGGCCAGGCAAAACGAAAACTGCCACATCACAGGAGGTATACAGGATGAAAGTGACCCAGGAGGTTTTACAGAGCTATGCGCGGCTGATCGTGCGCTCCGGCGCTAACGTCCGCCCCGGACAGACCGTGCTGCTGAATATCGCGGTGGAGCAGGCTCCCTTTGCCGAGCTGCTGACCGAGGAATGCTACAAGGCCGGGGCGAAAAAGGTCAATGTGGAGTGGCAGAGCGACGGGATCTCCCGGCTGCACTTCCAGTATGCCGAGCAGGAGACCCTGGGGACTGTGCTGGAGTGGGAAGAGGCCAAGGCCCGGCAGATGACCATGGACCTGCCCTGCCGGATCTTCATCGCCTCCCAGGACCCGGACGCCCTGGCCGGCATCGCGCCGGAGAAGCTCTCCTACGTCAGCCGCAGCCGCGCCCGGGTGCTCAAGCCCTATCGGGACGCCATTGACGGCAAGCACCAGTGGACCATCGCGGCCTACCCCTCGGAGAAGTGGGCAAAGAAGTGCTTCCCGGAGGAGACGGTGGAAAACGCCGTTGAAAAGCTCTGGGACGCGGTGCTGACGACGGTGCGCATCGACGGGGAGAACGACCCGGTGGCCGCCTGGCAGGCCCATACCCAGTTCATCTCCGCCAAGGCGGCCTGGCTCAACGCCCAGAACTTCCGCCACCTCCGCTACCACAGCGCCAACGGCACCGACTTTACCGTGGAGCTGATCCCCGAAGCCCGCTGGGAGGGCGCCGCGGCGGTCAATTCCCACAACGGCGCCAGCTACATCCCCAACATGCCCACGGAGGAGATCTTCACCTCCCCGCTGGCGGGAAGCTGCGAGGGGACGCTGGTCTCCACCAAGCCCCTGAGCTGGAACAGCCAGCTGATCGAAAACTTTGCCATCACCTTTGAAAACGGCCGCGCCGTCTCCTGCAGAGCGGAGAAGGGGCAGGACCTGCTGGAGAAGATGCTGGCCATGGACGAGTGCGCCAACATGTTGGGCGAGGTGGCGCTGGTCCCCAAGGAGAGCCCGGTGAACCGCTGCGGCTTCCTGTTCTATGAGACGCTCTTTGATGAAAACGCCTGCTGCCACGTGGCCCTGGGCGCGGGCTTCAAGGAAGTCCTGCCCGACGGCGACGCCCTCACCGCTGCTGAGGCCCAGAAGCGCGGCATCAACGACTCCATCATCCATGTGGACTTCATGGTGGGCAGCGACGACCTGAGCATCGACGGCATCCGCCTGGACGGCAGCGTCACACCCATTTTCCGCAACGGCACCTGGGCCTGAGCGCGGCCTGCAATCAGACCTGTCGAATAAAAAAGGATCCGGATCGCACACGATCCGGATCCTTTTTGCGCTGCCGGGGTTTTGTGACGTCCCGAGGCGCAGATGCCTTACAGCCCCAGGCTCTCCACCCGGGCGCGGAGCTTCGCTTCTCCCGCTCTGGCGGAAAAGCACGTTCCGCTCAGGTCCCGGGCGCGGGGAAGGGCAGACACGGTTTGAAGGCGCCCCGGACTGGACAGACTACAAGGGCGGGGCCTGATCAAAGCCCCGGACCGCGGAGAGGACGTCGGAGCGAGGCAGGCAAATGCAGGATCGGAAAGAACGATTAAAACGAAATACCGTCGCTTCCCTGGTGTTTCAGGTCACCAACATCGTCTGCGGCTTTCTTCTGCCCCGGCTGATCCTTGCCCGATACGGGTCCGAGGTAAACGGCCTGGTGGGCTCCATCACGCAGTTTCTGGAGCTGATCGCGTTTTTGGAGCTGGGCGTGGGCGCGGTGGTACAGGCGTCTCTGTATAAGCCGCTGGCGGAGCGGGATCTGAACGCTGTCAGCCGGATCGCCTCCTCCGCAAGGCGCTTTTTCTCCAAAATCGCCCTGGCGCTGGGGCTGTACACGGCGGGACTTCTGCTGGTCTATCCCCGGTTCGCCGGCGGCTTTGACCGGGCCTATACGGGCGCGCTGATCCTCGCCATCGGCGTCGGCACCTTTGCCCAGTATTATCTCGGCCTGGTGGACCGACTGCTGCTCACCGCGGACCAGAGGGGCTATGTCCAATACGCGGCGCAGACGGCCGCGCTTCTTCTGAACACCGCCGCCAGCGCCGCTCTGATCGAATGGGGCGCCGACATCCGGACCGTCAAGCTGAGCACGGCCCTGATCTTTCTGATCCGCCCCATGGCCCTCCGGCTCTATGTCAGGCGCCATTATCACATCGAGAGAAGATCTCGCGCGGAAGAAGAGCCGATCCGGCAGAAGTGGAACGGCATCGCCCAGCACGTCTCCTATTATGTGCTGGAAAAGACGGACGTCATCGTGCTGACCCTGCTGTCCACCCTGAAAAACGTATCCGTCTATTCCGTTTACCACATGGTGATCTACGGGGTCAAAAACCTCTTCCTGTCCCTGACCTACGGGGTGCAGGCCCTCATGGGCGAGCTGATCGCCAAGGAGGAGACAGAGCGGCTGCGGGAGCTTTTCGACTGGACCGAATGGCTGCTGCACACCGGGACCGTCTTTCTCTTCGGCTGCACCGGCGTGCTGATCCTGCCCTTTATTCAGGTCTATACCAGCGGGATAAACGACGCCAACTACCAGGTCCCGCTGTTCGCCCTGCTGATCACCCTGGCCCACGCGGGCCACTGCCTGCGCCTGCCCTACGACCTGCTGATCCTGGCGGCGGGACACTTCCGGCAGACCCAGCGCTGTCATATCACGGCCGCGCTGCTGAACATCGCCGTCTCGGTGCTCACCGTAAAGCTCTGGGGCCTGGCGGGCGTGGCGCTGGGGACCTTGTGCGCCATGGCCTATCAGACCGTCTGGATGGCGCTTTATGATTCCCGACACATTTTGCATGTTCCGATCCGGGGCTTTTGGATCCACCTGCTGGCGGATGGACTCACGGCGCTCCCTGCGGGCCTTCTCTGCAGCCGCATCTCCATGAGGACCGTCTCGGTCGGCGCATGGCTTCTGCTGGCGGCGGAGACGGCGGGACTGTGGGCCCTGACCGCGATCGGGATCAATTGGCTGTTTTTCGGAGACAAGGTCAAGCGCCTGGCGGAAAAAGGACTGAAAAAGCTGAAGCGATCATAAAAAAAGGGAAGCCCGCTTGCGCGAAGGGCGCACAAGCGGGCTTTCCTTTTTTGCATAAACCATCCTCACAGCGTTCCCTTCTTTCTCTCAAGAGTCTTTTGCGGCCAGCTTGTCCCGGTTCCGGTAAATCACAACGATCTGGAACAGAAGGATCGACAGCTCCGCCGCAGAGGCCAGCAGCCCCAGCGTCACCATATTGACCTTGCCCAGAATAAAGATCAGCACAAGATTGAACACATGCACCAGCGAACCGAAGATCACCGCGTAATTGGCATATTGGGTCATGCCCATGGCGCTCAGCGTGGGGAAGCCCAGGAGATAGTTGGGCAGCAGCGCCGCGATCATGGGCAGCATGGCCCGCAGCACCCGCCCGGTGGGGGCGTATTCCTCCCCGAAAAACAGCACGCAGAGAGGCTCCGCCCAGAGGAAGACCACCGCGCAGCCCAGCAGGATCACAGGCTCCGCGATGAGCAGCACCTTTTTCAACAGCCGGAAATCCCGGTTCTTGGTCATGTAGGGATACAGGCTGTCCGAAACGGGCTGGAATACGCCCTTCGCGATATTCACCACTTTATCCGCGCTGCCGTAAAAAGCCGTGGAAGCCCCGCCGGAGACCAGGTCCAGCAGGATGGTGTTGACCGCCGTGTAGCTGGTGGTGGCGATGCGGGAGAGGAAAAAGACGCTGGACCGGCCCAGGCTTTCAAAGGTGTCGCGCCAGCTGCAGCGCGTAAAGCCCAGCCCCAGCTTTTTCCGGAGATGGATGAACACGCCCAGCAGCGCAACGGCGTTGCCGATGGTGTTCAGGAGGGGGATGAGGTAATAGTCCTCCGGCCCGTGGAGGAAGAGAAAGATCATTGCGGTAAAAAAGATCTTGATCAGCACGGTGCGCACCGTGATGGCCTCCATCTGCTCCAGGCCCCGATAGAGGAAGTCCGGCATGAGACAGTTCAGCGCGGTGGCGGCAAAATACAGGAGGAAGAAGCCGGTGTTTCCCTGCCACCGGGGCACGAGCTGACACAGCAGGAACAGAACCCCTCCGGACAGGACGGTCAGCAGGAGCTTTCCGAGGGTGACGGCTGTGAGGATCCGGGACAGCTCCCGCCGATCCTCCTGGTGCAGGGAGACCTCTTCGGTGGCGGACAGGAGAAAGCCAAAGTCGATGGTCTTCTGGAAATAGATCATGATGGCCATGGCCAGGGTCACCAGACCGAATTTCTCGGTGTGGAGCACCCGCGTCTCATAGGGGATCACCAGAAAGCCCAGGATATAGGAGGAAAAGGTCAGGACATAGAGCATGAAGGTGTTTTTCAGCAGCACCGTTTTTTTGCGTTTGTTGGGTTCCTGTTCCACGTCCTCGCCTCCTTTTGTCCAGTGTACAGGGTTACCGCCGCGCCAAAAGAGCGCGGACGGCGACGGGCAGCTGCCGGCTTAGTTCGATAAGCTTTGTGCAATCCGGCGCCCTGCCCGCAGCCAGGATCCGGCAGATCTGTTCCGCTGTCTCCGCCGGGTCAAAATCGTTCAATTCAATGGGTTCCGGCCCGTGCACCGCGTGCAGCAGGGCCTCCAGCTTGGGATCTATGTTGAAGCCGACCAGCGGTATGCCCGCCACTGCGCCGAAGATCAGCGCGTGCAGCCGCATGCCCACGACGCCGCGCATATGTCGAAGCACGGCGATCATATCCGGCCCGGTGCCGCAGCCGCGCAGAACACGGGACGGTTCTTTCATCAGGCCTTGTACAGCCGCCGCCGCCTCAAAATCCGAGGGATCCTGCATGCAGACGAAGACCGGCGTGCAGGCGCCGGCGGCTGCGACCCGGTCCAGCAGCTCAGCCAGCCGGGGCCAAAGCCCCGGGGGCGTTTTCCGCAGCGAGACGGCGAACATGGGCCTGCCTCCAAGCCCGTTCTGCCGGAGAATCTGGATGGCGGTGCTGTCCGGCGAGGGTTCCATGTGAAAGACCGGGTCAGCGGTCAAAAGAACCTGCTTGCCGGGGCAGAGCCGCTCCGCCAGCGACAGAGACTCACGCTCGCGCAGGGTGATCAGGTCCACCTTCCGCAGCACCCGGGCCACCCGCTTTTGATTTTGCGGAGAGCGGAGGGGCCCGATCCCCGCCGCATAGAGCACGGACGGCACGCCGCGGAGCTGCGCGAGCCTCAGAATGGACAGATAATACAGCAAAGACCGGGTGGAGGTCTTGTCCTGCAGAAGGCTGCCGCCGCCGCTCAACAGAAGATCCGCGTTCCACATGGCCCGCAGCACCTGGGGCAGCTGGAAGCGATTGACCGCCTTCACAGGGTAAAGCCGTTCCGTCTCTTCCGGGCGAAAGGACAGCACGGTCAGCTCACAGTCGTCGGCAAAATCCCGGCAGATCATGTCCAGGATCGCGTCGTCGCCCATGTTGCGATAGCCGTAATACCCGCAGACGACGATGGATTTTTTACGGTTCGGAGATCGTTTCAAGCTTCATTCTCCTCTATCTTACGCTTTGTCTCCGGAATGCAGGATGTGTTCCTTCGCCGCCAGGACCAGGATCTGGGGCAGCTTCAGGACCCGCCGGATCCGCTGGGGCTGCTTGATGGTGCGGTACAGCCATTCCAGGCCCGACCGACGCCAGGCTTCCGGCGCTCTGGGAACATCGCCGGAGAATACGTCCAGCAGGCCGCCCACGCCGATCATCAGGGCTTTTGTCCGCCCCCGGTTCGCAGCCATCCAGAGCTCCTGCTTCGGCGCACCCAGGGCCACCAGCAAAAGATCCGGCTGCTCCCGATCCAGGGCGCGCCATAGTTCGGTCTCGTCGCGGATATATCCGTTTTCCGTCCCCGCCATGCGAAGGCCGGGGTACTCTTTTTCAAGGACGTGGGCGGCTCTGTCCGCCACGCCGGGCTTTGCCCCATAGAGGAACACGCTGCGTCCCTTGGCCGCCATCTCCCGGAGAAGCCTGGGGACCAGATCCGAACCGGAGACCCGCTCCGGCAGCGCTTTCCCCAGGATCCGGGCGGCGTGGAGAACACCAACGCCGTCGGCAAGGACCAGATCTGCCGCGTCGATGGCGCCGAAATAGGCAGGGTCCTCCCGGGCTGCCAGCAATATTTCGGGGTTTGCGGTGACGATATAGCCGCCCGCTCCCGCGTCTATCAGCGCTTCGGCGGCCGCTTGTGCCTGCGCCATGGTCATGGCGTCAAAGCGAAGTCCCAGTATCTCTGTCTTCACGTCTCCTGCAGCTCCTTTTATCCCTGTTGCAGTCCCGCGGGCGCAGCCCACATTTCCACGAATAGAGTATACAACAAAAAGACACCGCATTCAAGGAAAAAACCGCTTGTTTCCAGAAGCTGACGCATGCCTGTGATGGGGCGGGGCGGGAGAGGAAAAGGACAGGGCTCCGCTGAAGCGGAGAACGCCCCGTGCCATGAAAGCACGGAGCGTTCTTGCTTCTGAGAGAAGTTGAGGATCTGAGCCTCGCATGCCCCCCCGGGCCGCATCACAGCCCGTTGATCACGTTGATCGGCGCGCCCTGGAGAAAAGCCTCCAGATTCTTTGCGGAGATCTGCAGGATGCGCTGCCGGGCTTCCTTGGGAGCCCAGCTGATGTGGGGGGTGATCAGGCAGTTTTTGGCGGTGAGCAGGGGGTTGTCGCCCCGGATGGGCTCGGTGGAGACCACGTCCAGACCGGCGCCGGCAACCTTGCCGGAATTGAGGGCGTCCGCCAGGTCCTGCTCCACGATCAGGGGACCGCGGCTGTTGTTGATGAGGAGGACCCCGTCCTTCATTTTGGCGATGGTGTCCTTGTTGATGATGCCCTGGGTGCTGGGAAACAGCGGGCAGTGCAGCGCGATCACGTCCGACTCGCGCAGCAGGGTGTCCAGATCCACATAGTCGGCGATGGCGCGGCCCGCCTCGCTCTCCCGGCTGCCGGTGGCCAGCACGCGCATGCCCAGGGCCCTGGCGATGCGGCCGGTGGTCTGCCCGATCCTGCCGAAGCCGATGATGCCCATGGTCTTGCCGTCCAGCTCGATGAGGGGATAGTCCCAGAAGCACCAGTCGGCGTTGTGCTCCCAGCGGCCCCGGTGGACTGCCTCAGAGTGATGCGCCACGTGGTGGCACAGCTCCAGCAGCAGCGCGATGGCAAACTGGCCCACGGCCGCCGTGCCGTAGGTGGGGACGTTGGACACGGGGATGCCCTTCTCCGCTGCGCAGGCCGTGTCCACGATGTTATAGCCCGTGGCCAGCACCGAGATGTAGCGGAGCTCGGGGCAGGCCTCGAGGACCGGGCGGCGGATCGGGCATTTGTTGGTGAATACGATTTCTGCATCTCCGATGCGCTTTGCGATCTCCGCATCGTCATCGGGGGTGCGGTCATAGACGGTCAGCTCCCCGAAGGCGGCCAGCGCATCCCAGCTCAGATCGCCGGGGTTTTCCGTATAACCGTCCAATATCACGATTTTCATGCTTCCTTCTCCTTTGTGAAACTGCCCCGGAACTATGCCCGGGGCAGCGATCCTTATTTCCAATATCGGGTCTCCAGACGCTCCATGTGCAGCTTCATCATGGAATAGGCGGCTTCCGCGTCCCCGTCCAGAACAGCCTGACCGATCTGGACGTGCTCGTCGTAGTTGCCCTGCCGGTAGAAATCCGAGCGGATGTTGCGCTCCTCGATGAGGTGCCACATTTTTTGTTCCATGGCTTTCCAGATCATGTCGTAGAGCACGGTGAAGAGCTGGTTGCCGCTGGCACGGGCCAGACAGCGATGAAACTCCTCGTCGGTGCTTGTGGCATAGATCTCCTGCTCCGCCTCCCGGTGGAAGCGATCCAGGATCTCCCGGAGACGTCGCCGCTCCAGATCATTGATGTTCAGCGCCGCCTCTCTGGCGACCTCAGGCTCCAGGATCTGGCGGGCGCGGATGATCTCCTGGGGATCGATGGCGTGGACCCAGTCATTGGAGACCACATTGAGCCGCTTGACATAGACCCCGGCGCCATGGACGGATTCCACCAGACCGCTGAGCTCCAGGGCGCTGAGGGCTTCCCGCACGGGCACCCGACTGACGTTGAACATCTGGCACAGCTCTTTTTCGCTGGGGAGCTTGTCCCCCACCGAATAGTTGCCGTTCAAAATAGCATCGCGGATCTGGTTGTAGATTTGAATGTAGAGCTTGTTGCTGGTAACCGGGCTGAAATTCTGCATGGATCTTCACCCCCTGTCGACAGAGTCTTTGACTGCGGGCTATGGCGCGGATAGGACTCAGCCCAGCAGACCCGGCAGCCAGGTGACCAGGCTGGGGACGTAGGTGATCAGGAACAGCACGATGATCAGCGGCACCAGGAAGGGCAGAATGGCCTTGTACATCTTCTCGATGGTGATGCCGGCGGTCTTGGCGCAGATGAAGAGGCTGGTGCCCACAGGCGGGGTGCACAGGCCGATCATCAGGTTCAGCACCAGCACGACGCCCAGGTGCAGCGGGTTGATGCCATAGGCGGCCATCAGCGGCACCAGGAAGGGCAGCGTGATGGTCATGGCGGCCAGCGCTTCCATGAACATGCCGATGATGAGGAAGGCGATGTTCACGATCAGCAGGATCAGGTACTTGTTGTCCGTCAGGGCCACCAGCGCGCGGCTCATGGCGGAGGTCATGCCCAGCATGGTGACCAGCCAGGAGAACGCCGCGGCGCCGCAGATGATGCAGAGGATGCCGGCGCTGTCCCGGGCGGTCTCCACCAGGGCCTTGGCCACGTCCTTCCAGCCCAGCTCCCGATAGACGATGACAGCCAGGATGAAGGCGTAGGTGGCGGCGATGCAGGCGGCCTCGGTGGGGCTGAAGATGCCGGTCCAGATGCCGCCGATGATGATCACGGGGGTGAGCAGGGAGAGCAGGGCCTCCTTGGTGGCGACGCCCACTTCCTTCCAGCTGAACTTCTCCGTGGGGTACTTGCGCTTTACGGAAATGATGTAGACCAGGATGCTGGTGGCGAGAGCCAGCAGCAGGCCGGGGACGATGCCGCCGATGAACAGGGAGCCGACGGAGACCTCGGTCATCATGCCGTAGACCACCATGGGGATGCTGGGCGGGATGATGGGGCCGATGGTAGCGGAGGCGGCGGTGACGCCGGCGGAGAAGTCCGCGTCAAAGCCCTTGTCCTTCATGGCGTCGATCTCGATCTGGCCCAGGCCGCCGGCGTCCGCCACGGCGGAGCCGCTCATGCCCGAGAAGACGATGGAGGCCACCACGTTGGCGTGGCCCAGGCCGCCGGGGATCCAGCCCACCCAGGCGGAGGCGGCGCGGAAGATCTTTCGTGTGATGCCGCCGGTGTTCATCAGCTTGGCCGCCAGGATGAAGAAGGGGATCGCAAGCAGCGTGTAGCCGCTGGCGTTGCCGATCATCCGGTGGAAGATGGCCACCGAGGTGAAGTTTCCGGTCACGAGGACTGTGAACAGGGCGGAGACAGACAGAGAATAGGCGATGGGCACGCCCACCACCATCAGCAGCAGAAAGCCGCCGACAAGCAGCAAAACATATCCGGCAAAGCTCATGCTGTACCCTCCTTAGCTTCCTGCGCAGTCGGCGCGTCCTCCGGCTTGCGGTCCATGATCAGTCGGATCAGATGGACGATGGAAAAAGCGCAGCCGATGGGGAACGAGAGATAGTAAACGCCGTTGCGGATGGGAATGGTCTTATAGTAGGTGCCCCAGGTGGATTTGATGATGGAGAAGCTGCAAATGATGCCTGCCACCAGAAAGGCGATCAGCAGCAGGTCGATCACATCCATGTAGATCTGCCAGGCTTTGGGCCGGAGCTTGTTGCTCACAAAGGTCAGACGCAGATGCTCCTCCCGGGAGAAGGTCATGGACATGCCGATGAAGGTGACCCAGCACAGACCCACCAGGGTCAGCTCGTACTGCCAGGTCACAGGGGAATTGAAAATGGAGCGCATGATGACGGAATAGACGATGATCAGGCAGAGCCCCGCCAGAATCGTGGCACAGAGCACGCCCGCCGCCTTTTCCAAAACACCGCTCAGCTTGCGGATGAAAACTTTCATGATAATCCCACCTTTTTACAAAAGAGAGGGAGGCACGGCTGACGCTGTGTCTCCCCCGGGTTCCCTGAAAGGGCCTTACTTGAGGGCGTTGATGCGGGCGACCAGATCCTCCGCCCAGTCGTTCTGAGCATAGAAGTCTTCGTAGACGCTCTGGGCCTGCTCGATGAAGGGGGCGGTGTCGGGGTAGCCGATCTCCATGCCGGCGGCCTCCAGCTCGGCGAGCATCTGCGCCTCGGAATCGACGATGGCCTTGCGGTGCTCAGCGCCGAACTCCTTGGCGCACTCCAGCAGGACTTCCTGGATGTCGGCGGGCAGCTTGTTCCAGGTGGTCAGGCTGAAGATCATGTCCTTGGGCTGGTACTGGTAGTTCACCATGGTCAGGTACTTCTGCACGTCCTGGAAGTTGTTGGCGTAGATGTTGGCAACGGGGTTCTCCTGGCCGTCAAAGGTGCCCTGCTGCAGGGCCAGATACAGCTCGGAGAAGGCGAAGGGGGAAGCGCTGGCGCCGTAGGCGGCAAAGATGGCCATGGTCATCTGATCCTCGGGGGTACGGAACTTCAGGCCGGCCAGATCCTCGGGCTTCTCGATGGGGCGCTTGGAGTTGGTGAACTGGCGCAGGCCGTTCTCCCAGTAAGCCAGCTGGATCAAGTTGTTCTCTTCCAGACCTTCCAGCAGTTCCTGGCCGATCTCGCCGTCCAGGACCTTGTAGACGTGCTTGTAGTCAGAGAACAGGAAGGGCAGGCTCAGGGCCTTGAACTTGGGGCAGAAGTCCGCCTGCTGGCCGGAGGGCAGCATCATGGCGTCCAGGTTGCCCATCTTGACCATCTCGATCATTTCCTTGTTGCTGCCGAGCTGCTCGGCGGCGTAGATCTCGATGGTGACGCGGCCGTTGGTGCGCTCGTTGACGGCCTTGGCAAAGTGCTCGAGGGAGACGTGAATCAGGTTCTGCGTGGTGTCACTGTGGCCAATGCGGATGGTGTAGGTCTGCTCTTCCTTGGCGCTGCCGCCGCAGGCGCAGAGGGCGAACACCATGACCAGAGCCAGAAGCAGGGCGATGATTTTTTTCATTTTCTTCCTCCTCAATAATCTTTATAATCGTCCGGGTTTTCCGGAATGATTAACCAATCAGGGCTTCCGCCTGGGCGACGATATTCTCCACGGTGACGCCGTTCATCGCCAGCAGACGCTCATAGGGGGCGGACTGACCGAACTGATCCTGGATGCCCAGACGCTTGACCTTGCCCTTGCCAAGCTCTGCCGCCACTTCGCAGACGGCGCTGCCCAGACCATTGAGGATGTTGTGGTCCTCCACGGTAACGATCCTGCCGATCTCGTCGATGCAGGCGGTGACCGCTTCCTGATCCAGGGGTTTGATGGTGTGCATGTCCAGCACGCGGGCCTGGATGCCCTTGTCGGCCAGGACCTTGGCGGCCTCGATGGCCAGACGGACGGTGTCACCGTTGGCGATGATGGCCACGTCTCCGCCCTCGCGGAGGGTTTTGGCCTTGCCGATCTCAAAGGTCTCGTTCTCGTCGTAGATCACGGGGATGGCGTCGCGGGTGAAGCGCAGGTACACCGGCCCGTCAAAGGCGGCGGCGGCCTTCACCAGCGCCTTGGCGGCGTAGTAGTCCGCCGGCATGATCACCGTCATGTTGGGGAGCGTGCGCATGATGCCCATGTCCTCGATGGCCTGGTGGCTGGCGCCGTCGTTGGCGGGCGTCACGCCGCCGTGGGAGCAGGCGATCTTCACGTTCAGATGGGGATAGCAGATCTCCTGGCGGATCATCTCGCAAATGCGCATGGAGCCGAAGGCGGCATAGGTGACCACGAAGGGGATCTTGCCGCAGGTGGCAAGCCCCGCGGCCACGCCGGCGCCGTTCTGCTCGGCGATGCCCACGTTCAGGTACTGCTCCGGCAGCTCCTTGCGGAAGGCGCCGGTCTTGCAGCTCTTGCCGATGTCGATGTCCACCACGAGGATGTCCTTGTTTTCTTTGCCCAGTTCTACGATGGCCTCGCCGAAGCCGTCGCGGGTCGCGATTTTTTTCGTCTCCATGCTCAGGCCTCCTCTTTGATGTAGAGCGCGTTCAGCTCTTCCATTGCCTGCTTGTACTGGGCGTCGTTGGGGGCGGTGCCGTGCCAGGAGCAGACGTTTTCCATGTAGCTTACGCCCTTGCCCTTCACGGTCTTGCCCACGATGCACTTGGGCAGGCCGTTCTTCGACGCCAGGGCCTTGTCCATGACCTCGACGAGCTGGGCCATGTCGTTGCCGTCGCATTCATAGACCTCAAAGCCAAAGGCCTCAAACTTCTTTGCCAGGCTGATGGGGGGCATGATCTCCTCGCAGGTGCCGTCCAGCTGAAGGTTGTTCCAGTCCACGAATACGATGAGATTGTCCAGCTTGTACTTGTAGGCGGTGCCGCAGGCCTCCCAGATCTCGCCCTCGTTGCATTCGCCGTCGCCGACGGCGCAGAAGACGCGGTAGTCCTTGTGGTCCAGCTTCCCGGCCAGGGCCATGCCCACGCCGCAGGCCAGACCCTGACCCAGGGAGCCGGTGGAGATGTCGATGCCGGGGCACTTGGTCATGCTGGGGTGGCCCTGCAGAGGGGAACCTTCCTTGCGCAGGGTGTCCAGCACCTCCAGCGGGAAGAAGCCCTTCATGGCCAGCGCCGCATACTGAGCGGGGCACACGTGGCCTTTGGAGAGCACGAAGCGGTCGCGGTCAGGCCAGCGGGGCTCCTCGGGCCGCAGGTTCATGTAGCGGAAATAGCAGGCGGTCACAAAGTCCGCCACGGAGAGAGAGCCGCCGGGATGGCCGCTCTGCGCCTTCCAGATCATGTCGATCACGCGGATGCGCAGCTCGGTCGCCGTGTTTTTCAGCGCGGTGAGTTCCTTCTGATCCATGGGAGGAGTCACATCCTTTCGTCCAAAATGATTTCCTTGTGCTCGCGGGAGGATTCCAGCGCCAGGGTGGAGAGCTTGAGGACCTTGATGCCCTCATCCAGCGGGGTGCAGATCGGGGTGCCGTTCTTGAGGCAATCCTGGAAGTGCTGGTGGATTGGGAAGATCACGCCGTCCTGGTTGTGCTTGTAGGAGTCGTTGTAGTGGAGTGTGACGGGCTCGCTCATATCCGCGGTCTTATAGGTCAGCTCCTCAAACTCGAACATGTCCCGGCCCCGGAGGAAGGCGGTACCCTTGGTGCCGATGTAGCCCTTGAAATTGCCGCCCAGGTCGCTGGACCAGCTGGCGTTGATGGTGGCGACGCCGCCCTTCTTGATCTTCATGGTGGCGGAGAAGTTGGTGTCATAGGTGGGGAGCGTGTCGATGGTGCACCAGACGTTGGCGCTCAGGGTCTCAAACTCGCCGCACAGCGCGGTCAGCAGGTTCCACTCATGGGAGATGGACTCGATGGTGAAGCCGCAGGCAAAGCGGGGGTCGGTGCGCCAGGACGGGGCAAACCAGGTGCCGCGGAAGCCGTAGCCGGGGCCGACACGGTTGTCGAACACGTTGATGGGGTCGCCCAGGGCGCCGGAGCGGACCAGCTCCACCATCTTCTGGAAGGCGGGACGGTAGCGGTGGGCAAAGCCGACGATGATCGTTCCGTCGTACTCCTGCTCCATCTCCTTGATCTTGCGGGCGTCCTCCAGGTTGGTGGCGATGGGCTTTTCCATGTAGAGCGGGATGTGATGCTTCAGCACCATCTCCACATAGTCCAGACGCTTGGTGGGCGGGGTGCAGAGCACCACGTAGTCTGCCTGGGGGATGTAGTCCTCCAACTGCTCGTAGCGCAGCATCTCGCTGCCGAACTCTGCCTGATAGCGTTTCATGCCGGCTTCGTTCACGTCATAGCAGGCATAGACGCGGCCGCCGAGCTTCACCACTGCGCGGCCGTGGGAATAGGCAATGTCACCGGTGCCGATCATCAAAACATTCATAGGGATCCCTCCTGCCAACTTGTAATTCAGTGTTCTTGTCAGCTTGTAATACAACAATACATTTTGCACAAGCGGCTGTCAAGTATTGTTCGGAACCACAGGATATTTTTGTTTAAATGCACAAGAAAGGCGCAATCCTTTTATGGATTGCGCCGAGTGAAACAAGGGGTGCTGTGTGTGCTCAGACTGCACGGGAAGGGGAGAGGGGACTCCGGACTGAGGCGTCCAGACAGAAAGGCCGGCGGGGATCTGCCCCGCCGGCCCTTGCCTGCGTCTATCCTTTCAGAATTCTTGCCTTCCCTCAGCCCTCGGCGACCGGGAGCCATTGGAACACCATGTCTTCCCCGGAGTCGGACTGATCATTGTGCCAGGTGAAGGTGCCGTCGTCGTGGAAGACGACGGTGCCGGTGCCGTCCACCGATACCGTTTCCTGGCTCTCCTCGCCCTGGTCGTCAACGGTGACGATGGACTCGGTGCCGCCGGAATACTCGACCGTCAGCGTCTCCGTATCCAGCCGACCGACGAGGATCCAGCGGGTCAGCTCCGCGGCGCTGCTGCCCCATTCGATGGTGATCCACGCTTCATCGTAGCCGAAGCAGTCCACCTTCGCGTTGGCCCGGTCACACTGGTATTCGCCCACGAAGTTCATCACGGGATTCTGCCAGTCGGGGTCTTCCTCAAACACGGCCACATAGTCCGCGCTCTCATCCAGAAGCACCGTGATCTGGGGCTCGGTGGAGAAGTCTTCGCCGTTCTTTGTCCATTTCACGAACAGATTGCCCGCCTGGGGCCATGCCAGGATGGTGTGGGTGGCAGGCTCGGCCAGATTGATCTGCGCGGACTGGAAGGGGTATTCCGGGTCCACCTCCGGCGTTTCTTCGCCCTCAGTATAGGCGATATTGCCCATGCCCTCCACATTGATGCTGACAAAGATCGTGGCATCCGGCAGGTCCATGGGCACAAAGTGATAGGTGTCGCCGCCCTCGACCACCAGCATCAGGCCGTCCTCGCCCTCTTCGGAAATGGTGACGTTATAAGGCTCCGCGTTCTCATCCCAGGCGTTCAGGTCGCCCTGCAGGGTGTTGCCCACCTGCCGGACCTTCCATCCGGCCATCAGCTCCCCGATCATGACGCCGGCGTACCAGCTGGGCTCGTCGCCGTCCTCCTGCCAGGTGATCGTGAGAATGTTCTCGTTTTCATCCTGGAAAACGCCCTCCCGGGTCCAGTCCTTGATCTCCTGCTCTGCGGGGTCAGTCTGGGCGCCGCAGCCCACCAGGGCCAGCACCAGGCAAAGGCACAGGAACAAACCGATTGCTTTTTTCATCTTTTTCTCCTTTCATCTTTCAAATCATCCGGCGGCGATCTCTCGGCGCGGGTGTTTATCGGAACAGTATTTGGGTCAGGCCCTCTTCACCGGGCCTAATTCTGATAGGCCAGCAGCGTCAGCACCACGTAGGAGATGACCATGCTGCCGAAGATCAGACCCTGCTTGAGCCGGTGCTCCGTCAGCAGTCCCACGAACTCCCGCACGGCGGCATTGGGCCAGAAGTACCATCTCGTCCTGGCACCCATGCCCAGCGCCCGCATTTTCACGCGTCTGGCTTTCAGGCCCCCGCGGAAAACGTGGTAGTTCGTGGTGGAAAAGGCGATCTTCCCCTGGGGATTGACCGCCCAGATCTTTTCTTTGGAAAACTTCATGTTCTCAAAGGTGTCGGTGGACCGGTCCTCTTCCAGGATCCGCTCCGCCGGGATGCCCTTTTCCAGCAGATAACGCTTCATGGAGGCGCTCTCCGAGATGGGCTCATCCGGCCCCTGCCCGCCGGAGGTCACAAAGATCGGCTGCTTGCCGGTGAGGGCCTCCTGCTGTTCGGCAAAGGCCAGCGCACGGTCTACCCGCCCCCGCAGCAGGGGGGAGGGGGTGCCGTCCCGGCGGATGCCGCAGCCGAGAATGATGATAAAATCCTTGTCCTTTTCCGGCTCGACCCGCGAGGCGATGATACCGGCCACAATGGTGCCCAGCAGCATGCATTCAAAGTACAGGTACACCGCGGCCAGAAGATTGGTCAGCATGTCATGGAGCATGACCTCTGTCCGAGAGCCGGAAACCATGTAATCCCGCAGGAAGATCAGCAGCTCCCCGCCCACCAGCAGGAAGGCCAGGATGATCCCCAGCAGGTTCACCGTGCGAAAGCCCTCGTGCCGGATCAGCGACACATTGGAGATCGCAAGCCCTACGGAGAACACCAGCAGAAACGGCGCGGTGAAGAAGACGTAAGTTTTGGCGGAGCCCAACAGCCAGCCGATCACATTGCGCAGGATTTCCTCCTGGCTCAGGCCGTCTGTTTGGAAATACGCCAGCGCATAGGTCAGGGACACGGAAAGCAGGAACAGCGCGAAGCCGAAATAAATGATCGTGTTGTAGGAGTAGAGGTTGTAGCGCATCTGGAGGAAGAAGGCCCGCAGCAGCAGTGCCGCCGCCGCGAGGAAGTATAGCGCCAGGAGAAGACAGCTGAAGCGCACGGTGGCTTCACCGCCGAAGGCGAACAGCATGACCAGCAGGACAAGCACCGCCGCCGTGAGGACGGCAAGGTTATAGACCTTCGGCTTTTTGCGCAGCGTATCCAGATACAGCTTCATGTGGTCACAGCCTCCCAAAAACGAAGGATGCCCTCGGCCGGGGCGGCAGATTCCTTGATGCCGGTGTCTCCCAGAGAGACCAGCTTGTTGGTCCCGTGGTAGTCGCTGCCTGCGGTGACATACAGTCCGTACCGCTCCGCAAGCGAAAGGACCAGCTCCCGCAGCGGTTTGGAAAAGCCGGAATAATAGCCCTCCAGGCCCTGCAGGCCGAAGGCCTCCAGCCGGACGACCCGCTGCTCCAGTTCATCGCCCAGGATGATCTGGTCGCCGTCGCCGTAGCAGGGATGGGCCAGCACGGGAACGCCGCCTGCGCCCAGGATGCCCCGGATGGCCTCCTCCGGGCGGACATAGTCATCCTCCGCATGAAGACGGTTGAGATAGTCCGCAAAGGCCTGATTCTTTGTTTTGGCATAGCCGTGCTTTACCATCAGATTGGCGATGTGGGGCTTGCCGGGGTTGGGCTGTGCGTAGAGCGCCTCCAGGTCCTCCTCCGGGAAGACGAAGCCATATTCCGCGCGCAGATAGTCCAGCCGAAGCCCTAGCTTCTTCATCCGGTAGCCGTGGCCCAGAGCCAGCACGTCCAGGATGGCCGGGGATGCGGGATCGTAGCGGTAGCCCAGAACATGGTATTTCCCCAGCTCGTCCTTACAGGAAAACTCTATGCCCGGAATGAACTGCGGGTCGCCGGGGGCAAGGAGGCCCTGCAGCTCCACGCAGCCCGCAATGGCGTCGTGGTCCGTCAGCGCAAAGCAACCGAGCCCTGCCGCTTTGACGGCTTTCAACAACTGTGCCGGAGTATCCGTCCCGTCGGAGAAGGTGCTGTGCATGTGCAGATCGATGGACGGCAAACTCTGCATTCCTTTGTTCTCCTTCCTTACAGGTTCTTTCTCAGGGTCAGGATGTTCTGCCCGTCGCGGTATTCGTAGGCCACGTCGTCCATGAGCTTTTTCGTCATGAAGATGCCGAGGCCGCCGATGTCGCGTTCATCCGCGGGGAGATGGATGTCCGGGTCCTTCTTGGCCAGCGGGTCGTAGGGCGTGCCGTGATCGAGGAAGGTGATCGCCACGCTCACGGGATCATCGGAGATCTCGACGCGCACGGTGGCGTTGCCGTTTTCCGGGTGATAGGCATAACTGGAGATGTTGACGAAGATCTCCTCCACGGCGACGCCGATCTGCATCTGGGCTTTGGGAGGACAGTCTGCCGCCTCCAGGTGTTCTTCCACAAAGGCCTGAACCTCTTCCAGATTCTCCGGCACCGCCTCCAGCTCCAGCTCGTTGGGCTGGAAGGTCAACGTGTCGATGCGCTCCAGCAGCGACAGCAGCTCGCCGGTCCAGTGGGCGATCTCCGCCCGGCCTTCCTCGGTTTCCAGAGCCCTGCGGCGAATGGAGCGGCGGATCATGCGGGTATAGCCCAGCACACGCGCCTTGCCTTCCACCTCCCTGAGCTTGCGCTCGTTCCGGGTACCCAGGTAAGAGGACAGAGCTCTGCGCCAGAAGCGGCGGCCGGTCTCAAAGTCGAAGCCCTGGAATCTTTGGATGACCCCGTGATCCAGCTCGGAGTAGCCCACAAAAGAGTTGTACATGCTGGCGAGCTCGAAGATCGGGTGACCCACGGCCAGCGTGTCCATATCGATGAGCAGCACCTCGTCGTTTTGCAGCTCCAGGTTCTTGGTGTGGTAGTCGCCGTGGAGCATGTGATCATCGTGAGGGATGGCCTCCACCAGGGCCAGCAGCTTCTTTCCGGCTGCCTCGGGCAGGTGGTCCTGCATGAACCGGGCCCAGCCGAGGGCGGTTTCCTTCATGTCCGGCAGCTTGCCCGCGGGGACCAGCGTGCTGTGGATGAGCTTGAGCATCTTGATGTATTCCTGCACGCACCAGTCCAGCTTGTCCGGCTCCCGTGCCAGGATCTTGGAGAAGGAGCGGGCGTTGAGCAGCTCAAAGACGGAGCCGTAGCTGTCGCCCACCTTCACCACGTCGTAGGAGATGGCCGTGGGGATGCCGAGGATCAGGGCCAGCTTTGCCACCTCCCGTTCGTGCTGGATGTCCGCCAGCGCCTCGGGATTGTTGTAGACCTTGACCACGTTGTCCTTGTCGATGCGGTAGATGGTGCCGTTGGCGCCGCGCCCGATCTCCTCGCAGCCTTCCACGGAGACCACGCGGTAGGCCTTCTGCACCTCCATCATCTCGGTGAAGCCGGTCATATCCAGGATCTCGTAGACCTCGGAATTGACGTTGATGATCTTCATTTCCGGGCGCATTTTCCGGATGCGCAGCAGCACGCGAAGGCCCGCGCTGGAGATGTATTCCAGATCCTGCGCGTCCAGCACCACAGCGTCCGCGTTGGCCGCCTGCCGCAGCAGGTCTTCCTCCACCGAGGCAGCGTTGTTGGAATCGATGCGTCCGCTTAATCTGATGTTCATTCTGCACCCTCCGATTTCTTGTACTCAATGCACAGCATCGTCAGATCGTCAAATTGTTCCGCGCCGTCCACGAATTTATCCACTTCCGCGCGGACGTTTTTCAATAGCTGCTCCGGGGAGGCGTCCGCGTCCGCGTTCAGGGCGGCCAGCATCCGCGCGGTCCCGAAGAGCTCATTGCGCGCGTTGGTGGCCTCCGGCACGCCGTCGGTATACAGGAACAGCTTTGTGCCGGGCAGGAGCTGCAGTTCGTATTCCTTATATTGCAGCCCGTCCATACCGCCGAGGACAAAGCCGTGCTTATCCTTGCAGATGGCAAAGCTGCCGTCAGGCTGCTTGAACACCGGATACTCGTGGCCGGCGTTGGCCGCCGTGAGCTTTCCGGTGGAGAGCTCCAGAATGCCGATCCATACGGTGACGAACATCTCCGCCGGGTTGTTGGAGCAGATGGCCTCGTTGGTTTTGTTCAGGATCTCTGCCGGAGAGAAGCCCAGCATGGCGACGCTCTGGAGGATGATCTTGGAGGCCATCATGAACAGGGCAGCCGGGACGCCCTTGCCGCTCACGTCGGCCATCACGAGGCCCAGATGATCGTCATCGATCAGGAAGAAATCGTAGAAGTCGCCGCCGACCTCCTTGGCCGGGTCCATAATGGCGTACAGGTCGATGTCCCCCCGGCCGGGGAAGGGCGGGAAGACATGAGGCAGCATGCCCACCTGGATGGAGGTGGCCAGCTCCAGCTCCGTGCCGATACGCTGCTTTTCGGCGGTGATTTTGGTGATCTCCTCGATGTAGCGCTTGGTTTTTTTGGAAAGATCCGCAAAAGACTCGGCAAGCAGCTCGATCTCGTCATTGGTCCGGAACTCGTCCTTCATCACAAAGAGCTTGCCGTTGAGGCTCGTGTTTTGAATCTCTTTCGTGATCGCTTCGATGGGCTTTACCATCCGTTTGGTTGAGATATACCCCGCCGTCAGAGAGATGATCAGCACGGCGGCAAGCAGCGCGATCCCCAGACGGGTGGTCTTTCCGACGCCTTCCCGGAAGCGAGCGGTAGCGGCGTTGTTGATGTCGTTGTATTCGCCCAGCATCGTCCGCTCCGACTGCTCTGTGATGTGCTTTTCCACGATGTTGAGGATCGTCCAGCCGGCAGACGGCATGGGCACGCCCACGATATAGTATTCCTTCCCGTCCAGCGTGACGGTATGTAAGCCGGTGTTCTCCTTCTGCGCCAGCGTCAGCAGTTGGGCAAGCTCCGGCTCTGCGCTTGCGCGAAGGTCGGTCTGCGCGGCGATCTCTTTGGCAAAGATGCCGCCGCCCTCCGGCCCGAGGATGATCCGGCCATGGCCGTTCATCACATAGAAATAGGTCCCCTCCGTCGCGGAGTTGCGGAAGGAGTCCATGCTTACCAGAACAATATCCAGGCCCACGACGCCTACGATCTCTCCGTCCAGGCGGACCGGCAGGGAACAGGTGATCATGCGTTTTCTGGTGAACGCGTCTTCGACCAGATCGGTAAAGTACAGCCCGTCCGCCTCAACGGCGCCCACGTACCAGGGGCGCTGCCGCACCGGAAAGGGGATTGGCTGTCCGGCAGAGTCCAGCTTTTGGCCGGCCTTCTCGTCCACGCACAGATCCGTTCCGTCGGCCAGGCCGATGTAGCAGCCGTCGATCTTTTCGGAATTGCGGTGCATGGCGATCATGGGCGTGCTCATGTGTGAAATGAGTCCCAGCCATTGGGACTGCGTATAATCGACCCCGTCCTCACACAAAACATAGGCCGCGCTTTCTCCGTCCATGGCGGGATGGGGAAGGCTGACCGGCAGCGGCTCCAGACGGCCGCGGTTTCCCAGCAGGCCCTGGGCGATGCTCTGCAGCATATAGACGTTGCGGATCACTTCCGAAAAGTCGCGGTCCGCCAGCTCTGCCTGCAGAGCGGTCATTTCCGTGAGGGTGCCGTCCATCACCTGACGCATCGTCTGGGATGTGATGGTGGAAATGGCGGTCTGCTGCTCGACCCGCGTATCCTCCACGACGCGGATGAGCTGGTTGTTCTGGTAGACGCTGATGCCAATGAACATGGCGACCGTCAGCGACAACACCAGAAGCACCAGGAGGAGCGCTTTCCGCTGCAGCCCGCCAAAGGTGATTCCCAAGATTTTTTTCATGTCGATCCTCGCTTTCCTTGTTCGTTCGATGGAAGGCGGCGGCTCAGGCAATGGTCAGGATATCCGAAAAACCCGTGACGTCAAAGATCTCCCGGATGGCACTGCTCACATGGGTGACCTTCATGGCACCCTGCCGGTTCATGACCTTCTGCGCGGAAAGCAGAACCCGCAGCCCGGCGGAGGAAATGTACTCAAGCTTTTCAAAGTCCAGCGTGAGCAGCTTTACGTCATCCAGAGACTCCTGCAGCTCCTTTTCCAGATCCGGCGCGGTGATGGTATCCAGCCTGCCTTCCAGCGCGACGACCAGCTCGGATCCGTTCGTTCGTTTTTCGATGTTCAGCATGGTGAACCTCCTCTGTTAGCGTTTTCTATCGCTGTTTTCCGTATGTCATGCAAGGGGGGCGCGCGGCGGGCTTTGCGGGCAGCCGTGTTTTCGCGGCCCAAGCTTCGAAAACTGCGCGTTCCCATAAAAAGGTTTTACCTGTAAATTATAAATGGATAAGGGGGAAAAGTCCAGAAAAAAACCGTTCTGTTCCGAAGAAATTGGAACAGAACGGTTTTCGGGTCCGGGCCGGAAGCGTTCGGCCGAGACGCTTTGATCAGCCCTCCGCAGGCTGAGAAAGCGCGGCGATATCCAGCGGCACCGACTTGACCACTTCGGTCTTGCCCTGGGTGTCCGCGGAGACAAAGCACAGCGACCAGCCCTTGCAGAGCACCACATGGTTGGTGCCGGCAACGGTCTGGCTGGCCAGATGCAGCACCCCGTCGGGGACCTCAAGGCTGGTCTCCCGGTCTACCTGCCAGCCGCCCAGAAGCCGGCCCTCCGGCTGAGAATCCTCAATGGTCCCGCTCTCTTCGATCTTGCCCAGATCCAGCGCGACGATGCTGCGGATCTCGGCCTTGCCCTGCAGATCCTGGTACACGCTCACAAGCGCGTAATAGGGCTGCGCATCGGGACGGACTACGGCCGCCTCGCAGAGGAAGCAGTAATTGGTGCCGGAGACCAGCTGGGTGCCCAGCAGCGCCACCGGGGTATAGTTCACGCCCACGAGACCCTCCAGCGCGCCTTCCAAGGCGTCCTTCGCCTCCTGGGTGAGGGCGGCGTCCTCCGTCAGCGTCCAGCCGCCCAGCGTCTGAGCTTCCTGCTTTTGGCCCCCGCAGGCAGTGAGTGCCAGGAGCAGCAGGACCGTCAAAACGATGCTCATGATCTTTTTCATGGTGTTTTCCTCCTTCTCAGAACCGACAGACAGCCTGCCTGTCGTTCTGATTCTATCACGGAATCCGCCATATCTCAATAGGCCGGGACATGTGAATCCTGCGAAAAGCCCATCTTGCTCCGGTCCTCCGGCCGAGGCCTGGCGGGGAGAAGGCTTGCGGTGCGGCGGTCATTTGAGATTACGCGCTATGATTATCGGCATATCTTGAACGGGGCAGCTGCCCGTGCTATAATCAGCGGGATCAAAACGAAAGCAGGGAGTGCATGAAGATTAAACAACTCCAGCAGAACCTCTCGCCCCTGGCGATCCTCCTGAATATGCTGCTGGCGGCGGTAAGCCTCTTCGTCAACGGCTTCGGCGTGTATCTGACGATCCAGGCCAACATCGGCGCGGGACCCTGGGACGTGCTCAATCTGGGACTCTCCAAGACCCTGGGGATCCTATACGGAAACGCATCCATCGCGGTCTCCCTCCTGATCCTTCTGATCGACGTCCTCCTCAGAGAGCCCATCGGCATCGCCATGTTTATCGACGCCGTGGTGGTGGGCAAATCGGTGGACTTTTTCCGTTGGATCCGGGCGGTGCCCCGCTGTGAGTCCCTCTGGGCCGGGATCCCGATGATGCTGGCCGGCCTCGTGGTGCTGGCCTACACCCAGTACACCTATATGCTGGCATCCCTGGGCTGCGGACCGCGGGATACGCTGCTGGTGGGCCTTGCAAAACGGGTGAGGCGGATCCCCATCGCCGCGGTGAGCATCGCCCTGCTGACAACGGCGACCCTGCTGGGCTGGCTGCTGGGCGGCCCGGTGGGGATCGGCACGCTGATCTCGGCCTTCGGCGCGGGACCCGTCATGCAGACGGCCTTTCGCACGGTGGGCTTTGACGCCACGGCGGTCCGCCACCAGCGGCTGCGGGACTCGCTGAAGGTGTTTTTCCAGAATAAAAAAACGGGCTGAGAAAGACCCGGCTTGAAGAGCAAGAGGAAGCCGCCTCAGATGAGGCGGCTTCCTCTTGCTCTTCGTTTCTCTTCTTGCAAGGGCGCTCTTACCGTGTGCTGCCCGGCGTCGGCAGCTCGTGGACGTCATAAGTGCCGTAATAGACGTCGAAGGCGGTCTTGACATCGCCCGACAGCTCGATCAGCGCCCCGGCCTGGAAGGAGGGGGAAAGACTCCCCGTGGGCGCGGGATAGGCGGCGTTGGACACCACGGTAAAGCGCTCCTTCCCGGGCTCCTCCGCCGTCAGGATCGCCTGAGCGTCGAAGAGCAGGACCCCCGTGGCGATGTGATAATCGCTGGAGATGATGGCCAGCTGATGCACCTGGGGCGACTTCTCGGCCAGCAAGGCACAGGTGTAGACGGCGTTCTGCGCCGTGGTCAGGGAGCGGTCTTCCACAAGGATCCGCTGGGCCGCGACGCCGTGCCCGATCAGGTATTTTGCCATTTCGCCGGCCTCCGTGGCGTCCTTGTTTTGCGCGGCGGTCCCGCCTCCGGTGCAGACGATCATGGCGTGGGGGTACAGCTCGGCGCAGGAAAGCGCCACATTCAGCCGCTCGATCAATTCCTCCCGCATACTGCCGTCCGGGTTCAGCTGAAAGCCCAGCACCACAAGGCAGAGCTCGTCCGTATCGCAAAGCCCCTCCGGCAGAAGCTCCGGGTGGATCTCAAGCTCTTCGTTGACCGACTTCCACAGGCTCAGGATGCGCTCCCACCTGTCAGCCGCATCCGGATCGGCGGACCGCAGCCGGGCCAGCAGCCGGGCGTTCTCCGGCCCGTCCTCGTCGCCGCAGCGGCCGTAATACAGGACCATGTCCCGGATCAGCTCGGATTCGGAAACAGGCTCCGTTTCCACCGTCGGGGCGGGGGCGGCAGGAGCGGCGGGGGCGGCGGGAGGCTCTTTCGCGCAGCCCGTCAAGCCCAGAAGGATGCTGAGCACCAGCACCCGGATCGTCCGATTTTTGGTCATCATGGCCCTCCTCACCCCGCTGCAAAGCTCCCTTCCGGGACCCGGAACAGCTGACAGAAAACCGGAGCTTAATACACAAGCACGTAATAGATCACGTAAACCCAACTGAGAAGCCCGTGGAAGATCGCCCAACCCACGGAATGCCATGCCGTGTAGCTGATGACCATGGCCAACGCGCTTCCGAAGGTGATGCCCGATTTCACCGTTTTCTTAACGACGGTCCTGTTCTTTTCATCATTGCGTCCATCCATGATGGCGGCTCCTTTCTCAATTGCAAACTGTCCGGCTATTTCAAACGCTTGGATCGGCGAAGGATCAGAAGCTGTTCTCCGTGAGCCACCCCACGGCCTTTTCCACCGCTTCCGTGATGTCTGCGCCGTCAGCCGTGATGACGGCCTGCTTCCCCAAACCCTTGTGAAAATCGATGTGCTCGACCTCTGCGATGGCGTTTTTCAGATAGTTGTTGTCGTCAGAGAAACCGGGGTCCGGCTGGATCTGGCAGATGCTGTAGGCCTGCAGGATCGCGCTGACGGGCACGCCGTGGTACAGGAGGCCCTTGTACCGGTCGATCTCGCTCTGCTTGATGGGCGCGCTCTCCCGATAGATCCTCATAGCCTCCGCAAGCGCCTTCTTCTCCTCTTCGGAGAACGGCTGCGCTTCATTGGCGGTCTTTGTGTTATCAAGGACCTGCTCCAGCGTGCTCATACCGGAGAGGACCGCGATCACGTCCTCCTTCTCCAGGCAGAACCGCACAGACCAGGAGGCGATGCTCCAGTCCGGGTGGACAGCCTTCAAAACGGCTTCCGCGTCCTCCGGCAGCCTGGCAAGTCCGCCGCCCTTTACGGCTTCCATGATGACGACCTTGCGGCCGTGCTTCCGGATCACCTCATAGCAGGGGCCGGCCTGCACCAGCTCGCTGTCCCAGTCGATGGGGTTGAGCGCGATCTGAACGAACTCGATCTCCGGATGCTCCGTCAGCACCCGATCCAGCAGCTTCGCGGAGGAGTGGAAGGAGATGCCCAGATGGCGGATCTTCCCGTTTTCTTTCCACTTTTTCGCGTGGTCAAAGAGGTGGGTCGTCTTCACAATGCCGCCGTTTCCGTCATAGCCGTCGTAGTAGACGTTCTGAATGTTATGGAGCAGATAATAGTCGATATAGTCCACACCCAGATTGTCCAGCTGGCTCTGGAAGACGGATTCGATCTTCTCTTCAGGCACCAGCATGAAGGTCGGGAACTTCGTCGCGACCGTAAAGCTCTCCCTCGGGTGCCGTTCCACCAGCGCCTTTCGGGTGGCCTCCTCGCTTTTCCCGTTATGGTAGACAAAGCTGGTGTCGAAGTAAGTGTACCCGGCGTCCAGAAACGCATCCACCATCCGGTTGAGCTGCTCGTAATCAAAATCCGTCGGCCCGGACAGCACCGGAAGCCGCATCATGCCAAAACCCAGGTTCTTCATGTCAGTTCCTCCTGCTTTAGGTAGTTTATCCTATTCTGCTACGGTTTTCAACGCCGTTTTTCGCCGGCCGGTGCAGGGAAGCATCCATGCCATAATGATTCTATGATGGCAAATAGCGAAAAAGCTTTTCGGCCCGGCGATCCCCGCTTATTGAAGCCCCAGGCCGTCGATCCAGCTCCTGAGCTCGTTCTCGGAAGCTCTGGCCGAGAAGCGCTTGCCGGGAAGGACCTTCGCGCCCTTTGCCAGCTTCTCGATGCGTCCCTGACCTTCCCCGAGCTGGCTGCCGCCGGAGGTGAAGAAGGGGACCACGGTCTTGCCCGTGAGGTCATAGGCGTCCAGGAAGCTGTCGATGATGCTGGGCTCCCGGTACCACCAGATAGGGAAGCCCAGGAAGATCACGTCGGCCTCCGCAACAGGGGCGGCGGTATCGGCCAGCGGGGGACGGCAGTTCGGGTCCTGCATCTCCACGGTGCTGCGGGCCTTCTTGTCCATCCAGTTCAGATCTTTGCGCGCATAGGGAACCGTGGGCTTGATTTCATACAAGGCCGCGTCAGCAGCGCGGGCCAGGGTCTGTGCCAGCTTCTCGGTGCTGCCGCTGGCGGAAAAATAGGCGATCAGTTTACGCATTTTGCATTCTCCTTTTTAATTCAGCTTGTTGTAATCGTCCTCGGACACCGGCTCCAGCCACTGGTTGGAGCCGTTCTCGCCGCTTACCTCGATGGCCAGGTGGGAGAACCAGGAATCCGCCGCCGCACCGTGCCAGTGCTTGACGTTGGCCGGGATGTTGACCACCGTGCCCGGCGTCATCTCCACAGCTTCCTTGCCCCATTCCTGATACCAGCCGCGGCCGCCCACGCAGATGAGCATCTGGCCGCCGCCCCGGGTCGCGTGATGGATGTGCCAGTTGTTGCGGCAGCCCGGCTCAAAGGTCACGTTGAACACCGGCACCTGCTGGGTGGAGACCGGGGCCAGATAGCTCTGCCCCACGAAGAACTGCCCATAGGGGTTTTCCTCCCCGATGGGGAAGAAAATGCTGTTCTGATAGGCGTCCTTTTCGCTCGTCACAGGCTCCGCCTCGTTCCAGATCTCCTTGGCCATGCGGAACACCGCCCAGCCCTTGGGCCAGCCTACATACATGGTGGCGTGGGTGATGATGGCGGCGATCTCCGCCTTGGTCACGCCGTTGTTTTTGGCGTTTTGCAGGTGATAGCCCAGCGAGGTGTCCGTGATCCCCGAGGCCATCAGGGACACCACGGTAATGATGCACTTGGTCTTGACGTCGATGGCGTCCTCGTTCCAGACCTCGCCGAAGAGCACGTCGTCGTTGAGGTGGGCGAACATCGGCGCGAACTCGCCGAGCTGGTTGCGCCCGGCCGTTTGTGTGATCTTCCTGCTCATTTCCCTTTCTCCTTATCGCTTGATATATCGCATGTCCTCTTCCGGCAGCCCCGTTTCGTCGGAGGAGAAGCGCTCGACCTTCATGTGCAGGTCATATTTTTCCCGCAGCGCCGCGATCTGGCCCATCATGGGCGAGGCGTGGTGTGCATCGATAGCCGCCTGATCCCGCCACTGGTCGATAAGCAGCACGGTCTCGGGATCGTCCATCGGGAAAAAGTATTCATAGCGCAGATTTCCGCCCTCCGCGCGGATGGCGGATACGGTGCCGCTGCGGACCATCTCCTCCGCAAAGGCACGGGCTGCGCCGTTTTTACCTGTGTAATAAAGATTTACGGTGATCATTGCAGTCCCCCCAAAATCGTGCGGATAAAGGAATATGCCATTTCGTAGGTGCTCATATAGACATAGGAGATCCCGGCCTCTTTCATGGCCTCCCGCTGCTTGTCCGTCACGATGGTATAGGGGTACAGACCGTAGACAAAGGGGAGAAAAGCATACAGGAAGGTCTGGCGGCCCTTTTCTCCGAGCCCGGGTACGAACTTGATCAGGCAGCGGTCCAGCGCGTCCTTTGACGCCCCGTAGGCCGTTTTGAACTCCACCAGACGCTCCATGCGGGAATTGGCCTCCATGTCATAGAGGTTCATGCTCAACAGCTTGAGCATCAGCGGTCGGTTATCCAGCGCGCGAGCCAGTTCTGCGGCCAGTTCATCGAGAGACAGCGCGTCCTCCCGTCCGCACAGGTCATCCAGCTCTTCGGCGAACAACTCATATTCCCGCTGAAACAGGGCAAGGAAGATCTCTTCCTTCGTCTCAAAATAATTGTAAATCGAGGTGCGGGTAAAGGAGGTCTGCTGCCCGATCTCCTTGAGCGTGATCTCCTTGAAGCTCATGGTCTCATAGAGCTTCCGGCAGGCGGCAAGGATCTCCTCCCGCCGCGCATTGGTCAGTTCCGCGGATCCTTTCGGCATCTCTCTGCCCCCCTGTCCTCAGGAGACCAGGCCGCTCAGCTCCGGCACTTCCCGCAGCCAGCGCTCCAGCTCTTCCAGACCCTGGGCAGGAAAGCGCTTTCCCTCGGCCCAGAGCGCGGACCCGTCGCACAGCTCCTTCAGCTCCTCCACGCTGCGGCCCACGCCGCTGGAGGCGGAGGTGCAGAAGGGCACCAGGGTCTTCCCGGCAAAGTCATAGCTCTCCAGGAAGGTGTCCACGATGCGCGGCGCCAGGCCCCACCAGATGGGATAGGCCAGCACCACGACGCTGTACTGCTCCATGTTCTCCACCCCGCCGGCGATGGCCGGGCGGGCGGTGGGGTCGTTCTGCTCCCGGGTGGAGCGGGAATCCGGGTCGTTGTAGTTGATGTCCGGGCCGGTGTAGGGCTGCTCCGGCGTGATCTCATACAGATCCGCCCCCAGCAGCTCCGCCGCCCGCTCCGCCAGGGGGCGGGTGTTGCCGGTCTGGGAGAAATAGGCCACCAGCACCTTGGGGCGCTCCGGCGTGGTCTCCGGGGTCTCCGCTTCCGCGGCGGACGTATCCGGTTCCGTTGAGCCGCTCTCAGGCGCGGCGGTCTCCGCTGCGGGCGCGGCCTCGGGGGCCGGGACCTTCTCCTGCCCGCAGGCGGCGAAGCTCAGCGCCAGGGCCGCCAGCAGCAGTATGGCAAGGATCTTTTTCATTTTCTGCCTCCCTCGTTTTCTTCCGCGTTCATCTTCATGCAGGCGCCCAAGATCTCACCCGTCGCCAGATACTCATAGGTTGGGAACTGAAACAGCACGGGCTTAAAGCTGCGGTAGTCGATCTTGCCCTTTTCGGTTAGGATCTCCTCGTCCACATAGGTTCCCGAGATGCGGCAGATGAAGTTGTCAAAGCCCTGAAGATCGTAAATATCCTCCACCTCGCACTCCATGCTGACCTTGGCCGCGTCGATCATCGGCGCGCCCTTTTCCCCCAGAGTATACGCAAAGGCCTCGGATTTGTCGGTCTTGTTGCCGCTGACGCAGCCCATCCGGTCGGCCTCCTTCAGCCAGGAGGGGTCCACCACGTTGACGGAAACCACCTTGTTATCCCGGATGCCCTTGTTGGTATAGTGGGCTTTCGCCATGGAGAGCATCACATGGCTGTGCGCCATGATGCCCGCGTGGGCAACCAGGGTCCAGTTCGGCTTCCCGTCCACCATCGCTCCCACTACGATCACCGGAGAGGGATACAGCGCCAGCTGCGCTCCTGTATTCTTTTTCATGGGGACGCTTCCTTTCAAAGACTATATTGACACGATGTCAAAACATACTATATCATCATTCTGACACTGTGTCAATAACGCTTTGAAATTGTTTGCCCCCCTTCATTCGGGTAATCATGCCCACCTGAACAGACCAAGGAACGGGAGGGACTGAAAAAGAAGGTCAAGGCCGATCTCCGCCAGGGCGTGGCGGTGGAGTACGTCTCCTGCGAGCCGACATAATAAAAAACAGAGCAGGCCGAAACCTGCTCCGGGTACATAAGGGAATTAGGATGAAGTTCTTGTTCTATTGATACCAGAGGAAGATGCTCAATTAATGTTCCACAACTGTTTCAACCTTCCAACGGTGAACTCCCATTTGGAAGATGTGGGTCGGCATATTGTGTTTTGATTGCCAAAAAAGCCCGTTTCCTTTACGGCTTTGCTTTCACTGGTGGTATACAGCCAATCTATGCCAACAATGTATGATCAATCTGGCGGCTGTTATCAATCACGGGTTTGAGGGTCGAGAGGAATACATTCGCAGGCTCTGCTCCTGCCCACTGCTGATCCTGGACGATCTGGGCATGGAACGGGACACCAAATTCGGCCTGGAAACCGTATATGACGTGATCGACGGGCGCTA
>CACXAQ010000013.1 GCA_902765595.1 Oscillospiraceae bacterium | reverse complement strand
CTATGGACAACATCATCAAATCCATCGACCCCACCAGCCCTCTGCGGCATCATGTGAAGGTGGGGGACAATTTGATCTCCATCAACGGCAAGCGGGTGGTGGACGTGCTGGACTATAAGTTCTACGCCTACGACACCCGCCTGGACGTGCTGCTGCGCCGGCCGGACGGCACGGAGTACCACGTGCCTGTCCACAAGCGGGAAGGCGGCGACTTGGGACTGGACTTTGAGAGCTATCTCATGGACAAGCCCCGCTCCTGCGCCAACAACTGCGTCTTCTGCTTCATCGACCAGCTCCCCGGCGGCATGCGCTCCACCATGTACTTCAAGGACGACGACGCCCGCCTCAGCTTCCTGCTGGGCAACTACATCACCCTGACCAATCTCTCCAAGCGGGAGATCCAGCGGATCATCGACCTGCACGTGAGCCCGGTGAACGTGTCGGTGCACACCACCGACCCGGAGCTGCGCTGCCGGATGCTGAAAAATCCCCGGGCGGGCGAGACCATTGAGGTCATGCGCCGCTTTGCCCGGGCCGGCATCACCATGAACTGTCAGATCGTCTGCTGCCCCGGCTGGAACGACGGGGCGGCCCTGCAGCGGACCATGGAGGACCTGGCGGAGATGTATCCGGGGGTCCACAGCGTGTCCGTGGTCCCGGTGGGCCTGACCAAATACCGGGACGGGCTGGAGAAGCTCACCCCCTTTACCCCGGAGCACGCCGGCGAGACCATCGACCAGATCACCGCCTTCGGCGACCGCTGCGTGGAAAAGTACGGCACCCGGATCTTCTGGTGCGGGGACGAGCTGTACCTGGAGGCGGGCCGGGAGCTGCCCCCGGACGAGTTTTATGAGGAGCATACCCAGCTGGAAAACGGCGTGGGCATGCTGCGGTTGATGGAGACGGAGTTCCGCTCCGCCCTGCGGCTCTCCGAAAGGCCAGACGGGGTCCCCTTTTCCATCGCCACCGGCACGGCGGCGGCGCCCTTCTTCGAGGGGCTGCTGAAGCTGGCCAAAGAAAAGTGGCCGGAGCTGGACGGCCGTGTCTACGCCATCGAGAACGACTTTTTCGGCCACAGCATCACCGTGGCGGGCCTCGTCACCGGACAGGATCTGATCCGGCAGCTCAAGGGGAAGGACCTGGGCAGGCGGCTCTTCGTCTCCCAGAACATGCTGCGCCGGGAGGAACTGGACTTCCTGGACGACGTGAAGCTGGAGGAGGCCGCGGCGGCCCTGGGGCTGCCCATCTACCCCACCGAGGCGGACGGCTTCGCCCTCTGGGACGCCATCTCCGGCGATGCGCTGCCGGAGGTGAAGATCCCCCGGCGGGAGGGCCTGGAAAAAACCGAGTATTATCAGTATAATCAGAATTGAGAGGACCGGAAATGGCACAGGACATCTGCCTGCCCGTGGGCAAGGGCTATGTGAACGTCCGCGTGGGTGCTATCATCCAAAAGGACGGGAAAATCCTCATGGTCGGAAACGGCGATGTGGACCACTTCTACTCCGTGGGCGGCAGGATCCAAATCGGCGAGAGCGCCGAGGACGCGGTGCGCCGGGAGGTGCTGGAGGAGACCGGCGTCGCCCTGGAGATCGACCGGCTGGGCTTCATCCACGAGGATTTCTTCTGGGGCACCATGGGCGATAAAACGGGAAAGCTGATCTACGAGATCGGGTTCTATTTCTACATGAAGGTCCCGGAGGGCTTCGAGCCGCGCCGGGAGAGCCTTGAAGCGGAGGGCCGGGGAGAGTACCTGGAATGGGTCTCGCCGGACACAAAGAAGACCATTTACCCCTTCTTTTTCCGGACGGAGTTGGACAAACCCTGCACCGGCGCCCGGCATATCCTGACGGACGAGCGGGCAGACTGATTTTGAGAGAAAGGGGGATTGCCCCATGGCAAGACCGCTTGTTGCTATCGTGGGCCGGCCCAACGTGGGCAAGTCCATGCTGTTTAACCGCCTGGTGGGACAGCGCCTCTCCATCGTGGAGGACACCCCCGGCGTCACCCGGGACCGGCTCTATGCCGAGTGCGAGTGGTGCGGGCGGAAATTCGATATGGTGGACACCGGCGGCATCGAGCCCACCACCGACAGCGAGATCCTGCTCTTCATGCGGGAGCAGGCCCAGATCGCCATCGACGCGGCCACGGTCATCATTTTCGTGACCGACCTGCGCACCGGCGTCACCGCGGCGGACCAGGATGTGGCCAACATGCTGCTGCGCTCCAAAAAGCCCGTGGTGCTGGCGGTGAACAAGGCCGACTCCACCGGCGCAACCGACCTGGGCGTGTATGAGTTCTACTCCCTGGGCCTGGGCGACCCCATCCCCACCTCCGCCGTCCACGGCCACGGCACCGGCGATCTGCTGGACGAGTGTCTCAAATACTTCCCGCCCGTGGAGGAAGAGGAAGAGGACGAGGATCTCATCAAGGTGGCCATCATCGGCAAGCCCAACGTGGGCAAGAGCTCCCTGGTCAACCACATCCTGGGGGAGAAGCGGGTCATCGTCAGCGACGTGGCCGGCACCACCCGGGACGCGGTGGACACCGTCTATGAAAACGAGCTGGGCCGCTACATGTTCATCGACACCGCCGGCATCCGCCGCAAATCCAAGGTGGACGAGCGGGTGGAGAAGTTCTCCGTCATGCGGGCGCAGCTTGCCATCGAGCGGGCGGACGTGTGCCTCATCATGATCGACGCCCGGGACGGGGTCACCGATCAGGACACCAAGATCGCGGGTCTGGCCCACGAGGCGGGCAAGGCCAGCATCGTGGTGGTCAACAAGTGGGACCTGGTGGAAAAAGAGACCGGCACCATGGAGAAGATGCGCAAGGACATCATGCGGGATCTGAGCTTCATGAGCTACGCCCCCATCCTGTTCATCTCCGCCCTCACCGGCCAGCGCACCAACCGCATCTTCGAGCTCATCAACTTCGTCAACGACCAGAGCAATATGCGCATCTCCACTGGCATGCTCAATAACGTCCTGGCCGACGCCCAGGCGCGGGTCCAGCCGCCCACGGACAAGGGCCGCCGTCTGAAGATCTACTACATGACCCAGACGGGCATCAAGCCCCCCAACTTCGTCATCTTCTGCAACAGCCGGGAGCTGTTCCACTTCTCCTATCAGCGGTATCTGGAAAACCAGATCCGGGCCGTATTCGGGCTGGAGGGTACGCCGGTGCGCATCGTGATCCGGCAGAAAGGAGACAGCGAATGATCCTCAACTGGTTTTTGCTGCTTCTGACAGCCTTCATCGCCTACACCCTGGGCAGCGTCAGCACCCAGCGGGTGGCCTCGCAGTACGTGTTCCGCCGGAACCTGCAGAAGCTGGGCAAGGGGAACGTGTGGCTCTCCAACTTCCGCCGGCTCTACGGCCCCATGGGCTTTGTAAAGCTGGGCCTGGTGGAGATCGTGAAGGACGCCCTGCCCATCCTGATCGGGGCGCTGCTGATCGGCATTCGGGGCCGGGCGGACATCGGCCGGGCCTTCGCGGGCTTCTGCCTGATGATGGGGCGTCTCTGGCCGGTGTTCAACCGCTATCGGGGCGGCCACGGCTGCATGGCGCTGATCGTGGCGGCGCTGTTCATCGAGCCCTCCGTGGGCATCACCGCTGCCCTGGGCGTGATCGCGGGCATCTGGTTCGGCAAGAGCCTGAGCTGGGGCGCCGTGGCCGGCGCTGCGGCCATGGCGGCCGTGGCCGTGATGGTGCTGGACGCGCAGTTGATCCTGATCCTCGCTGCGCTGATTGCGGCCCTGGTCCTGGTGCGGCACATCCCCTCTCTCCGCCGGATCCTCCGGCATCAGGAGGAAAAGCTGAGTCTGAAAGAGGACATCAGCTACAAGTTCGACGAGAAATTCTGAGAGGACGCGGGACATCCCTCGCGTCCTCTTTTCTTGACTTTTGACCGCTGTTCCTGTACAGTAGACTCTCGAGGTGAAAAACCCATGCACGTTGGGGAACTGTTTTTCATTGCCGTGGGCCTGAGCATGGACGCCTTTGCGGTGTCCGTGTGCAAGGGTCTGAGTGTGCGGAAGCTGCGCCCGCGGCACCTGCTGCTGGCGGGGCTGTATTTCGGCGGCTTTCAGGCCCTCATGCCGGTGATCGGCTGGCTGCTGGGCAGCCGCTTTGAGACGCTGATCGTCAGCGTGGATCACTGGGTCGCCTTCGGGCTGCTGAGTCTCATCGGCGGCAACATGATCAAGGAATCCTTCTCCCCGGAGGAGGAAATGAACGACGACTTCGGCGTGAAGACCATGCTGCTGCTGGCTGTGGCCACCAGCATCGACGCCCTGGCGGTGGGCATCACCTTCGCGTTCCTGTCGGTGAGGATCCTGCCGGCGGCGGGGCTCATCGGCGTGACCACCTTCCTGCTCTCTATGGCAGGCGTCTGGATCGGCCAGGTCTTCGGCGCCCGCTTCAAGGCCGGGGCGGAACGGCTGGGCGGCGTGATCCTGATCCTGATCGGCGTGAAGATTTTGCTGGAACACCTGGGAATATTGGGATGATGAGATGAAGGTTAAAAAGAAACGGAAAACCGGATATATCCTGCTGGTGCTGGCGGCCGTGCTGCTGGGTCTGCTGATCCAGGGCGCGCTGGGCTACTTCCGCTACCGGCAGGAGACCCAGGACGCCATGCTCCTGCTGGAGGAGCTGGGCGGGCAGGCCCGCACGGCGGCGGAGAGCGAGCTTTCCCTCCGCGCGGCCCAGTGGGCAGAGGCGGAGCCGCGGCTGGCAGCGCTGCCGGCGGAGCGGCGGAATGCGCCCCAGGAAGGGAATCCCGAGCTGCTGATGCTGGTCAACCCCTGGAACCCGCTGCCGGAGGGCTATGAGCCGGAGATCGAGTTCGTGTACCGTCTGCAGGGCCGGGATTATTGGCTGGATACCCGCTGCGTGGCGGACTTCAAGCTGATGATGAACGACTGCCGGGCTTCCGGCGCCCAGCCCTATTTATGCTCGGCCCACCGGACCTGGGAAAAGCAGGAGCAGCTCTTCAACGAGAAGATCCGCAAGCTGGTCTGGGAGGAGCATTACGACTGGGAGAACGCGCCCGCGGTGGCCGCCCAGACGGTGGCCGTGCCCGGCACCAGCGAGCATCAGCTGGGCCTGGCGGTGGACATCATCGATTGGGAGCACCCCTATCTGGACGAGGAGCAGGAGAACACCCGCTCCCAGATCTGGCTGATGGAGCACTGCTGGGACTATGGCTTTATCCTCCGTTACCCCAACGGCACCACAGAGTTCACGGGCATCATCTACGAGCCCTGGCATTACCGCTATGTGGGCCAGCCCTACGCCCAGGAGATCCACCGCATGGGGCTGACGCTGGAGGAGTATCTGACCCTGCGCCAGGGCCGCTGAAAAAGAAGGATTTTCCGGGAACATATTTGAAAAGGATCCGTCTTCTATAGAAGACGGATCCTTTTCAAACGCCTTGCGGTGCCCGAAAAACCGTTCGGGCTTACGCCGAGCCGCCTTGCCGCAGTTGCCGTTCCCGGGCCTGCTTCGCAACGGCCCGCCAACGGCGCGGCTGCGGAAATTGCGCCCTTGCTTTTTCTGCCACCGGCAGCGCAAGGCCGCAATTCCTCGCATTTTTCGACCGCTGCGGAAATTGAAGGCTCGCTTCATCCACCACTGGCGGCGCAAGCCTTCAAACGCCTTGCGGTACCCGAAAAACCGTTCGGGCTTACGCTTTCCCTCCGGTTTTTCGACCGCTGCGGAAATTGCGGGCCGCCTTTATCTGCCACAGGCAGCGGCGGCCCGCAATTCTTAAATATTCTGAATTCGGCTGGGAATGACTGTATTTTGGGGCCTTGATATGGTATCATGGCCCTGTTGAGAGAGCCAGGAAAAGAGGCGATCAGATGCATTTTAAAGAATCAGAGGGGGAGCGGGCCACGCAAAAACGGCAGCTGAGGCCCTCCGTCAAAATCATCGCGGCGGTGCTTGTGCTCCTGCTGCTGACGGCGGCGGGCTTCCGTCTCCACGCCTGGATGGAGCAGCGGGACGAGGCCCGGGTGATGGTGCTGGTTAACCCCTGGAACGACGTGGATAAAAGCGGCTTCGTCCCCAAGCTCAAAACGGTGGACGGGGTGCAGGTGGATCAAAGCTGCGCCGGAGAGCTGAGCCGACTGCTGGCGGACTGCCGGGAGAGCGGCTGCTCCATCACGATCACGGCGGCCTACCGCGGCCGGGAGGAGCAGCTGATGCTCTTCAACAACGAGGTGAACCGGCAAATGCTGGCCGGACGCAGCGCGGACACCGCCTATACCATTGCTGAGCAGCGGGTGGGCACCCCGGGGACCAGCGAGCATGAGCTGGGCCTGGCGATAGATGTCCAGGGCGCCGCTGCCCAGACTTGGATGAAGGAAAACGGCTGGCGCTACGGCTTTATCCTTCGCTATCCCCAGGGCGCCGAGGCGATCACCGGCCGGAGCGCGGACGCGGCCCACTACCGCTATGTGGGGCTGAGCGCCGCCGAGCAGATCTACACCCTGGAGATCACCTTCGAGGAATACACCGGCATGTTCTTCACCCAGGAGGCGGAGATCATCTTCCAATGATCCAAAAAACAGACGCGCTGCAAAATGCGTCTGTCATTGCGAGACCAGTTCGTAAACTGGTCGTGGCAATCCGTATTCGATACAAGAATAGTACGGATTCCCACACCAGTGACGTCGGTCACTGGTTCGGAATGACGGGGCTTCGCATTTTGCAGCGCGTCTGTTTTCCTGTTCAGAGAAAGGCGTGTTCCCGCAGCCGGTCCATAGCCTCTTCCAGCAGCGAGCGGGGCAGGGCCAGATTCATGCGGATGGAGTCCGGCCAGAAGAAGGACTCCCCGTTCTGCCAGATCACCCCCGCGCGGATGCCCCGGGCCAGCAGCTCCTGAATGGAGACGCCGTGAGCCCTGCACCAGTCGCCGCAGTCCAGAAACAGCATGTAGGTCCCCTGGGGCCGCATCACCCGGACGCCGGGGAAGTGCTCCTCGATATAGTCGCAGGCGTAGCGCAGGTTCCCGTCGATGACAGAGCACATCTCATCCACCCAGGCCCCGCCTTTGGTGTATGCGCCGATCAGAGCCGCCATGGACAGCACGTTCTGACTGTTGTAGTGGGTCAGCTCGCTCTCCCGCCGGAGCCGGTCCCGCAGCCGCCGGTCATAGACCACATGGTAGGAGCCGATGAGCCCTGCCAGAGAGAAGGTCTTGCTGGGAGCATAGAAGGCGATGGTGCGGGCTTTGGCGTCGGCGGAGACGGACTGGGTGGGAATGTGCCGGACGCCGGGCATCAGGATATCTGACCAGATCTCGTCGGAGATCACCAGACAGTCGTTGGCGGCATAGACCTCCATGGCCTTTTCGATCTCCCAGCGCTCCCAGACCCGGCCGGTGGGATTGTGGGGAGAGCAGAAGATGGCCAGATGGATCTGGTCCTCCTTCAGCTTCCGGTCCATGTCCTCGTAATCCATGCGCCAGACCCCCTGCCCGTCCCGCTTGAGATCGCTGTGGACGGCGCTGCGGCCGGTATTCTCCAGCACGTGGGTGAAGCCCACATAGGTGGGGGCGTGGAGCAGGATCTTGTCTCCGGGAGCCGTCAGCATCCGAATGGCGCTGCTGACGCCGCCCAGGACGCCGTTTTCATAGCGGATGTCCTCCTTTTCCAGGTCGGTCACGCCCTTGCGCTCCCGGTGCCAGCGGATGATGGCGTCATAATAGGCGTCGGGCGTGAGAAAGTAGCCGAAGTTGGGGAAGCGCAGCCGCTCCTCCAGAGCATCCAGGATACAGGGGGCGGTGGGGAAGCTCATGTCGGCGATCCACATGGGGATGGCGGAAAAACCCTCGTCCACGGTGACGTCCGGGAAGGGGATCACATCGGTGGCGATGATGTCATGGCCCTGCCGGTCCAGCACGGTGGTAAAATCGTATGTCATGGTGTATGTACCTCGTTACTTGATGTCAAATGCACAAGCCGAACAACAGCGAAGAGAAAACAAGATAGCCTTCCAAAGGATTTCTGTCGTTTTTGACGTAGCTCTGCCACGGCAAAAACACCTTAAGGCGAGCTGTGCGAGCCCTCGCGCCGACCAAACGCGGCGTTCTACGCAAGCCGCGTGCGATAAGCGCGAGTACTTTCCATGCGAAACAGAGTTTCGCATGGAATCCTTTACCAGTCGGAATCCCAGTCGGTGTCGCTGCTGTCCCAGGAATCGTAGTCCGAGGAGCTGGAGGAATGGCTTTCCTGAATGCTGTCCCAGGTGCTGGAGCCCTTGAAATCGCTGACGCCCCAGTCGGAGTCCCAGGTGTCGCCCAGACTGTAATCCTGGTAATTGCTCTCGGGGAAGTCACTGGCCTCATACCAGTAGCCGGAATAGTTGTCATCGTAAGTATAGTACCAGTCGTCGCCGTAGTGGTAATAGACGGTGCCGTTGCCGGTGCTGAAGTAGCCGTCATGGCGGTGGACACAGCTCTGAACCGCGGTAGAAATGCCCAGGATCAGGGCCCAGATCAGGACGAAGAGCAGGATGCTCTTGCTGTTGCTCCTGCGGGCCTTGCGCCCGGAGCCGCTGCCGGAACGGGTGGTGGGTTCCCCGTCGGGGTAGATCCCCCGGTTGTGGCACTCCTCCAGCAGCTTCTGGAAAAGCTCGTTCACCGCGTGGGCCTCGTCCCGGCCCCGGTAACGGATGGCCCGGCTGCCGTCGGACTTGTTTTTGTAGACCACCACGTTCTCGCCGTCCCGGTAGATGCCGAAGGCCCGGGGCTCCCGGTAGTCCTCCCCGATGAAAAAGCGCATGCGCAGCAGGGGCATGCCCCGCTCGGCGCAGTATTCCTTGAGTTCTTCAATGGTCTTGGGCAGGAACACCGTCTTTGGCGTCTCCGCAACATAGTTTTCGTTGGCGGCGCCGCAATTGGGGCAGATCTGCTGGTCCGAGCGGAGAGTGGACCCGCAATAGGCACATTTGCCGGTCGATGGCATCTTCAAATGCCTCCTTTCTCATGATTGCGCAGGACAAGCCCCGCGGTCACATAGAACACGGGGCTTGATGCCTTCGATTCAGTTCAGGAAGTCCCGCAGCTTCTTGGAGCGGCTGGGATGGCGCAGCTTCCGCAGGGCTTTGGCCTCAATCTGGCGGATGCGCTCACGGGTGACGTTGAATTCCTTGCCAACCTCTTCCAGGGTGCGGGTCCGTCCGTCCGCAATGCCGAAGCGCAGCTCCAGCACCTTTTTCTCCCGGGGAGCCAGGGTGTCCAGCACCTCTTCCAGCTGCTCGCGCAGAAGGGAGAAGCTGGCGGCCTCGGAGGGCTCGGAGGCGTCCTCGTCGGGGATGAAGTCACCCAGGTGGGAGTCCTCCTCCTCGCCGATGGGGGTCTCCAGGGAGACCGGCTCCTGGGCGATCTTCAGGATATCCCGGACCTTCTCCACGGGCATGTCCATCTCTTCGGCGATCTCCTCCGCGCTGGGATCGTGGCCCAGCTCCTGCAGGAGCTGACGGGAGACCCGGATGGTCTTGTTGATGGTCTCCACCATGTGCACGGGGATGCGGATGGTGCGGGCCTGGTCGGCGATGGCGCGGGTGATGGCCTGCCGGATCCACCAGGTGGCGTAGGTGGAGAACTTGTAACCCTTGGTGTAGTCGAACTTCTCCACGGCCTTGATGAGACCCAGGTTGCCCTCCTGGATCAGGTCCAGGAACAGCATGCCGCGGCCCACATAGCGTTTGGCGATGGACACCACCAGGCGGAGGTTGGCCTCGGTCATGCGGTGCTTGGCCTCCTCGTCGCCCTCGGACATGCGGATGGCCAGGGCAACCTCTTCGTCCGGCGTCAGCAGGGGCACCTTGCCGATCTCCTTCAGGTACATGCGGACCGGGTCGTCGGTGGAGAAGCTGTCCATCATGGCGTCGGTGTCGGCGATCTCCTCTTCGGGGATCTCCTCGATCTCCGCCAGATCCTCTCCCTCAGGCAGTATGTCGTCGATGGGAGGCAGCGTGTCGTCCGGACCCACGTCGATGTCCACGCCGTTCTGCTCCAGCGTCTCATAGAATTTATTCACGACCTCGCTGTCCAGATTCAGGTCTTCCAGGACCTCCAGCTCCTTGGCGGAGAGGCGGCCCAGCTTTTTGCCCTTGTCCAGCAGCTCCTGCAGCCGCTCCTCCGGCGTCTTGACCGGCTCGTTTGCGGCTTCCTTTTTCTTGGCGGGACGCTTTTTCGGCTTGGGGAGCTCTGTTTCGTCCTGGTCGGCGATGTCGCTGACGGAGGCCTCCTCCAGGAAGCGGTCCGCCATGCTCTCCAATTCTTCTTCGCTCAGTTTGATCTCGTCAGCCATTTCCCTCATACCTCTTTCCTTTTTCTCTTTGCAGCTTGATGATCGCCTGAAAATCAGGCGGCGCGTTTTTCTGCTCGCGCAGTTCTTTTTGTTCCTGTATGATCTTTATGTAGTCCTGCAGCGTCCCCTCACTCCGGGAAAGCTGCTCCGGCTTTTGCAGGATGCCGACCAGAAGGGACATCTCCGGACCGCTCAGCGCCTCGCCCAGGCCTGCGGTGCTGACGGCCTCTCCCCGGTCCAGCCTGCCCCGCAGGGCGGAATAGATGTGCTGCAGCGCAGGCGCGGTGAAATCCTCCGCCGCCGGCAGGGAGCAGCGCCGGGCCAGCTCCGGGTCCAGGTACAGCAGCCGGATCACGCCCTCCTCCGCCGTGGCGGAGACCGGGTCGTCGTAGCGCAGCTCCTTTTCTACCGGCTGTGCCTGCCGCTCTGGCCGGGACTGCTGCCGCTCTTCCTCCCGGTAGGCGCGGCGCACCAGGCGCTTGTGCCGGCGCTCCACCTCCTGGGTCACCACGTCAGCGCCCAGGCCGGCCAGGGCCGCCACCCGCATGGCATAGACCTGCCGCTCCACCGCGCCGGGAAGATGAGCCACCAACTCCGTGGCCTCCTTGAGGAATTCCACCTTCTGTTCATCGATGGAGAGGTCGTACTTCTCCGTCACGGTGCGAAGCCTGTAGTCCACCTGGTCCTCGGAGCCCTCCAGCAGCATGCGGAAGGCGTCCGGGCCCTTGGCCTTGATGAACTCGTCCGGGTCCTTGGCCCCAGTCATGCGCAGGACCTTGACTTTTACGTCCAGCTTCTCCAGAATCCCGATGGCCCGCTGGGAGGCCTTCAGCCCCGCCCCGTCGTTGTCGTAGGCGATGATGACCTGATTGGTGTAGCGGGAGAGGAGCCGGGCCTGCTCCGGGGTCAGGGAGGTGCCCAGAGAGGCCACCGCCGAGTCGAAACCCGCCTGATGGAGGGATACCACGTCTATATTGCCCTCAGAGAGGATGATATATCCGCTTTTTGATTTTTTTGCCAGATTCAGCGCGAAAAGGTTCCGGCTTTTGTTAAACACCAGAGTTTCCGGGCTGTTCATGTACTTAGGCTCCCCGTCTCCCAGAATGCGGCCGGAGAAGCCGATGACGTTCCCCCGCACGTCGATCACCGGGAACATGAGCCGGTTGCGGAAGGTATCGTAGAAGCCGCCGCTTTTCCCCCGGCGGACCAGCCCCGCGTCCAGCAGCTCAAAATCCGAGTAGCCCTTGGCCCGCATGGCCTTCTCCAGACTGTCCCAGGTGTCCGGGGCGTAGCCCAGGCCGAAGTTCTTGGCGGTGGCGGGGGAGATGCGGCGCTTTGCCATATACTCCCCGGCCCGCCTGCCCTCAGAGGTGGAGAGCTGCTCGTAAAAGAAACGGGCGGCGTCCTTGTTCAGCGAGAGCATCCGGGCGCGCTTTTTGCTCTCCCCGTCGCTCTGCTCCTCCGGCATGGTCATCCCGGCCCGCCGGGCCAGGAAGGCCACCGCGTCCCGGTAGCCCAGGTTCTCGATATCCATGATGAAGTTGATGACGCCCCCGCCCTTGCCGCAGCCGAAACAGTGGTAGATCTGCTTTTCGGCGTTCACGGAGAAGGAAGGCGTTTTTTCGCTGTGGAAGGGGCAGAGACCGAATTGGTTTGCCCCGCTGCGCTTGGACAGGCGCACATAGCCGGAGACCACGTCCACAATGTCGTTGCGGTCCACCAGCTCGTCCAGAAATTTTTCGGAAAAGGCCACGGGAGTTCACCTCCTTGTAAATCGGATGGCCCGGACGGATGGAAAGGGCTGACGCCGCGGCGCTGTCAGCCGTCCGTTTCCGGGAGCGGATTATCGGCGGGCGGCTGATAGCCGCCCCTACTTCACAGACCAGGCGAAGGGGATGAACAGCTCCCCGTATTTTTCCATGGCATAGCCGTCGGTCATGCCGGAGATATAGTCGCAGGCGGCCCGGCCCCGTCCCTCCCGCTCCACGATGGGCTGGAGATCCTCCGGCAGGGCCTCGGGGTGGGCGGTGTAATAGTCGTACAGGCGGCTCAGGATCCCCTCCACCTTGCTTTCCTCGCTTTTCGCCACGGGATTGGTGTAAATATCCGAGTACATGAAGCTGTGGAAGAAGGAAAAGACCTCCTGCATCCGGGGGGACATTTTCAGCTCCCCGTCCCTGCTGTTGGCAATGAGGTCGGTGAGGAAGGTGTTGATGCGGGTGCTGTTCCGGTCGCCGCAGGCCTCCCGGATCCGGGCGGGCACCTGCTCGGCGGTCAGAAGACCGGCCCGGATGGAGTCGTCCAGGTCGTGGTTGATGTAGGCGATCCGGTCGCAGAGACGGACCGCGGTGGCCTCCCGGGTGTCGTCCGGGGCGCCGTGGGTGTGGTTGAGGATGCCCATGCGGGTCTCCCAGCACAGGTTCAGCCCCCGGCCGTCCCGCTCCAGCAGGTCCACCACCCGCAGGCTCTGCTCATAATGCTTGAAGCCGCCCTCATAGATCTTGTTCAGGGCCCGTTCCCCGGCGTGGCCGAAGGGGGTGTGCCCCAGATCATGTCCCAGGGCGATGGCCTCGGCCAGATCCTCGTTGAGCCGCAGCGCACGGGCCACGGTCCGCGCCAGGCGGGTGACCTCCAGGGTGTGGGTCAGCCGGGTGCGGTAATGATCTCCCTCCGGCTGAAGGAAGACCTGGGTCTTGTGCTTGAGGCGGCGGAAGGACTTGGAATGGGTGATCCGGTCGATGTCCCGCTGGAAGCAGGGGCGAATGTCACACTCTGCCTCCGGATGCAGGCGGCCCCGGGTATTCTCGGACAGCACCCCGTAGGGTCCGATCAGCAAATGCTCCAACTGTTCCCGCTCTACGCGCGGCAGAGCCATGGACGCCACCTCCTTTTTTCGTCTATTACTCTTATACGACGAAAAAGAGTATTTCCCTTTTCTATTTCCCAAAAATTTTTTATTCCCTTCTTCCGAAAATGTGATATAATACCTAATATGTATTTGGAAAACAGGAAAAGGCCTGATATAGTTACATTTTAGAGTCAAAAAGTTTTCAAAAGCAAAACACATGCGCACCCTCAGGAGGAAATGTTTTATGAGACATATTTGGAAGCGCGGCCTGGCGCTGCTGTTTGCCCTGATCTTGATGCTGACGCTGGCGGTGCCGGCGCTGGCGGAGGAGCCGGGAGACGCCCCGGATACTCCCCCCGCAGAGGAGCCGGAGCAGCCCACACCGGGCGGAGAGACGCCTGGGTCGGAGCCGGAGCCGAACCCGGAGACCACACCGGAGGAGCCCACCGAACCGGAGCCCACCGAGCCGGAACCCACCGAGCCGGAACCGACGGAACCGGAACCCAAGGAGGAACCGACGGAGCCGGAACCCAAAGAGGAGCCGGCAGAGCAGCCCGCGCAGCAGATCCTGAAGATCTTTGTCTCCCAGGACGGCAGCGATGAGAAGGGAGACGGCTCTGAGGCCGCGCCCTATGCCTCTCTCGCAAAGGCCGCGGCCGCGGCAAACGCGGCGCCTGACGGCAAGGCGGAAATCATCCTGCTGACGGATCTGAAGGCGCTGGAAGCGGCTCAGTTTACCGGACGGGAGCTGAGCATCCGCGCGGCGGAGGGCCTTGTCACCGTTACCCGCGGCGAGGGCTTCAAGCCGGTCAAGGACGCGGACGGGGCGCTCTATAATCCCGCCATGATCGAACTGCGTGCCCCCGAGGGGACGGAGCTTCCTGCCGGGACCCTGAGCCTCATCGGTGTGATCCTGGACGACGGGGGACTCCATGAGGGCAGTGTTTTCGAGCAGCCTGCACAGCAGACCGAGCCGCAGCCAGCGGAAGAGCCGGCAGCGGAGGCTGAGCCGCAGCCCGTGGCGGAGCCGGGGGAACAGCCTGCGGTGGAACCCGTGCCTGAGACAGATCAGCCCACGCCGGCGGCCCCTGCGGACCGTAGCGATCGGGTCCAGGAGGCCATCGTCTCCGTGGGAGACGGCGGTCGCCTGATCCTGGAGGCGACGGCGGAGCTGCGGAACTTCGGCGGCCTTTCCGCCGTGCGCCTGGGCGATAAGAGCACGCTGACGCTCCGGGCGGGCAGCGCGATCCGGGACACCATGACCGTGGACAATATCCGCGGCGCCATCCTGGCAGCCGAGAGCGCCGTGATCGAAATGGAAGAGGGCGCCGTGCTGATCGAGCGGCAGGCGGCCCCGGCCGAGGAGCCCGGCGCCGCCCCCAATGCGATCAAACCCACCGACGATCCGCGCCTGGTCAACTTCGTCTTTACGGGGACCGAGAGCATCACCAGCGGGGATTTTGAAGGGCGAACAGAATGTCCCGTGGATTACACCATGTCTTTTGCCCTGAACGACAAGGCCAGGGATCTGGTCAAGGCGATGCAGAGCGGGATCACCGGCAGCGAGGGGACCGTGACCATCACCCTGGATCCCCGGCTCACGCCGGACCTGAGCAAGTGCAGGCTGGAGAGCGATATTTTCGAGCTGTCCGGTGAGCCCGGCTTTGACGAGAGCAGCCGTGTGCTGACCGCCAGCTTCCAACTGAAGGAGGACTGGGCCTCCCACCTGGATGACCTGACCAAGAACACGTCCTTTACCTGCGAGACCCTCCTCAGTAAGGACGACTTTACGCCCGGCACCGAGGCCCAGGCCGAGTACCTGGAGTCCAGCGGCAAGGTGAGCATTTCGATCCTCACCACCGGAAACACTCTGGGACCGTACGACAGTACAGAGAAGCCCGCCAAGACCGAGATGCTGTCCGACGCCAAGGGGACCGTCGCCTACGACGTGAACGGCGGCATCGAGGGCAGCGGCCCGAAGACCGAGAAGGAAGTCCCCGTATCTCCGGACTACCTCCTTGCCACCGATCCGGCGCCCGAGCACGCACCCTGGGGAGGGGTGGCCGTGGTCTTTGTGGGCTGGAGCCTGGAGATCGACACCCACATCTATCAGGCCGGGGAACAGAGGCCCCAGACGGTGGAGACGGTGCAGGTCAAAGAAAATGAAACCACTACGGTATACGCGGTCTACAGCCTGGATACCAATGAGGACGGCGTTCCCGACGTGCAGCAGATCCTGGCCACCCTGAGCTTTGACGCCAATGGCGGCGAGGGTGCCCCCGATCCCATCATCCACGTGGTGGGCTCTGTCGACAGCGGCGAGCTGGGGGTGGACATTCCCGAGCAGGAGCCCACCCGGGAGTATTACACCTTCCTGGGCTGGGGAGAAAAGCCGGACGCCGCCAAAACCGACAAGCTTTATAAGTTTGACGCGGACAAGGCCAGCCGCCGGGACATCCCCGTGACCAAGGACACCACCCTTTACGCCGTGTGGCAGGAGAATTATAAGATCATCTACGACGCCAACGGCGGTACCGACGCCCCCGAGCCCACGGTCCTGGAGAGCATGACCAAGACCAAGACCGACTCCCGGGGGAATGCGATCTACTCCGGCCAGGCGGAGATCACCTCCGAGGTGCCCACCCGGAACGGCTACACCTTCCAGGGCTGGGGCGTCACCCGCAGGAGCGCGGCCAGCTTCCATGCCGGGGACAAGGTGGAGATCACCGGCGGAAACGTGACCCTGTACGCGGTCTGGACCCGCGGCGCCAACGGCGGCAACGGGAAGCCCAAGACCGGCGATGAGGGAGCCGGCGTTTACGCGGCGCTGCTGAGCGTCAGCGCCTTCGGTCTTGCCGCCACCGGCAGCCTGCTGTGGAAGAAGCGGCGCGAAGAGACTTGATTGCCATAAGAACAGATAAGAACACGGCGCACGGAGAAAATTCCGTGCGCCGTGTTCTTATCTGTTCCATTTTATACGGGAACGGCCTGGCAGCTCTCGCCGGTGACCCGGGCGGTGACACTGCCCCCGCTCAGATCGAAAATGCGGGCCCGGAAGGCCTCCGCCTTTTCTTCGGGCAGCAGCGCCCGGATGCTGACCTCCGCCCCGTAGTCCATGCCGTCCACCGCCCCGCCATAGGCGGCGATCTCCAGCTTGCAGCGCTCCAGCGCGGCGTAAGAGCAGGGGATCTCCAGGGCGATCCAGCGCCGCACCACCGAGCGGCCCGCGGCGTCCAGCGCGTCCTTGGCGCTTTTGGTGTAGGCGCGGAACAGTCCGCCGGCCCCCAGCAGCACCCCGCCGAAATAGCGGGTCACCACGCAGACCAGGTCGGTCACGCCCTCCCGGCGGAAGACCTCCAGCATGGGGATGCCGGCGGTGCCCTGGGGCTCGCCGTCGTCGGAGTAGCGCTCGGGCCCGTCCTTCAGCAGGTAGCACCAGCAGTTGTGCCGGGCGTCGTAGTATTTCTTTTTCATCTCGGCGATGAAAGCACGGGCCTCGTCCTCCGATTCCACAGGCCGCACATGGCCCAGGAAGCGGGAACGCTTTTCCACATATTCGCTTTCCCCCGCGCCGGCGGGGACGAAATATTCGGTCATGGTTCAGTCCTCTCCCAGATCCAGCTCATAGATCCGGTGGTCCTCGATCCCCTCGTACCAGGCGAAATAGTCCCGGGGGATCGGGCAGATCTCCAGGAGCCCCCCCGGCGGCCTCGATGATCCTCCGGGCGCATCCCCTTTTCGCCGGGGATGGAATCAAAGCGGCTGCTGAAGGGAAAATCTTTCATGCCTGCCAGTCCTCCCGGCGGATGGAGTAGTACAGACAGTTGCGCACATCGCCCAGGGAGGAGGTCCAGTTCTCGCTGCAGCGATAGGTGAAGCCGCATTTTTCGATGACCCGGCGTGATTTGCTGTTGAAATCCGCATGGGCGCACCAGACCGCCTCCGCGCCCCGGTCAAAGCAGAGGGCGATCAGGGCCCGGACGGCCTCGGGGATATATCCGTTCCCCCAGAGGGGGCGGGCGATCCAGTAGCCGATCTCCGGCTGTCCCTTCGCCTCCGAACAGGCGCCGGGAAAGATCCCAACGCTCCCCACCGGCTCGTCGCTGCCCCGAAGGGTCACGGCCCAGGTGTCCGGCTTCATGAGGATGCTGCGCAGCACACCGAGGCTGTCCTCCACGCTTTTGTGGGGCGCCCAGCCTGCCGCGGGACCCACTTCCGGATCGCCGGCATAGCGGTACAGATCCGCAGCGTCGTCCTCCCGCCAGGGGCGGAGGATCAGCCGTTGGGTCTCGATGATCGCCATAGTCCCTCCCATATATTCGCAAGGACGGGCATCGCCCGTCCTCAGCTTTCCCAATCCTCTTTCGGTTCCCGGTAACCGGGGATATAGGCCTTGACCTTGCCGTACAGGTCCGGCTGGACCACGGCCTCCACCTCGATGCCGGTATCGGTATAGTCCGTGCGCAGCACCTTGGCCTCCCGGTTCAGGCTGTCCAGCAGGCCGGCTGCGTTGTAGGGCAGCAGCAGCGTCACATGGCGCTTGCCCCGGTCCAGCATGTCCGAAAGCTTCCGGACCAGCACGTCCGCCCCCTCGCCGCTTTTGGCGGAGAGACAGACCAGGTCCTCCCCGTGGGGCAGGATGCCGAAATATCGATCGCACTTGTTGAATACACGCAGGCAGGGGGTGCCCTCCGCGCCCAGCTGACGGATCAGCTCGTCCACGACCCGGGCCTGCTCCTCCCACTCGGGGTTGGAAATATCGATCACGTGCAGCAGCACGTCGGCATAGCTCAGCTCCTCCAGCGTGGCCTTGAAGGCTTCGATCAGGTGGGTGGGGAGCTTGCGGATAAAGCCCACGGTGTCGGAGAGCAGCACCTCGGTGCTCTCGTCGATGCGGAGACGGCGGGTGGTGGTGTCCAGGGTGTCAAACAGCCGGTCGTTTGCGGGAATGTCGGACCCGGTGAGGCAGTTTAACAGGGTGGACTTGCCCGCGTTGGTGTAGCCCACCAGGGCTACCACGGGCATGGCGTTCTTCTCCCGACGGCGGCGCTGGGTGGAGCGCACCTTGCGCACGGCGGCCAGCTCTTCCTCCAGCTTCTGGATCTTGCGGCGGATATGCCGCCGGTCGGTCTCCAGCTGGGTCTCGCCGGGGCCGCGGGTGCCGATGGGCGAGGAGCCGCCGGAGGCGGTCTGCCGCACCAGGTGGGTCCACATGCCGGTGAGCCGGGGCAGCAGGTACTTGTACTGGGCCAGCTCCACCTGGAGCTGACCCTCCCGGGTCTGGGCCCGCTGGGCAAAAATGTCCAGGATCAGGCCCGAGCGGTCCAGCACCTTGACGCCCAGATCCTCCGAGAGCACCCGCATCTGGGAGGGAGAGAGTTCATTGTCAAACACGGCCAGGTCGCAGTCGTTGGCCTCGATGAGCTCCTTCATTTCCCGAACCTTGCCGTCGCCCAGGAAGCTGCGGGGCTCCGGGGTGGGGCGGCTCTGGATCAGCATGGCCACGGCTTCGCCCCCGGCGGTCTCCACCAGGGCGGCCAGCTCCTCCATGGAAATGTCGGTGGAGCGCTCATGCTCGTCCATGCTGGCGGCGGAGAGCCCGGCCAGCACGGCCCGTTCCTTTTTGGTCTTGTTTTCTTCCATACAAAGTCAGAACAGATCCTGTTCAAAGGGCGTGGCCTCCTGGGCCTGGGCGGCTTCTATTTCCCGCTGGCGGGCAAGCTCCCGCCGGCGCTGTTCAGCCATACGCCGCTGCTTGAGATGCTGGCGGCGCAGAGCACGATAGCGGAGTACCAGGGTAGTATAGGCGATGGCCAGCACCGCAATGAGTATGAGCACCGCCACCACAGCGGGGCGGGATAGAAAGGACTGGATCCGCTGTTTAAAGTATTCCCAGCGGGCCAACTCCACATTGCCGGAGGCTACCAGCTTGACCGAGGCAAACCGGACGCCGTTGTAATAGACCTCGGCTTCGCCCAGGGCGGTGCCGGCCTCGATGGGCGCGGTCAGGTTCTCGTCGTACAGATTGACCCGAACGTCCTCCTCCCCCGGAGGAGCGTCGTTGGGCAGCAGCAGGGCGCATTCCCGCTGAGGCCGGAGGCCAACCTTCCCGTCGCCCTGGGCCAGGGCCACTTCCGCAAAGTCCACCACCTGATCCGGGGAAAGGATGGTGCGGCGGGTGAAATTCTCAAAGGCCCAGTCATAGAGCTTGGAGGAATCGGAGAAGTTGTTGCGGATGTCCGTCTCGGAAAGGTAGGGGCCGTCGCAGCCCATTACGATGCCCAGCAGGTGCATCCCGTCCTTTTCCGCGGTGGAGATCAGGCAGTAGCCTGCCGCGCGGGTGTAGCCGGTTTTGATGCCGGCGGCGTATTCATAGAGATAGCCGCTGCCGTAAATGCCCTCGGTGGAAATGAGGGCGTTGGAGTTCTTCAGCTCCCGGGCGGCGTTGGCATTGGTGGCCGGGACGGTGTAGGAGATGGTGTTGGCGATGTTCATGAACTCCGGGAAGCGCAGGGCGGCCCGGGTGATCAGATACAGCTCATAGGCCGAGGTGAGGTCGTTGTTGGACAGGCCGTTGGGGTCCACGAAGCGGGTCATGGTGCAGCCCAGCTCCGCGGCCCGACTGTTCATCCGCTCCACAAAGGCGGAGATGCTGCCGCCGCCCAGATAGGAGGCGATCACGTTGCAGGCGTCGTTGCCGGAGGAGACCATGGCGCAATAGAGCAGATCCCGCAGGGTGAGCTGCTCCCCGATCACGATGTACACGCTGCTGCTGTCGTCGTCCATGCCGTTCTGGCAGTCCGGGCCGGCGGTCACCACGTCGTCCAGGGTCACTTCGCCCCGCTCCACGGCCTCCAGGGTCAGCAGAACGGTCATCACCTTGGTGAGGCTGGCGGGGGAACGCTGCTGCATACTGTTCTTTTCATAGAGGATCAGATCGCTGTCCAGGTCCACCAGAATGACGGCCTGGGCGCTCAGCTCCGGCGCGTCCAAAGCCTGGGCGGCGGGCGCAGACAGGGCAAACAGCAGACAGAGCAAAAGGATCAAGGGGAAAATTCTAAATTTTTTCATTTTGTACTCCCGTTTTCCACGGAATGTGGTATGATAAAACAACAAGTACATTATAAAGAGGAAGCACAGGAATTGCAACTCAAAAATTCCCCACGGGCAAGGAGCGGACTATGAAAATTCTGGTGGTCGATGATGAAAAGCTGCTGGTAAAGGGCATTAAATTCAACCTGGAGAACGAGGGCTACACCGTGGATGTGGGCTATGACGGCGAAATGGCCGTCTCCATGGCCCGCACGGGCAATTATGACCTGATCATTCTGGACCTGATGATGCCCCAGAAGGACGGGCTGGAGGCCTGTCAGGAGATCCGGGGCTTTTCCACCGTGCCCATCATCATGCTCACGGCCCGCAGCGAGAAGGCGGACATGCTCATGGGCTTTGAATCCGGCGCCGACGACTACGTGACCAAGCCCTTTGACATCATGGTGCTCAAGGCGCGGGTCCGTGCGCTGCTGCGCCGCTCGTCCCTGACCGCGCCTGCGGGGCAGGGCTTCCCTGCGGCGCTGCAGCGGGGGCACATCAGCGTGGATGAACAGCGCCGCACCGCCTGGAAAAACGGCGAGCCGGTGGAGCTGACCATGAAGGAGTTCGACCTGATCCTGTTCCTCATGAAGAATCCCGGCCGGGTCTACAGCCGGGAGGCTCTGCTGGACCTGGTGTGGGGCTATGAGTATCAGGGCGATACCCGCACGGTGGACGTGCACATCCGCCGGCTGCGGGAAAAGCTGGAGCTGGACCCGGCCCATCCCGATTACATCGCCACCAAGTGGGGCGTGGGCTACTATTTCAGCGAGAAATGATCCGCGGGCGGCCCGCCGCCTGTGACAGATCCGGACGGAGCAATTTGCCATGCACAGTATCCGATCACAATTTATCTCCTTCATCACGGCCCTGCTGCTGGTGCTGCTTCTGCTGCTGAACACCTATCCCCTGATCTCTTCCCGGGACGCGGTCTTTGAGGAAAAGCGCAGCTCCATGACCGGTCAGGCCGCCACCGTGTCCTCCACCCTCTCCAGCCTGGAACGGCTGAGCCCGGAGAACATTGCGGAGGTCCTGCGTTATCTGGACGTGAGCGCCTATTCCCGGGTGGTGGTCACGGACCTGGGAGGCAAGGTGCTGTATGACACCGCCGGCGCCGCCGGCGAGCCTACGGAGCTGGAGGACCTGCTCACCAGCCTGGAGGGGAAGACGGTGTTCCGCTCCTCCTTTTCGGAGGACGCCTTCAACAGCAGCGTGGCCATGCCCCTCAGCGCCAACGGCGCGCTGACGGGGGCGGTCTACCTCTCCGAGCACGACGCGGAGCGGGCGGAGATCATCCTGGGCTTCCAGCATCGGATCCGGGCGGCCTCCCTGGGCATCGGGGCGCTGGCCCTGGTGCTGGCCTTCCTCTTCGTGTTCTTCCTGCTGCAGCGGATCCAGGCTCTGGTGCGCTCCATGCATGTGGTGGCCGACGGCGATTACAGCTATCGGCACAAGAACCGGGGCCGGGACGAGATCACGGAGCTGGGGGAGGAGTTCAACCAGCTCACCGAGCGGCTGCAGACCACCGAGGAGCAGCGCCGCCGCTTCGTGTCCGACGCCTCCCACGAGCTGAAGACCCCCCTGGCCTCCATCCGTCTGCTGGCAGACAGCATCGTCCACAACGACAATATCGACGCGGGCACCATGCGGGAGTTTGTCACCGACATCGGCAACGAGGCCATGCGCCTGCAGCGCACCACGGAGAAGCTGCTGGACCTGTCCCGTCTGGACGACAAGGTCTCCGCTCCGGCGGAGCCGGTGGACCTGAAAAAGGTGGTGCTGGACAGCCTGACGCCGCTGCGCCCCCTGGCACAGGAAAAGGGCGTGGCGCTGGAGACGGAGCTGGAGGACGGCTGCGTGGTACTGGCCACGGAGGACGATTTGTTCCATGTCGTCTTCAACCTGGTGGAAAACGCCGTCAAATACAACGTCCCCCAGGGCAGCGTGGGGATCCGGCTGCAGGGAGACGAACGGAACGTGAGCCTCACGGTCTCCGACACGGGCATCGGCATCCCGGAGGAAGACCGGCAGAACATCTTTTCCCGGTTCTACCGGGTGGACAAGGCGCGCTCCCGGGAGGCGGGGGGCAGCGGCCTGGGACTCAGTATTGTACACGACGCGGTGCTCGCCCACGGCGGCAGCATCACGGTCGGTCAAAATCATCCGCAGGGTTCGGTCTTTTGCGTGACCTTCCCGCGGCCAACAACGGAGGAAACAGCAACATGAACAACATCACTCGCATTCAGCAAGCCCTTGTCCGGCAGGATCTGGACGCCATCCTCATCACCGATGAGAAGAACCAGCGTTACGCCACCGGCTTTGCCTTTACCGACGGCATGGTGGTGGTGGGCCGGGAGAAGGCCTGGCTGCTCACCGATTCCCGCTATATCGAGGCGGCGGAGAAGATCGCGGGCGGCTGCTGCGCCGTGCAGATGTTCGACCGCCAGCACAGCCTGAACGACCTGATCCGCGCCGCGCTGCAGGAAGCCGGGGCGGCGCGTGTGGCCGCGGAGGATCAGCAGCTGAGCCACGCCCGCTGGGCGGCCCTGGAAAAGGCGCTGGAGCGGCAGCTCCTGCCCGCGGGCGGATTGATGATGGGCCTGCGCGCCAGCAAGAGCCAGGAGGAGATCGACAGCATGATCCGGGCCCAGCGCATCAGCGAGAAGGCCCTGGAGGAAGTGCTGCACATCATCAAGCCCGGCATGACCGAGAAGGAGGTCATGGCGGAGCTGGTGTATCATATGCTGCGCAACGGCAGCGAGGGCAACTCCTTTGACCCCATCGTGGTCACCGGCGCCAACACCTCCATGCCCCACGGCGTCCCCGGCGACACCGTCATCCGGGACGGCGACTTTATCACCATGGACTTCGGCAGCCTGAAGAACGGCTACTGCTCCGACATGACCCGCACCGTGGCGGTGGGCCATGCCACCGAGGAGATGAAAAAGGTCTACTACACCGTGCTGGAGGCCCAGCTGGCCGGCATCGCCGCCGCCCGCTCCGGCATCCCCGGCAAACACATCGACCAGGCCGCCCGGGACGTGATCGAAAAGGCCGGCTACGGGCCCTACTTCGGCCACGGCTTTGGCCACAGCCTGGGCCTGGATATCCACGAGCCGCCCATGGCCGGCCCCCGGGGCGAGACGCTCATGGAGGTCAACGACCTCTGCTCCGCCGAGCCCGGCATCTACATCCCCGGCAAGTTCGGCGTGCGCATCGAGGACGTGATGATCATCCGTCCCGAGGGCGCCGAGGTCATTACCAAGGCCCCCAAGATGGAGCTGATCGTGCTGAACAACTGATCCCTTTGACACCGGGAGGACGGGCGCGCAGCGCCCGTCCTCCGCGTATTCAGATACCCCTGAAAACGTCATTCCGAACCAGTGACGGAGGTCACTGGTGTGGGAATCCGTCCTTATCCCTTCATGATTTCCGGGAGAACGGATTGCCGCGCCAGTGTGCGCACTGGCTCGCAATGACGCGCGCGGGTCGGACAGGCGTTTCAGACAGGCATACTGCGCCCGTCCTCTGAGCTTTTTTGAAAGCCCTGAAACCTTTTCGTCCCGGTAAACGTTATACAGGCAGAAGAAAACGATCCGGGCGAAAATGAAAGGAGCGGAGAAATGAAAAAAAGAGCATTCTGCGTTCTTATCTGCATCCTTTTGCTGGCCGCGCTGCTGCTCGCCGCCTGCGGCGGGACAAAGTACAAGGTTCTGAACGGCGCGCGTCTGGAGGACTGTACGCTCACCGTTCATTATATCAAAAGAAATGTCTGTATTTTAGTTCCCTATAGCTTGCGCGATTTCTTGGAAGAAGACCAAAGATTCGGCGAGAGGCTCTTCCTCTATCACGTGACAGTCCCCGGCACAGAACTCAAGGAGAACGAACAGTTCCTGGCGCTTCTGAAGATGTTGGACGGCCAGGAACTGCCGCCGGTGCAGGACATTACAAATTATTGGGATATTCTGCCGAAAATATATTATTCGCTAACCGATCAAGACGGCGAGAGACTGTTCGACGTGGGGATGGGCGGGGGAATCTATTTCAACGGCGAGAAGATCCCGTATGACGAGCTGTTTGGCCTGTGCGTGGAACCATACATGACGTACCCGCAGGGGGAGGACTGAACCCGGGAAAAACCAAACGAGGGGGCTGCGCCGCGCGGTGCGGCCCCTCCTTTTGACCCAGAGAAGAAAATGCTTGCAAAACAGGGAAAGATACTGTAAAATAATACAGCTAATACTTTATGCAAACAGAAACTAACTACGGGAGGACCCATATATGATTACTGCAGGCGAATTCAGAAACGGCGTTACCTTTGAGATGGACGGCCAGGTCATGCAGGTGGTGGAATTCCAGCACGTGAAGCCCGGCAAGGGCGCCGCCTTCGTGCGCACCAAGATGAAGAACGTCATCACCGGCGCTGTGACTGAGACTTCCTTCAACCCCACCGCCAAGTTCGAAAACGCCACCGTTGACCGTCAGACCATGGAGTATCTCTATGCCGACGACAACCTCTACTACTTCATGAACCCCGAGACCTACGAGCAGGAGCCGGTGGACGGCAGCGTCCTGGGCGACAACTTCAAGTTCGTCAAGGAAAACATGGAGTGCACCATCTACTCCTACAAGGGCAAGGTCTTCAACGTGGAGCCTCCCTTCTTCGTGGAGCTGGAGGTCACCGAGACCGATCCGGGCTTTGCCGGCAACACCGCCACCAACGCCACCAAGCCCGCCACCGTGGAGACCGGCGCCGAGATCAAAGTCCCCCTGTTCATCGAGCGGGGCGAGAAGATCCGCATCGACACCCGCACCGGCGAGTATCTGTCCAGAGCGTAAAGAAAACGAAACGGGAAACAAGGGGGAAGTCTGCGGATATTCCCCCTTTTTCATACCATTCGAAGTGCTTGGCCGATCCCCGCAGGGAATTCAAATCGTTTTTGAGGCAGCTTTGCCGCCCCAAAAACACCCTGAGCCGAGCCAAGCGAGGCCTCGCGCCGACCAAACGAGGCTTGTTCCCCGCAAGCCGAGTGCGATGAGCGCGAGAGGACCAATTGCGAAACGAGTTTCGCAATTGAATTGAAGGAGGTTTTCACCATGACGATTGTTGAAAAAGCCGCATATCTGAAGGGACTGACCGCGGGCCTGGGCATCGAGCTGGATTCCCGCGACGGAAAGCTCTGGGGGGCATTGACGGATCTGCTGTCCGACATGGCGCATGAGATCGAGGACCTCCAGTCCAGTCAGCTGGACTTTGCCGATACCCTGGACGAGGTCTGCGACGATCTGACGTACCTGGAAGAGATGGCGGACGCCTTCGATGCTTCCGATCACTCCTGGGACGAGGACGAGGAATACTACGACGAGGACGACGAGGATCCCGACAACATCTACGACCTGCCCTTCGGCGGAGACGATGAGGCCGATGAGGAGGACGAGGAAGAGGACGAGGACGAGGAAGACCAGGAGGATGAGGAGGTCGAGATCGACGGCGTTCTCTATGACGCGACCTGCCCCTCCTGCGGCGAGGAGATCACCTTTGACGAAGAGACCCTGGAGAAGGGCTCCATCCGCTGCCCCAACTGCGGGGAAGAGCTGGAGTTCGACCTGGGCGAGGACGAGTAAGACCTTTTTCGGAATGTGCACGCCTCTCCGGAAATGCCGGAGAGGCGTTTTTTTCGCCATTTTGGAAATCCTATAATTTTGATTGACTGCAAGCGAATAAAAAGGTAAAATAAATCGGTTAGAAAAGCATGGAGGGGTGGAGCCTGTGGCCGAGCTGCAGATCGAGGATATCCGGCGTCTGGCGCACGCGACCGTCGTGGCCGCCGCCAGCCGGGAGGAGAGCCTGCGCTGTGCCGGGCGGCTGGCCGCCGCCGTGGTCTGCCGCTCCGCCGGCCCCCTGCCCTGCGGCGTCTGCCCCGCCTGCCGGAAGGCCATGGCCGGCATCCACCCGGACGTGATCCGCGTGAAACGCCCGGAGGACGACAAGGGCCGCCCCAAGAAGGAGATCCAGGTGGACCAGATCCGCCAGATGGCGATGGACGCGGTCGTCCTGCCCAACGAGAGCGAGCGGAAGGTCTATCTGATCGAGGACGCGGACAGCATGAACGTCTCCGCCCAGAACGCGGCGCTGAAGCTGCTGGAGGAGCCGCCCGCGGGCGTATACTTTCTGCTCTGCGTCACCAACCCCGCCAAGCTCCTGCCCACGGTGCGCTCCCGCTGCGCCGAGTGGAGCTGTATCGGCGGCGAAGAGGAGCAGGACCCGGCGCAGAGAAAGCTGGCGCAGGAATTCCTGGGCCTTGTCGCCAGGGGAGACCGGGCGGGCCTGTTCCGCTGGTGCGCGGCAAACGAAGGCATGGATAACCGCGGCGCCGCCGCCTTTGTGGACTGTGCCGCCGACTGTGCGGCCAGGCGCATCACCGGCAGAGAGCCTGCCGGAGGAATGGGGCGGGAGCAGCTGCTGCGCCTCAGCGAGCTGCTGGACCGCTGCGCCGCCATGCTGCAGGTGAACACAGGCGTCAAGCATTTATTTGGACTTCTGGCGGTGGACGCCATCGCCGAGGATGAGAACAGAGGAGTACAGCATTGATCGAAGTAGTCAGTATTCGTTTTAAAAACCGGGGCAAGTGCTACACCTTTGCCCCCAACGGCCTGCAAATCAGGACCGGCGACCGGGTCATCGTGGAGACCTCCAAGGGCCTGGAGATCGCCGACTGCACCCACGGCAACCACTTTGTGGAGGAGACCGCCGTGATCCAGCCCCTGCGCCCGGTGGCCAGAGTCGCCACGGCGGACGATCTGCGGATCGCGGAGCTGAACAAAAAGCGGGAGAAGGAAGCCTTTCAGATCTGCCAGCAGAAGATCGCCGAGCACGGTCTGGAGATGAAGCTGGTGGACGTGGAGTGCAATTTCGAGGGGAACAAGACCATGTTCTTCTTCACCGCCGACGGGCGGGTGGACTTCCGGGAGCTGGTCAAGGACCTGGCCGGCATCTTCCGCAACCGGATCGAGCTCCGGCAGATCGGCGTGCGTGACGAGGCCAAGATGATCGGCGGCATCGGCATCTGCGGCCGGCCCTACTGCTGCAATCAGTTCCTGGACGATTTCCAGCCGGTTTCCACCAAAATGGCCAAGGTCCAGGCCCTGTCCCTGAACCCCACCAAGATCTCGGGAAGCTGCGGACGGCTGATGTGCTGCCTGCGCTATGAGCAGGAGGCCTATGAGGACCTGATCAAAAAGGTGCCCAAGCAGGGCGCTTTCGTGGAGACCATCGACGGATACGGCACCGCCACCCAGGTGAACCTGCTGCGCCAGACCGTGAAGGTCAAGCTGGACCAGGACAAGGACGATTCCCTCCATATCTACAAGGCCAACGAGCTGGCCGCCGTCCCCGGCGGACGGCCCAAGGAGGGAGAGGAGCCGCCTCATGTGCTCCATTATGTCCCGGAGGAGCCGGAGGCGCAGGAAGAGGTCCGGGATGAATGGGCCCTCCCGGTGTTCCCCGAGCAGGAGCCGGCGGAGAAGCCCGCGGCAGAGCGCCCCGAGGAGCAGAAAAAGAGCAGCCGCCGCCGCAGAGGCGGCCGCGGCGGAAAGGGCGGCAAGACCGAGCAGCCCGCCGCAGACAAGCCGGAGAAGAAGCCCGAGCAGGACAAAAAGCCGGAAAAGAAGCCCGCGCCCAAGGCGGAAAACGGACAAAAACAGGCGGAGAACAAGGAACACCGCAGGTCCGGCGGCCGCCGGCACAACCATGTGAAGGCTGTCAAGGCGGAGGGCAAGGGCGAGCATGGCCCCAAGGCTGAAGCCGCGCCCAGGGCTGAGACCGCCCCCAGGGGAGAAGCTGCCCCCAAGGGAGAGGCGGCCCCCAAAAAGGAAGGACAGCACCGGGGCGGCAATCGCCGCCACCGTCCCCGCAGCAAGCCCAAGACCGGCGGAGAAAACAAGGAATAAACGATAAAAATGCACGTCCCCGAGGGGCGTGCATTTTTTGTTCTGTCATCAGTAATGGTATACAGCGTCGGCCTTCAGTGTGCCGTCCCGGTCAAAGATGACCACGCGGGCGTTATCCGTCATGTGCGCCGAGCCGCCCCAGACGGTGGTCAGATCCGAATCATAGGTCACATCCGCAAGATAGCGGCCGCCTCCCAGGTCCGTGACAAAGTTTACCTGGATGGAGGTCACCTTCAGGGTCCGCGTCTTGCCCCAGCCGGCGTTTTCCAGCGCCTGGAGCAGCACCGTGTGGAGCTGACTGTCCGGAATCACGTAGGCCATAAGGGGATTGAAGTAGTCCTTGGCGTGGCCCTGGATGTCCGCGGAGAAAAGCACATAGGCCGGGATCATTTTGGAGAGAAAGGCCTCCGCCTCTTCCCGCAGCGCGGGGGCGGCGCTGTCCAGAAAACGCTCTTCGGTCAGCTCCTCCGGCTCCAGCTCGTTCCCCTGTGTGTCGACGACCCGCAGGCTCATTTCGCCCAGGAAGGGGTGACTCTCATAGCGCACCATGGTGGGCAGCCCCTCATAGTGCAGGTAGCACTCCTCCAGCGCGGCAAAGGGGATATCCCGCTCCGCGATACACTCGGAGCCCAGCTGCCGATCCCCCAGATACACGGCGTAGTCGGAGGGGACGGTCACGCTCAGGCTTTGGGTGTAGGCGGTGAAATCCAGCTGCTCCTCCACCTTCTCCCAGACCGGCAGGCGGTAGCGGCCTGTACCGGTGACGGCAAAGGTCACCGTGCCGATGGAGTGGCCGTCGGCTGCCCGCAGGCGATAGAGCATCCGCTCATCCGTGGAGTTGACGTAGTCCTTCACCAGGGTCGCGCCGTGCACCAGGTCTTCCGCCCAGCGGGTGTTCTCGTCCGCATCCTCGGTGTCGAACTGCAGCTTCGACAGCGCCTCCTCCCCCGCGGGAGAGAGGGGACCCTTCAGACTTTGACTGTAGGCGGCGATGCAGGCCTCGGGCTGGGCCGCCTCGTAGGCGTTCATATAGCTGTGGAACAGAATGAGCAGCAGGCCGCAGATCAGCATCAGGACCAGGGCGTAGCCCAGCAGACCCAGGGTGAAGCGGTCTTTCCTCCGTACGGGCTTCGTCATGAGTCGGCCCTCCCTTCCTTCAGCACGATGAAGCTCGAGGGCAGGGGACGGATGCCGATGATGGAGGCGGTGTTGTTGATATACTCGCCGTTGTACCACATCATGCTGGAGGAGCCGCCGTCCAGGTTGCAGGCGTTCACCGCGCCGAAGCGCAGCATGACCTCCGCCTCCTCCAGATAGGTGGCGCCCAGCCGGGAGGGCTGCCGCCCCTCGATCACCAGCAGCAGGATCGCGCCGTCCGCGCCTCGCTGCCCGATGGCGGTCCGGGGATTGCGGCCGCTGGCCAGGGTCTCCTCCGGGGCGATCTCCCCGTTCTGCACCAGGATCGGCCCCGGCTTGAAGCCGCAGCCCTCCTGGATGTTGGCGTCCTTTGCATCCTGCACCGAGCGGAAGCCCACGTGCAGGATGTACTTGTCGTCGATCCCCACGAAGCCCTGACCCACGCCCAGGTCTTCACAGTAGTATTTGCCGTCCCGGACCAGAAGAGTGTCCGGCAGGGAGCCGTCGCCGCCGCCGCCCGGATCGTAGAAGCCGCCGCCGTTGATGCCCGCGACGGCGTCAAAGGCTGCCACATATTCCTCCACCTTGTAGCCGCGGCCGCCCAGAGACTCGGGGATACAGCCCATGATGACCCGGGAGGGGTCCAGCACGATCATCATATAGCCGATGTAGTTGCCGCCCCGCAGGGGGACCAGAATGATGCCGTCCCCATCCTCGTCCACATAGCCCAGGGGGTCCACATAGGCCTCGCTGCCCTGGGCAGGGATATTGATCTCCACCAGGGAGGTGTCGGTCTCCACAAAAGAGGGAGCCTCCGGGACCGGGGGATGGAGGATGGCCTCGATCTCCTCCGGACTCAGATAGATCCGAGCCAGGAATTTCACGGCGCTGGTCTCGTCCACCGTGCGCACAAAGAGATTCCGGGAGATCTCGGTGTGGCCCCAGCAGAGATCCAGCATCACGAAATAGAGGAAGACCACCAACACCAGCACCGTCACCAGCAGCACGCACAGCCCTTTCAGAAGCAGGGCGCCGACGCCGTCGGATCGTGTTTTACGAACATTAGCCATGTTATCACCAATCAAACATTTTTCATCCAATATAACAGCCATCCCGAAGGATGTCAATCAAGGGCCATTTTCCGTGGCCCGCCGGCGATGGGATCCGCGCTGCGGCGTCAAAGCCTTCCCGCCGCGGCAGAGCACTGCCGGAATAATAGTCATATCCTTAGTATATCACGAAGAGGGCGGAATGCAAATTTCTTTTCTTAAACTTTCTTAATTTATCGTAAAACGATAAATAATACTTGACTTACGGGAAACCCGGTGCTATGCTGTGGGCAGAAAAAGGAGGGATGCTCTTATGCGGCAGAAAACACTTTCCAGATGGCTGAAATTCATCATCGCGGGCGTGGGCGTCTGCGGGCTGGTGGTCTATCTCCTGGTGGTGCCCATGCTGGGGCAGACGGTGGCCGTGGCGGAGGACGGGATGTTTGACCATCTCTTCTGGCCCTGGCTGGTGCTGATCTGGGTGACGGCGCTGCCCTGCTACGCGGCGCTGGCCTTCGGCTGGATCATTGCGGTGAACATCGGGAAGGACCGCTCCTTCTGCGTGGAGAACGCCAGACTGCTCAAGTGGATCTCCGGCCTTGCCGCCGGGGACGCGGCCTTCTTCTTCCTGGGGAACATCATCTATCTGTTCCTGGGCTGGAGCCATCCGGGGGTCACCCTGTTCAGCCTGCTGGTGGTGTTTCTGGGCGTGGCCATCTCGGTGGCGGCGGCTGCCGCTTCCCACCTGGTGATGAAGGCTGCCCTGCTCCAGGAGCAGGAAGAGCTGACCATATAGGGGACGGCTATGGAAGGCGAGATCGTATTCAACATCGACGTGATGCTGGCCAGGCGCAAGATGAGCGTCACGGAGCTGGCCGAGCGGGTGGGCATCACCCTGGCCAATATGTCCGTCCTGAAAAACGGAAAGGCCCGGGCGGTGAAGATCAGCACCCTGCAGAAGCTCTGTCAGGCCCTGGACTGTCAGCCCGGGGACCTGCTGGAATACCGGAAAAATGCGGAATGAGGAATGCGGAGTGCGGAATTGCAGGAGCCTGGGGCTTTTGCCGGGGCACTTTTCCGGAGCATGGAACAGAAAGCAAAATGACATTGGGGGAATAACTAAATGAAAAAGACGATCACAATGATCCTTGCACTCCTGCTGTGCGTGAGCCTGCTTGCCGCCTGCGGCGCAAGCCCCACGCCTGCGGAGACGAAACCGGTGGAGGCTGAGCCCGCAGAGAACGAAGCGGCCACTCCCGCAGCCGCCGCGCCCGCCGCTTCGGAGCTGGTCGAAAACTTCTTCAAGCCCGTTGCGGAGATCCCCACCGGAACCGCCGGCTCTACCCTCAAAATGGCGCAGGTCGCCTGCGGCGTCCTCCGCTTTGCGGACAGCTGCGCGATCCGCTCCGCCGATCCCGAGGAGCTCCGCGGGAATCTGGCGGAGGCCTGGGCAAGCCTCTCTGCTGACGAGCAGGCCGCCTTTGAAGAAAAAATATTAGCCGTGCAGGGCCTCATCGCAAACGCCGCCGCGACCTGGGAGGATTACAGCGGCCTCTTTGAGGACGCCGGCGTGAAAGAGGACATGGAAGCCCTCAGAGAAAGCGAAGAAGCTCTGGAGAGTTTCACCTGCCTGTATGACGGCGCGGTCGCCGCTTGCCGGGAGGGATAAAGACCCCTCCCCACTCGCATTGAATCTGAACAGAATAAAAAGACGTTCCATCGGGCGCCCACTGCGAGGAAGGCGCATGGAGGCGGCAATTCCCGCTCCAAAGGATATGAAACAGGCGTGACCATTTTGGTCACGCCTGTTTTGTCTGTCTGATCCGAAATTATGGGGTGCAAAATCCGCTGCTCGTCAGGACCTTGGAAAGCATTGCATTCGCCAAAGGATGCCCCTTGAGGGGAAGGACTAATTCGCTTCTCAAAGGGTCTCAACAAACGCAAGCTGTCAGCGAACCTTCAGGATATCAAGCGTATGATTTGATGCGCCGATCAAATCCTGCCTCTCGCACGTTGCAAAGTGGTAGTCCAGCCATTTTGTAAAAGTACCCCGATCCATTTCATCGATAAAGCGGCGCAGGTAATGAGCAGCTCCATCTGTTGCAACCAACTTCATCCTATCCACCGGAAACGCGGAGTTTAGAAGAGAAATATCCTCCGTTCTGTATAGCTCGAATACTTCTTTCGGTTCGCTCTTGCAATGCCAGTCGTCCGTCAGCATGTTCGTTTCCGTGACATCATGCAGATGATCCGCCAAAAAAACATACTGTATGATGGTTGGTTCGTTCATACAATAGGCGACCAGTAAGTATCCGCCGGGCTTTGTAACACGCACAGCTTCAGAGATGGCCTGTATCTTGTCTTCCCAGGTATAAAGGTGATACAAAGGGCCTAAAAGCATGGTCAGATCGAATGATCTGTCTGGGAATGCCGAGAGATCCAAAGCGTTCCCTTGTATAGCCGTGATCGATTCGGATCCATCCAGTTTGGATTTGAGAATATCTAAATTATGCCGCACCAATTCAACTGCGGTTACAGAGTATCCTTCCTTCGCGAGCGCTACACTGTATCTTCCTGTCCCCGCGCCGATCTCCAGTATTTTCGGAGATGAAAACAGGGAAGCATATTCATGAATGTATTTCATCGTAGTCAGATATTCAACCTGTCCATGCTGGGACAGAAGCCGACTTTCTTCATCTCTGCTGTTATAGTAGTCCTCAAGATAACTCATGATGTGCCCCACGCTTTCCGATTTGTTGAAATGATTATACCATCGCCGTTTGGTATTGTCATCTTTTTGCTTGATCTCCAAAAGCCAAAAGGAGGCGCTTCCTTACGAAGCGCCTCCCTCAGACCGTCCTATTTGTTTGCTTTGTGGTGGTTTACTCCAGCTCGAAGGCGCCGGTGTAGAGCTGATAATAGGTGCCCTTCTCGGCCAGCAGCTTTTCGTGGCTGCCGCGCTCGATGATGCGGCCGTGGTCCAGGACCATGATCACATCGGCGTTCATGACCGTGGAGAGCCGGTGGGCGATGACGAAGACGGTGCGGCCCTCCATCAGCTTATCCATGCCCCGCTGCACGATGGCCTCGGTGCGGGTGTCGATGGAGGAGGTGGCCTCGTCCAGGATCATCACCGGGGGATCGGCCACGGCGGCCCGGGCGATGGCCAGAAGCTGGCGCTGGCCCTGGGAGAGGTTGGCGCCGTTATTCTGCAGCTCGGTGTCGTAGCCGTGGGGCAGGCGGGTGATGAAATCGTCCGCGCCGGCCAGCTTTGCCGCCCGGATGCAGGCCTCGTCGTCGGCGTCCAGGTTGCCGTAGCGGATATTCTCCATGACGGTGCCGGTGAAGAGGTTGGTCTCCTGCAGGACGATGCCCAGGGAGCGGCGCAGGTCCGCCTTCTTGATCTTGTTGACGTTGATGCCGTCGTAGCGGATCTTGCCGTCGGCGATGTCATAGAAGCGGTTGATGAGGTTGGTGATGGTGGTCTTGCCGGCTCCGGTGGCGCCCACAAAGGCCACCTTCTGCCCGGGCTCAGCGTAGACGGAGATGTCGTGGAGCACGTCCTTGCCCTCTTCATAGGCAAAGTCCACGTCCACCATCCGCACGTCGCCCCGCAGGGGGGTGTAGGTGACGGTGCCGTCGGCGGAATGGGGATGCCGCCAGGCCCAGTGGCCGGTGTGCTCCTCGGTCTCGGTGACGCTGCCGTCGGGCTCGATCCTGGCGTTCACCAGGGTCACGTAGCCCTCGTCCTCCTCCGGCTTCTCGTTGACCAGACTCAGGACGCGCTGGGCGCCCGCGCCGGCCATGACGATGGAGTTGATCTGCTGGCTCAGCTGGTTCACGTTGCCGGTGAACTGCCGGGACATGTTCAGGAAGGGCACCAGCACGGTGATGTCGAACACCATGCCGGAGAGACTCACGCTGGGCACGCCCGTGAGGATGAACACGCCGCCCGCCAGGGCCAGGCCCACGTAGAGGATGTTGCCGATGTTGGAGATGATGGGTCCCAGGGTGCTGGCAAAGGCGTTGGCCCGGTAGCTCACGTCAAAGAGCTCGCCGTTTACCTTGTCGAAGTCCCGGATGCTCTGCTCCTCGTGGCAGAAGACCTTGACCACCTTTTGCCCGTTCATCATCTCCTGGGCAAAGCCCTCCATGGCGCCCACGGCCTTCTGCTGACGCATGAAGTACTTGGCGGAGCCGCCGCCCACGGTCTTGGTGACGTAGAACATGGCCACCACGCCCAGCAGCAGTACCAGGGTCATCCAGAGGCTGTACCAGAGCATGATGAAGAATACCGCCAGCACGATGGCCACCGAGCGGATCAGCGCCGGCAGCGAGCCGCTCACCAGCTGCCGCATGGTGTCGATGTCGTTGGTGTAGAAGCTCATGATGTCGCCGTGCTTGTGGCTGTCAAAGTAGCGGATGGGCAGGCCCTGCATACCGTTGAACATCTCCCGGCGCATCTTGTCCAGGAAGCCCTGGGTCATCACGGCCATGAGCTGGGTCTCCAGGGTCAGGGAGGCCAGGGAGAGGGCATAAAGACCGATCAGCTTCCAGATATAGGGCATCAGATCCGCCTTGGCGGCGGCCCAGTCGCCGGATTCCACCCAGGTCTGGATCACGGCCAGGATCTTCTGGATGAAGATGGCGGGAATGGAGGCCACGATGGCGGAGAAGAGGATGCACAGCATGGCCAGAGGCCCCAGCACGGGGTAGTAGCCGAAGAACTTTTTCAGCGTCCATTTGATGGCGCCGAAGTTTTCCTTGAGCATTTCGCCGCGGGATTTATGCATCTTCCTCACCTCCCTTGGTCTGCTGTTCGTAGATCTCCCGGTAGATGGCGCTTTTTTCCATCAGCTCTGCGTGGGTGCCCCGGTCCGCGATGCGGCCGTTGTCCAGCACCAGGATCAGGTCTGCGTCCTCCACGGAAGCCACCCGCTGGGCGATGATGATTTTGGTGGTCTCCGGGATGTAAGAGCGGAAGCCCGCCCGGATCTTGGCGTCGGTGCGGGTATCCACGGCGCTGGTGGAGTCGTCCAGGATCAGGATCTTGGGCTGCTTCAGCAGGGCGCGGGCGATGCAGAGCCGCTGCTTCTGCCCGCCGGACACGTTGGTGCCGCCCTGCTCGATCCAGCGGTCGTAGCCGTCCTTGTGGGCCAGGACGAATTCGTCGGCCTGGGCCAGACGGCAGACCTCCCGGATCTCCTCGTCCGTGGCGTCGGGGTTGCCCCAGCGCAGGTTGTCCTTGACGGTGCCGGAGAAAAGCTGGTTTTTCTGCAGCACCACCGAGACCGCGCCGCGCAGGGTGTCCAGGTCGTAGTCCCGCACGTCCACGCCGCCCACCTTGACGCTGCCCTCGGTCACGTCGTAGAGCCGGGGGATCAGTTGGATCAGGGTGGTCTTGCCGGAGCCGGTGCCGCCCAGGATACCCACCGTCATACCGGGGCGGATATGCAGGTCGATATCCTCCAGGGCGTTTTTCTCGGCCTCGGCGCTGTATTTGAAGGAGACGTTTTCAAAGTCGATGGAGCCGTCCCGGACTTCGGTGACCGGATGCTCCGGGTTCTTCAGGCTGGGCTCCTCCTGCAGCACCTCGGTGATGCGCTTCATGGACTCCCAGGAGATGGTCATCATCACGTAGATCATGGAGATCATCATCAGGCTCATGAGGATCTGCATGCCGTAGGTGAGCATGGCGGAGATCTGGCCCACGTCGATGGTGGCGCCCCGGTTGGTGACGATGAGCTTGGCGCCCACCAGCAGCACAAAGACCATGTTGAAGTTCATGCACAGGGTCATGAGGGGGTTGTTCAGCGCCACGATCCGCTCGGCCTTGGTGAAGTCCTTGGCGATGCTGCCGGAGGCGGCGGCGAATTTCTCCTTCTCGTAGCCCTCCCGGGCAAAGCCCTTGACCACGCGCATGGCCCGCACGTTCTCCTCCACCGACTCGTTCATCCGGTCATACTTGCGGAACACGGAGCGGAAGGCGGGCATGGCCTTGCGGGCCACGGCGATCAGCCCGATGAGCAGCACCGGCACGATCACCAGGAAGGTGGCGGCCAGACTCCCGCCCATGCGCCAGGCCATCAGGATGGAGAAGACGAACATCAGCGGGGCCCGGACCGCGGCCCGGATGGTCATCATGAAGGCCATCTGAACGTTGGTGATGTCCGTGGTGAGACGGGTCACCAGGGAGGCGGTGGAGAACTTGTCGATGTTCTCAAAGGAGAAGCGCTGGATGCGCCGGAACACGTCGCCCCGGACGTTTTTCGCAAAGCCCGCGGAGGCCTTGGCCCCCATGAAGCCGGCCCCGCCGCCGCAGGTCAGGCTCAGCAGCGCCATGCCCACCAGGATCAGACCCATCTGAACCACCTGGCCCATGGGCTGGCCCGCCTTGATGGCGTTTACCAGATCCGCCGTACGGGTGGGGATCAGCACCTCCAGAAAGACCTCCAGCACGATCAGGAACAGGGTCAGGATCGTGGGGGTCTTGTATTCGCGGATGCATTTGACAAAGGTCTTAATCACAGCCGCTCTCGCCTCCTTTTTGCTTGTCTTCCCATGCGTTTTCCAGCATGCGGTCGATGCAGCCCAGCAGGTCTTCCACCTGCCGGCCGCTCAGTCCCCGGCAGAGCCAGGAAAAAGTCTCATTTTCCGTTTCGGCCAGCTCGTCCTTGAGCCGGTAGGCCTTCTGGGCGGCCTGGATGCACTTGAAGCGCCGGTCGCGCCTGCTCTGCTCCATGCGGAGAAAACCCTTCTTCTCCAGCCGCTTCAGGATCTCGGTCATGGTGGCGTGGCTTACCCGGGTCCGCTCCTCCAGCGCCCGCTGGCTGATCTCCTCCGGGCCCTCTTTTTCCATGCGCATCAGGGCCATCAGCACCCCGAACTGGACCCCCGTCAGCTCCTTTTCCGAGAGCAGGGCGTCCATTTTCCGGCGAAAAGCCCGATGCAGCAGGGAGAAACGCAGCCCGATGGGCAGTTGTTCTTCCATTGGATCACCTCAATATGTCGTGTGCGACCTATTTTAACAGGAAAGGGGGAAAAGTCAAGGGAAAAAAGGAAAAGACGCAGTCTCTCGACTGCGTCTTTCAGCTTCGGTACAGGGGCGTCAGAGCTTTTCCAGGTCCTTGAGGAACAGGGCCGCCTCGGCGTCGGAGGGGATCAGCCAGCCGGAGCGGGGCGAGACGGTGAAGCTCATCACCGCCGGGCCGTCCATGAGGCAGCTGCGCTTGAATTGCTGGCTGAAGAGACGTTTGCACCAACTGGTAAGCCAGCGCTTCAGCTCCTCGTCGGTGAACTCGTCCCCGTAGGCGGCCTTGGCCAGGCGGAAGGTCTTGGAGGGAGTGAAGCCGTCCTGGAGGATGTGGTAGGTGAAGAAGTCCTGCAGGGCGTAGGAGCCGACGGCGTCCTCGCTCTTCTGCTCGATGAGATCGTCGTGGATGGGCAGCAGCTCCGGGGTCACCGGGCAGTCCAGCACGTCGTAGAGGGCGGCCTTCAGCACCCGGTCCCCGGTGGTCTGGGCGATGTGGCTCACCGCCGCGCGCACCTGGGTCTTGGTCAGGCCCAGGTTCACGTCGTACATGCTGGTGTGGTCGCCGTTGTAGGTGCACCAGCCGTCGATGAACTCGCTCAGGTCTTCCGTGCCCACATCCAGGCCGTTCACCTTATTGGCGATGTCCATGAGCACCTGGGTGCGCTCTCTGGCCTGGGCGTTCTCGAAGGCCACGGAGTAGTCGTCGTGGGCGTGGCCGATGTCGTCAAAGTGCTGGTAGACGGCCTTGCCGATGTCGATGACCCGCACCTCGCAGCCCCACTGCTCCGCCACCACGATGGCGTTGGATTTGGTGCGGGAGGAGGTGCCGAAGCAGGGCATGGTGCAGGCGATGACGTTGGTCGCGGGCAGCCCCATGCGCTTGACCGCCATGGCGGAGATCATCACGGCCAGGGTGGAGTCCACGCCGCCGGAGATGCCCACCACGCAGTGGTCCAGATGGGCGTATTCCATGCGCTTGACCAGACCCGAGACCTGCAGGTCGATCATCCGCTCGCAGGTTGCGGGCAGGTCCTTGGGATCCTCGGGCAGATGGGGGTGCTTGTTGTAATGCCGGGTCAGGGCGGTGTCCGCCGGCTCCTCGCCCCAGGTGATCTGCTCATAATCGCTGTCCCAGTCGAAATCGCCGGATTCCCGACGCAGGTTGGTCAACAGCTCCACGTCGATCTCGCTGACGGCCAGGGCGTCTGCGCCCTCCGCCTCCGCCAGGATCGTCCCGTTTTCGGCAACCATGCAAAGGCCCGAGTAGGCCCGGTCCGTGGTGCTCTCGCCCTTGCCGGGAGCGGCCAGGATCATGCCCGCGCTCCAGTGCCGGGACTCATAGCGGGCGGTCAGTTCCGCGTCCGCCGTGCTGGTCACGGTGGCGGGAAAGGCCGCCATCCGGGCGATCAGCGTGGCGCCGGAGCCCGCATGCAGCGCGGCGGGAGAAATGACGGCCTCGGCGTCCTCTCCAAGCTCAACGGCCACCGCCAGCTCCGGGAGCAGCCCACTCACGAAGAGGCTTTCTGCCGCCAGGGTCACCACGCCGTAATCGTTCAGCGCCACCTCATAGACCATGCCGTCCTCCGGCACGTCAAAGCGCAGATCCCGGCAGTACTGCTTGGGGACCAGGCCCAGCAGCTCGCCGTTGCAGATGGCGGCGGCGACGCTGAACAGCCGGGTACCCACTGCCATGGGCAGGCCCACGAATACCAGCATGTCGATGCCCTCGGTGGCGTCCACCACCTGCAGCATAGCCTTTTCCGCCCCGTCCAGGATCACCCGGTGCTTGAACAGATCCCAGCAGCTTACGCCGGTGAGGGTGAGCTCGGGGAATACCAGGACCTTGACGCCCTGTTCGTCCGCCCTGCGGATGCACTCGATGACCCGTTCCGCGTTATAATCGCAGTCGGCCACCTTGATGACGGGGGAAGCCGCCGCAACTTTTACAAATCCGTCTCTCATATCCAATCTCCTTCATTTTTGGCTCCCCTGCCTAAGGGGAGCTGTCAGCCGTCAGGCTGGCTGAGGGGTACTTTTCTTAAGCTGTCATTGCGAGCCGGTGCTCACGCTGGCGTGGCAATCCGTCCCTTATCTGAACAAAAGAGCGGATTGCCACAACCAGTCCTCGGACTGGTTTCGCAATGACGCGGCAATCAGAACTGCACCCGGGAAGCGATGTAGTCCTCCACCTCTGCGATGGGAACGCGCACCTGCTCCATGCTGTCCCGCTCGCGGATGGTGACGTAGCCGTCGGTCTCGGAATCAAAGTCGTAGGTGACGCAGAAGGGGGTGCCCACCTCGTCGGCCCGGCGGTAGCGCTTGCCGATGGAGCCGGTCTCGTCGTACTCCACCATGAAGGACTTGGACAGCTCGTCCCGGATCTCCATGGCCTTGTCCCCCAGCTTCTTGGAGAGGGGCAGGATGGCCGCCTTGATGGGGGCCATGGCGGGGTTCAGGTGCAGCACCACGCGCACGTCGTTTTTCTCCGCGTCCACCACCTCTTCATCGTAGGCCTGGCACAGCAGGGCCAGCACCGTGCGGTCCAGCCCGTAGGTGCTCTCCACGATGTAGGGCACGTAGCGCTCGTTGGTGAAGGGGTCGATATACTCCAGCTTCTGGCCGCTGTACTCCTGGTGGCGGCTCAGGTCGAAGTCGGTGCGGTCGTGGGTGCCGTTGATCTCGCCCCAGCCCAGGGACGGGAACAGGCCCAGGTCCATGAAAAACTGCTTGCCGAAGTCCTTGAAATAATCATACAGATCCAGGTCGTCGCCGGGCTTGCAGAAGGTCTGGAACTCCATCTGCTCAAACTCGATGGTGCGGAAGGTGAAGTTGCCCGGGGTGATCTCGTTGCGGAAGGCCTTGCCGATCTGGCCGATGGAGAAGGGCAGCTTGGCGCGCATGGAGCGCAGGACGTTGGGGTAGTTCACATACTCGCCCTGGGCGTTCTCCGGCCGCAGGTAGATGACGGATTTGGCATCGTTGGTGACGCCCCGGTAGGTCTGGAACATCAGGTTGAATTCCCGGATGTCGGTGAAGTTATGCTTGCCGCAGTTGGGGCAGGGGATGTGGTGGGCCTTGATGTAGTCGAACATCTCGGTCTTGGTCATGCCGTCGGCGTGGGCCTCGGGATCGAAGTCGTCGATCAGGTTGTCCGCGCGGAAGCGCATTTTGCACTCCTTGCAGTCCAGCAGGGGATCGGAAAAGCTCTGCACATGGCCGCTGGCCTCCCAGACCCGGGGGTTCATCAGGATGTCGGCGTCCACCTCGTAGCTGTTGCGGCGCTCCTGGATGAAGCGCTTGCGCCAGGCGTCCTTCACGTTGTTCTTGAGGCGCGTCCCCAGAGGGCCGTAGTCCCAGGTGTTGGCAAGGCCGCCGTAGATCTCGGAGCCGGCAAAGATGAAGCCGCGGTTCTTGCACAGGGCAATGATTTTGTCCATGGTTTTTTCGGTGTTGTTCATGTTGTCCGTCCTTTCCTGCGGCTGGCTGCCGCAGAGATGATGTTGAGGGGTGATAGTCTTCTTATCACAACGATTCAATATAGCACATAATTTGCCCCGCCGCAAGAAAAGATACAGAAAAGACCGGGAAAAATGGCCCAAATCGAGAGGGCGGATTTCTTAAAAATCAAAAAAACTCTTCCATCCTGGGTCGAAACGTGTATAATGGTGTACCGTAACAGGAAAACTGCAGAGATCGAGGCAAAAAGATGGAAGCAGAAACAGAAAAAGAATTGACGCGTCCGGAAGAGGAAAACAGCCGGACGGAGGCCCCCGCCGCGGACACGCCTGAGCTTCGGGCGGAGGCGGCCCCGGAGGAGACCGGCGCGGAACAGACAGGGCAGAAGCGGGAGAAGAAGCCAAAGGCAGCCGACCCCCAAAAGAAGGCGCGCCGCTCCCGCGGCTGGAAGATTGCCCTGCTGGTGTTTCTGGCGCTGGTGCTGGCGGCTTCGGCGGTGGTGCTGACCCTGGACGGGCGCCAGGTGCAGTTCCGCATGGTGGACAGCAGCGAGATGACGATCCCCTATGGGGGAACCTATACCGAGCCGGGCTGCAGCGCCGTCACCGTGGGGCGGCTGTTCGGCGTGGGCAAGTACCAGCTGCCGGTGCAGGTCCGGGGCAGCGTGGACACCGAGACCATCGGGACCTATGAGCTGGACTATACCGCCCACTTCCTGCTGCGAAACTACGTCTGCAGGCGCGTGGTCCACGTGGTGGACATGGATCCCCCGGTGATCACCTTGAAAAGCAAGGAAGACTATGAACCGGACTGGTTCACCGGCTATGAGGAGGAGGGCTTCGAGGCCTGGGACCAGGTGGACGGAGACCTGACGGAGCAGGTGGAGCGGGAGGACCTGGGCGGACAGATCGAGTACCGGGTCAAGGACGCCGCCGGCAACGCCGCCGTCGTGGTGCGGGAGATCCCCGCCGTCGCCCCGCCGGAGCTGACCCTGATCGGAGGGGAAGAGCTGTCCGTGGAGGCCAGCGTGGATTTTGAGGATCCGGGCTTTACGGCCCTCAGCGGCAGCGGTGAGGACCTTTCCGAGTATGTCAAGGTGGAGGGCGAGGTCGTCCCCTATCTTGCGGGCGAGTATGAGCTAGTTTATACCATCGAGAACCAGGCGGGGGAGACCGTGAGCGTGACCCGCACCGTGACCATCACCCCCCGGGAGGTCCCGGCGACGGTCCAGCCCGACGAGCGTACCATCTACCTGACCTTTGACGACGGCCCCGGCCCCTACACCGACCGGCTTCTGAGCGTGCTGGCAGCCTACAATGTGAAGGCGACCTTCTTCATCACCGGCCAGTATCCGGACTATGAGGACATGATCGCCAAGGAGTTCGCGGCGGGCCACAGCGTCGGCATCCACAGCGTGCTCCACGATTACTATGCGATCTACGCCAGCGAGCAGGATTTCTATGACGATTTCTACGCCACGCAGGCCATCATCTACCGGCAGACGGGAGAGTATTCCCGGCTCTGCCGCTTCCCCGGGGGCAGCTCCAACACCGTCAGCCGCTTCAATCCCGGCATCATGAGCCGGCTCACCGTGTCCGTGCGGAATCTGGGCTACCAGTATTTCGACTGGGACGTGGACAGCGGCGATATGGGCGGGACCAAGACCACCGCCGGCGTGGTGGAAAACGTGATCGACGGCTGCACCGGCCGGAAATCCACCATCGTCCTGCAGCATGACGTCAAGGACTACAGCGTGGCCGCCGTGGAGCAGATCATCCTCTGGGGCCTGCGCAACGGCTACACCTTCCGGGCCCTGGACCTGACCAGCCCTCCGGCCCATCACCCGGTCAACAACTGAAGGAATCTGTGCTTCTCCGGCGGCCCTGGCCGCCGGAGATGTTTTTGGAAACAAAAACCCAAAACGGTCGTCTAATCCATCGGCTGCGGCGAGAAAGGCATTGACAATCCTCCCTGCCGGGGCTAAAATTCAACTTGCGCCGCACTCCTCTCGAAGGAGGCGACAGCAGAAAGGAATTAAATATGGAAAAACACATGAACACCCGCACGCTGACCGGACTGGCCCTTTTCACGGCCATTGTTGTGGTTCTCCAGATCCTGGGGAGCTTCATCCACTTCGGCCCCTTCTCCATCTCCCTGGTGCTGGTCCCCATCGTGGTGGGCGCCGCCCTGTACGGCTGGGGCGCGGGCGCCTGGCTGGGCTTTGTGTTCAGCTTCGTCGTCCTGCTCAACGACTCCGCCGCATTCCTGGCCGTCAACGCCCCGGCGACCGTCCTGGTGGTCCTGGTCAAGGGCATCGCCGCCGGCGCCTGTGCGGGTCTGGTCTACAAGGCTCTGGCCAAGGTCAACGAGTGGCTGGCAGTCATTGTCGCCGCCATCGTCTGCCCGGTGGTGAACACGGGGCTCTTCGTTCTGGGCTGTGAGCTGTTCTTTATGCCCACCATCAGCGGCTGGGCGGAGGCTGCGGGCTTCCCCAGCGCCGGCAACTTCCTGATCTACGGCATGATCGGCGCCAACTTCCTCGTGGAGCTGGCCATCAACGTGGTCCTCAGCCCGGTGATCCTGCGGCTGATCAAAATCGGAAAGAAAGAGAACAGGTGATCCTATGATCCTGGCCATTGACGTCGGCAATACCAACATCGTCCTGGGCTGCCTGGAGGAGGGCGAGATCCGCGACATCGTCCGGATCCAGACCCGCGTGGGAGAGACCGACGCGGAGTACGCCATCAAGCTCATGCAGCTGCTGTCCATTTCCAACCTTGACCCCAAGGGCTTCGAGGGAGTGATCCTGTCCTCCGTGGTCCCGCCGGTGACGGTCCCGCTGACCCATGCGGTAAAGAAGGTCACGGGCCTGGACTGCATGGTAGTCGGCCCCGGGATGAAGACCGGGCTGAACCTGCGCATCGACGATCCAGGCACCCTGGCCGGAGACCTGCTGGTGGGCGGCGTTGCGGCGCTGAGCTGCTACGGCGCGCCGGCCATCGTGATGGATCTGGGCACCGCCACCACCATCACGGTGGTGGACAAGGACGGCTGCTTCCGCGGCGGCGCGATCCTCCCGGGCGTGAAGCTGGGCTACCGGGCTCTGGCCGCGGGCACCAGCCTGCTGCCGGAGATCTCCATCACCCCGCCCAAAAAGGCCGTCGCCACCAACACGGTGGACTGCATGCGCTCCGGCGCGGTCTTCGGTACCGCCGCCATCCTGGACGGCATGATCGAGCGGATGGAAGCGGAGCTGGGCTATCCCTGCAACCTGGTGGCCACGGGGGGCCTCGCCTCCTACATCACGCCCTACTGCAAGCGCCAGATCGTCTGCGACGACGACCTGCTGCTCAAGGGCCTGTGGGTCCTGTGGCAGAAGAACAAAAAATAATGCCATGATGAAAAAATCGGCCGGATACGGCCGATTTTTTCTTGCGGAGTTTACAAGGGGCGGGTATACTGAAAACGAAATCAAACGGAAAGGAGCGCGCAGCATGAACGAGACCATGAACAACATCCTCACCCGCCGCAGCATCCGGAAGTATACCCCCGAGATGCCGAAGAAGGAGGATCTGGAGCAGATCATCCGGGCGGGGCTCTACGCCGCCAGCGGCAAGGGCGGCCAGTCCTCCATCATCGTCGCCGTCACGGACCGGGCCCTGCGGGACCGGCTCATGGAGATGAACCGGAAGATCGGCGGCTGGGCCGAGGGCTTCGACCCCTTCTACGGCGCACCGGCGGTGCTGCTGGTGCTGGCGAAGAAAAACACCCCCTTCACCGTGGCCGACGGCAGCCTGAGCATGGGCAATATGATGCTGGCCGCCCACGCCCTGGGGCTGGGCAGCTGCTGGATCAACCGGGCGAAGGAGGCCTTCGACACCGAGGAGGGCAAGGCCCTGCTCCGGGAGTTGGGCATCGAGGGCGAATACGAGGGCGTTGGCCACTGCATCGTGGGCTATCCCGACGGTCCCGCGCCGGAGCCCAAGCCCCGGGCGGAAGGCCGGGTCTTCTGGGTGGAGTAAGACAAAAAAGGAAGAGGTCACAGACCTCTTCCTTTTTTGTATGTACGATCTGTCAAAACAGAAGCGTGCGCGCGATGCCGAAATACACCAGCAGGGACAGGGCGTCCACGATGGTGGTGATAAAGGGGCTTGCCATCACCGCCGGGTCCAGGCCAAGCTTTTGAGCGCCCATGGGCAGGGTGCAGCCCACGACCTTGGCGATCAGCACCGTGAGGGCCATGGTGACGCAGACCACCGCGGCGGTGAGCAGGTTCACGTCCGCCCCCATGATGAGCCGGTCCACCAGCATGATCTTGCCGAAGCACAGCACCGCCAGGGCGCAGCCGCAGAGCACCGCCGTCTGGATCTCCTTCCAGACCACCTTGGGCAGGTCGGCAAATTCCAGCTCGCCCAGGGACAGGGCGCGGATGATGGAGACCGAGGCCTGGGAGCCGGAGTTGCCGCCGGTGTCCATCAGCATGGGGATGAAGGCGGTGAGCACCACCACGGCGGCCAGTGCGTCCTCGAAGCCGGTGATGATCATGCCGGTAAAGGTGGCCGAGACCATCAGCAGCGCCAGCCAGGGGATCCGGTGCTTGAACAGGTCCCAGGCGTTGGAGCGCAGATAGGTCTTGTCCGAGGGGAGGATAGCGGCCATCTTCTCAATGTCTTCCGTGGTCTCCTCCACCATGACGTCCATGGCGTCGTCGAAGGTGATGATACCGACCATGTGCCCGTCGGTGTCGATGACGGGCAGGGCCAGGAAGTTGTACTTCGAGAGCATCCGGGCCACTTCCTCCTGATCGGTCAGGGTGCTCACGGAGATGACGTTCTCGTCCATGATTTGGGAGACGGGGGTGGTCTCGTCCGGACAGAGCAGCATGTCCTTGACCGTCACAAGGCCCAGGAGCTTGCGGCTTTCGGTGACGTAGCAGGTGTAGATGGTCTCCTTGTCCACGCCGGTGCTGCGGATGCGCTGGATGGCGTCGCGCACGGTCATGGCGGGGCGCAGGGAGACGTACTCGGTGGTCATGATGGAGCCGGCGGAGTTTTCCGGGTAGCGCAGCAGGTCGTTGATCTCCCGGCGCATTTCCGGATCGGCCTGGGCCAGGATCCGCTTGACCACGTTGGCCGGCATCTCCTCCACCAGGTCCACCGCGTCGTCCACATAGAGCTCCGCGATCACGTCCCGCAGCTCCGCGTCGGAGAAGCCCCGGATCAGCAGCTCCTGCTCCTCCGGCTCCAGCTCCGCGAAGGTCTCCGCCGCCTGCTCCTTGGGCAGCAGCCGGAACAGCCTGGGGATCCGGGCGTCCCCGATCTCCTCCAGGATCCCGGCCACGTCCGCCGGCTCCATGGTCACGAGGATGTCCTTCAGGGTGGAATACTTTTTCTCTTCCAGGAGCACCTGGATGGTGCTTCCCAGGGTGGCATTGCGTTCTGCCATCGGTCTCTCCTCCTTCTGATTGGTTTGGGATCAGATCCGTGAGACCGGCCGGCAGACCGAAGCGCAGTTTATCCCAGACAGAAACGCCCGGACGGGGCGGCTTCTGTCCGCCTGCTTCGGCCTGCGCAGGCGCCGGTACTGCTTCCTTCGTCCATGACGTTTCCTCCTTTCATATTCGTGAATCCCAGATCAAGGATACCCGAGATTCCCTGTTTCTGTCAAGAAAAAACGACCGGAGAACCGGTCGTTTTTTCTTGCTGTTATAGTTTGGCTTTTCGCCTGTCGGATCAGTCGGTGAAGTACTCGTCGGCGGCGGTGCCGTACAGGTACACGGCCTTCGCCAGATCCGTCAGAACGGTGGTCTTGCCGGTGTTGATCTGACCGTAGGAGTAGCTCAGCGCGCTGTAATCCAGCTCGATCAGTGTGGTACCGTCACAGGTGACCTCCACGTGGAAGCTCTTGTCCAGATCCTTGGCCACGATCCCGTGGATATCGATGTAGTAGTAACCGCCCTTCTGCTCCGGGGTGACCTCATTCCCGTCCACGGTGAAGACGCAGTTTTCAATGGAAGCGGCGTCGGCCTTGAAGTAATGGCGGAGGGTGGTCACATCCTGCAGCAGCAGGCTGGAGCCGTAGTACTTGACCTGGGAATCTTCCGCGGTCTTCAGGGTCGGCTTGAAGCCTTCCACATCAGCCGCGGTGACGGCAGCCAGATCGCCCACCACGGGCACGCGGAGATCCTCGTTGTATTTGAACTGGGCCTGAGCCAGGCTGCCCACGTCGGACAGGGTGTCCACAACCTTCAGCAGACCCTTGTCCTCGGTGTTCTCGCGGACGTATTCAATGTAGTCCTGGGCACGGTAGACAAGGCCGGTCCTTGTGAGATCGTTGTTCTCCAGATCCACCAGCTTGAAGGGATCGCCATTGCCGTCGAAGACCCGCAGGGTCCTGTCTTCGGTGAGCTGGGCAAACTTCACCTTGACGGTGAAGCGATAGCCGGACTCGCCTCTGACCGGGAGGTACTCCGCTTCGCTGATCGGGAGCTTCTCGCCGCCGATCTCAACGTAGGCGTCCGGATCCGTAAGCACGTACTCCGGCAGATCCAGATAGAAGTTCAGCGCGATCTTGCCCTCCAGGGACAGGCTTTTGCCCACTACGATGACGGGCTCTTCCGCTGCTGCGACCGAGATGATCGCATGGGCGGCCTCGGTAGCGCCGTCATACTTGGTGACGGTGTAGCAGCCATCCAGAAGGGTCACCAGGCCGCTTCTGGGCAGGGTCACGCCATAGTCATCGGGCATCGTGATGCCGTTCACCGCGCGCAGCGCAGCGGCGGAAGCCGTCACGTCCCAGTCCTTGGAGATGCTGATCTCGTCGCCGGCATAGACGCCGAACTCCGGACCGGTGACCTCGCCGGAGTAGCCGTACTGCGCCTTGGGCGCGATGGTCAGGGTGCCGCCCACGGTAACGGAGCCTTCAGGGGCCTGCATGGCATAGCAGCCGGTGGGATCCAGGGTATCGGTAAAGGTATCGGCGATGTTCACGTTGCCGTTGACCGTGATGCCGGTCTGGGCGTAGACGATGTTTTCTGCGACCCGGGTGCTGGTGAGATCGCCGCCCACGGTCAGCGCGCCGGTCTCCGCCTTGAGGCCGTATTCAAACACGTTCTGCAGGCTGCCGCCCACGGTGACGCTGCCGCCGACGCTGATGTCCTTGTAAGCATAAACGCCGGAGTTCGAAAAGGTGCTGGCCTTGAGATAACCCGTCACACGGATAGAGCCGTTTTCGGAGCGGACGGCTTTGTTGGTCTGGCTGTTGACGTCAAAGGTATTGACTGAAATGTCGGCATAGCCGCCGACGGTAATGTCGTCCCCGGCGGAGACGAGGCACGCGCTCCATCCGTTGACCTTCAGGTTTCCGGTCACAGAGATCGGACCGTCGGGTGCCTCGATGAGGCCGGAGGCCATCTCATTGGATTGGTTTGCAAGAGTCGCGTTGCCGTCGATGGAAATGCCAGCGTCTTCGCCGCTGGAGCTCAGACCGATCCTGCTAACCTCAATTACCACATTCGATCCGCAGACGATCCCGCCGGCTTTGCTCACGATCCCGTTTCCGCCGGCAGAGTTGTTTTCGATATTCACGGATCCGGTCACGGTGACCGGACCGTTGGCATAAACCACGTAGGGCGTTTTGCCGAAAGAAAAGTCAAGGTTGGCGTCGATGGTAACGCCGCCGTTGGCCGCGTAGTAGCAGGCGGAGGGGCTGAAACCGAGGGTCGCAGAAGAGTCAACGGAGATAGAGACAATGGCGCCGGATACGCTGATGTCGCCGCTGCCGCAGTAAATGCCGGTATGACCGCACATAAAATCAACCGCGCCGTTGATGGCGACAGGGCCGCCGCTGCTGAAGACGCCGTAGCTGTCTTCCCCGCTGTAGCTGTCCAAAGTCACATATCCGTTTGCAGTAAGCCCGTTCTGAACCCAGATGCAGGCTTCCGAATCGGAGGAGCCGAGCGTGAGGTTCAGATTGCCGTTGACGGTCAGCGCGCCGCCGACGACCTTGACGCCGTACTTCGCCGTCGTGGAGCTGAATGACAGCCCGTTGGGGGCTTGGATGGTCAAATCGCCGATGTTTGCGTAGATCACGGAATCGCTGTAGACGCCGGACAGTTTGGAGGCCTTCGCGGCAAAGGTAAGGGTGTTTGTCTCAGAATCGAAGCTCACCTTGCCGTCGCCCAGAATGTTGGAAGCATTTTCCTCTGTGACTTCAACGCCGCCGACCCAAAGCCCGGCAGGCGCATCCTCATCCGCAGTCGGCTCGTCGGCCTCGGGCACAATTTCAGCATCAGGCTCCGGAACGTCGCCGGGTTCGGTTTCCTCTTCCCCAACCAGGGAGATCTGGCCCGCGTCTTCTTCCCCTTCCGCCAGGGCGAAGACCTGCATCAGCGAAAAGAGCATCAGCAGAGCCAGCAGAGACGCCAGGAATCGTTTCATACGCATAACATGTCCTCCTTCTCAATGTTGTCAGGCGCAGCCGGGTGGGATGCGCCTGGGTTCCGGGAACGCAAGAAACCCCGCATTCTATTTATCAAGATAGCACGCTGAAGACCAATTCGCAATACTTTCCAAAGAGTATGGACGGATTATTTCCAGCGGGCACAGGGCGTCCTTTTCCGGAGACCTTTTGAGACAAAGAAACCGGGAAGAGGCGGCCGCCTCTTCCCGGTTTCCGGATTGGATCTTCGATTACGCTTCGGGCTCGAACATGTCCTTGCCCACGCCGCAGAGCTCGCAGGCGAAGTCTTCGGGCAGATCTTCCCACTTCACGCCGGCCTCGTCTTCGTCATAGACCCAGCCGCACACGGTGCAAACATACTTCATCTTTGGTACCTCCTGTTAAAATGGGTGATTTGTTTTCGGAATGTACGGGAGCGTGGCCGCGGTGATTTACTTGCCGAAGTAGCGGTCCAGCAGACCCTTGAAGGCCTTGCCGTGGCGGGCCTCGTCCCGGGCCATCTCATGGACGGTGTCGTGGATGGCGTCCAGGTTATACTTCTTGGCCAGCTTCGCCAGCTCGAACTTGCCGGCGGTGGCGCCGTTCTCCGCGTCCACGCGCATGGCCAGATTCTTTTTGGTGCTGTCGGTCAGCACCTCGCCCAGAAGCTCGGCGAACTTGGCGGCGTGCTCGGCTTCTTCGAGGCCTGCCTTCTTCCAGTACTCACCGATCTCAGGATAGCCCTCGCGCTCGGCGACCCGGGCCATGGCCAGGTACATGCCGACCTCGCTGCACTCGCCCTCAAAGTTGGAGCGCAGACCCTTGACGATCTCTTCCTTCACTTCCTCGGGAACATCCGCCCCGAAGACCTTGCCCACGCCCAGCACGTGCTCGGCGGCCCAGCTCAGCTCCTCGGCCTGGAGCGTGAAACGCTCACCGGGGACCTTGCAGATGGGGCACTTCTCGGGGGGCGTATCGCCCTCATGGACGTATCCGCAGACAGGGCAAACCCATTTCTTCATAGTAAAAATCCTCCTGTTTTGATGATAAAAATGTGTCTCTGCTTGTCATCAATGTATCAGAAAGCGGGTCTGTTGTAAAGTGCTTTCGGAAAAATTCACGGTTCCGTCACAGGCTCCGGGATCTGCACCAGCTCCCGCAAAGCCGGGCCCGCCGCGTCCGCAAACAGGCGGATGGCCGCCAGCGCCTCCTGCAGGGTGTTGCCGCTGCTGCCCACCTCCAGGATCAGGGAGCCGCCGGTCAGATGCTGGTTGTAGCGCTCCCGCACCAGGGACACCGGGCGCATGAGCGTGGGGTGGGCCTGGTCGATGGCGTTTTGCAGGTACAGGGCCAGAGACAGGTTGGAGCGCCAGTTGGGATGCTCCAGCCCGCTGTCGTCGGTGCCCACCAGGAGCATGATCTGGCTGGCCACGGTGCCCTCCTCCTCGGCCATGGTTTTGTACACCACGCCGTCGGCACCCAGGGCGTCCCGATGCAGGTCGATGACCACGGCGATGTCCGGATAGGCGTCAAGATAACGCTGCACCGCCTCGCCGGAGCGGGAGTAGGAGCCGGTGTAGCTGGGGTAGTCGTAGATCTCCCGGTCATGCAGCACGTTCAGGCCCTGGCCCTCCAGCAGCTCCGCCAGCTCGTCGCCCACCCGGATCACGTTGCAGCGCAGGTCCTCGGTGCGGCTGGCGTCGTTGGATTCGTAGCGGTCCAGACCCGCGGGGGTATAGGCTTCGCTCCCGTGGGTGTGGATGATCAGGATCTGGGGCCCCTCCGCCGGGAGCCGGACCATGGGCCCGTCCCGCAGCATCTGCTCCACATCCACCGGGTAGCCAGTGGCGTTTTTGAGAAAGAGCCCGCCGGGAATGGTGGTCTCCCGAATGTCCGCGTCGGGGCTGGACTCCATCACGGAGGAGAGGATCTCCGGCGCCGCCTCCAGCGTTTCCTGCTCCGAGAGCGCCTCGCCCGGGGGCGTCTCCAGGGGCGCGGAGGCCGGCTCCGCCGCTGCGGTCTCACCCGGGACCTGCTCCTCCCGGACAGCCCCCTCCAGGATCACCACGTTTTTCATCCGTCCCGCCTCCAGCCGGGCGCGGGAGAGCTCTTCGGCCCGATCATAGACCCCCGCCGCCGACAGCAGACAGCTGGTGAGCGCGAACAGGCCCAAAAGGGCCAATCTTCCGGACATTCGCATGACGCACGCCTCCTCGTTGGTATTTCGGAAGCTATTGTATGCGCGGCGGCGGGCGGATAGTTCCCCGACTTGCAAATACCGCCCAAACATGGTATATTCATCGAAAAAGGAGATGATTTTTCCATGACTTATACCTATCGCCCCCAGGGCGTTTGCTCCCAGCGCATGGAAGTGGAAGTGGAAGACGGCAAGATCCTTCGGGTAGAGGTGCTCGGCGGCTGTGACGGCAACCTCCAGGGCATTTCCCGCCTGGTGGTCGGCATGGACGTGGACGAGGCCATTCGCCGGATGGAGGGCATCCGCTGCGGCGGGAAGCCCACCTCCTGCCCGGACCAGCTTGCCCGGGCGCTGAAGGCCTGCCGGGACGGAGTGTGACCATGCTGCGCAGGAAGACGGCGCGGTCTCTTGCTGTTCTGCTGGCCCTTGCGCTGCTGAGCCTGTGCGCCTGCGGAGAGGGGGGCAGCATCCGCTTGGTGGAAACCACGCCGGAGCCCACCGCCCCGCCGCCCACGCTGGAGCCTTTGCCGGAACGGCCGGAGGACCTGAGCGTGCGCGTCTACTGTGACGGCCTGCTGACGGACCGGGGCTATTACCGGAATGAGACGGTGTATCTGGACCCGGCGCTGCTGAGTGGGGAGCTGGGCCTGCCCCTGGAAAACAGCGCCGATGAAGACCGGTTCAGGGTGATTATCGGCGATTTGACCGTGACCGGCGACGCCGGGACGGGCTATTTTCTCGCCGGGGAGCGCTACCTTTTCGCGCCCCACGGCTGGCTCACGGTGGACGGCCGGGCCTTCCTCCCGGCGGACGCGCTGAGCAAGCTTTTCGGCGTGGAGATCGTCTGCGCCGAAGATCCGCTGCGGGCGGAGTTCTCCACGGCCGGCGCCGCGCTGATGAACGGAAGCGGACTGTACTATCTGGACTGCTGCCCGGACACGGAGTTTTACTGGCTGGTCCACGTGATTGCCGCTGAGGCGGGCAATCAGCCGCTGGCAGGACAGCTGGGCGTGGGCAACGTGGTGATGAACCGGGTTAAGAGCGAGTCCTTCCCCGACACCATTCAGGAAGTGGTCTTCCAGAACAACGGCAGCGCGGCCTTTTCCCCGGTGGAAAGCGGGGAGATCCACATGGTGTCCGATGAGCTGTCGCTGATCGCGGCCTATCTGGTCCTGGAGGGATACAACAATGTGGGCGAGAGCCTCTATTTCGTGAACCCCGTCGTCGGCAACGCGTCCTGGGTCACTGCCAACAGGACCTTCGTGGTCCGGATCGGAGACCATGATTTTTATGCTTGAGAAGGTATTGCAAGAGGGCTTGGCCCAGATGGGCATCCGGCCCGACGAGGCGGCCCAGGCCCGCTTCCGGCGCTATTACGAGACCCTGACGGAGTGGAACGCGGTCATGAACCTGACGGCCATCTCCGGCGAGGAGGATACGGCGCGGCTCCATTTCCTGGATTGCGCGGCCCTGCTGCGGCTGGAGGACTTTTCCGGAAAGCGGGTCATCGACGTGGGCAGCGGCGCGGGCTTTCCGGGCCTGGTGCTCAAGACCCTTTGCCCGGAGATGGACCTGTGCCTGCTGGACAGTCTGGACAAGCGCGTGAAGTTCCTCTCCGCCCTCAGCGGGGAGCTGGGCTTTTCGGACGTACGCTGCCTCCACGCCCGGGCGGAGGAGGCCCCCGCGGAGCTGCGGCAGAGCTTTGACATCGCCTGCTCCCGGGCGGTAGCCCGGCTGAACCTGCTGAGCGAGCTTTGCCTGCCCTTTGTGAAGGTGGGCGGCCTCTTTGCGGCCATGAAGGGCCCCGAGGTGGCCGAGGAGCTGCGGGAGGCCGAGAAGGGCATCCGGCTCCTGGGCGGCGAGATCGAGCGGGTTGCGGAATACGCCGTGCCGGGCACGGAGCTGCGGCACAACGCGGTGCTCATCCGCAAGGTGGCGGACACGCCGAAAAAATACCCCCGCAAATGGGGGCAGATGAAGAAGCAGCCTCTGTGAGGCTGCTTCTCAAGCTGTCGACAAAGTGTCGACAGCTTGAGGCGCAAAACGGGGAACTTCCGAAAAAGTTCCCCGTTTTGCATAGATTGAACGTGAAGAGGGGACTA
>CACXAQ010000012.1 GCA_902765595.1 Oscillospiraceae bacterium | reverse complement strand
CCCAAGGCCTTTTCCATGGGCGTGCGCATCGAGCACCGGCAGGCGGACATCGACCGGACCCAGTACGGCCGTGCCCGGGGCGGCCTCCCCGCCGCGGACGGGATGCGCTGCGCCGAGGCCGTACTGCGGGACAGCGATTGACGGTTCCCCGGCGCTGTGATACAATAAAATGACCGCGGAAACGGAAACTGCTTGAAAAGGAGAACGAATATGGATTTCAGAAGTCTGACAGTGAAGGATTGCTTCGCCAATCCCAAGTGCGTGGAGATCATCAAGAAATACGCTCCCAATCTGACCAAGTACCCCGTGAAGCTCTTCAACAAGAAGTCCTGCGGCGAGATCTTCGACCTGGTCGTCAGCAAAAAGATCGTCCCTGAGGACGCCGCCCGCAGCATCGAGGCCGAGATCAACAAGATCCTGTAAAGAAGCGAAACACGATTCAGCCCCGGCACGAGACGTGCCGGGGCTGATTTTTTGTCGTTTCCCAACCTTTGGTTGAAAGTTCTCCAATGGATTGGGTATGGTGTTTTTCTCCGACTTCTTTTATAATGACCATCGGATGGCGAAATCAATCGAGAATTCGATTGATTTCGCTGCCAAACGACAGGTTTGGCAGCGAATGATTCTCAACCGTGCTGTTTTGCCGCGCAGCAAAGCTGCGCGGCGAAAAGCTTTTTTGCTTTTCGCCATCATATAATCATTATACTGGCATCGAACCGGTTCCAAGAACAACAAGGAGCAAAAAGATGGATATTGGAAGTAAAATTAAAAACCTGCGAAAGGAAAAACGGGTGACCCAGGAGGAGCTGGCAGAGTATCTGCACATCTCCTCCCAGGCGGTCAGCAAATGGGAGACGGGCGCGTCCAGCCCGGACATCGACATGCTGCCGAAGCTGGCGATCTTTTTCGGGACTTCTCTGGATCATCTGCTGGACTTCGACCAGAGCCGGGTGGACGCGGCCGTCGAGGCTCTGATCGAGGAAAGCGGAAGAGGCGGAAAGGATCCCGCCAGATCCGAGGCCTTCCTGCGCAAGGCCCTTGAAAAATACCCCAACAACGACCTGCTGCTGACCTGCATCCTGGAAGACATGCAGGAGCAGAACGCCGACCGGTCCCGCAACGCCGAGATCCTGGAGATCGGCGAACAGATCCTTGCCTGCACCAGGGACGATGAACTGAAGATCGACGTGCTGCGGATCCTGGCGGAGACCTATCACAACCAGGGCGAGCAGGCCATGGCGGAATCCTATCTGAAAAAGATCCCGGCGCTGCACTTTATGTACTATGAGATCGCGGCGGCCATTAAAAGCGGCCCGGCGCGGATGGAAGAGATCGGGAAGGCCGAGGACCTGTGCATCGACAAGCTGATCTGCATGCTGTGGATGCGCAGAGAAGAGGCAAATGCGCAGGAACAGGCGGCCATCGACCGGCAGGCCCATGAAATGCTGGACTTCTTCAAGGGCTGCCCCATGTACCGGGAAATCGCGGAGATCATGGAAGGGCTTTGGAACGACGGAAAGATCATGGCGATCTACCAGTGAGAGGCAGAATAAAAGAGGGAGGCTTAGCCTCCCTCTTTTATTCTGCCGTTTTCTTTTGCCGCTCGTAAGTGCAGAAGCAGTAGCGGATCCCGCCCTCCTCCTGCCAGGGACCCTGCTGGGTGCAGACCCAGTCCGCTTCCGCGTCCAGGTCGGGGAACCAGCGGTCCGACTCAGGCGTCAGGTCGATCTTCGTGATGTGGATCTTCTCCAGCCAGGGGAAAAACTGCTCATACACGCTGGCCCCGCCGATGACCAGGCAGCGGCCCTGCTCGGCCGCGGCGTCAAGGGCCTCCTCCGTGCTGTGGACCACCTGGGCCCCTTCGATCGCCAGGGGCTGCCGGGTCACTACGATGTTGTGCCGGCCCTTCAGGGGCTTGCCGCCGGGGAAATCCTCCATGGTCCGGCGCCCGACGATCACCGCGTCTCCGCCGGTGACCTCCCGGAAATGCTTTCGGTCTGCCTTCAGCACCACCGGCTGGGTGCCCTTCAGGCCGATGCCCCAGTCCGCGTAGACCGCCACGATCGCTTCCAAGGCCATGGCGCGCCTCCTCACACCGCCACCGGGATCTTCCCGGTGAACTCGCTGTATTCATAGTCCTCCACCTTGAAGCTGTCCCGGGTAAAGGCGTAGAAATCCTTCACCTCCGGGTCGATGAGGAACCTGGGCGCGGGCTTGGGCACGTTCCGGATGAGTTCCTCGATGACGGGCACATGCCGGTCATAGATGTGGGCGTCGGCGATCACGTGCACGAACTCGCCCGGCTCCAGGCCGGAGACCTGGGCCATCATCATGGTCAGCACGGAATACTGCACCACGTTCCAGTTGTTGGCGGCCAGCATGTCCTGGCTGCGCTGGTTCAAAATGGCGTTGAGCTTGTTGCCGGAGACGTTGAAGGTCATGGAGTAGGCGCAGGGGTAGAGCGCCATCTCGGAAAGGTCGGCAAAGGTGTAGATGTTGGTCATGATGCGCCGGGAGGCGGGGTTGTGCTTCAGGTCCCAGAGGACTTTATCCACCTGGTCCATGTCCCCCTCGGGATAGTGGTGCTTGACTCCCAGTTGGTAGCCGTATGCCTTGCCGATAGAGCCGTTCTCGTCTGCCCAGGCGTCCCACACCCGGGTGCGCAGGTCGTGGACGTTGTTGCTCTTTTGCTGCCAGATCCACAGCAGCTCGTCGATGGCGGATTTCCAGTAGGTCCGCCGGATGGTCAGGATGGGGAACTCCTCCGACAGGTCATAGCGGTTTACGATGCCGAATTTCTTCACCGTGTGGGCCGGGCTGCCGTCCTCCCAGCGGGGGCGTACCTGCTGGTCCGTGTCCCAGACGCCGTTTTCCAGAATGTCCTTGCAGTTTTGAATGAAGATCTCGTCTGCTCTGCTCATGTCGCTGCCCTCCGACTTCTTTTATCTTTGCCGCTATTCTACCATAGGAACTCCGCCTTGTCCAACAGAATAGTATGAGCCGGAGGTGAGGAAATGTGAGATTTGCTGTGGTGGGCGGAGACCGGCGGGCGGCGAAGCTGGCGGAGCTGCTGCTGCGCGACGGGCACAAGGTACATAGCTTCGCCCTGGAGAAGGCGGCGCTGCCCGCGGAGATCCCCCGGGACAGCTGCCTGCAGAGCTGCGTGTACGCGGCGGACTGCGTGCTGTTGCCCATGCCGGCGGAAAAGGGCGGCTATCTCAACGCGCCCCTCTCGGCAGAGGAACTGCCCATGCCCGCCCTGATCGAGGCCCTGTGGCCGGGGCAGCTGCTGGTGGGCGGGCGCTTCAGCGACCTGACGGTGACCCGGGCCCTGCGCGCGCAGCTGCAGGTGGCCGACATCCTGCGGCGGCCGGAGCTGGCGGTGGGGAACGCGGCCCTGACCGCCGAGGGCGCCATCGGCAGGATGATTGCGGAAAGCGAGCGCGCGCTCTGGGACAGCCGGGTGCTTGTGCTGGGCTGGGGCCGGATCGGGCGCATCCTGGCCCTGCGTCTGCATGCTCTGGGCGCCCGGGTGACGGCGGCGGCCCGGGGCAAGGCGGACCGGGCCATGGCCCGGGCGCTGGGCCTGGACGCCCTGGACTACAGCGGGCTGGAGCCGGTACTGGGGGGCTTTGATTTCATCGTGAACACCGTGCCCGCCCGGGTGCTGACGGAGGGGATGCTGTGCCTCATCCAGCCGGAGGCCCTGCTGCTGGAGCTGGCGTCGCCCCCCGGGGGCTTTGACAAAAGCCTTGCCGCAAACATCGGCCTGCACGCCATGGCGGCGCTGGGCCTGCCGGGAGAGACCGCGCCGGAGTCTGCGGCGCGGCTGCTGCAAAAGGCGGTGTACGCCGCCATTGAGGAACAGGAGGAATGAGCGAAATGGAACGAAAACGCCTGGGGCTGGCGCTCTGCGGCTCCTACTGTACGTATGAAAAGGTGTTTGCCGCCGTCCCGGCACTGTTAAGGTGCTATGATCTGGTCCCCATCATGAGCGACACCGCCGCCGAGACGGACACCCGCTTCGGGACCGCCGCTCAGCACATCCGGCGCCTGATGGAGCTGTGCGGGAAGCACGTCATCACCACCATTGCCGAAGCGGAGCCCCTGGGGCCCAAGCTGCCGCTGGACGCGCTGCTTATCGCCCCCTGCACGGGCAACACCCTGGCAAAGCTTGCCCACAGCATCACCGACAGCAGCGTCACCATGGCGGCCAAGGCCCATCTGCGAAACGGGCGCCCTCTGGTGCTGGCCTTCTCCACCAACGACGGGCTCTCCGGCTCGGCGGAGAACATCGGGAAACTGCTGAACCGGAAGAATGTATATTTCGTCCCCTTCGGGCAGGATGACCCGGATCAAAAACCCCGCTCTCTCCAGGCGGACTTCTCCCTCCTGGGGGAGACGGTGGAGGCCGCCCTGGAGGGTCGGCAGCTCCAGCCCATCCTGCGGTGAACGAAACTGCTCCCTGTTGCACAGGGAGCAATTTTCTTGCAAATCGACCCCGCCTGTGCTATTCTGTTTGACGAAAAATGATAGAACAGAAAGAAGGATCGTTATGGCTGACTACATCATCGCCACCTCTTCCACCTCCGATCTGCCCCGCACCTGGCTGGACGCCCACAAGATCCCCTTCATCCCCTACACCTACACCGTGGGAGACAAGCTTTTTGAGGACGACTGCCGGGAGGAGAGCCGGGACGCGGTCTACGCCGGCATGCGCAAAGGCGACCGGCTGAAGACCTCCATGATCAACGAATTCGTATACTACGATTTCTTCAAGAGTCTGCTGGAGACCGGCAGGGACGTGATCTTCCTGGACATGTCCCAGAAAATGTCCGTCTCCTTCGTCAACGCCAATAAGGCCGCTCAGCAGATCCGGGAAGAGTTCCCGGAGCGGAAGCTCTATGTGATGGACACCCTCTGCATCTCCGGCGGCCTGGGCCTGCTGGTGGAGCAGATGGTGGAGCGCATGGAGGCCGGCCAGAGCTTTGACCAGGTCATTGCCTGGGGCGAGGAGAACAAGCTGAAGATCGCCCACCGCTTCACCGTGGACGACCTGAATTACCTGAAGGCGGGCGGCCGCGTGTCCAACGCCTCGGCGCTGGTGGGCTCCATGCTGAACATCAAGCCCGTTTTGTACGTGCCCGACGGCGGCACCCTGGACGTGGCCAAAAAGGTGCGGGGCCGCAAGGCCGCCATCCAGACCATTCTGGACGGCGTGCTGGGCGACCTGAGCCGCATCGACCCCACCGGGCTCAAGATCCACATCCTCCAGGCCGACTGCCGGGGCGACGCGGAGATCCTGCGGGACGCCATCAAGGCCGCCTATCCACAGGTGGGCGAGATCACCATCACGGGCCTGGGCGTGGTCATCGGCGCCCACTGCGGCCCCGGTCTGCTGACCATCTTCTATCTCTGCAACGGGCGCACGCCGCTGTAAGGCAAAGCGACAGTTCAAAAGCTGGTGTTGGCGATCCAACACCAGCTTTTTCAGCTCTCCATCTGTTTTCCCAAAAACAGCGCTACGGTCTGGGCCAGCTTGTACTCCACCTCGGTGCCCGGGACGCTGCCCCGGGGCGTCACGAACAGCACGCAGCCCATCACGTCGCCCTCCGCCAGGATCGGGGCCGCCACGGACAGGCAAAAGCCCTCGTCCTCCGAGGACACCGGCACGCTGCTGCCGCCGCTCTGATGGCGGTAGGTCCGCCGCCCCTCCATGATCTCGTGGAGCTGGGCGCTGACAGGCTTGTTCAGCAGCTCCCGCCGTGCGCCGCCCGCGATGGCGATGACCGCGTCCCGGTCGCAGACGGCGGCGATGCCGTCGGTGGACTTGCGCAGGCTGTCGCAGATCTGGGCGGCAAAATCCGAAAGCTCCCCGACGGGGGAATACTTTTTAAAGATCAGCTCCCCGTCCTTATCGGTGAAGATCTCCAGCGGGTCACCGTCACAGATAACATTGGCACGAAAAACCTTGTCCGGGCGCTTCTCAGTTTCCTGGACTATTGTGACATTTAAGCTATCTTTCGTGCCGGAAATAAAAGTTTCGGCGCTCTTTTCGAACATTTCGGTATCAGTTTCATCTTCTGGTGTTTCCACCGGGTCATCCGGGAGCGTCCCGCAGCGGAGGATGCTGTCGATGTCGTCCTTGAGCTTGATAGCGATGTGGTCTTCAAAGACGTAAATTTTGTCGATGATCAGGTGCAGATCCTTCGGATCGAGCTTGTCCTTCTCCAAAATCTCGTCGAAGACCTCGATGGCGGTTTTCGCGGCTCTGTTGACCCGAATGATCGTATTTTCGCGATTTTTGGTCAATTCTATCTGTTTTTCCAGGCTGGAAATTCGATTTTCGATATCCGCCTCCATCTCGTCGTAGGTGCGGTTGATGATGGATTCGTTTTGCGGGCGCTTCAGAAGATCGCGCACGCGCTGCCGTTTTGCGATTTGAAGCTCCTCCTGAAGCTCCTCGAGAACCGCTTCCATGTTGTCAGCAGCGGTCTCTTTCTCGGCCAGGTCCTCATCCTGCTTTTGAATGTCATTTTGTAGGATTTCGATCATATTTGCCGAGGTTTCCCGCACTTTTCGGAGGTATTCCTTCAGCAGCTTGTCCAGCGTGTCCACCCGGATATAATGGCTGGTGCAGCCCTTCAAGCCCTGGCGATGATAGGTGCCGCAGCGGTAGGCGTCCCGCAGATCCGGGCGGCTCATGGAGAACATGGGACTGCCGCAGTCCCCGCATACGAGAAAACCGGTATAGGTGTTCTCGTATTTTTTTACGCCCCGGTAGTCGCTCTTGGATCGGGACTGCCGCAGCTCCTGGGCGATCCGGAAGTCGCGGTAGCTGATGATCGCCTGGTGGTGGTTCTCGATGACGATCTGCTCGCTCACGTCTTTTTTGATATCCGCCCCATTGATCTTCTTGCGGGTGTATTTGCTCTGGCGCATGGTGCCGATGTAAAAGTCGTTGTCCAGGATCCCCTGCACGGAGACGATGGCCCACACCGATTTGACCGGCCGTTTGTACTCTTTGCCCTCGGCTTCTTTCCGCTCCCGCTCGGACATACGCGGCGTGGGGATGCCCTCATCGGACAGCCAGTTGGCGATCCGCTTGTAGCCCCAGCCGTCGATATAGAGCTCGAAGATCTTGCGGACGACTTCGGCCTCGGTGGGTACGATCTCGAATTCCTGCCGGGCGTTGATCTTGTAGCCGTAGGGCGCGGCGCAGATCCATTGGCCGTCTTTCTGACGACGCTTGACAACGGCGCGCACTTTTTTTGACGCATCTGTGACGGGCATCTCGTTGATCAGAAACTGGAACTGGATCTTCAGCCAGTCGTCATCGTTGGGAAAGTCGATCCCGTCTCCGATGGAGATGATGCGCACCCCGGCATCGCGCAGATCCTCCAGCTCCACCAGGCCACGGCTGTTGCGGCGCGAGAAACGGGAGAAATCCTTGACCACCAGAATGTCGTATGTGTGGTTCAAAAGCCCCCTGCGCATGCGCTGGTAGCCCTCGCGCTGCTCAAAGGTGTAGCCGCTGCGGTCGCGGTCTTCGAAAAAGGTCAGGCTGCTGCCGGGGAACTTTTCCTTGACAAAATCCTCGATGATCGCCTTCTGGTTTTCGATGGACGTGTTGTCCCGGTCCAGCTCCTCATCGACGGAGATCCGGCAGTACCCCGCAATATCGAAGGTCTCTATCACAATAATCACCAACTTTCGTTTTTACTCGTTGATAGTATTGTAACACATTTTGTCGGGAATGCAAGAAAAAGTTTTTTGCAGAAAGCCACTTCAACAGAAATACCGTATCCTTTTCTGACTAGTATTCTTTGTGCCGGCTGATTCATTCGACCGTGAAACAGTCTTTCCGTCTGAAATCGCTTGTTTTCTTCCTCTGCTTATGATATGATACATTCACCATAAAGAGTGCGCGAGAGACAAGCTCGTTGACCGCACGACAACCTACCGCTTTGCGGCAAGGTGCCAAGGCTTGAACGATGGGTCGAATATGCTTCTTAAGGCCCATCTGACGATGGGTCTTTTCTTTATGGAATAAAGGAAAAGGAGAAATAACAATGGAAGAAAAACCTCTGCGGATCGGAGGCGGGAAAACTGAGGCCTTTCTCGTTTGTGACAAGTCGCTGGAACGATGCGATGCGCCATTCTATTCGTGGCTTCGTGATGAAGGCTTTACCTTCGGCGGCTATCACGGAAACTACGGCTGTTGGTGGGCTCACGTTAACATTACCCGAAAGCAATTCGCTTACGGAATGCCGGGCGTTTGCCTTGCTTTGCCGATCGGAGATCATGCCATCACGATCGAAGAGTTTAAAACGATCTACAACATTTACAAGAAGTATGCCGGGAAAAACGTCTTCGTGTTCCACGAAAAACGGTTTGATTATTGTCCAGAAGTGGAATAACCAAGGCAAAAAGTCATATGTGCTGACATAAGGAGATGGCGCGCGCATTATCGCGCCATTTCCCGCTTGACCACCCGCTGTTTTTGTTCAACGGGCTGCTTCTCCCGTTCCATCTCCAACTCCCGCAGCCGAGTTTTGTTGTAGATCAGAAGATCCCGGATCGATTCTTTCATGTTTCCTTTTCCGGAATGAAACACCGCGACCAGATACTTCTTATCCTTGTACTTCTTATAGATCGGTTTCAGGGATTCCAGCAGCGCCTGGTCCTGGCTCTCCGCACGGGTGAGCCAGATATTCACCTGTTTTTCCTCGTCTTTGACTTCAATTTCCATTCAGCTCACCTCCTATCATAGTTTTCCAGGTTTTTCTTTTTCATATACAAACCTCCCTCTACTTACGAGGCAGTGATAAAGGCGTTTTTACAACCTTCTGCAAAAATTGTTCGTCCCCCGCAAAAAACAAATTACTGCCTCTACTTACGAGGCAGTGGGAATGGCTATTTTATGACATTGAGAATCGATTTTCAAAAAATCTCTCAGATTTCGCTTCGATTTTATAAAAGAAAATGATTTTGGACCGCGAACAATTTGAGAGCAAGTTTCGCGCCGTATTACACTTATGCGGCGCCACTTGCCAGAGCAAGTTTCGCGCCGTGCCACACTTATTCGTTTTTGCCTTTTGCTTCGCATGCCAAAACTTGCTGAGAGCAAGTTTCGCCTTGACAGACAAAAATGAATTTCGTGTTTTTTCCTACGGCACTTGTTGGGGATTTCGCTCCCCAATCCCTCGATCCACTTTGCGTCTTTCGCCGCGGTTCCTGCCTGCGGCAGTCACGGTTTTTGATTTGCCAATCAAAAAGGAAATGCTTGATCAGCCCTAAAGTAAAAGCAACCGGATCAGCCGAAACCGATCCATATAGAAACGCACCCTTCGGGAAGAAGGATGCAATTATACATAGTGCCTTTTGCAGTTTTTCGTTTGTATTAGTTCCGGCTATGTGGTAAAATATCTACAGAGCATCGCAGCGCAAAGGAGTTGAAATCCATGCCTGAGCAGGACAGATGGCAGCTTGAATTAAGTGAATACATCCGTCAGGGCGAGCCGGAGCGCGTCGAAAAAAGTGCGGCCTGGCAAACGGCCATCGGTCTCCAGGCGGTGGATGGACTGAAAACTTCTTCGTACTTGTTGGAGACTGCAAAAGAACACATCGAAGGCAATATCGATATTGCCGGAGCGCAGCGCCGCATTCAAAGCTACTACAAGGAACAGAAGAATCGTCAGGCAGTCGAAGCCGGCACAATGGAAGCGGACATCGTTTCCGCACGCATCACCGAACTGCTGGGAGAGAAAACTTTTCAGTTTTCTCCCGCCGAGCTGCAGAGCATTCACAGGCGTTTGTTCAACGGTGTCTTCGATCACGCGGGCCAATTCCGCACCTACAACATCACAAAAAACGAGTGGGTGCTCGGCGGCGATACCGTCGTGTATTCGTCTTGGGAGAGCATCCGAGATACGCTGGATTACGATTTCTCACAGGAAAAGCAGTTCTCCTATGACACGCTTTCCGTTCCCGACTCGATCAAACACATGGCGAAATATGCGTCGGGGATTTGGCAGATCCACCCCTTCTGCGAGGGCAACACACGCGCTACTGCGGTTTTCATCGTGAAGTATTTGAAGTCCTTCGGCTTCGCGGTGAACAACGATGTGTTCGCAGCCAACTCCTGGTATTTCCGCAATGCTCTTGTGCGCGCCAACTACAACAATCTGCAAAAAGGAATCCATGCCACGAGCGAGTTCCTAGAAAAGTTTTTTGAAAACCTCCTGCTCGGCGCGCAGCATGAATTGAAAAACCGTTATCTCCATGTGAATTACAAAGCCGATGATGCTCCGCCCCAAAGTGCCATCGTCGATGTTTCAAAGTGCAATTCTTGCACTTTGGAAGAGCTGGCTGTGCTTAGCATAATTGCAGCAAACCCGACGATCACACAGAAAGATCTTGCCGCAATGATCGGCAGATCGGAGCGCACGGTTAAAACACGCACGGTTGCACTTCAAGAAAAAGGCTACCTCCGCCGCGCCAACGGAAAACGCAACGGCCATTGGGTAGTGCTGGTTGATATTTCGTAAGGCTCTCATAAATGATAATCTCCTTGGGATAAATGAAGTCCCAAGGAGATTGTTGTTTTCTTGACTTGCTCCAAGTATGCTCCCGGTTTGAGCCGACTATATCGCCACAGAGATATAGCATCTTGACGTGGAAAAGGAAAATCAGATTTCGAAAAAAATGAAACATAGGAGCCTATGACCGTACTTCTTAGGACGCTATGTTGTCCAACAATGACTATACCACTTGAGAAAGCGGAGAATAAGCCTGTAAAAAAGGCGTGTAATATGCTATGATAATCATGTAAAGCAATATCTCTCTTATGATAAGAGAAACCGCCACGCTGCACAGCAGATCGTATGGGCAGATTATTGATATAATAAACGATTTGTCAGTATCTGTTGAAAGGGAACGTCAATGGAGCAATTTGTTATCATTGTTGGAAAATCTATACTGGCTACATTGGATGATAAAGTCCTGTTTTCAAAGGATGATGCCACTCTCAGTGTTGAAGAGTGGGCATCTGATCTGTTTCAGGCAAGATTTCTAAGGCAAGAAATACACAGCTATATCAATACAGCTATCATATATCTTTCTGATGTTCATGCAGCAAACTATAAAATGATTACTATTCCTGCAGCGAGGAAGATTCTCGAAACATCAGAGCAGAATGGAAAAGAGCTTTCGAATCTGTTTTCTTCTTTACAACCAAGGCTTACGATCCAACTAGAGTATGGCATCCGTGACGGCAACGTTATATCCGATCTCTGATCTCCTACGCCGTGGGCTGCATGTTCGGCCGCTACAGCATCTACAAACCAGGCCTGCTCTTTGCCGGAGAACCGTATTCCTTGAAGTCTTTCGTGGATAAACTAAATGACCAGCCTGGGGTGATCAGTCAAGAGCAGCTGGAACCGGAATATCGGACAAACGGGGTCATCTTTCATGAGATGCTTGAGCCGGACGCGGATAACATTATTCCCATATGCGATGATGAGTACTTCAAAGATGACATCGTGGGTCGCTTCGTACGGTTCATTGAAGAGGTCTACGGGGAAGAAACGCTCGAACAAAACCTGCGCTTCATCGCCGACGCCCTGGGCGGCAAAGGCTCGCCCCGGGATGTGATCCGCAGCTACTTCCTCAACGACTTCTATCCCGATCACCTGAAGATGTATCAGAAGCGCCCGATCTATTGGCTTTTCGACAGCGGCAAGAAGAACGGCTTCAAGTGCCTGATCTACATGCACCGCTACCAGCCGGACACCATCGCCCGCATCCGCACGGACTATGTCCACGAGCAGCAGAGCCGCTACCGCACCGCCATCGCCGACCTGGAGGCCCGCATGGCCGCCGCCTCCACCGCCGAGCGAGTGAAGCTGTCAAAGCAGCTCCAGAAGCTCCGAGACCAGGCCGAAGAGCTCCGCGTCTACGAGGAAAAGATCCACCACCTCGCCGACCAGATGATCCCCATCGACCTGGACGACGGCGTCAAGGTCAACTACGCAAAGTTTGAGGACGTGTTGGCCAAGATCAAGTGAGGAGGAAACTTATGGATTTGGTTGATACAATAAAGAGCCTGATTGAACTCAAAACTGAGGGAGACTACTGGGACTTCAAAGAAAAGTGGCACAGTAACAAAGCAGATCTTCTTCATGACATCATTTGCATGGCCAACAATCAAGTCGGAAAAGATGCGTACATTATCATTGGAGTCAGTGACAGCAAGAGCCCTGATGGCGTAAAGGTCAAAGGTGTTCCGGAAGAGAACAGACGAGACCAACAAAAACTCATTAGTTTCTTGCGAGGCAAGAAATTCGCAGGCGGATTGCGTCCAACAATATATCTTGAGACGATCAAGATTCCTGATGAAAAAGAGGTCGACCAGAAAGTTGACGTTATTGTTATTCCAAATTCTTCTAAAACCCCATTCTTCCTTTTGGAGAAGGAGAGAGATCGCGATAGAGAAGTCAGAGCAGGTTACATCTATACGAGGATCGGCGACACCAACACACCAATAGATTCCATAGCTGACCTAGACAAGATAGAGTACTTATGGAGAAAAAGATTTGGAATTGACTTGTCCATTACTGAGAAATTGTCTCGGCTCTTGGATCACCCGGAGGATTGGCTTGGAGATTTTAACAATGGGCAAGCCATGTATCATAAATTGTTTCCAGAATTCCAGATAAGGATTCGGGATATTGAGGATCAGAAACGGTTTTCCGATAACCTCATCATGAAAAACATCGCAGAAAACCAATTTGATCCATCGTATACTGTCAGCGAGGCAGTCATTTCATACCATTCAACTGTTTTGTTCAGGTGTAAGGTCCTTTATCTTGATGGGGCTCGCCTTTTGATCCCATTCCCTCAATCAGATACTGTTCCGTCGGGTAGGAGCCTAACAAGGGGAGCGTCTTTGACGTATGTCTATTTCAATACTGAAACCATATTAGGCAAGCTGTTTCTCTGCTTATCATATTCGGATAACCATTGGTATGGGGAAAGATGGAACAAGTTGCCGGGGGTAGCATTTCTTGTGTTTCACAACGACACCGACAAAAAACGATTTGACAAGTTCGTCTTAGAGAACCTGCGTTCTACTCAACAGGAGTACGAAAAGGCTTTGAAGGAAAAAGGACTAACCCAAGGGCTGTGTCCAGATGAGTATTTTGCTGATGGATGGTCGAAGGCAAATGAAATCAAAGCTTGGCACCTATACGAGCAGTACAGAGGTATTGGCGAACTCTCGCTTGCGGACAAACTTCCGGAAAAGAGTTGGCTTCAGGAGCCGCCCATTCACTGATTGGACAGTCAACCCAGACGAATAACAACCATCATTCAGATTTGGAATGCGTGTTCCGGCTTTGAAGAGGCCATAGCTTCCCCAAGGCCCCGCACCGCGCGGTGAATTGCGAACGCATGCGTTCGTGTTCTGATCTGATCATACAAATCGGAACGCACCGCGTTCCGAATCACCATCCGAGATAAGATCCCTTAAGGCCTAAGCAAAACATACAGGAGGCACGCTTATGGATGCCGAAAAGATCACACAGGAACTGGAGCGCCGCTTTGCCGCGCCACTGCCGGAGTTTTATCAGAGGAGGATCATCTTCTGGTACGATGAGGAGCGAGAATTTGAGGATCAGCTGGACAGCATTGAACTGGACGGCGTCAGGATCGTCGCACTGACCGGCAGCAACACCTTCGCCGTGAAAAAGCTGCTGTGCGAGGACGATTTGCGCTCCAACTTCCTGGTCTACGATCCGCGCAGCATCACACGGGACGATGACGATTGGCTCATCAATGTGCGGCTCTACAGCGAAGAGTTCCGCGCAGACCTGAATTCTATCTGGATGGTCGAGATGGGCCTGGACGCCACGCCCATCCTCCGCAACCAGGTAAAGCGCTACCGGAAGTTCTTCCGGGCGAAAGAGCGCCGGGACGCTGTAAAGAAGCTGGGCAGTGGCATCTCCACCGCTTCGCAGATGCATTTGGCGGTAATGGCCGCGCTCTGCGGCTGCGGTAGTCTTCGCCCTGCCGCCATCGTTAAGGCTGTGCTGGAAGCAGGCTTAGATCTGGAAAAGAATAAGGTGTACCAGAGCTTCGTGACTTATGGGGCGGACAAGCCCTTCTGGGTCATGGTTTCCCAGGCCACCGGGTATCAGACGGGTGAGGAGCCGAGTTTGGGCCGCTTCGCCGCGCATCTGCTGCTGACAGCCGCCACGCGGACAATGCATCCGGACCTTCTTGCCGGGTTGGAGCCCTACCTCTCCACGCCCCATCAGGCCTGGTGTTATGACTTTGTGTCTGATCAGCTGCACAGCGAGGATAACTCCCGCTTCTTTGAGATCGCACGCTATGTGGAACATGCTGCGCGTCTCCGGCAGCGTTTCTCGCAGCTCGCCGTTGGGGATCTGGCGGATACCGAATGCTTCCCCTGCATCAATGAGTGCATCCTGGTGGCCCTGATGAAGGAGATCAGCGACCATATCATCCAGGTGGACAGCATCAAGGCCTGCGTCCAGAAGCGGCGCGCCATGGCCTGGTACGACAAGGTCGCCTGCTATTACGACGGGCTCCTCCAGGTGGCCAATATGCAGGCCTTCTTCCTGGAGCACTCCGCGGGCTTTCACCTGGTGGAGCCACAGCGCATCTGGAAGGCCTACACGACGGATTACTATCAGATGGACACATTCTATCGGCAGTTCCATCTGTGCTTCCAGCGTAGCCTGAAGCGCTCTGAGCCCCTTCTGGACGACCTGTTCAAGCATGTGGCGGACAAGGTGGAAGGCCTGTATGCTCACTGGTTCCTCAGCCTTTTGGGCGAGAACTGGTCCGACGCCTGCGTGGACGATCTTGCCCAATTGGGGTCGATCCAGGATCTCCCCCAACAAAAGGACTTCTATCTAAGCCGCATAAAATACAGATCCAACCGGATCTTCGTCATCATCTCCGACGCGCTCCGCTACGAGGTCGCAGTTTCCCTCTCTGAACAACTCCAGCGGGAAATGCAGTGTAAGGTGAAGCTGGACAGCTGCGAGAGCATCTTCCCCACGGCGACGAAGTACGGTATGGCGGCGCTGCTCCCGCATCGAAAGCTGGAGATCGTCGAAAAAGGCAACGGCACGCTCGCGGTACAAGCCGATGGCATGTCCACCGACGCGGGGATGCGGGAGAAGGTCCTGAAGGCCATGGAACCCAGCGGCATCGCCCTGCGCTATGACAGCATCATCGGGCTCAAGAGAGCCGAGAGAGCGGCGCTTGTGAAAGGCAGCGAGGTCGTCTACATCTATCACGACAAGATCGACGAGGTCAGCCACACGTCCGACAGCGGCGTTTTCCAGGCCTGTGAAGACGCCATCGACGAGATCAAGAATCTCATCCGGATCATTGTAAATGAATTCGGGGGGACAAATGTCATTGTCACCGCTGACCATGGCTTTCTTTATACATACAGCCCGCTGAATGAAGACAGCAAGGTCGACAAGACCACACCCGGCGATATGGACGTGGAGGTCGACCGCCGCTACCTGATCACCAGGAAGGGTGCGGTGCCGGAGTATCTGATGCCGGTGCGGCTCTTCGACGGAACTGCGCCCTACGATGCCTTTACGCCCCGGGAGAACGTCCGGATTAAAAAAAAGGGCGGCGGCCTGAACTTCGTACACGGCGGCATCAGCCTGCAGGAGATGGTCGTTCCGGTTCTGGAGTTCCAGTTCCTGCGAAGCTCGACCAAGCAGTATCAGATGAACAGGGACAAGATCGACACCAAGCCCGTCACCATCAGCCTGGTCTCCGCAAGCCGTAAGATCAGCAACATGATCTTCTCGCTGAGCTTCCACCAGAAGGAGGCCGTCGGCGGGAACCGCGAAAAGGCAACGTATCTGCTCTACTTCACGGATGAAAACGGGCAGAAGATTAGCGACACGAATAAGATTATTGCCGACAAGACCAGCGACGACCCTCAGAAGCGGACCTTCCGCTGCAACTTCAATCTGCGCTCCCAGAGCTACAGCGATCGAAAGCCGTATTTTCTGGTGATCGCGGATGAGAGCGGTCTGCAGGCACCGGTGAAAGAGGAATTCCAAATCGACATCGCGTTTGCCTTTGATGAGTTTGATTTCTCTGTGTGACAGAAGTAGGGAAAAGCTAAGCAAATATACAGGTAATAGGAATGGGAAAAAAGCCGAAACATGTTGTCGCTGAGCATCTAGAGTTGATGCGTGAATGGGACGTTGAAAAGAACAGCACACTCGGCTTTGATCCAAACACGCTGGGTGAAGCAAGTCATACGAAAGTATGGTGGAGATGCGAAAACGGCCATTCATGGGACGCCATGATCTCCAATCGCGTCAAGCATAACCGCGGGTGTCCATACTGCTCTCACCAGCTCCCGATCCCGGGAGAGACAGATCTTGCCTCGCAGTACCCGGAATTGGCCAAAGAGTGGCATCCGACCAAAAACAAGGTCTCTCCCACGGAAGTAATGCCGAGAACGCACAAAAAGGCCTGGTGGGTCTGCGCAAAAGGCCATGAGTGGGAGGCGGTCATCGGTTCTCGTGTCTCCGGGGTCGGCTGCCCGTACTGCGCGAACAAAAAGGTTCTGAAAGGCTTCAACGACCTTGCTACGATCAATCCCGAACTTGCGAAAGAATGGCACCCAAGCAAGAACGGCGAATTGAGCGCAGAGGACGTTACCCCTGCAAGCGGGGAAAAGGTCTGGTGGATCTGCTCTTATGGACATGAGTATCAGGCTCAAGTTTGCGCAAGAAAGGCTGGAAGCGGATGCCCCAAATGCTCAGATATGCTTCGAACTTCCTTCCCGGAGCAAGCAATCTATTACTACGTCAAGCAAGAATTTCCGGATGCTATCAGCTCATATAAAGATATCTTTGATTCCTCGATGGAACTGGATATTTTTATCCCTTCTTTGAATGTTGGAATCGAGTATGACGGACGTCTCTATCACTCATCTCAAATGAACCAACTTCGAGACGCCCGGAAGTATGCCATCTGCAAAGAACATGGTATCTTCTTGATCCGTGTAAGAGAGATGAGCCGATACTCTCCGATCCTTTTATCAGACCGAAAAATCGAGATCCCGGACGCAAGTGACAAATACCTCAACTGGGCGATTAACAATCTTCTGTACCATTTGGGAAAGATCGTCATTCCGGATGTCCGGCGAGACAGGAAGCAGATCCTCGATTACTTAAATATCCGAAAAACATCATTAGCCTCAGAATTTCCAGGAGTTGCGGAAGAATGGGATTACGATGCGAACAGCCCGCTGATTCCAGAAAACTTCCCGCCACATTCAAACGAACGGGTCGCTTGGGCGTGCAAGGTGTGCGGGAACAAATGGTATGCGGCGATTGGCGATCGCACAAGAGAGGAAAAAAACGGCTGCCCGGCATGCGCCGCGATACGAGGATCCAAAAAGCGTGTCCAGACAGTTGTCAAATCTAAAGGCAGTCTCGCATCCTTGCATCCGGAACTACTCAAGGAGTGGGATTATCAGAAGAACACAACTGTGTCTCCTGAGACAATAACCTGCGGCAGCGGGGTCAAAGTCTTCTGGAAATGTGAAACTTGTGGATACGAATGGCCGAGCACTATCAGTCACAGGGTATCCGGAAGAGGTTGCCCTTATTGCTCACATAAAGCCGTTATTCCGGGAAAGAACGACTTCGCGACACTACGACCCGACCTTCTCCTTGAATGGGATTATCAAAAAAATGACCTTGATCCCACTACTCTTGCTGAGCACAGCGGGAAGAAGGTCGCATGGATCTGTTCAAAATGTGGGAACCAATGGGACGCTACGATTGCTTCCCGCTCATCCGGGCGAAATTGTCCCAAATGCAGTCGCCGGAAAAAGCGGCCGCGGAAAAAACAAATCCAAGAGCAATTGAGCATTTTCGAGTTATAAAGCACTGAAGGAGGCTCAAAATGGATCAGACCGATATGATGAACAGTGCGAGAGAGACGCTGAAAGCCAAACTGCGCGAGCATTTTGACGGCAAGATCGTGCGCAAGGATCTGACCAAGAAGATCAAGGAGGGGGCGAATGTCCCGACCTATGTCCTGGAGTTCCTACTCGGGCAGTATTGCAGCTCTGACGATGACGAGATCGTGGCAAGGGGCGTGGAGAATGTCAAGCGGATCCTCGCGGACAACTATGTGCGCCCCGATGAGTCGGAAAAGGTGCTATCCCGCCTGCGGCAGCGCGGCGCCATGACGATTATCGATCAGGTTAACGTGGAGCTGAACCTGAAATACGACCAGTATGAAGCGCGGTTCTCAAACCTCGGCCTGGGAAGTATTCCTATCTCCGAAGAGTACCCGGAGAAGTATGATAGGCTCCTCTGTGGCGGCATCTGGTGCATCATCCAGCTAGAGTACACCAGTGATCAGGACTCCGACGCCTCCCTCGTGGAGAAAAAGCCCCGAAAGAAGAATGAATCTCTCATTAGTATCCGGAAACTTACCCCGATCCAGATGCCGCATGTGGATCTTGCGGATCTGAAAGCCGGGCGCAAGGCATTTACGAAGGATGAGTGGATCGACATTCTGCTGCGCTCTATCGGTATGGAACCGGACGAGCTTTCCTATCGGGAGAAGTGGCTGCTCCTGCTGCGCATGACCCCGTTGGTCGAAAACAACTTCAATCTCTGCGAGCTGGGACCGCGCAGTACCGGCAAGTCCCACCTGTTCAAAGAGATCTCGCCCAACAGCATCCTGGTCTCCGGCGGACAGACGACGGTGGCGAACCTGTTTTACAACATGGGCAAGCACACCATGGGCCTGGTGGGTCTGTGGGACTGCGTTGCCTTCGACGAAGTCGCCGGCATCAAGTTCAAGGACAAAGACGGCATCCAGATCATGAAGGACTATATGGCTTCCGGCTCCTTTGCCCGCGGCAAGGAGGAGAAGGCTGCTAACGCGTCTATGGCCTTCGTCGGCAACATTAACCAGAGCGTGGATGTGCTGCTGAAGACGGCCTCTCTGTTTGACCCCTTCCCGCCGGAGATGGGGACTGATACCGCTTTCCTCGACCGCATGCACTGCTATATCCCAGGCTGGGAGGTCCCCAAGTTCCGTCCGGAGCATTTTACCGATGACTATGGATTTATCACCGACTACTTGGCGGAGTTCCTGCGCGAGCTGCGGAAGGAGCAGTACGGAGACGCGCTGGATCGCTTTTATAAGCTCGGGAAGAACCTGAACCAGCGGGACACCATCGCTGTCAGAAAGATGGTCGGCGGTCTGGTGAAGCTGATCTACCCGGATGGGGACTTCACCAAGGAGGACCTTGAAGAGATCCTGAAGATCGCGCTGGAGATGCGGCGCAGGGTCAAGGAACAGCTCAAGAAATTGGGCGGCATGGAGTTCTATGACGTGAACTTCTCCTACATTGACAACGAGACCTTCGAGGAGCACTACGTGTCCGTGCCGGAGCAGGGCGGCGGGAAGCTCATTCCTGAAGGGATGTGCAATCCAGGGCAAGTCTACACCGTGAGCCGGGGGAAAGCCGGGATGATCGGCGTGTTCCGTCTGGAAAGCCAAATGCTCCCCGGCAGCGGCAAGTTCGAGCGGACGGGAATCGGAACGGATCGGGATGCACGCGAAGCCACCAACACGGCGTTCAACTTCCTGAAGGCCAACGGAAAGCGCATCAGCGGCTCCATCAGCACGACAGCCAAGGACTACATCATCAACTACCAGGATCTCCAGGGCATCGGCATAACGGGAACACTCGCCCTGCCAACGCTTATCGCGCTGTGCTCTATTGCGCTCAGCAAGCCTGTCCTCAGCTCCATGGCAGTCCTCGGTGAGATCAGCATCAGCGGCACTATGCTCAAGGTGGACGAGCTCGCAAACGCCCTGCAGGTCTGTCTCGACAGCGGAGCGAAGAAGGTGCTGCTCCCGATCACCTCTGCCGCAGACCTGGGAACCGTGCCGTCGGATCTGATCGGCTGCTTCAACCTGATTTTCTACAGCAGCGCAGAAGACGCCGTGTTTAAAGCCTTGGGAGCGGAGTAACGAAGGACAATATAATCTTAAAACTCCGCCCCTCCTAAAAGGATTAATGCAGGCATACAACGAAGGAATACTAGTTGTTTTCATCGGGGGGTATGGCCTTTCTAGTTGTCTTGTGCTCCATTCGAGAAGGGCTTTACGTTTCTTTGAAAAAAGGCGGCATGAATGATGGAAATTGACGATTCCCTGAAGGCGCGCGTTTCCCACATCGTGGACGCAATTCGCAAGATGAATGCTTTCCTTCAAGTAAAAGACGAACTCAATGCGGATCAGACCCAGCAGATCGCATTCTGCTGTGCGGAAACAGCGCTGACATCTCTGGCTGCAGCGGATGAGATCGACTCAGTGGCGGATCAAAGAACACTCCTTTTGTGGCGCGAATTGGCGTCTGCTCTCCGGCAGATCGTTGACCACCTTCTTCAGGTACAGGAATGGCAAAGTGCGGAAGAGATCAAGGCTCATCTCCATGCCTCGTTCAAGCATGCTTCGTTCATCTCCAATTTGATCGGGTTGCCTGAATCGGCACCAGTGGAAGAAGCCCACGAATCATGGTCGCTCGTTCCCTTGATCTCTCCGACCGCCGATCTTGCATTGGAGGGACAGTGTTCAGAGTCGGAAAAGGAAGACGAAGAATCACTCCGGGCAGAGATCACAGCCTTGCGCGAGGCGCTCACCTCGCTGGTCATGGAGCGGGACCATCTGGTGTTTGTGGTCTGCAAGGAACTCGAAGCCGCTTATCTGAGCGAATTCGGATCGCTGGAGGCGGAGATCTACCAGGCGGACGGCGAGCTGCGCTATCTGCGCCGCCGATTGGAATTGCTGCAGGCCGAGGCCAATCGCAGCAGAAAGGCCGCCCCCGAGGTGGTTGAGGCGACTTTGGAGGCCGAATTTGAGGAATTCAAAAACGCCTTCGAGGACTTTGTCCGCAAGGTGAACGAGACGAAGAGTCAGCGTTCCGCGCAGAAGCAGTGCTCGGGCCATTCACCGGAAGCTGCGCAGAAGGCGAAGGAAGCTGACGACCGGGAAAAGCAGCTGAAAAAGCTGTACCGCGCCATCGTGCGGGCCATGCACCCCGATCTTCATCCGGATCAGGACGAACAGACGAAGGACTTGTTCAAGCGTGCGAACTTAGCCTACGAGGAGGGCGACATCAAGACGCTCAACGAGATTTCCGGCGCGCTGGGGCCCGATGGTCGAATCACCGCGGAATACCGCCTGGAAGAGCTTCGAAAAGAAAAGCTGCGGCTTCTGACCATGATCCGAAACGTCCGGGCCGAGATCCGGACCGTCAAGAACCGTTATCCATACACGAAAAAGGACATCCTGGAGGATCCGGTCCGCCTTGAGCAGGAAAAGACTGCCCTTCGGGAGCGGCTGGAGCAACTGAAGCTGGCCGCGGAGGACTATCGCCTCCGCATCGAAAGAATGGAGAACGCAACATGGGAGAATTGATTCTGCGGCCGGATAAACGAGACCTGCTCCGGGCAATCAACCGCCCGGACGGATCCGAACCCCTGCCCCTACCCTTTGAGCGCGAGATTTACCTGATTTCTATGGTAGTTGTGGGAACGAGCTATGTAGAAAACATCGCCAAGCTGTTCGAATCGCTGGAAGTGGATGATCTGCTCCGTCTTGTGCGGGAGCCGGACAATCCCTATGACGAGTACGCCATCCGCGTCGAAACTACAGACGCGGAGCTGCTGGGGTATTGCGGAACACCGGCCCTTGCTGCACCGGAAGATCGAAAACTTGGCTACATTTCCCGTGCGAACAACAAGATCATCGCCCGTTTGATGGATGCCGGAAAGCTGGTCTACGGAAGAGTACGGGAAAAGGAGCTCGTCAACGACATGTACTACAAAATCCTCATCCGGATCATTCTAAAGGACTGAATTGAAAAAAGCAGCGAGACGCATATCGGAGGTTGCAGCCGTGAGGGATGAAAAAGCAGCATTTGAGCAAGCACGGGAGGTTCTGAAAGAGCTTGAGAACACGCTTCGTGAGAACGAAATAACCAATTGTGCTCGCGCAGTCACAGCCTATGAATTGGCACACACAGCCCTTTCCGAGGGACGGCCTTCGGATGCGGTTGAGATCCTTCTCGCAGCTATCGAGCCGAATGATCCCGCTGGGCAGTACAATTGGGGCTCCGATTATTTCAATGGCCTTAAGGTCCCCATGGACTACAAAAAGGCCTGCTGGTGGTTCACAAAAGCCCATGAGCAAGGGTACGCAGACGCTACAACGGCTCTGGGGTACATGTATCAGGAAGGGCTCTTTGTCTCAAAGGATTATGAGAAAGCCTACGCTCTCTATTTGGAGGCTGCCAATAAAGGGAATGCACAAGCTCAACGCAGTCTCGGGGTTTTGCTCATCAATGGTGATGGGGTTGAAAGGAACCCGCTTCTGGCGTTGGAATGGATGACGAAGGCTGCCGAAGCAGCCGATCTTCAGGCGATGCGCTTTCTTGGGCAAATGCTGATTGAAGAGGACGACATCCCAAAAGATGTAGAAAAAGGATACGAATGGCTCAGGAGAGCAGCGGAGAAGGGTGACGAGGAAAGCGTTCAGATACTGAAGGATAGAGAGATAACAAAGATATAAATGCCGAAAAGCGTGATTGAATCACGCTTTTCGACATTTAATAACGCAACGGCATTGACTTTTTCGTCAGATATGGTTATGATAGTCTCACATGACACTGTGATCGAGAGGGATGATGCGTCCTATGAAACGGGATATCACACAGGAGCTGCTCGCCTGGAAGGAGCAGCCGAACCGCAAGCCGCTGGTATTGAAGGGCGTGCGCCAATGCGGGAAGACCTATATCCTCAAGGAATTCGGGCGGGAGCATTATGCGGACGTCGCCTATTTCAACTTCGAGGAAACCCGCTCCCTGAGTTCGCTCTTCGAGCAGGACTATGACGTGAAGCGTATCCTGTTCGAGCTGGGGCTGTACCTGGGCAGGACGATCGCGCCCGGCAACACGCTGATCATTCTGGACGAGATCCAGGAGTGCCCGCGGGCGATCACGGCGCTGAAGTATTTCTGCGAGAACGCGCCGGAGTATCACGTGGCCTGCGCCGGCTCCCTGCTCGGACTTGCCATCCATGAGAACCAGTCCTTCCCGGTGGGCAAGGTAGATATCCGCACGCTGTACCCCATGTCCTTCTATGAGTTCCTTTCGGCGACGGGGAATGAGGCCCTGGCGGACTATCTGACCCGCTTCCAGCCGGGTGCGTCTGTCTCGGAACTGATCGGCGGCAAGCTCTGCACGGCGCTGAAGCAGTACTATGTGGTCGGCGGGATGCCGGAAGCGGTCTCTGTCTGGTGCGAGACGGGGGATCTGGAAAAGGTCGAGGCCATCCAGCAGGATATCCTCGCAAGCTACGAGTTGGACTTCGCCAAGCATGCCCCGCCCAGCGAGTTCCCCAAGCTCTCCGCGATCTGGGCGTCCGTGCCGCAGCAGCTGGCCAAGCCCAACAGCAAGTTCATTTTCAGTCACGTGAAAAAGGGCTGGCGCTCCAAGGATCTGGAGGACGCGCTGCAATGGCTGATCCGCGCCGGGCTGGTGTATCAGGTCTGCAAGGTGGAGAAGCCGTTTATGCCGCTGTCCTCCTATGCGGATGCCACCAGCTTCAAGCTCTATCTCTGTGACGTGGGCCTGCTGCGCCGCCTGGCTCGCCTGCCTGCCCAGGTCGTACTGGATTCCTCCGGGATCTACACGGAGTTCAAGGGCGTCATGACCGAGAACTATGTGCTTGGCGAGCTGGTCAAGCACGTGGACGCCACGCCGTACTATTGGGTTTCGGGCAACAGCGCCGAGGTCGACTTCATCGTTCAATGCGGCGCACACATCGTTCCCATCGAGGTGAAAGCGGAGAGCAACGTGAAGGCGCGCTCTCTGGCCGAGTATCGCAAGAAGTACGCGCCGCCCGTTTCGGTCAAAACCTCCATGCTGGACGAGGTCAGCGGAAGCGAAGTTCGCCTGATCCCGCTGTATCTGATAGGGTCGATGGGGACGATGATCGGGGGCGAGTAAAGATAGCCTCTTTTCCGCTGAATGCTGGGTTTATTTGCGAATGAATCATCTCCGCGCCAGGCGTAATCAAAAGAAGCTGAGTATCCCTAGTTCCGTCGAAAACCATCGTCTTGAAAATATAACATGGGGGAATTATATCATGACAGACAAGAAAAAGATCAGCCTTCAATCCATTAAAAATGCAGCCGTTAAGAGCGCCTCGGCAATTGATCTTGAAGCGGCAAAAGAAAAGGCCGCAAAAGCCGGAGAGATTATCAGTGGGAAGGCCGTGGAAATCAGAGATTCCGCAATGGCAATGAAGGATGATATCGCGGAAAAACTTACAGAATTGGATCGTATGCTGGAATCGTCCGTTACGGAGTACAATGATGCTTATACCTTGATGAGCGATAAAGGCGTTCAGCTTTTCATTGAGAGAACACGTGCCGTTGATATGATCGGTTTTGTAGAGAGTCTTGTCAACAGCATCGCTAACCGCCCGAAAGCATTCGACGCGGAGTTTGAAGAAATCCGGCTTGAAAGAGACAGCTTCTTAAGCCTCCAGGATTTTGGACAGCGCGAACTTCAAGCTGCACGTGAGGCGGCTGGCGGGGCAGGCGCTGGTATCGCTGCAGGAGCGTCTGTTGCGTTTATGGCTCCCACTGCTGCAATGTGGGTTGCCACCACATTCGGGACAGCGTCAACGGGAACTGCAATCTCGGCACTGTCCGGTGCGGCTGCAACGAATGCTGCGCTTGCGTGGCTGGGTGGCGGTGCTCTTTCGGCAGGCGGCGGAGGGATTGTTGCCGGGAATGCGCTTCTAGCCATGGCGGGACCAATCGGCTGGACGATTGCAGGCGCTACTCTTCTGACTTCGATACTCCTCTTCACGAGCAAAAAGGCAAAGCTCAACAAGCAGAAAAATGAGGAGATTGAAGCGGTAAAGAAGAATACTGAGAAAATCAAAGAGCTGGATACAGAGATCATGCAGATCCTGGAGGAAACTGTTGCTGTCCGAGAGGGTGTAAGCGGAACATATTTGAATTGCCTTGCATTGGTTAACGGGGATTACACTTCCTTCTCTGATGAGCAAAAGAAAAGTCTTGGTGCACTGGTCAATCAGACAAAGGCACTATCCGCGCTGTTTGGGAAGACGGTTGCTTAACAGGGGAACTGCTATGGATATCATAAAGGAAATCGCGATCGAAGAATTGCTCACATCTTCCGCGGGAGAGAAGATACAACAAGCAATGAAAACAATCGCAACAGTGCAGAAAAACCTATGCGCACTCGCAGCCAGCGAAGACAGCGCGAAGTTGAATCTCCTGAAAATGGGAACTGTCTTTCAAATATTCCTTGTGGATACATTGGCAGCGGGGAAAAAAGCCAAGGAAATAAAGGCGGAAGACTGGACAGACATTGCAAGCAATGTCTCAAAATATGCTGTTCTCGAAGAAGGCCAGTGCTACAGTGAGTTTATTTTCAGTCTATACGCTGATTACATAGACCTGTCAGCGAAAGGAATATCCAAGATCGTTTCAAAGGGATCTCTTGCTTCCATAAAGAGTATCTCTTCCGAAATACGGAGCAAATCCGCGCTTCTGCAGAAGGGAAGAATAGCAGAGGTCGATTATGTTGATGATTGCTTATGGTTGTCGTTAGAAGCCATGATTAAGCTTTTGTCATCCTCTTTGAGTTCGCTGATTGGCAAAGAGTATTCGCAGCTGGCACAGGCCGTTTCGCAGTTGGCGTTTGAATACGGAAGATATCGGCTCTACGAAAAAGAGCAGGCAATTCTGAGCGCCTATCTTGAGAATCAACATGAGCTTGACAAACAACTTCAGGAGCAATATGAAGAATATTGTAACGAAGTCCACAATCAGTCAGAACAATTCCGGCATCTGATCGAAGATGCGTTTACTCCCGGTCTTCATGAGCGGCTGATTCAATCCGCAGCACTTGCTCGCGCAGCAGGGGTCAGGGAAGAGGAAGTATTGAATTCTCTTGAAGAAGTTGATGCATTCTTCTTGGATTAATTCGAATTGTTATATAGCAAAAAGAACACCAGCAGGGCTTTTCTTTTTCCCCCTGCTGGTGTTCTTTTTGCCCTAGAGATAAGGCAAGTCTATTTTCCTTTGATTTCCACAATGATCGTATAGCTCGGAGGAACAGCATATTCATCATTTGCGTTCTCAAGAGCAGCTTCAATTCGTGCCGCAACAAGAGGTTCGTAAATCTCCTTTACGGATAATTTTGCAAATTTTTCAACTGTTTCCCATGTGCTTTGGTCCGAATCCAATATCTCTTTAATCCGTTCGATCCCTTGAGTTTGCAATGTTGTCATTATTTCAGGGGAAATTTCAAATTCGCCGAATCGTAATGTTCCATTTGATGAGTCAAAAAATTCTGTTTCTTCGGGAAGAAGTCTTACTGTCAACTGAGGCTTAGGAATATATATGGTTATCGTTTTTTTGTCATTGTCAATCACAAAATCACTACTTGACAGAGAGGACAAATCAACATAGAAAGTTCCTTCCCCGTGAAAAATTATAGCTTTTGTTTGCTTAAAAACGGCGAGACTAAATAACCCATCCTTTTTTGCCGTTTCAGAAGCTGTCGCTTTCTGAGTCATAATGACCAGCTTTTTCTCGAGGTGAGCTTCTTCGAGCAGAACCGGCGTGAAGTCCACCTCAACAACGTACGGAACCTTTTGTTGACTGATTTCAATCGCTCCAGCACCAGAAGCGTCAATTGACTCTAGCACTTCTACCTCTACCACTTCATCTGCAGTGTGCGGATTAGAATCAGGAATTTGTTCTGCCGTATGCGGCTTACGAAGAAACCACAACTTTGAAGCAATGGATGGGCCGTAATAGTAGCCAGCAACAAAAATGCCCGCAATTATGAGCAATGCTAAGAAGAAAGAGATAAGTTTCTTAAAGAATTCACCCATATTCTCCCCATCCTATCAGTTATCAAAGGTTGTCCAACTGTGGTTTTTCTTCGTCTGTAAACTATAGGGAATGCCATGCGATTCTTTTTAGCTTCTTTTATGTATGCCACGCAATAATCTCGACAATATAAGCGTATTACTTTCTGAACGTGTATTTCGCCTATTTTAGACGATACCTTTTTATTTTCTCGCGCATTATCAGCCAAAAATGTACCCTAGCGTTGCAAGATTAAAAGAACATTCCATTGACAATAATGAGAATACCGATAACGACAAGAATGATACCGAGAATGACTTTTAAGGCTTTTTTCATGTTACACTCCTCCTATTATCACTTTTTTATCACTTTCTTCTCTTTTCGCCGAAATAGTAATTAATTCGACAAACAAATAATACCACGCTATGCACGGCTTGTCCATAGCAGAGGATACTCTTCTTATATCATCTGTTTGAATTTTTAGAAAGGGAACTCATTTATATATTCACACTTACAAGAGCACCTCACACTATACGGGAACCCCTCGCAAATATTTCCGCCCTCCTTGTGACCGAGAGAAACCATGTGACGCACCCGCGGGAGCGGGTGGGAAAGGAGAGTTGTATGGACAATACGTTTGCAAGCGCGTGCAATGCGGTGGAACACATCGACGCTCGCGGGAAGAAGCAGCCGAGAAATCGTTTCTTTACCGTGGTGGATGGCAGAAATGGGGAGTTTCAGCGGGAACTGGACCGGCTCAGCCTGACGGGGGTGCGGGAGTGTGCCAGCGTCAAGGATCATCGAACGAACTGCTTCCTGCGCATGTACAAGGTTCGCAGCCGGGAGGGCGACGCCTTTCGGCAGGCGACGGAGGATCTGGCGGAGCACATGCCGGAGCTGGGCTATCCGGACTATCAAGACTATGCCCTGAAAGCTCTGGTGGAATACGGCGTCATTTCCGCAAAAGAAGCCCGGGAGCAAACGGGAAAACGCTGCGAGGAACCGGAATCCCTGGACTATTATCCGGACGCGCTTTTCAATGTCACCGGCCAGCGTACGGATCTGCCGAAAAGCCTGTTCTGGAAAGACGTCGCGTTCATCGACGGCTGTGAGCAGGAGGGGATGCGCCTCCTTGCCCGGCGCGGGTTTGACGATCTGAAAGTCAACTATGCTTTTACGCACAAGGATTGGCCGCGCTATGTGCTGATCATGTGCTCGATCCCCCAAAAGCGCCTGGATGAATTCGTAGACGTGATGCATGAGCTGGAAAACCGGATGCTGATCCTGGGCTACCGGGATTATGAGGAGGCATGCACGACCTTGTTCCGCATAACCAGGGAGGTGGAGAACGAAGGAGCGTAGCCGCAAGCTTTCTCCGCCGGGCTCTCCTTCTGCCCGCATCCGTCCAAGAGTCAAGCGACTTCTTTCCGATATCCCCTCGCAAAAATTTCAGTCCTTATCATAGAACACCGGCCGGGTCCATCCCGGCCGGTGTTCATCTATGAAAGGGTGAACAAGATGAGCGAAGAAACGATCCTTTGCGGAAAAGAGAACGAAGCAGGCGGCCTGCGGGTGGAGGCGCTGGGCGAGTTTCTGGATCAGAATAGGTTGGAGTTGATTACGGAGCCGCGGCCTTTTGCGGCGTACATGCGGCGGAAGCTCCGGGAGAAAGGCCTGCTGCAGCAAAACGTATTCCTGGCGGCAGATCTGTCGGAAAACTTCGGCTACAAGCTGATCGCCGAGGAGAAGCGCACCCGGCAGCGGGATCTGATCCTGCGGCTCTGCTTCGCGGCGCGGTTCCAGCCGGATGAGACACAGGAGGCACTGCTGCGCTACGGCATGGCGCCGCTGTGGTGGCGCTTCCCTCGGGACGCGGTGCTGCTGGCTGCCTTGGGCAGTGGGATCTGGGATCTGCAGGAGGTCAACCGGCTGCTGGAGCAGCACGGGCAGCGGCCTATGCTGCGGGACTACGAGTGAGGGCGAGGACGGATTGCCGCACCAGTGACATCTGTCGCTGGCTCGCAAGGACAAGCTCAGAAGGGAGAAGCTGTGCCGTTCCCACCAAAACGGTGGGAACGGCACGATTCTCTGTCTGCTATAATCGGCAGGCAAAAATATCGTCGAGGAGGTTTGCATCATGCCATATTGCAGGAATTGTGGGGCGGAGCTGCCGGAGGGCAAGAAGTTTTGCTCCGAATGCGGCGAGCCAACGGGAAACGCCCCGGCGCGGGCAGCTGTCCCAGCGCCGGAGATCCCGGTGCGGCAGGCCGTTCCCGTGGAGTATCCGACACAGAAGCCCAAGTGCAAGCGGAGGCCGATCTACAAGCGCTGGTGGTTCTGGGTTCTGGTTGTGGTGATCGCGATAAATCTGTGGAACCGAGTGGGCGGACGATCGGACTGGACAAGCAGCTCCGGGCGCTCCGAGCCCGTAGTGACCACGACGCCCAGATCCACGCCCAAGCCCACCGCCAAGCCGACCGAGAAGCCGGAAGCGACTGAAGCCCCGGAGGAGGAAGAATCCGAAACAAGTTCAGCGCCGGAACCCACGGAGGCACCTCTGGCTCAGTCCGATATCCGCCCGGAGTTTAAGGAGTTCATGGACTCCTACGAGGATTTCATGGACGAGTACGTTGCCTTTATGGAAAAATACAGCAAGGCGGATCCTGCCAGCGCGGCGCTGATGCTGTACGACTATTCTCAGCTCATGGCACGCTACGCAGAGTTTGGGAAAAAACTGGACGCCCTGGACGAGAGCGAGTATACCACCGCCGAGTGGGCCTATTACCTGGAGGTCACCAACCGGGTAAACCAGAAGCTGTTCGGCGCTCTGGGGTGACAAGAAGAAATGTGGGAAGCCGTTCACGCGGCTTCCCACAATGACGCAGAGGGAGGGATCCATCATGCAGATTGATAAGAATGGGCTCCGCTCGCTGGGGATCGGCATCCTTGCGCTGGCCGCGGCGGAGTGGCTGAAGCTGCTTAGCGCGCTGCTGCTGCAGCTCGAACAGAGGCTCCGTCGCTCTCGCCGAAAACGGGATCCCGGTTGGGACTTCGACGAGTTTTGAGACGTTTGCTATGGAAAAGCATATATGGACGCCCGTGGACGCGGACATGGACGGCGGGGGTGCACTCCTGATCTGTTACCGGAATGAGCAGGGAGACGAATACGTTCATTCTGCAGAATGCTGGGGGAACGAGGACAACCCGCACAGCCTGTGCTGGAACGGGTGCAGCGGCGACTGGCCCGGTTGCAAGGCCGATTGCCCGCTGTTCACCGGCACAGAAGCGAAAAGATAAAGAAAAAAGGGGGGAAACGATGAAAGCTTATCGGAGTGGGCTTTATCTGCTGGGCGCGGCTGCGCTGGTATGCGGCCTCGGCGGGCTGATCGTGGGCCTGCGCAGAGGGTCAGAGGAAGGCGAAAATGCACGCTGGCGGAAATACTTCGAAGACTTTTACGAGGAGCCGGAAGACACGCGCGAGACGTGGGATATTCCGCTGGGAGAGTTTCAGCCAATTATAGCGCCATGACTGCAGGCTTTGCCTACAGTCATGGCGCTATAACATTTTTCCACGGGGTAAAGAATATGTCTTTAGCCTGATATAGTAAAAACAATCAAATAAGGAATTGACCGCTCTCGGATGTCCACGGTAGAATACCCGTTCCCCGTTGACATGAACTGTTCCAGCAAATATTTGCTTGCCAAATGGTTGCCTTGTATACTGGCTTTGCACTATGTGCAGATCAAATATAAGGAGGCCACCAAAATGGCAACAAACAAATTTCTACCATTGGAGCAGTTCACTTTTATCGTAGATCCTCCCGACTCATATATCAGTAGCCTGCGTGTGAACATTTACACAGATGGCAGACTGATTATGAACGGGAAACTTGCAGCGGAGCTGAGCGGGAAACCTGTTCAAATAAGGTTTACTGAGGATGCAAAACATCTTTGTATCATTGAGTCCGTTTCTGAGAACGCGGTCAGATTTCCCAAGAATGGATCCAAGCGACTTCCCTCCGCGTTAGAACATCTCAAAGACCACAAAATTGCATTACCTGCAAGATATGAAGTCAGTTACAATAAAGAATTAGGTTTCTGGCAAGGGGATCATAGCGAAAACCCTCCTACAACCCAGCAAAAAAGCCAAACAGGTTTGCAGCGGAAATAGAATCCTTACCGCCTACGATTCGGGCTTTTGTTTTCTCTCTGCTGTCTGAAACGACAGACGAAGATGGCTTACATGATATGATCCTGTGTTGCTATGAAGCATTGGATGAGACTGGGCGTTTTTCCAGAGTGAAAGCATTTAACAGCATAAAGAGCCTGACGCAGAAACAAAAGCGTGAGCAAAACACCCTTTATAATCCGCACAGAAATATCTCTTTCGACCAATGCATCGGAGAAAGCAAAACCCCTGTCTCCGAATGGCTGAACGTCTCTGGATGGAGGGAATGGGAATAGACCGTGGAAGGAGTGCCATTCGTTAGAATTGGCACTCCTTTTTGAAACACCGCAAAGGTTTTCTTTGCCGCAAGAGTAAGCGATGACAGCGAGATGACCAGCCCTCACCGATTTGAGAAAATATACTTGTGCGGCCAAAAGTATATTTTCTTGATCTGTTAAGTATAATATCTATTGACATCAAGTAGAGTTTCAACTATACTTTTTGCTGAAGGAGATGATCTGATGAGCTTAAGTGCAAATAAAGCAGAGCAGCTCAGGCTCTATCTGCTGGAAAAGATCTCACAAAAGCAAACGTCCGTTGTTCGTAAAACAGCCGAGACCTTTGATGTGACACCAGCGACGGTATACCGTTATCTGGATCAGCTTGAACACGACGGCATCATTCAAAAACAAAAACGGGATCAGTATGTTCTTACAACAAGGACAGCGCACACACGTCTCGGAAGAAACAATCCCATCTTTTCTTCCGAGGACACGATCTACGGACAATTTGTGCGTCCTCTCCTTGCGGGCTATCCTGCAAATGTGCGCGGGATCTGGGACTATCTGTGCGGAGAAATCATCAACAATGTGATCGACCACTCGCAGGCGGAGCATCTGGATATAACGGTAACGCAGGATTATCTGAATACCTGTGTCCAGATTGCAGACGATGGGATCGGGATCTTTGAAAAGATTCGAGCCTATCTCGGCCTGTCAGAACTTGAAGAGGCGGTTGGAGAGCTTTTCAAGGGAAAAATCACCACGGACTCTGCCCATCATTCAGGCGAAGGCATCTTCTTTTCCTCCCGCCTTGCGGATGAATTCGTGATCTTCTCCTCCGGTCTGATCTTTACGCACAGCCGCTTTGAAAATGACAAGCTCATCAATGAGCTCCCGGCCAAGGGAACCATTGTGCGAATGACTCTCTCCAATTTTTCAAATAAAGAAGCAAAAGACGTGTTTGACCTATATGCCGATCCTGACAGCGGGTTCACGAAAACACAGATCCCGCTTCAGCAATACTTCGAGTCGAGTCCTGTATCCCGCTCTCAGGCGAAGAGGCTTTGCAGCCGTCTGGACCGATTTAGAGAAGTAACGCTTGATTTCACCGGGCTGGACTGGATCGGGCAGGGCTTTGCCCATCAGCTGTTTGTCGTGTTCCAAAACGAGCATCCGGATATCCGTCTCCTGCCGATCGGGATGACGGAGGACGTGGAAAAGATGATTCGCCACGTGATGCAATCATAGCGAGATCCTTTATCGGGGGGTCAACAAAGATCAATCCCCTAGGGAAGGCTGTTTTAGCCGATCCCAGGGGATTTTTCTGGTAATCCTGCACTTTTTTCGGGGTCTGATTTACCGCTGCTGAAATCATTGAAAAAGGTTATGACGGCAAAAAATCAGTCATTTCAAGGCTTTAGGTCCTTTGTGCAACTTTTTTGACCCCTCTTGGATGCGCATGGTAGAACAGTCATTCTCCGTCAATATGTACTACTCAATCCCCATCCTTTTGGCCAAATCCAACATGGAAAAGCTGAATTTTTGCCATTTTTCCAATGTCGTCTGTGACGGGTCACCCTCGCGGATGCGCATGGTGCGGCGGATCTCCTTGGGGATCACCACACGCCCCAGGTCGTCGATCCGCCGCACGATTCCGGTTGCTTTCATATGAAAATTCCTCCTGTGTTTCTATCTGTTGTCACGGATAGTATTTGCAGGAGGATTTTTCTTATACAATTACTGCGTTATTCACCTTTTTCATTGCGATACGCCGTGGGCCTTCAAAGAGTCGCCGGGATCGTCCTGCCTCAGGCCGGTGTTCACCAGCCCGAATAGTCAAAGCTCTGTATCGTCGAGCCCCCATCCTCGTACACTTCATACAGCAGCGTGCGGGTCTCATGGTCAAAGCCGCGGAAGCTGCCCGCCCAGATCGGGCGGAAGCTGTCGTCGTCCGCCGAGTAGTCAGCGTGCGGGTGATCCTGGGCGTAATTGGAGCAAATGGTATACTCGCTGCGCGGATAGCTGTCCGCCGCCTCGCGCTGCTCATCGGTCATCATGAAGTAGCTGAGGGAGTCATAATCTCCGATCACATACGTGGGATCGATGTGGAAATCATGCCCGTTGATCTTCACATAGCTCCATTGGTGCGGCGCCCGGTCATAGCTTCGATGCCCGCTCATGGTGGAGGCGTCCACCCCCGCCTGCAGCAGCAGATAGGAGTAGGCCACCGAGAATTCCTGGCAGATGCCGGTCCCGGTGGTGAGCACGCGGTAGCCGGAGAGGTAGTCCACGTAAATGTCCGGTCTGGCCGCCTCGTAATCGTATATATAGTGGTGCGAAAAGTAGATATACAGCGCCAGCGCCTTCTCCAGATCGGTGTAGTCGTCCGCCAGGGTCTCGTTGAGGATCCCCTCCACAAGGGCGGCAAAATCCGCGATCCGCGCGGCAGCCTCCTCCGGCGGCACCAGATAGGTAAAGCTCGCCACGCCGTCGGTCACGGGATTCCCCCGGTCATAGCAGTAGTCGATCAGCTCCACCAGCACCGGGAAGCACTTGTCGGGAAACTGGCCCATCACCCAGTCATAGGTATGGGCATCCGGACAGGCAAAGGTATCCTCTCCGGCCATGACCGCATCCACCAGGTTGTACCAGGTCTCAACCATGGTCTCCCCGAAAAGTTCCCTCATATAGGACGAGCAGACCTTGGGCTGGAAAGTATAATGACCCTGCACCGGCGTAGGCTCCGGTTCCTCAGGGGTCGGCTCGGCTGGCGCAGGTTCCGGTTCCCCCGGTACAGACTCGGTTGGCACGGGCTCCGGTTCCTCCGTGACCGGCTCGGCATCGGTGGGGAGCGGTTCTGTCTGCTCCGGCGCGGCGGTCGCTTCGGTCGTTGGCGCGGCGGAGCAGCCGCCCAGCAACGAGGCCAGCAGCACCAGACACAGCAAAATGGCAATCGGTTTTCTCATGGGACGCTCCTTTTCATGGGCGCAGCTTTCTGCACGTTCTGCTATGAGAATATGCTCTTATCTCCCTGCTGTCAATCGTTTTATGCTGCCGTATCCCGATGTGAGTGCGCCCAAGGGCGCACCGCGATTTCTTGTCTTCTGACCCGGGACCTGCCTTTTCCTCTCTGTACCAGGATGCCCAGCAGGATCAGTCCTGCGCCCAAGAGTCCGGCAAGACCCAGCCGTTCTCCCAGAAACAGCGCGCCCAGCAGGGCCGCCGTCAGAGGATTGAGGGCGCAGAAGAGTCCGGCCCGCTCCGCGCTCACATAGCGCTGGGCCATGGGCTGCAGGGTGAAGCCGAAGCAGCTGCACACCAGCGCAAGGTAACCGATCGCGCCCCAGGTTACACCGTCCCGCGGCAGGGTGGGCGTCTCAAACAGCGCGGCGACGATCCAGCCGAAAAGTCCAATGAAGCCGATTTGCAGAATGCCCAGGGTCAGCGGCTCATCCTCGCGGGAGAGCCGCGCTGTCAGGAGGATGGCCCCGGCATAGAGCAGCGCCGCCAGCAGGCACAGCAGTTCTCCCGCGCCGAGGCGGAAACCGCTGCGGCCCAGGGTCAGCAGGGCCACTCCGCCCAGGGTCATGCCCGCGCTCAGCAGGGTGCGGCCCCCGGGCCGCCGCCGATTCAGCCCAGCCTCCAGCAGCGGGACCCAGACGATGGCGGTATTCTCCAAAAAAGAAGTGGTAGAGGAATCTGTCCGCCGCAGGCCGGAGAGCTCTGCGGCCATCACCGCAAAAAATGCCGCCCCAAGCAGGAAGCCGCGCCCCAGAGTCGCCCGGGACATGCCGCGGAATCGCCGACGAAACACCAGCAGCATGATCAGAAAGGCCAGCGAAAACCGCAGCCCCATCAGTTCAAAGGGTCCCATGCCGCGCATGACCAGCTTGCTGAATAGCAGAGAACTGGCACGCGCCACGATCAGCGCCGCTAAAAGTCCTTCCGCCTGTCTTGTTTTCATGCTCCTCACCTCTTGACAAGAGTATAAGCCCGGTTTATCATTTCGTAAAACGAAAATAAATCATCATTATTTTGACTATTTGTCAAAGGAGAAGCCTATGGAAACGGAAAAGATCCGGGTACTGCTCCAGGTGCTGGAATTGGGCACCCTGTCCGCCGCTGCGGAAAAGCTGGGCTACACACCATCGGGCCTGAGCCGCAGCATTGCGTCTCTGGAGCAGGAGACCGGCCTGACCCTACTGATCCGGGAGCGACGCGGGGTGCGGCCCACGACAGCCTGCGAAGAGATGCTGCCCTCCTGGCGCCGCCTGCTCGCCGCCCAGGAGCAGGCGGACCAGGCGCTGGCGGCGCTGCTGGGGCTGGACCGGGGGAGGCTGCGCATCGGAAGCTCCTACGGAAGCTATCTCCCCATGCTGGCCCGGCTGGTGTCGGAATTCAGCCGCCAGTGGCCGGGGATCCGGGTGGAGCTGTTCGAGGGGACCAGCTCGGAGCTGGGGGACGCGGTGGCGGACGGGCAGGCAGACCTTGCCCTGATCAGCCGCCGCAGCGGTGACTTTGAATGGATCGGCTGGAAGCAGGAACAGCTGATGGCGGTCCTGCCGACGTCACATTCTCTGGCAGGAGAGTCCGCTTTTCCCCTGGAACGCTTTGCCGGGGAATCTTTTATCGAGATCCATCCGGACCGGGAGACGGACAACTCTCGGCTCTTCCTCCAGGAAAACATTGTCCCCCGGCGCCGCTTCTCCTGCGGCGACACGCTGGCGGCCCTGTCCATGGTGGAGGTGGGCCTGGGGATCACCCTGGTCAACGCCCTGCTGCTGGAGAGCTGGCGGGGAAACACCGTGGCCCTGCCTCTGGACCCGCCCTGCCTGGTAGAGATCGGCGTGGCCTGCGCGCCGAAGGAGATCCGCTCCCCCGCGGCGGAGAAATTTCTCTCCCTGCTGCGGCAGCTTTCGTGATCTGCGCTGTTTTTTTGCATTTTTCCTTGACAAACGGGGAAAGCCTGCTATAATCAGTCCCACAATTGAACACCTTGCAATGAATATATGGTGAAACGCCTTGCGGCGTTTCACCATCATATAGCCATTATCAAGAGTGGTGGAGGGAACGGCCCTGTGAAACCCGGCAACCTGCGCGTCGGCGCAAGGTGCCAAATCCGGCGGTGAGACGAAAGATGAGGCTTCAAAAAGCAGCTTTGACGCGCACTGTCCGGGACAGCGCGCGTTTTTCTCTTTATGACAACACCGCACGATCCGTCCTCGGCATCTCCCGGATAATTTGCGCTCTGTTTTTGTCATTTTTACTTGAAATACACAAAGTATTCCTGCGTAAAACTGCCTTCATCAGAGCTCAAATTCTCTCGGGATCTGCTCTTGCCGGATCCTGCTGTGCTGTCACTCAAAAATTCAAGGAGGACAAAAAACTATGAGCCATTATTTCTTTACATCCGAGTCCGTGACCGAGGGACATCCCGATAAGATCTGCGACCAGATCTCCGATGCGGTGCTGGACGCCATCCTGGAAAACGACCCCAACGGCCGCGTGGCCTGCGAGACCACGGTGAGCACCGGCCTTGTCCACGTGATGGGCGAGATCAGCACCGAGTGCTATGTGGACATCCCCAAGATCGTCCGGGACGTGATCCGGGACATCGGCTATGACCGGGCCAAGTACGGCTTCGACTGCGACACCTGCGGCATCATCACCAGCATCGACGAGCAGTCCGCCGACATCGCCCTGGGCACCAACGATGAAGTGGGCGGCGCCGGCGACCAGGGCATGATGTTCGGCTACGCCTGCGACGAGACCGAGGAGCTGATGCCCCTTGCCATCTCCCTCAGCCACAAGCTGGCCAAGCGCCTGACCGCCATCCGCAAGGAGGGCCTGGTGAATTATCTGCGGCCCGACGGCAAGACCCAGGTCACCGTGGAATACGACGAGGACCGCCGCCCCGTCCGCATCGACGCCATCGTCATTTCCACCCAGCACGCCCCCGAGGCCACGCTGGAGCAGATCCGCCGGGATATGCTGGAGCTGGTGGTGAAGCCCACCGTGCCCGCAAAGCTCCTGGACGGGAACACCAAATACTTCATCAACCCCACCGGCCGCTTCGTCATCGGCGGGCCCCAGGGGGACTCCGGCCTCACCGGCCGCAAGATCATCGTGGACACCTACGGCGGCAGCGCTCCCCACGGCGGCGGCGCTTTCTCCGGCAAGGACCCCACCAAGGTGGACCGTTCCGCCGCCTACGCCGCCCGCTGGGCTGCCAAGAACGTGGTTGCCGCGGGGCTTGCCAGACGCTGCCAGATCCAGCTGGCCTACGCCATCGGCGTGGCGGAGCCTGTGAGCGTTCTGGTGGAGACCTTCGGCACCGGCGTGGTCTCCGATGACAAGCTGGCGGAGGCCGTGCGCCGGGTCTTCGACTTCCGTCCCGCCGCCATCATCCGGGATCTGGACCTGCGCCGCCCCATCTATCGGCGGCTCGCCGCCTACGGCCACATGGGTCGGGAAGACCTGGGCGTCCGCTGGGAGGACACCGACCGGGCCCAGGCCCTGCGGGAGGCGATCCAGCGTGGCTGAGGAAAGCAGTCTGAGCCCGCGGGAGATCCTGGCCGCCATCCAGCGCGCCCAGCGGGAGGCGGCCCAGCTGATGCTGGCCGCCCGGGTGATCCTTGCCGAGAGCAAGACCGACCACCGCAACGTGGTCACGGAATATGACCGGCGGGTCCAGGCCCTGCTGATGGAGCGGCTCACCGCCGCCGTCCCCGGCGCCCGCTTCTTCTGCGAGGAGAGCGACCGGAACGACGATTTGGGGGCGGAGCACCTGTTCATCATCGACCCCATCGACGGCACCATGAATTTTGTCCACCACCTGAACCACAGCGCCATCTCCGTGGCCTACACCCACTATGGCGTTCCGGAGGCCGGGGCGGTGTACAACCCCTATGTGGACGAGATGTTCTCCGCCTTGCGGGGGGAGGGGGCCTGCCTCAACGGCCGCCCCATCCGGGTAGACCCGGCGCCCCTCAGCGAGACGGTGATCTGCTTCGGCACCGCGCCCTACGACGAGAGCAAGATGAGCCGCTCCTTCGTCCTGGCGGAGCGGGCCTGCCGGGCGGGCCTGGACGTGCGCCGGCAGGGCTCCGCGGCCCTGGACCTGTGCAGCGTGGCCGCCGGCCGGGCCGGGGCCTATTTCGAGCTGCAGGTCTCCCTCTGGGACTACGCCGCCGGGGCGCTCATTGTCTCGGAGGCCGGGGGACGGGTCACGGATATCCACGGCAGCCCCCTGCCCTTCGACGGCAGCAAGCCCACGATCCTGGCGGCAAGCCCGGAGAACAGCTGCTCCTTCCTGGAAATGGCGAATTCATAAGAATACCAAGCGTTCTTGACAAAAACTGCTGAATCCGTTAGGCTTTTTGCAAAGCCTGACGGATTTTTTTAGATTTCTGAAACCTTTTGGCCGTGTGAACCGTTCTACGGTCAGAGAGAAAGGAGGCGTCGTATGCAGAATCGAAAGAATGTTTCCAAGGGTGCCCTTTTGGCCGGGCTGCTCCTTTTGCTGCCGGCGGCGCTGCTGACGCTGTATCTGTTTGCGCGACCCAAGCCCGCGCCGGACGCGGAGAGCGGAGCCCGGACAGCGGAGGCCGCCCAGCCTTATCTGGTGGAAAAGGAATCCTATTTCTCGGACTTTGCCGTGGTGGATGATTACGTTTATTTCCTCTGTCAGCTGACGATCCGCAACCCCTCAGACGCGTCGGTGCCTGTGAAAATCATGGGAGACTTCTCCGCCGACGGGGAAAGCGGTCTGATCCTGGGGCAGGGTCTGGTTGCCCTTCGGCTGGACGACGGTACAGGCGCCGACTTCTTTGCCCTGGACGGTGCAGAGCAGAAGGCCATCGCGGGGGATCGGTCCAGGCTGCTGTTCCTTCTCCAGCCGGGGGACAACTCCTTTTGGGCGGTTTTTTCGGGCCTGCACGGCGAGGCCTCTGTCAAGCAGGATCGGCTTCTGCCCCAGATCTTCTTTTCTTCCCTGGTGGACGTGACCCCGGAAGAGGTCGCCGCGGCCATGGATTGCCGGATTTTCAAGGACCCCGATGAGGGCGACGCCTTTCTGCTGGATGGGGAGGAGATCTTCGCCTTGGCGTTCGGCTTTGGTGGCTACGGTTTTACCAGCGCAGTCCCCTTTGATTCTTTTGGCCTCAACGAAGTCCCGGATCTGCTGTTTACCTATTCCTGGGGCTCCGGAATGCACCGCTCCCACCTAGCCATATTCAGCCGGACCACTCGGGAGACGCAAGATCTGTACGTCTACTATTCCTACGGCGTTCAGGGCGGCAGCGATCTGCTGGTGGAGTGGGTGACGGATGAACGCGGGGCTTCCTCCTATACCGTGTATACGGCGGACGTCACGGTGAACGGCGAAGACTATACCGATCTGAGCTTCACCAAGCGGGCAAAGGCGGGCGTGGTGGCGATGGTGTTGCCCCCTGCCGGAGGAAGCGGAGGCGGACCTGTGTTCGAGCCAGACGAGGCCTTCCACGGCCTCTCCACCGTGCCAACGGTGAGCCCCGTGCTGATGCTTCCTCCGGACGTTGCGGAGAAGGAGGGCTTTGGATGCGAGGTGGAGTTCGGCGGAGAGGCCGCATGGATCCCGGGCAAGGCGGCCGAGGCCTTGTATCGGATCTGCCTGGATGCCATGGAGCCGGACGAGCAGATCTTGACTCCCTCGATCCCGGTGTTGGAATCCAAGCCGTGGCTTCGCCTGGCCTTCCGCGTGATCCCAGCCTCCGGCATGCCCGAAGAAACGGATTTCAACTCTTATCTCGGGACTTTTTGGGTCTACTATGACTTTGATGGTATTTATGCCCTGTTTTCCCCCAATCCCTATGCGTCCATCAATGCTTGGTATCGCTTCCCCGCCGGGACCTATGATGCGCTGCTGGAGGTGCTGACCCGGAACGGTGTGCTCTCCACATCGCCGGGCGAGCAGATCGAGGGCAACGAGATCTACGGGGTTTTTGAACAAGACGGCGTTTATGCCGTGCATCTCTATGACCGTGCCGGGGCGCTGGTCTGGGCCTACGGTCCGGTAAACCGCCGCCCGGAGGTGAAGCAAGAGGAGGATGACCTCTGGTCGGTGAGCGTCCAGGCGGGCACCGGGATCGGCACCCGCTGGACGGTGTATTATGCCTCGGAGGAGGGCCTGCTCTCCCCCGCATACTATGGCGTCCTCGCCCGGCAGGGGGAGCGCCTGGTTCGGGAACCGGGCAACAGCACCTTGGAGCTGTGTATCCTGTTCCACCCCGGCGCGGGCGCAGTCCTTCATGCGTTCTCCGAAGCGCGCGCCGCTATAGTCGATCCTTTCCTGTCCGCAGCGTTCACTGAAGACGGCAAAGCCGTCTCGGTGACGTATCTCGCCGGCGAGGACTACCACGAGGTGACGGAAACGGTCCCCCTGCCGGAGGAGTTTTGCCCGTGAGAGGCCCATTCTCCCCGTAGGGGCCGGGCTTGCCCGGCCCGTTGGGGGATCAGCGTTCCCGGGCGGGGCAAGCCCCGCCCCTGCGAAGGAAAACGGATTGCCACGCCGGTGACATCGGTCACCGGCTCGCAATGGCAGACGAAAAAGGCAGGAGAGCGATCTGGCGGGAGCGCTTGATCGCCTCGGTCAGCTCGCGCTGATGCATGGCGCAGGTACCGGTGGTGCGGCGGGGCAGGATCTTGCCGCGCTCGGACAGGTAGCGGCGGAGCTTGGCGGTGTCCTTATAATCGATATAAGTCGCCTTGTCCACGCAGAACTGGCAAACTTTTCTGCGCTTGCGGTTCTTGGGGTTAGTCTTATCGAAAGCCAAAGCGGTATCCTCCTTTTATAGTATCATTAGAACGGCAGTTCGCCGTCGTCGTCGCCCAGCTCCGCGAAGGCGGAGGGGGCAGGAGCGGAAGCGCTGCGGTTATTGTCGGCGCCGTTTCCGCCGTAGTTGCTGGGAGAGTAGCTGTCGCGGCTGTCCTCGTCGCGGCGGCGGCTCTCGCCAAAGTAAACATTGTCCGCGCTGACTTCCCAGCTGGTGCGGTTGTTGCCGTCGCGATCCTGCCACTTGCGGGACTGCATGCGGCCGGAGACAACGATCATGCTGCCCTTCCGGAAGTACTTCGACACGAACTCGCCGGTCTGGCGCCAGGCGGAGCAGTCGATGAAATCGGTCTGCTTTTCGCCGCCGTCACGGCCGCCGAAGTCACGGTCGACCGCCACGGTGAAGGACGCCACGGGCGTGTTGGACTGGGTATATCTGAGCTCGGGGTCCCGGGTCAGACGGCCCATGATGACAATGTGATTGAGCATCTTGTCTCTCCTTACTCAGCGCGCAGGGTGATCAGGCGACGCAGGATGCCATCGGTGATACCGAGGATACGGTCCAGCTCAGCGGGGAACTCGGGACCGCTCTGGAACTTCATCAGCACATAGTAGCCCTCGGAAATGTAGTTGATCTCATAAGCCAGCTTGCGCTTGCCCATTTCCTCCAACTCTTCCAGGGTACCATTTGCCTCAACAAGTGCCTTGAACTTCTCAACAACGGCCGCGGTCTCCTCCTCGGAGAAGTTGGGGTTGATGATGTACATTACTTCGTACTTTTCGCTTGCTTTTGCCATGGTTGCACCTCCTTCTGGTCTATTGGCCCTCATTCACAGATGAGAGCAAGGATTTTTACCCGCTCGCGCAGGCCATATCATTATAGCGGTTTCTCCCGCTTTGTCAAGGATTTTTTGCAAAAAAAGACGGCCCTTGGCCGTCTTTTTGCTCGATCGCCTCGCAGAGTTCGCGCCCGCAGGCGCGAAAAAAGTATGATCGTTTTTTCCGGGGACATGTGCCTCGGAAAAAACACTTCTCAGCCTGCAAACGTGCAAATTGGCCTCGGAAGAGGCCAATTTGTGCGCTGCAGCAGGCTGCAGCCTTTCTGGATTCAAAGGCTTTGCCTTTGAATCCAGTTAGTATTGCATCAGCGGGGCGCTGCCGTCGTCCTCGCCCTTGGTGATGGCGCGGATCTCCGCCTCGTAGGAATAGCTCTCGCTGACCTGCACGGTGAAGCGGTCCCCCACCTTTTTGCCCAGCACCGTCTTTCCGAAGGGGGACTCCTTGCTGATCAGACCCTGTCGGGGATCGCAGCGCACGGTGGTCACCACCTGGATGATCTCCGTCTCGTCGTCCTCGGGCATGTAGATCTCCACCTTGTCGAAAAGGCCCACGCTGTCCGCGGAGGACCGGTCCTCGATGACCTTGGCGGTCTTGATCATGCCCTCCAGGTAGCGGATGCGGCTGCGGTTCTTGTTCTGGGCCTGCTTGGCGGCCTTGTATTCAAAATTCTCGCTCAGATCCCCGAAGGCGCGGGTGCGCTTGACCTCTTCGATCAGCTCCGGCATCAGCTCCAGCCGCCGATAGTCCAGCTCCTCCTGCATCTTGCGCAGATCTTCCCTTGTCAGCTCGTCGTACATGGCAATTCCTCTTTACTCATCCAGATCCATATGGATCGCGCTCAGACCGCTGCGGTCGAACTCGTCCAGATACTCATCCATCCGGGCGGTGAGCTCGGTGTAATCCTCCGGCTCGTGGTCCTCCAGGCCCAGATCCCGGCGGGCCAGCTCCTCGGCCAGGATGTCGAAGAACACCGCGTCTTCATAATCCGCGATGGCCTCGTGGATGCCGCCCTCCTCATAGGCCTTGGAGGGGAAGATGTGGCCGTGCCAGCGCTGGGCAAGCGAGGGCATACCGGCGCCGCTGGAGAGGGCGAAGAGCTTCTCCTGCAGCAGGTCATAATCCTCGAAGCGGTCGTCCCCGCGGGTGGAATTCAGGATCCAGTTGCCGATATACACCAGGTCCAGCAGCCGCCGGAACTCCTTTTCTGTCAGTTCGATCTGCATCGTCTCGCCTCCTTGATGGGTGTCGGGAACATATTATATACCTTTTTTGCAAAAGAACAAGTCCAAAATCTTCAAGCCGGCCCATGGAAGAAAGAACAAGCCCACGGGATCGCTCCCGCGGGCTTGTGGGTTTATGCGATTGTTCGATTCGGCTTTCGGCTTACTCGTAGAGGGTCTTCAGCTTCATCAGGTGCTCGTAGCGAGCCTTGGCGTTGTCCTCGTTGGCCTTGAAGAGCCACTCGGCACGCTCGGGGAACTCGCGGGTCAGACGGCTGTAGCGGGCCTCGTTCATGAGGAACTCCTGGTAGCCGTCGGGATTGAAGCGGAACAGGTTCCAGTAGCCGCAATCCACAGCCTTGTTCATTTCCTTCTGGCAGTTGGTCATGCCGCCCTTGATGCTGTGCATCTCGCAGGGAGCGTAGGCGATGATGAGGGACGGGCCCTTGTGAGCCTCGGCCTCGACAATGGCCTTGAGGGCCTTGGCCTTGTTGGCGCCCATGGCCACCTGGGCCACGTACACGTAGCCGTAGGTCATGGCCATCTCGGCCAGGCTCTTGCTCTTGAGCTCCTTACCGGCAGAGGCGAACTGGGCCACCTGGCCGATGTTGGAGGCCTTGGAGGCCTGTCCGCCGGTGTTGGAGTACACCTCGGTCGTGGTCCACGCCGCCGTAGCCGATGTCGTAGGCCCAGCCGTCGCCGCCGAAGATCCACATGGACTTCTTGTTCAGGTAATCCTTCTTGGCCAGGATCTCGCGGGCCAGGACGCAGGCGTCGCAGTCGCAGCCGTCGCAGATGCCCTCTTCCAGGGCCTTGATCAGGGCCTTGGTGGGCTCCTGGTTCAGGTTGCCGTCAGCATAGGTCTCCAGCCACTTGGCAGCGGCGTCCTTGATGTCCTTGTCGCACCACTCGATGGCGATGAGCGCCTCGACCTTGGCCTTCAGATCATCGCGGATCTTCTTCTGGCCCAGGTACATGCCGAGACCGTGCTCGGCGTTGTCCTCAAAGAGGGAGTTGGCCCAGGCGGGACCCTTGCCTTCCTTGTTGACGGTGTAGGGGGAGGTGGCAGCCGGGCCGCCCCAGATGGAGGAACAGCCGGTGGCGTTGGAGATGAGCATGTGGTCGCCGAAGAGCTGGGTGACGATGCGGGCGTAGCTGGTCTCGGCGCAGCCGGCGCAGGAGCCGGAGAACTCCAGGTAGGGCTGAGCAAACTGGCTGAACTTCACATTGTCGGCCTTGAAGAGCTCGGGCTTGGCAGCGACCTTCTCCACCATGTAGTTGAAGACTTCCTGCTCGGGCAGCTGGCTCTCCATGGGAACCATCTCGATGGCGCCCACGGCGCACTCGCCGATGCAGACGCCGCAGCCCATGCAGTCCAGAGGAGACACGGCCATGGCGAACTTGTACTCGCCCATGTTCTTGATGCCCTTGACGGGGGCGAACTTGGTCTGCTCGGGAGCCGCAGCGGCCTCCTCGGCGGTGAGCACGAAGGGACGGATGGTGGCGTGGGGGCAGACGAAGGCGCACTGGTTGCACTGGATGCACTTGTCAGCGTCCCACTTGGGAACGGTGACGGCGATGCCGCGCTTCTCGTAAGCGGCGGCGCCCAGCTCGAAGGTGCCGTCGGCGTGATCCACGAAGGCGGAGACGGGCAGGCTGTCGCCGTCCATCTTGTCCACGGGATCCAGGATGGCCTTGACCATCTTGACCGTCTTCTCGCGGCCGTGCTTCTGCTCGGTCTTGTCCTCATCCTGCGCGTCGGCCCAGGAAGCGGGGACCTCCACCTTCACGTAGGCGGTGGCGCCGGCGTCGATGGCGGCGTAGTTCATGTCGACCACGTCCTGGCCCTTCTTCAGGTAGGAGTGGAGGGCGGCGTCCTTCATGTACTGGATGGCTTCCGCCTCGGGCATGACCTTGGCCAGGGAGAAGAAGGCGCTCTGCAGGATGGTGTTGGTGCGCTTGCCCATGCCGATCTTCTTGGCAAGGTCAATGGCGTTGATCATGTAGAGCTGGATGTTGTTCTTGGCGATGCGTTGATCATGTAGAGCTGGATGTTGTTCTTGGCGATGTAGCGCTTGGAGGCGGCATCCAGGTGATGCTCCAGCTCCTCAAAGCTCCACTGGCAGTTGACCAGGAACACGCCGCCGGGCTTCACGTCGCGGACGATGGGGAAGCCCTTGGTGATGTAAGAGGGCACGTGGCAGGCCACGAAGTCGGCCTTGTTGATGTAGTACGGGCTCTTGATGAGCTTGTCGCCGAAGCGCAGGTGGCTGATGGTCACGCCGCCGGTCTTCTTGGAGTCGTACTGGAAGTAGGCCTGCACATACTTGTCGGTGTGGTCGCCGATGATCTTGATGGAGTTCTTGTTGGCGCCGACGGTGCCGTCACCGCCCAGGCCCCAGAACTTGCACTCGATGGTGCCTTCGGCAGCGGTGGCGGGGGCGGGCAGCTCCTCCAGGGAGAGGTTCGTCACGTCGTCCACGATGCCAATGGTGAACATGCGCTTGGGCTGGGCTTTGTTCAGCTCGTTGTACACGGCGAACACGGAGGCGGGAGGCGTGTCCTTGGAGCCCAGGCCGTAGCGGCCGCCGATGACGGTCAGGTCGTTCTTGCCGGCATTGGCCAGAGCGGTGATCACGTCCAGGTACAGAGGCTCGCCCTGGGCGCCGGGCTCCTTGGTGCGGTCGAGAACGGCGATCTTCTTGCAGGTCTCGGGGATGGCGGCCAGGAGCTTGTCCGGGCAGAAGGGACGGTACAGACGGACCTTGACGAGACCGACCTTTTCCCCGTGGGCGTTCATGTAGTCGATGACCTCTTCGGCCACGTCGCAGATGGAGCCCATGGCGATGATGACGCGGTCAGCGTCGGGAGCGCCGTAGTAGTTGAAGAGCTGGTAGTTGGTGCCGAGCTTGGCATTGACCTTGCCCATGTACTCTTCCACGATGGCGGGGACGGCTTCGTAGTACTTGTTGGAGGCCTCACGGTTCTGGAAGAAGATATCTCCGTTCTCGTGAGAGCCGCGCATGGTGGGATGCTCGGAGTTCAGGGCACGGTCACGGAAGGCCTGGACGGCGTCCATGTCGCACATTTCCTTCAGGTCCTCGTAGTCCCAGACTTCGATCTTCTGCAGCTCATGGGAGGTGCGGAAGCCGTCGAAGAAGTTCAGGAAGGGGACGCGGCCCTTGATGGCGGCCAGGTGCGCCACGGGGCTCAGGTCCATGACCTCCTGCACGCTGCCCTCGGCCAGCATGGCAAAACCGGTCTGGCGGCAGGCCATGACGTCGCTGTGGTCACCGAAAATGTTCAGGGTGTGGCTGGCGACGGTGCGGGCGCTGACGTGGAACACGGCGGGCAGCAGCTCGCCGGCGATCTTGTACATGTTGGGGATCATCAGCAGCAGGCCCTGGGAGGCGGTGTAGGTGGTGGTCAGAGCGCCGGCGTTCAGGGAGCCGTGCACAGCGCCGGCAGCGCCGGACTCCGCCTGCATCTCCTGCACCTTGACGGTAGAGCCGAAGATGTTCTTGCGGCCCTGGGCGGCCCACTGGTCAACGTAGTCGGCCATAGGGCTGGACGGGGTGATGGGGTAGATAGCGGCAACTTCGGTAAACGCGTAGGATACGTGGGCGGCAGCGTTGTTGCCGTCCATGGTCTTGAAGTGTCTCATGTCTCTTTTCATCTCCATGTATAGATTTGCGCATCGCCTTTCGGCGCACGCTATAAGACAGGGTAAGTTTATCATTTATTTGTCAAAAAGGCAACAAGAAAGTCTTACAAATTTCCCGACCGTATCCGGGCGGGGATCTCCGCTGTTTTCGGCAAAGCGGCGATTTTTCATCCGGGAGACTGTTCTCTTTGAAATTTCCCTTGTGCTTTTTCTCCTTTTGATTTATAATATATAATCGGTTTTGTGTCAGCTGACAAAAACCGGGTATTTCCTATGGAAAGGAGCTTTTCCAGCTATGGTGACTATCACGAACAACAAGGGCCGGATCTGCGTCGCCGACGAGGTCTTTACCAATCTGGCCGGAGACGCCGCCACCAGCTGCTTCGGCGTCAAAGGCATGGTCGGCCGCGCCAAGGACAGCGGCCCCTTCCAGCTTCTGCGCCGGGAATCCATGTCCAAGGGCGTGGAGGTCCATTTCCATGACGATGAGAGCGTCTCTTTGGAGCTGCATATCGGCGTGGACCAGGGCGTGAACATCTCCGCCGTGGCCCGCAGCATTATGAAGGAGGTCAGCTACAAGCTGTCCAAATCCACCGGGGTGCCGGTGAAAAGCGTAGACGTCTACGTGGATTCTATTATCGGGTGAAGGAATCACAGACATGAGAGACTATATCGACGCCGCGGCGTTCAAAGAGATGATCCTCTGCGCCGACGCGGCCCTGCAGGCCAATATTCAGGCCATCAACGATCTGAACGTGTTCCCCGTGCCGGACGGCGACACCGGCACCAACATGGGACTGACCATCAACAACGCCGCCGCCGAGCTTCGCAAGCGGGAGTTTGAAAACGTGGCCGCCGCCGCGGACTGCGTGGCCGGGGCCATGCTCCGGGGCGCCCGGGGCAACTCCGGCGTGATCCTGTCCCTGCTCTTCCGGGGCATCGCCAAGCGGCTCAAGGGCATGGACACCGCCGGCGCCGCCGAGTTTACCGGCGCGCTGAACGACGGCGTGGAGGCCGCCTACAAGGCCGTGATGAAGCCCGCCGAGGGCACCATCCTGACCGTTTCCCGCCTGGCCTCCGCCGCCGCGGCGAAGGCCGTCAAGGCCAGCGCCGACCTGGAGAAGGCCCTGGAGGCCGCCATCGAGTCCGGCGATCTGGCGCTGGAGGACACCGTCAACCAGAACCCGGTGCTGAAAAAGGCCGGCGTGGTGGACGCGGGCGGCATGGGCTATATGGTCATTCTGAAGGCGATCCTGGCCTCCCTGCGGGGCGAGATCGTCTCCGGCAAGCCCGTCACCGTGGACGCCTCCCAGGAAGCCGCCTGGACCGCGGGTCAGGTGGACGTGCCGGAAAAGAACATTTTCGACACGGTGTATGTTGTCCGCAAGAAGGACCCCAACGTAAACCTGCTGCCCCTGCGCATGTATCTGGACAGTATCGGCGACTCCCTGGTCATCTCCGATGACGACGAGATCTTCAAGGTCCACGTGCACACCGACATTCCCGGCAACGCCCTGAGCGAGAGCCAGAAGTACGGCGACCTGGACATCGCCAAGATCGAGAATATGCGCCTGCAGGCTCTGGATCTGCTGGCGGGCCGCCAGTCCAAGAGCACAGACGATCTGGACGCGGTGGAAAAGGAATTGGAAGCGTGCGAAAGCGCCCCCGCGGAGCCGGAGGAGGCCGAACCCGAGAAGGAATACGGCGTGGTGGCCGTCTGCGCCGGCGCGGGGCTGGAGAGTCTGTTCAAGGATCTGGGCGTGGATCAGGTCGTGACCGGCGGCCAGACCATGAATCCCTCCACCGACGATATCCTGCGGGCCGTCAAGGCCACCCCCGCCTCCACGGTGTTTGTGTTCCCCAACAACAAGAACATCATCATGGCGGCGGAGCAGTGCATCCCCCTGACTTCGAAGCACGTCATCGTCATGCCCACAAAGACCGTGCCCCAGGGCATCTCCGCCATGCTGAACTTCAACCCCGACGAGCCGGAGGAATCCCTGGTCGGCGCCATGGGCGAGGCCGTGGGCAAGGTCCACACCGCCATGATCACCTACGCCGCCCGGGATTCGGACTTCGGCGGCCACATCATCCACGCGGGCGAGTATCTGGCCCTGCTGGACGGCGCCCTCATCGGCAGCTACACCAACATCAAGACCCTCTTCAAGGAGCTGAGCTGGGCCTTTGACGACTACCACCCCGAGTTCATCACCGTCTACTACGGCGAGGACGTGACCGAGGCTGAGGCCAACGCCGCAGCCGAGACCATCACCGGCAACTTCCCCGACACGGAAGTGAGCGTGGTGGCAGGCGGCCAGCCGGTCTACTATTACATGATCTCCGTTGAGTGACCCGTAGGGGCGGTCTGTGACCGCCCCCGGAAACGCGAATCTTTTCCTGTTAAAGATACAGCAGCGCCCCGGCAAAAGCCGGGGCGCTGCTGCTGTGTCTGAAGCACAAGGCCTATCCAGCGGAGATTCCAAGCCTCGCAGAGTTCGCGCCCGCAGGCGCGAAAACAGTACAATCTGTTTTTCCCGAGGACATGCGCCTCGGAAAAAACACCTCTCAGCCCGCAAACGTGCAAATTGGCCTCTCGTGCGGCCAATTTGTGCGCTGCAGCGGGCTGCAACTCCTTTGCAGGCGAAGGCCCTTGGCCTTTGGCTGCAGATCAGTCTGCCAGCTCCAGATAGCCGGAGACGCTCTCAAGCGTCACCTTGCTCAGGTCGATATAGAAGCCGGACCAGACCTTGGAGTCCGGGTGGATGTTGGCCCAGCCGGTGAAGAATGCGTTGGAGTAGCCGCTGTAGCGGCTGTGATCCGTGCCGTAGGCGCTGTAGCGCAGGGCAAAGCGGTCGTAGGTGGCGGACTTGGTGGCGCTGACCTCAAACATCAGATCGTCCGTATGGCCGTAGGTATAGTCCTTGGTGTCCACCTTCAGGGTGTTGTAGTAGAGGTCAAAGCTGAAGGAGAAGTCCACGCTGTAGTCCCCGTCGCCCTTCGCCAGATCCAGGTACTCGTCCCGCAGCACCACGCAGTAGGTCTGGTACACCTGGGCGATGACGCCGGAGTTGGTGATGGAATAGAGGGGGATCTCCCGGAGCTGGAAGTAGGTGTTCCAGTTGTCGGCGGTGATGTCCACCCGGTGGAAGCTGCGGGTGTCGGGGGTGGCCGGCGCGGTCACGGGCTCCGGGGTGTTCTCCGGCGCCGCGGTCCAGGGCTCGGGCGTGGGCACCGCGGGGACTTCTTCCGGGGTGGACGGCGCCTCGGTGTTCTTCTTGCCGCAGGCGCAGAGGGAAAGGCAGAGGGCCAGGATCAGACATATACAAAGGAATCTTTTCATTTTCTTCTCCCGTTTCTTTACTGGGTTCGCCCCATTATAGCCCTCTCCCCCCGGTTCGTCAAACAGAAATAGGCGGCGCGGGAAATCCCGCGCCGCCAAGGCTGTTTTCGTCTATTGCTGCTGCTTATCCCAGATCAAAGGTTTTTCCCCCGATGGTAATGCCGATCACCTGATCCGGGTCGATCGTGCCGCTGCCAAAGAGGCAGACATCCTTGACCGTGTCGCCCTCCGGCTCGCTGCTGCTCAGAGGGGGTTCCACTTCCCGGCTGGTGCCGTCGGCAAAATGCAGCACTGCCGTACGTTCCACTTCCTCAATGACCGTGATCCAGCTCAGTTCCATTTCGCTGTAAGCAAGCCGTTCCTCTTCATTGGCAAAGGAACGGGGGCGATACATCTGGCTCACGCCGTCGTGGCGCAGGATCCAGTTCACGCCGGCAGCGGAGATCTCCGCGCCCAGAAATACGCCCTTGCCATACGCGCCGTTTTCAAAGGGCACCGGTTCCGGGAACCAGACGGTGCGGATGGATTGCCCGGTGCGCTCCGCCTCCACGCTGCCGAGCTCGCACACCAGCTCTCCCTCGCTGTGATCCATCTCGTAATCGATGGTATCCATCATCACAAAGGTCAGCGTCACTTTTCGGCCTTCTTCCAGTTCGTCCAGAGGGATCGCACATTCCGTAGTCAAGGTCTGGCTCTCGGGATCATAGCCGTCCTGAAAATTCAGGGACATGGCATCAAAAAAGCTTTCTCCATCCAATGTGGCCCGGATCCAGCAGTATCGGTGGCCGTTTGCGGGGAGTTTCCGTCCTTCCCAATCCACTTGCTCAGTATGCTCCAGCTGCTGGATCATCTCCGGCGTCATGCCGTTGAGCACCACCCAGATCCGCTGGAATTCCCCGTCGTTCATCGTGGACAGCAGCGTAGCCCCAGACCCTGACACCTCCTCCGGCTCCTGTGCCACGGGGTATTCCACATAATCCTCCACCTTGTTTTCGTCGATCTGCAGTTCCTGACGAAGCTCCTCCTGCCGCTGCCGATAGATGCTCATGCCGACGGCGTAGGCCACGGCTCCCAGGCCCAGCAGCAGGGCGGCCGCCAGGGCAAGGGTGACGATGCGTTTCGTTTTCATGTGTCTGCTCCTTTCCGTCGGGCTTCGCCGGCCCACGGGATCGAAGCGGGCGGCCTCGGTCACAAAACGGTCGTCTATATTCTCCAGCATCTGCAGGATCTGATCCCGATTCATAGCAAGCCCTCCTTTTCCAGATAGTTTTTCAGTTTCTTTCGGGTGCGGGAAAGGCGGACGGAGAGACGGTGGCTGTGGCCCCCCATTTGATCGGCGATCCGGGACAGCTCGTCGCCGTACCAATAGCGGCGGAGAAAGACGTAGCGGTCCTCATAGGGCAGTTCCGCCAAAAAGCCGTTGATGGCGGTGGCAAGATCCCGGGCCTCCAGCTCCCCTTCCGGGGAATCCGGCGCCGCAAGGCAGGCCTCCAGCTCTTCCAGGGCCACGTCAAAGCTGCTGTTGCGCTTCTGCGCCAGGCTCGCCCGGCGGCGGGACAGGGCGGCGTTGCGGGCGATCTTGCACAGATAGGTCAGCAGCGGGTCCGGCCGCTGGGGCGGGATGCTGTTCCATGCGCCCAGCCAGGTGTCGTTCACACACTCGTCGGCGTCCTGCTCGTCCCGCAGGATGTTCAGCGCCACCCGGCGCACCGGCGCGCCGTACTTGCGCCCGGTCTCCGCAATGGCCTGCTCCGAGCGGGCCCAATAGAGCTCCAGGATCTGCTTGTCTTCCATATCGGTCACATCCTTTCCCGAGGCGGAGCGCTCACGCCTCTCACCCCTATACTATCGATCCGGAGGGAAATATCTCAGCAGGCGCTGTTTTTTGTAGGGGCGGCCTGTGATCCGTGTCTGAAAGGCGGGCGACCGCAGGTCGCCCCTACGATGCGTAAAAACACCCCGGGAGACCCGGGGTGTTTCGGAAAAGCAAATGATCGGGAAGGCTTACTTGCCCATGTTCATCTGGGCAGCGACCTCGGCGGCGAAGTCCTCTTCCTTCTTCTCGATGCCCTCGCCCTTGACGAAGTGGACAGCGTCAACAAACTTGACGGAGCCGCCCAGCTTCTTGGCAGCGTCGGCGATATAGCCCTCGACGGAGCCCTGGAACAGGTCGGAGCGGACGAAGTCCTGCTGCAGCAGGCAGTTTTCCTTGTAGAAGGCGTTGATCTTGCCGGAAGCGATCTTCTCCTTGATCGCCTGGGGCTTGGCGGCCATCTTGGGGTCGTTGTTCATGAGAGCGACCTGAACCTCCAGCTCGTGGTCGATGTCGGCCTGGGGAACCAGGGACTTGTCCCAGTACTTGGGGTTCATGGCGGCGATCTGCATGGCAACGTTCTTGCCGATCTCGGTGGCGTCGATGTCGCCCTCGACAGCCAGGTTCACCAGCACGCCGTGGGTGCCGCCGGCGTGGACGTAGGCCACGTTCACGGGGTTGGCAAAGCGGGCGAAGCGGCGGATCTGCAGGTTCTCACCGATGGACATGACCTTCTCGGGCAGGATCTCGGCCACGGTCAGGTCGCGCTCGGGGTACTTGCACTGGAGCAGAGCGTCCACATCGGCGGGGTTGTCATTCAGGACGACCTTGCAGATGTCCTTGACGAACTGCTGGAAAGCCTCGCTCTTGGCGCAGAAGTCGGTCTCGCAGTTGACCTCCACCACGGCGCCGACGCCGCAGCGGGAGCAAACCTTGGCATAAGCCATGCCTTCGGCGGCCACGCGGCCGGCCTTCTTGGCGGCCTTGGCCAGGCCCTTCTCACGCAGCCAGTCGACTGCCTTTTCCATATCGCCATCGGTAGCCTGGAGAGCCTTCTTGCAGTCCATCATGCCGACGTTGGTCATCTCACGCAGAGTCTTGACATCCTGAGCGGTAAAAGCCATTTTTACATTCCTCCTGTAATTTTACTTGAAACAAGGGGCGCGGGATGGCGCCCCTTGACGGTTTTTACGATTATTCCTCGACAGTCTCGGCGGGAGCTTCCTCGACCTGGGCGTCGGCGCCCTGGTTGCCTTCCTGCACGGCGTTGGCCATGGTGGCGGCGATCAGGCGGATGGCGCGGATGGCGTCATCGTTGGCGGGGATCACGTAATCGACCTCGTCGGGATCGCAGTTGGTGTCCACGATGGCGACGATGGGGATGTGCAGCTTGCGGGCCTCGGCGATGGCGTTGTGCTCCTTGCGGGGGTCAACCACGAACATGGCGCCGGGGAGCTTCTTCATTTCCTTGACGCCGCCAAGGTACTTCTCCAGCTTCTCCATCTCGCCCAGGTGCTTCATGACTTCCTTCTTGGGCAGCATATCGAAGGTGCCGTCCTCCTGCATCTTCTTGAGCTGA
>CACXAQ010000011.1 GCA_902765595.1 Oscillospiraceae bacterium | reverse complement strand
ATAGGGCGTTTGAACAAAGCGTTGTTTGAACGCAAAAAGAAACACACAAAATGAACCCGTGACGATTTGTCACGGGTTCGCTGTTCTGATCAGCAGTAAACCAATTCGCTCAAAACGATTTCCTCCGCTCGTGCCTGGATGCAGTTCATGCGTCTGACCCACTCCATCTGATCGGTCGCTTTGAGCGCTTCGGTTATGCCCTCGCGCCGGGCCAGCTGATTCATAATCAGTTCTATACGTTCTGTGCAAGTTTGGTCGATCTCGGCCAGATGCGCGTCCAGCTTGCCGGTCAGCAGCAGACTGGAATACCATCCGCGCTTGTGCTCTTTCAGATAGCGCTTTCGCAGCAGCCCGTACTTGCCGATGGGCAGATTTGCGTCTTCAAGGTAGAGAGCGGGGAACAGATTGTCCCCGTTTCGGGTATATGTCAGATCCATAATCAGTACTCCTTTTCAAGTCAAATGGTTGATTCTGTTCTTGGCGGTGGAGGGGGAAACAAGCCGAAAAATGAATATATGCAAATGCAAATCAGGACACTCGGCGAACCGCCTTCAGAGTGCGTTTCGACCCCTTGCTTGACCCCCAACTTATTGAACCTAAAAAAATGCAGTGGTCAGACCGGCCTGAAAAAGTTCTTAAAAATAGCAAAATTGACGTAAAATGACGTTTAAAAGTATCGAAAAATACCCAAATTCTGTTCGAAGCCTTCTTCCCCACTCCACCGGAATTCGTTTTGAAATGTTTCTCTTCAGGACGATTATTGCTGTGTATAAGGTAATTCCGCTTCACATAGTGGTTCGTTGTAAAGCTTGCCCTCTATCCTGATCACTTTTCCCCTTGGAAACGGACGAATAAGTTCGCAAATAGGAGAAAATAGTCCAGCAAGGACACTTACGACCTCTTGATGCGCAGAGCGTAACAGGGTATAATCATGTCGGAATATGAAGCGGGGGACAGAGGTCGATCACAAAGACAGATAACAGGAAAAGATCAGCATGTTACTTCTGATTTTAGCGGCGCTTCTTGCCGCGGCGGTCGTCCTGTGCGGCTATACGACCGCCCGGCTTCCCGTCAGGCGCGAAGAAGGGAAACGGCATATCGCCTGTGTCGGTGACAGCGTGACCTATGGATGCACGCTGCCGCTGTTCTTCCTGCACCGTTACCCGGCTGTGCTTCAGCTAAAGATCGGCTGTGATACGCAGGTGGCAGCTTTCGCCGTCAACGACAGGACGCTGCAGAACACCGGCAACAAGCCGTTCCGAAAGGAGCGTGCTTTTCGGCAGAGCATGGAATATCATCCGGATACGGTCGTCATCCTGCTGGGCACCAACGATTCCAAAGACAACAACTGGATCTCGCCCGCAGCATTCCGCCGGCAATATGCGGAGCTGATCGCCGGATACCAAGCGATTACTCCGGCCCCGCGAATCGTGATCTGCACACCGCCCTGCGCTTTCAGACCGATCAACCGTTTCTTCTATATCACGAACGACGCGAAGCTTGACCGCATCCCGGAGATCGCGGAAGAGATCAGAACGATCGCGGCGGAAAACGGCACAGAGCTCGTAGATCTGTACACGCTCACGCAGGGGAAACGGGAGCTGTTCGGGCCTGACGGACTGCATCCGAATGCAGACGGAGCAAAGCGGATCGCCGAAGCGGTGTTCCGGAAGCTGTGTAATACTTCCGGCAGCGAATCAGACGATCCTTCCTGTTGACGGGCAGAACAAAATGATCCCGGTAATTCGGAATTTTTGGAGGTCTGTGAAGTGAAGAAAACGGTAGAAGAACTGCTTCAATGCCCATACTGGATTATTGACATATTGCCATCACAAGTGCCTAAAGACAGTCCTGGACAATACTTTGCGGTTGAAAAGTATTTCCTGCAAGGCGATCGGATTGAAGAGATCAAGCAAAAACATATCGACCTAATTCTGAAGCTGAATTGCTATAGAGACATATCAATAAGCGATGAATCTGTGATCAATCCCTTACCGAAGCACATTGCCGACGAGATGAAAAAAAGGGTTCTCTATATTATGATAGGCGAAAGCATGATCCTTTCGGAACCCGATGACACACATTTGACTGTTTTTAATCCGGATCCACAACTGTTGGAACTGCTCAGGCAGATCGCTTCGGGCGAAGGCCTTTTTGTTTGGAAGCCCACCTTTTAATCAAAACAGTCAGAGAACTTCCGGTTCGGCGAATTGAATATCATTTGAGAGATCGGAGAAATCCGGTCTCGTTTTATTGCATGAAGGAGGGCTGCCCATGGGCCGTTTTCATGTAACCGCAGATGACGCGCTGTCCTGTCATCCGCAGATGTCGCAGCCTTAGGACAACGAGCGCCACCGATAGGCAGGGCGGCTTTAAAACATCTTCCGAAAGCCTGGTAACGGCGGTATATTCCTTCTTGACAAGGCTGTGTTTGTGTGACATCTTTGAGATAATGATCATCATATGGCAGCGAATGCTTCTCAAAACCACTCGCCCGATGCTCAGTGTTTTCAGCATGAGAATACTGCCTCATTGGTTTTCGCACGGCGGCAATTGCGGCTTATTGTGAGAAAGGAGCAAAAATGGGTATTTTGTGTGCGATATTATCTCTTCCGGTTTCTGTTCTTCTGGTCAGATGGTTGATGAAAAAGAAAACCGAGAATCCTTTTGAGAAGGGTGACGTCCTTAGTCTGGTTCTCGCCGGTGTTCTCAGCATGGTGGTCGCCGCGGCCGTTTCCCTGCTGATCCTCTGTGTTCGGGCGTATCGGCTGATCGGAATTGATACGCTGAGACTGTGGATGAGCAATCCGGATCCGGAAATGATCAAGAACAGTTTAGAAGAGCTTCGCTCGAGGAGTTCCAGCCAAACATACTGGTCAACGTTTGCCGGCACGTTCTTGTCTGTCGGATTGGTGGAGGAACTGAGCCGTTTTCTGTTCATTCGGCTTTCTGCCAGAAAGAAAAGATTTGCAAATACATGGTTGGATCTGGTGATTTGCGGCGGGATCGTAGGCGTAGGCTTCCAGTTGCTGGAAGATATCACCTATGTGAATGGTGACCTGGTCACAGCAATATTCCGGGCCGTTACCCCTTTCCACTTTACCTTTGGCGCTATTATGGGGTTCTTCATCGGAAAGGCGCTGGAATCGGGGAAAAAAGGCTATCACATTCCGGCGGTCCTGATCCCCGCACTTCTGCATACGCTTTTTGACAGTTCCATTTCCGCCATCAGGATGGATGATCTTTATTTTGCACTTGTCCTTGCTTCCGCGCTGCTGTTGATCGGGCTTACCGTGTTCATGATCATAAAAATCAACAAGTGGGCAAAGCTGCAGCCGGTGCAGGAACCGCAGATGGAAGCCCCTGCAGCCGACTGAGGATCATGACAACTCGGGTTCGGCTATAATCATAGCGAGGCGGTCGGCGCAAGAACACTACTGAAATGCCTAAAACGATAGCACCCAGTTTGCCGGGCAGAACAAAATCATCCCGACAAATCGGGGAATGGGGGGTAATCATGGAGCATAATATCCTCTCGGTATGCGATAGAACGCAATTTCGTGAATGGCTAATGCTTCATGCCGCCGATGAGAGTGAATGTTGGGTCGATGTGAAGCGTGGCAGACCAACAAGTTCTGAAACCTTTTATTATATAGACGCTGTTGAAGAAGCCCTCTGCTTTGGGTGGATCGACAGCACTTATAAACTTATTGACGGAAAGCGGCTTCAAAGATTCAGCCCGAGGAAGAAGAACAGTCCTTGGACCGAATTGAACAAAGAGCGTGTCCGCCGTCTGGAAAAACTCAATTTGATGACTGACGCAGGCAGAAAAGTTCTTCCCGCGATGGGGGCGCGGAGTTTTATGATCGATCCGGATATTGAAGCTTCTATGAAAGCGGCAAGATGCTGGTCAAAGTTTAGGAGTCTTCCGCCTTTGTATCAACGTATTCGGGCATACAATGTTGCTTTCTATAAAAAACGGAATCCAAGAACGTTTCAAGAAATGCTGGACCATCTGATCAGCGAGACAAAAAAGGGGCGGATGATCGGCGAGTGGACCGATTACGGCAGACTTTTGGACTATTGAATTCCAGTTTGCCGAGCAAATCCGAGCCTGTCATCATGATCATCGGATGGTATGGCATGAATTATCGATATATGCCTGAGTTGGAGTGGCGCTGCGGTTACCTGGCCGTTTTGGTGCTGAGCGCTGCGGTAATCGTCTGCTGCCCGATCCTTTTCAAAAGAAAAAAGTGGCTGCAAGAAAATGGAGCTGGCACATTTGAAGCGAAAAACAACAAAGGAGATCCTGGCCGAGTCGTTTCGGGAATTGGCCGAGGGCAAAAGCGTGGACAAGATCACAGTCCAGGAGATCGTGAATAACTGTGACTATTCGACCGCTACCTTCTATCGGCATTTCAAGGACAAGTATGATCTGATCGCCTGGGACTACGCCCGGAAGACCGCAGCAATCATGGGCAGAATCAATGGGAAAGACTATGTCTACGACCCGGACGAGCACGACGGCGTGGCCTTTGAGGATCTGCCTGAGGACTGGCGCTGCCTGCGCTGCAAACAGCCCAAGGAGAAATTCAACCGGGCCTGATTGATACGATCCGGACCGACCAAAGAGGTAGTTTGTAAAATGAACATAGCTATTCGCTACTACACCCAGACCGGCAATACGAAAAAGCTGGCGGAGGCCATTGCGGCCGAGCTCGGCCTTGAGGCCAAGCCCGTCAGCATCCCGCTGGAAGAAAAAACGGACCTGGTCTTTCTCTGCAACAGCGTCTACTGGGCGGGGATCGACAAGGCTGTCAAGCAGTTCGTCCTGGACAATGCCGACAAGATCGGAACGATCGTGAATGTGAGCACCGCCGCGCTGATCGAGTCCAGCTATGGTCAGATGCGGAAGCTGGCATCCGGCGCGGGCGTCAAGCTCTGCGAGAAGGAATTCCACTGCCGCGGCAAATTCTCCGCGCTCCATGCCGGACACCCGGATGAGGCGGATCTGAAGGCCGCAAGAGAGTTTGCAAGGAGCGTGATCGCGTGAACGAGAGCTTTGACCTGCAGGAATACCTGTCCAGAGGGATCGAAAAATTTGTGGCGGACGTGGTGAAGGCGACGCTGAAAAACCCCAGAGAGAGCGCCTTCATGCTGAGATTTGCCGCCGCGACAGCCGCCGCCTCCCAAAAACGTAAGGAGGCCGAGGCACGGGGGCAGCATATCCCGTCCTTTCTGATCGCCAGCATCACCAGCCAGTGCAATCTCCACTGCGCAGGCTGCTACTCCCGCTGCAATCACGCCACCGTGGACGAGGCGCCCGTACAGCAGCTGACGGACGAGGAGTGGCTGCGCATTTTCAGCGAGGCGGATGAACTGGGCATCAGCTTCATCCTGCTTGCGGGGGGCGAGCCCATGCTGCGCCGGGACATCATCGAGGCCGCCGGCAAGCGGCAGAACATCCTTTTCCCGATCTTCACCAACGGGACCTTTATCGATAAGAGATATTTTGAACTCTTTGACAAATGCCGCAATCTGGTGCCGATCATGAGCATCGAGGGCGAAAAAGAGGTCACGGATTCGCGCCGCGGCAAAGGGATCTATGACCGGCTGATTCAGAATATGGCCGAGCTGCACCGGCGGGATCTGATCTTCGGCGCATCCGTCACCGTGACGACGCAGAACATCAAGGAGGTCACTTCCGACGAGTTTCTCAAAAAGCTGTCCGATCGGGGCTGCAAAGCCGTGATCTACGTGGAATTTGTCCCCGTAACGGATGTGAGCAGGGAACTGGCCCCCGGCGACGCGGAGCGGGAGTATCTGCAGGAGGAGCTCAAGCGGCGCAGGGAAGAGCATCCGGAGATGGTCTACGTCTCCTTCCCCGGCGACGAGAAGAGCTCGGGCGGCTGCGTGGCGGCCGGGCGCGGCTTCTTCCACATCAACTCCCACGGCGGCGCGGAGCCCTGTCCTTTCTCGCCCTACTCGGATATCAACGTCCGGGATACCTCTCTGGCGGAGGCCATCAACTCCGGAATCTTCCGGGCCCTGCGGGAAAACGGTCATCTGCTGGAGGATCACGCCGGCGGCTGCGTCCTGTATGAAAAGCGCGAGATGGTGGAGGCTCTCCTGGCCCAGAGTAAATAGGATAAGCCGCGGGCTTTACATGAGAAGAATATCGTTCTACAGCCGGGGGGAACGGGTCCGTTCCCCCCGGGCTGTGTCTGTCGGATGCTTTTTCTTCTGAAAAACAAGGATAATCCATCTTCCGAAAGACCGGGACTTATGGTATAATCTGACTATAAGTTTTGCTGCGTGAGGTGTGGATATGGTTATCAAGTCTGTTCAGCCGCTCATCCGGCCGATCCCAAGTCCGATCCCAACAAAAGGTCGTCAGCTTCCTGCCCAAACCCACACCGCAGCAGGATGTCTTCTGCCGTCTCGTGAACGGCAAGTTCTGCGGCGGGGCCTGGGACGCCGTGGGCCGCAATGCTTATACCGCGCTGCAGGGCGGCCCCAATAAAAGGATGAGCGCCGATATGAAAGCAACGTACCATCTCCCGGGCCTGTTTGAGTTCTACAAGTTCTATCGCGTTTTTCTGCCTCTGTTTCGCAGCCACAGAGAGTACTTTTACGACTGGTGCGAGATCGGCTCCATCTACGGTGCTCCTGCCGACTGCCTTTGGGGCGGGGGACGCGTCGGCTTCGGGGAAGACCGACCGGAAGATGTTGCCGGGCTGATGCGGGAGTATGGCGTCTCTGCACGTCTCACCTTCAGCAATTCGCTGCTTCGGGAGGAGCATCTTGCAGACAAGAAATGCAATGCCCTTTGCACGCTCTTTGCCAATGGCGGGACGGTCCAAAACGGCGTGATCCTTACGTCGGATCTGCTCCTTGCGTTCCTGCAAAGGAACTATTCCGGTTTCTATTTCGTCTCTTCCACCACAAAGGTGCTGACACGGTTTGAGCAGCTTGAGGAGGAACTGAAGCGCAGGGAGTTTCGTTATGTGGTGCCGGATTTCCGGCTGAACAAGGCTTTCGACCGTTTGAATACGCTGGCTGTTTCGCAAAAGCAAAAGCTGGAATTCCTCTGCAACGAATGCTGCTGGTTCGGCTGCTATGACCGGAAGAAGTGTTATGAAAATGTGTGCCGCAAGAATCTGGGAGAGGACTGCGCGGATCACGTCTGCGTTTCTCCGGAGGCCGACAAGGGCTATCGCTTTTCTGACGCGATGAAGAATCCCGGCTTCATCGGGATCGAAGATATTCAAAATAACTATTTGCCAAACGGCTTTTCCAGCTTTAAAATCGAGGGGCGGAGCCTGGGCAGCGCTGTCATTCTGGAGTTTCTGCTGTACTATATGACAAAGCCGGAGTATCAGCTGAAGGTGCGGGAAGAGATCTATCTGGACAGTTCGCTGGACCTCTTTTGACCGCAGCTCGGACAGGCTGAGACACCCGCTATCAGCAAAAGGAGAAAGACATGGAACTGACGGATCGGCTGACATGGACAAGGCCGCCCCGGCGCTTTACCATTGGGCCGGAGCGCATCACGATCACCACGGAGCCGCACACGGACCTCTGGCAGAGGACATATTATCATTTCCGAAACGATAACGCGCCGGTGCTGCAGCTGGAGACGGAGGTGAAGTATTTCTCCTTCATCGTAAAAACGGATTTCTCCGAAAGCCATCACCGCTTCGACCAGTGCGGCATCGTGATGTATCTGGACGCGGAAAACTGGCTGAAGGCGTCGGTTGAGTACGAAAACGAGGCCTTTCAGCATCTCGGTTCCGTTGTGACCAACCACGGCTATTCCGACTGGGCCACGACGGCGATCCCGGCAGAGGTGAAGACCATGTGGTACCGCTTCAGCCGCCGGGAGGACGATTACTGCGTTGAGTGCTCGCCTGACGGTGTGCGCTTCAAGCAGATGCGCGTCTGCCACATGTGGAAAGGCTCGGGGACGATTCGCTTCGGGATTTACGCCTGCAGCCCGGAAGACTCCAGTTTCACAGCTGTTTTCACGAATCTTTCCGTCACGGACTGCGCCTGGAGGGCGCACGACGGGCAGCAGCCGGACGATTCGGAAGGTTAAAGCATGGAAGAACGTGATTCGTCCCTGAAAAAGGAAATGAACACATTGAATCTGGGCGAGTGTCCGAAAAAAACAAAGGAGGATTAAGCAATGGGCGTTTTATCGAAGATCCATCGGTTTCGTGAGGCAGGAGAAGAAGCCAACGTCAACAACGTGTCGCGCTTCGGTCAGCCGCATCATTCTCTGTTCACCACGTCAAAGATCATGACCCTGCATCACCACATCGACATCGTGGATGAAAATGAGAGCATCGTATACCAGGCAAACACCAAGTTCCCCTCCCTGCACGACAAAACGGACATCACCGATGCAGCCGGGCATCAGGTGGCCCACATCGAGCGGAAGTTCTTTTCGCTCCATCAGCGCCATTTCGTGACGATGGCGGACGGGGAGAGCTTTGAACTGTCCAACGAATTATTCCATCTGTTCAAGGATATTACCAACATCGAAGGACTGGGCTGGCAGCTGCGGGGGAATATCCTCGGGCTGAACTTCGAGCTTTACGATGGGAGCGGGAACATCATCGCGGTGATCGGGCAGAAAATGCTCTCCCTGCATGATAAGTACTGCGTCGACATCTATCGGCCCGAGTATGAAAAGACTGTCGTTGCGATCCTGATTACCCTGCAGCATATGATCCGGGATCGGGAGAACGCATCGTCCGCTTCGTCCTCGTCGTCTTCCTCTTCCAATTCATAAAGGGGTATACGGCGTATGGCAGCGAAAGAAAGCAAGGAGGCGTACTTCTCCGGGACCCCCTCGGAACAGAAGCATCTGCTCTTTCTGAAACAGAAGGCTCTGTTGGACACCTTCCTTGCCCATGGGGCGATCTCACAGGCGCAGCACGACAAGAGCCTGCATGATCTGAGCGTAAAAATGGGGGAGACGGGAGAAGCGTCATGAAAAGATCGCCGGGAAAAGAACGTCTGCGCCCATAACGCGCCGGCGTTCTTTTTCCGCAGGATCTATTTTACAGAAATCGGTATGAACGCAGCCTTCCCCGCACGTTCTTGTTTTACAGACAAGAATCTGCTATGATAATACGCAGAATTGCAACAACTGCTTTCCCAGCGGGAAACCGGGAGATAGGAGTACGACCTATGAAGAAAACGATTTGCCTTTTGCTGCTTGCCGGCATGCTTTTTAGCCTTTGCGCCTGCGGAACGAAGGCGGAGTCGGCAGAGCCTGATCCGACAGAACTGGAACAAGGCATTCACCATGCGGAGATCACCGTCAAGGACTACGGTACTGTCAAGCTGGAACTGGATGGGGATGCGGCGCCCCTGACGGTAAGCAATTTTTGCAGGCTTGCCCGGGACGGCTTCTATGACGGGCTGACCTTTCACCGCATCATGGACGGCTTTATGATCCAGGGCGGCGACCCGACGGGCAACGGCACCGGCGGTTCCGGCAGGACGATCAAAGGGGAGTTCTCGCTGAACGGCGTGGATAACCCTATCAGCCACGTAAAAGGCGTGATTTCCATGGCCCGCGCCAATGACCCGAACAGTGCCAGCTCTCAGTTTTTCATCACGGTGGCGGACGCCACGTTTCTGGACGGCAGTTACGCCGCCTTCGGCCAGGTGACCGAGGGCATGGAGATCCTGGAACAGATCGCAAAAGATGCCAGGCCCACCGACAATAACGGCACCATTCCCGCCGACGAGCAGCCGGTGATCGAGAGCATTGTGATCACGGACTGAGCCGCGGGCACGGGAGGATCGTCTTCGGCGATCCGAGCATATGATAAAAAGACAGACTGAGCAGGCCCTCGGGAGCCGGGTCACGAATGTGATAGTGGATGCGCTACGTCCACGGGACAGCAACAATTTGTTCTGTTTCCGGGGCGTACTGCCTTTTTAGGGGAACGGAGAAAGGAAGAACGATGGAAAACACATCACAGGCGGCCATCCGGGTCTCCAAAATCAGCATTTTGGTCAATATCTTCCTGACCTTGGCAAAGCTGGCGGCAGGTATCCTGGCCGGATCCGGCGCCATGATCTCCGACGCGGTCCATTCTGCATCTGACGTGTTCAGTACCGTGGTGGTGATCATCGGCGTCAAGCTCTCCGGCAAGGCCTCGGACAAAGAGCATCCCTACGGACATGAGCGGATGGAGTGTGTGGCGGCGATCATCCTGTCTGTCATCCTTTTGATCACCGGTCTTGCCATCGGCTATGAGGGCGTGACCAAGATCCTGTCTGATCGGGACAGCCTCGCCGCCCCTGGGCTTTTGGCAGTCGTGGCGGCCATCGTCTCCATCCTCGCCAAGGAGCTGCTGTTTCAGTATGTGCGGCGCTGGGCAAAGAAGCTGGACTCCACTGCCCTGATGGCGGAGGCCTGGCACCACCGGTCCGACGCGCTGTCCTCCATCGGGGCGCTGATCGGCATCGTGGGCGCCCGGGCGGGCTTTCCCGTGCTGGACCCGCTTGCCAGCGTGGTCATCTGTGCGTTCATCGGGAAAGCGGCCTTTGACATTTTCCGGGACGCTGTGGATAAGATGGTCGATCACAGCTGCGACGAGGATACCGAGGACGCTATCCGCCTTTGTGCGCTTCGCCAGGACGCGGTGGCGCGGATCGACCTGCTGCGGACGAGAGAGTTCGGCAACCGGATCTACATCGAGATGGAGATCGCCGTGGATGGAGAGCTGAAGCTTTCAGAGGCCCATGCCATTGCCGAAAGGGTCCACGATGACATCGAAGCGGAATTCCCCAAGGTCAAGCACATCATGATCCATGTGAATCCCTCGGAATAAGAAGCGTCCCGGTCCAACGGACCGGGACGCTTCAAGCCGTCGACAAAGTGTCGACAGCTTGAGACGCAAAACCGGGAACTTATTTGGAAGTTCCCGGTTTTGCATGGATTGAACGTGAAGAGGGGACTACCATCCACTCTTCACAATCACCCCATGAGTGTCGAAGCCTTGCTGCACGGGTTTGTCTGCAGTCTGAATCGTCCCGGTCCAACGGACCGGGACGATTCATTAAACCTTATTCGTTGCGTTCCTTTTTTCGATGGGGGCAATCCGCGCCGCAGCCGGTGCAGTTTCCGCTGCAGTTCGAGCAGCTTCCTCCGCAGCTGCAGCTCCCGCGGGAGCGGATGACTTTCCGCAGCGCCAGGACCAGGATCAGGCCGATCAGGGCCAGAAGAAGAATGTCGATCCAGCTCATGCCGCTATCCTCACCCGAGTCCCAGGGCAAGCCCGATCAGCCGCACCAGCAGGGCCGCGATCCAGGCAATGCCGCATTGCCACAGCACCACACCAATGGCCCAGCCCCGGCCAAGCTCCCGTTTGATGGCGGAGATGGCCGCCACGCAGGGCGTGTACAGTAGGCTGAATACCAGGAGAGCCGCGGCGGACAGGGTCGAGAGCGCGGCGCGGACACCGCCTTCGGTGCCGAAGAGGATCTCCATGGTGGACACCACGCTCTCTTTGGCCATGAAGCCGGTGATGAGCGAGGTGCAGATCCGCCAGTCGCCCAGGCCAAGAGGACGCAGCAGGGGAGCGATCCAGCCTGCGATCACGGCGAGGATGCTCCGATGGGAGTCCTCCACCAGATTGAAGGACAGGTCAAAGCTCTGGAGGAACCAGACCACAATGGTGGCGATCAGGATCACGGAGAAGGCCCGCTGGAGAAAATCCTTGGCCTTTTCCCAGAGAAGCTGCAGCACGCTGCGGGGACTGGGCAGGCGGTAATTGGGCAGTTCCATCACGAAGGGGACCGCCTCGCCCTTGAAGAGGGTGCGTTTGAACACGACCGCCACCAGGATCCCCACCAGAATGCCCAGCAGATAGAGCCCTGTCATCACCTGCCAGCCGTAGCGCGGGAAGAAGGCGCTGACAAAAAAGGCGTAGATGGGGAGCTTCGCTGTGCAGCTCATAAAGGGAGTCAGCAAAATGGTCATTTTCCGGTCCCGTTCACTGGGGAGGGTGCGGGTGGACATGACCGCCGGGACCGTGCAGCCGAAGCCGATGAGCATGGGAACGATGCTGCGTCCGGAGAGGCCGATCTTTCGCAGAAGCTTGTCCATGAAAAAGGCCACCCGGGCGATGTAGCCGCTGTCCTCCAACAGAGAGAGGAAAAAGAACATGGTCACGATGATGGGCAGGAAGCTGAGCACGCTTCCCACACCCTCGAAAATGCCTTCGATGATAAGACCGTGGACGGCGGCATTCACGCCCCAGGCGGTCAGCGCCGCATCCACCACGCCGGTGAGCCATTCGATACCCGCGGCCAGCAGATCCTGGAGCCAGGCCCCCACCACCGCAAAGGTCAGATAAAACACCAGTGCCATGATGCCGATAAAGACCGGCAGAGCGGTATATTTGCCTGTCAGGATCCGGTCCAGCCGCTGGCTGCGCAGGTGCTCCCGGCTTTCCCGGGGCTTGCGCACGCATTGGGCGCAGACGCTCCCGATGAAGTCAAATCGCATGTCCGCCATAGCGGCGCTGCAGTCCAGTCCCCGTTCCTTTTCCAGCTGAAGCTTGATGTGCTCCAGCATCTCGTGTTCGTTCTGGTCCAGCTGCAGCTGCTTGAGGATCAGTTCGTCGCCTTCGATGAGTTTTCCGGCGGCAAAGCGCACGGGAAGCCCCACCCGCTTGGCGTGGTCCTCGATCAGGTGGATCACCGCATGCAGACAGCGATGCACGGCGCCGCCGTGGTCATCCGCGCCGCAGAAGTCCTGGCGCATGGGCTTTTCCTGATAGCGGGCGATATGGACCGCATGCTGGATCAGCTCGCCCACACCCTGGTTTTTGGCAGCCGAGATAGGGACCACCGGTACGCCCAGCATGGCCTCCATCTGGTTTACGTCCACAGAGCCGCCGTTGCCGACCACTTCGTCCATCATGTTCAGCGCAACCACGGTGGGCAGTCCCATCTCCAGGATCTGCATGGTCAGATACAGGTTGCGCTCGATGTTGGTGGCGTCCACGATGTTGATGATCGCCTTGGGCTTTTCCTGCAGGACAAAGTCCCTGGAGACCAGCTCTTCGCTGGAGTAGGGGGACATGGAATAGATCCCCGGCAGATCGGTGACCAATGTGTTCGGATAGCCGCGGATGACGCCGTCCTTCCGGTCTACCGTAACCCCGGGGAAGTTGCCCACATGCTGGTTGGAGCCGGTCAGCTGGTTAAACAAAGTCGTCTTGCCGCAGTTCTGATTCCCCACCAGCGCAAAGGTCAGAACCGTTTCTTCCGGCAGGGGATCACCCGTCCCTTTGGGATGGAATTTGCCCTCCTCGCCCAAACCGGGGTGGTCGCTCTCCCTGGGACGCCGCACATCAGGCTCCCTGTGAACAGGGGCGTCCGCCGGGGCGACTGTGATCTTTTCTGCGTCCGCCAGGCGCAGCGTCAGCTCATACCCGTGGATCCTGAGCTCCATGGGGTCGCCCATGGGGGCAAACTTGATCACGGTCAGCTCCGCGCCGGGGATCACGCCCATGTCCAGGAAATGCTGGCGCAGCGCGCCTTCGCCGCCCACGGAGAGAACGCGGGCGCTTTGCCCGGGCTTGCAGTCTCGTATCGTCATGAGAATACCTCGATCCGACATTTTTCTGTTAGTGAATTCTAATACGAATGACCATACTTTGCAAGATGTTTCCACGCTTTTTTCACCGTTGCCAGAATTGCCCGGACATGGTATAATCCAAAAATGATATTTTTATTCGGGCAGGGAGATTGAATGAAAACAAGAAACGATACCAGACAGATCCGCGTGGGCAATGTGCTCGTCGGCGGGGGCGCGCCGGTCACGGTGCAGTCCATGTGCAATACCAAAACCTGGGACGTGGAGGCCACGGTACAGCAGATCAAGGACCTGCGGGCCGCCGGCTGTGAGATCGTGCGCCTTGCCATTCCCGATGAGCGTGCTGCCCTTGCCATCGAGCAGATCCGCGAACAGGTGGACGTGCCTTTGGTAGCGGATATCCACTTTGACTACCGCCTTGCGCTGCTGGCGGCGGAGCGGGGGATCGACAAGATCCGCATCAACCCCGGCAACATCGGCGGTCCGGAGAATGTGAAGGCGGTGGCGGAGGCCTGCAAGGCGCGGCACATCCCCATCCGCATCGGCGTGAACGCCGGCAGCCTGGAAAAGTCTCTGCTGGAGAAATACGGCCACCCCTGCCCGGAGGCCATGGTGGAGAGCGCACGGGGCCATGTGGAGCTGCTGACCCGCTTCGGCTTTGAGGACATCGCCCTATCTTTGAAGTCCTCCACCGTGCCGCTGACCATCGCCGCTTATCGCATGGCGGCGGAGTGCTTCCCCTATCCGCTTCACCTGGGCGTTACCGAGACCGGTACCGAGTGGAACGGAACCATCCAGTCTGCCGTCGGCATCGGGACCCTGCTCTCCGAGGGCATCGGCGACACTATCCGCGTGTCTCTGACTGCGGACCCGGTAAAGGAAGTCAGCGCCGGCATCGCCATTTTAAAGGCGGCGGGTCTGCGAAAAGGCGGCGTCAAATTCGTCTCCTGCCCCACCTGCGGCAGGACCGAGATCGATCTGATCGGCCTTGCCGAGCAGGTCGAGCCGCTGGTGCGGAACCTGGACAAGGATATTACCGTGGCCGTCATGGGCTGCGTGGTAAACGGGCCGGGCGAGGCCCGGGAGGCCGATTTCGGCATCGCCGGCGGCAAGGACAAGGGCCTGCTCTTTCAAAAAGGCCATGTCGTCGGCACCTATGACTATGACCAGCTTCTGGGCAAGCTGCTGGAGCTGATCGAGCGCGGCTGACGCTGCGAGACAAGATCCCATCGAGGGGAGAAAGATTCCATGGCTGACCATACCCCATTTTTGACCATATTCCCCGGCTGCACGGACCTGCTCTCCCTGGCGGGCGGGCTGGACAAGGCCTTTGTCACCGACGTGCAGGTGGATCTGCGGGAGCGGACCATGACGGTCTCCGCCCGCTTTTCCGCCATGCCCTCCCTTGTGGACGTGACGGCCATCACCGAGCGGCTCAAGACAGAATACGGCCTTGACGGCGTGGGCCTGGTGCCGGACTATCCGCGCACGGTGAAGGCCTCCACCTCTGCCATGGCGCCCGGCACGCCGGGCGCGCAGGAGCCGCCCAAGGGCGACGTGCTCTTTGGCAAAGCCATCAAGCAAAAGCCCGTGCCCATGAACACCCTGACCCTTGAGAGCGGCCGCGTGACCGTGGAAGGGGACGTGGTGGCGGTGACCAGCCGCACCACCCGCAACGGCGGAGCGGTTCTGAGCTTTGATCTCACGGACCGCAGCAACACCGTGCGCGTCTCCCGCTTCCTTCGCCTGGAGGATGACCGCGGAGTCATCGACCGGGTAGGGGAGGGAGATCATCTGATCGTCCAGGGGGAAATCGTCTGGTCCAAGTATGACGACGATATGATCCTGGACCCCCGGAATATCATGAAGGGCAAAAAGTACATCCGTCCGGACAACGCGCCGGAAAAGCGGGTGGAGCTGCATATGCACACCCGGTTTTCCGCACTGGACGCCCTGACCGACCCCGCTGCTATTGTGAAGCGGGCCGCCTACTGGGGCATGCCGGCCATCGCGGTGACGGACCACGGTGTGGCCCAGGCCTTCCCGGATATGTGGAAGGCGGGGAAAAAGCACGGTGTCAAGATCATCTACGGCATGGAGGCCTACTACCTCAACGACATGGACGGCAACGCCGCCGTCATCGGCAAGTCCAAGCTGCCGCTGGACACGGAGTTCGTGGCCTTTGATATTGAGACCACGGGTCTCAACGCCAAAGACGACCGGATGACCGAGATCGGCGCGGTGATCTTCTCCGGCGGCGAGATCCGCCAGACCTTCAACACCTTTGTAAATCCCGGCATGCACATTCCCGCCAACATCACCGAACTCACCGGCATCCGGGATGAGGATGTGGCGGACGCGCCGGGAGAAAAAGAAGCCATGGAGCTGTTCCTCCGATTTGCGGGGGATCGGCCGCTGATCGCCCACAACGCCCACTTTGACGTGGGCTTTATGACCGCAGCCTCTCTGCGGCAGGGGATCCGCTTCTCTCCCGTGTTTCTGGACACCCTGGCCCTCAGCCAGGCGCTGCTGCCGGAGCTGAAGCGCTTCAAGCTGGACATCGTCTCCAATCATCTGAACCTGCCCCAGTTCAACCATCACCGGGCCTCGGACGACGCCATGGTGGTGGCCCGCATCATGGACAAGTTCCTGCCCATGCTGCGTCAGCAGGGGGCCAAGACCGTGGACGACATCGAGACGGTTTACCATGACCTGCGCCGCACCGACGTGGCCAAGACCTACCACATGGTGCTGCTGGTGAAAAACCGGAAAGGACTGAAGAATCTCTACGAGATGATCTCCCAGTCCTACCTCAAGTTCTTCCACCGCAGCCCCATCGTGCCGAAGAGTCTGCTGCAGCAGCACCGGGAGGGGATCCTGGTGGGCTCTGCCTGCGGGATGGGCGAACTCTACGGGGCCGTGATGCGGGGCGCTCCCGAGCGGGAGCTGCGCAAAATCGCGGAGCTTTACGATTATTTGGAGATCCAGCCCATCTGCAACAACGGCTTTCTGGTGGATAACGGCCGCGTCAAGGACGTGACTGTGCTGCAGGACTACAACCGCACCATCCTGGACCTGGGGCGGAAGATGGGGAAGCCCGTCATTGCTGCCAGCGACGTCCATTTTCTGGACCCGGAGGACGAGCAGTACCGCAAGATCCTCCAGGCTGCCAAGAAGTTTTCCGACGCGGACCGGGATTGCCCCATCTACTTCCGCAATACGGAGGAGATGCTGGCGGAGTTTGCCTACCTGGGGGAGGATACCGCCAAAGAGGTGGTCATCACCAACACCCGGGCCATTGCCGATCAGGTGGAGGAGATCGAGCTGCTGCCCAAGGAGCTCTTCCCGCCCAAGATCGAGAACTCCGCCCAGCAGCTGAGGGATCTGGTCTACGGCAAAATGCACCGCATTTACGGCGAGAACCCGCCGGAGATCGTACAAAGCCGGGTGGACACGGAGCTCAACACCATTCTGGACCACAACTACGACGTGATCTACATGTCTGCCCAGAAGCTGGTGCAGAATTCTCTGGAGCACGGTTACCTGGTGGGCAGCCGGGGCAGCGTGGGCTCGTCTATTGTTGCCTACATGTCCGGCATCACCGAGGTCAACTCTCTGCCGCCCCACTACGTCTGCCCCAAGTGCTGCCACTCGGAGTTTATCACCGACGGCAGCTACGGCTGCGGCGCGGACATGCCGGAGAAGGATTGCCCGGAATGCGGCGCGCGCATGAACCGGGAGGGCTTTGACATCCCCTTTGAGACCTTCCTGGGTTTCCCGGGAAATGAAAAGACGCCCGATATCGACCTGAACTTCTCCGGCGAATACCAGGCCAAGGCCCATAAATACACCGAGGTCCTCTTCGGCTCGGACCATGTGTTCCGCGCCGGGACCATCGGCACCCTGGCGGAGAAGACCGCCTACGGCTATGTGAAAAAGTATCTGGAGGAGCGGGGAATCCAAGCCACCAAGGCCGAGGAAAACCGGCTGGCCCTGGGTTTGGTCGGCATCAAGCGCACCACCGGACAGCACCCCGGGGGACTGGTCGTCATTCCCCAGGACATGGACGTGACAGACTTCTGCCCGGTCCAGCACCCGGCGGACGACCCGGACAGCAATATTATCACCACTCATTTTGAATACCACTGCATGGAGGCAAACCTCCTGAAGCTGGACGAACTGGGCCACGATGACCCTACCATGATCCGCATGATGGAGGATATGACCGGGGTGAACGCCCAGCAGATTTCCCTCTCGGACCCGGAAACCATGTCCATTTTCACCAGCCCCGCCGCCCTTGGCCTGCCGGACGACGACCCCATCATCGGCAAGACCGGCTCCATCGGCGTGCCGGAATTTGGCACCCCCTTTACCCGGCAGATGCTGGTAGACACCCAGCCCAGGCAGTTTGATACCCTGGTGCGGCTTTCCGGCTTCTCCCACGGCACGGACGTGTGGGCCGGCAACATCCACGACCTGATCGTTAACGGCATCGCCGACGTCAACCAGACCATTGGCTGCCGGGACGACATCATGATCTACCTGATCCAGAAGGGCATGGCCCCGGCCCTGGCCTTCAAGACCATGGAGGCCGTGCGAAAGGGCAAGGTCAAGAAGAGCGGAGAATTCCCCGGTGACGCTGAAAATCAGATGAAGGCCATGGGCGTGCCTGACTGGTGGATCGAATCCGCCCGCAAGATTGCCTACCTTTTCCCCAAGGCCCACGCGGTGGCCTATGTGATGATGGCCTTCCGCATCGCCTGGTTCAAAGTCCATGAACCCCTGGCTTTCTACAGCGCCTATTTCTACCGGCGCAGCCAGAAGGGCGGCTTTGACGCGGGGATGATGTGCGGCGGCACTGACGCCGTGCGTCGAAAGATCAACGAGATGAAGCGCCGCAGCGACCTGACTGCCAACGAAGAGGATCTGATGGTGACGCTGGAGGCGGTGTATGAGTTCAATATGCGCGGCTTCAGCTTCGCGCCCATCGATCTCTACAAATCGGACGCTGCCAAGTTCCTCCCGGCGGGGGAAAAGCAGCTCCGCCCGCCCTTCGTATCGGTGGCGGGCCTGGGCGAGACCGCGGCGGAGGACCTGTATCGGGTCGGCAGCGAGGGACGGCAGTTTATCTCCATCGAGGAGCTGTCCGCCGCCTGCCCCAAGGTCAGCCAGACCCACCTGGAGGCACTCAAAAACATGGGCGCCCTGGGCGATATGCCGGAAAGCAGCCAGATCAGTTTCTTCGAATTGTAAAGACGCGATCAAGCCCTCCCATATTCGGGAGGGCTTGATCGCGTCTTTCCCGGGAAATCTGAAACTTTCTGAAGTTGCTTGCATGGCGGTCCGGGCAGGTGTAAAATAGATAAAAAAGACGGATGGAGGGGATCCTGAAATGAAGATCACCTTTTTGGGCGCCACCCATGAGGTCACAGGCAGCTGTACCCTGATCGAAGCGGGCGATAAAAAAGGCCTGGTGGACTGCGGCATGGAGCAGGGGAAGGACCTGTTCGTCAATCAGGAGCTCCCGGTCGCGGCCAAGGACATCGACTTCGTGCTGCTGACCCACGCCCATGTGGACCATTCCGGAAAGCTCCCCCTGCTGTATAAGGAAGGCTTTCGAGGCCCCATTTACGCAAGCGCCGCCACCTGTTCGCTGTGCGACATCATGCTGCGTGACTGCGCCAACATCCAAATGAGCGACGCCGAGTGGAAAAATCGCAAGGGCCAGCGCAGCGGCGCGGCGCCGGTGGAACCGCTCTATGATATGGACGATGCTCTGGGCGCCGTCGGCTGCCTGCGTCCCTGCGACTACGGCAAAGTGATCCAGGTCAATGACTGTGTCTCGATCCGCTTGACGGACGTGGGCCATCTGCTGGGTTCATCTGCCATAGAGGTCTGGCTTACCGAGAGGGGAGAGACCCGGAAGATCACCTTCTCCGGGGACATCGGCAATCTGGATCAGCCCATCCTGCGGGACCCTCAATTTGTGGAGGATACGGAATACCTGGTGATCGAGTCCACTTACGGGGATCGGCTCCACAGTGAGGAACGGGTCAACTATGTGGAGGAGCTTGCCAAACGGATCCAGACCACCCTGGATCGGGGCGGCAACATGATCATTCCCTCCTTCGCCGTGGGCCGTACCCAGGAGATGCTCTACTTTATCCGGGAGATCAAGGAGCGGGGCCTGGTCAAAGGACACGGGGCGTTCCCCGTCTATGTGGACAGCCCCCTTGCCATTGAGGCTACCTCCATTTTTCTCCAGTGCGACACGCAGTTTTTGGACGAGGAGATGCAGAAGCTGATCCGCTCCGGCGTAAACCCCATGGTATTCCCCGGCCTGGAACTCACGGTCAGTGATCTGGAATCCAAGGCCATCAACGATGACAAGACCCCCAAGGTCATCCTCTCCGCATCCGGCATGTGTGACGCGGGCCGTGTGCGGCACCATCTGAAGCACAACCTCTGGCGGCCGGAGTGTACGGTGCTTTTTGTGGGTTATCAATCTGTGGGAACCCTGGGAAGAATCCTGGTGGACGGGGTCAAGAGCGTTAAACTCTTCGGTGAGGATATCGAGGTGCGCGCCCAGATCGACGTGCTGCCCGGCGTCAGCGGTCATGCGGATAAAAACGGCCTGCTGCGCTGGCTGGGCGGTTTTCGGGAAAAGCCGAAGCTGGTCTTCGTCAATCACGGCGACCCGGAAACCGCAGACAGCTTTACCAGGTGCCTGAACGAAGAACTGGGTTATCATGCCTTCGCACCCTACAGCGGAACAGAATTTGATCCCCTGTCCGGACAGTTCATCCGCATTCCCGAGGGCGTTCCCATCGAGAAGAAAAATACAGGCGGAAGGAAGGTCAGCCCCGCCTTTGCGCGGCTTATTGCGGCGGCCGAGCGGCTGCTGGCGGCGGCAAGAAAACTGGAAGGGCACGCGAACAAAGAGCTTGCCGGCCATGCCGACCGGGTTGAAAAGCTGGCGGAGCGGATCGAAAAAGACATTTAGAGAGAATTTCCATAATTCTCTCGGTTGACATAATTTTTCCTCTATGATAAGATAAAATTACGAATCCTTATTCGGGGGAGATCGTATGAGCAAATTGGAATATGACCCGGGAAAAGCCATCGGTAAGGGCCTGCTGGATATGGACCGGCAGGAGCTCTGCCGCTTCGTCGCCGGGCTTTGCCTGCACCTGCAGGCAGAGCTGGGATCCCATGCCTGGCGCGGCGGCATTTTCCCTGAAAATATCTGCGTAAATGAAGAGGGCGCGTATGCCATCGGTCCCGCAAAGCGGGAAAAGTGGACCGGACAGGAGCTGGAGTTCGTTGCGCCGGAGCTCTATTGGCATGGCGAGACCGGCCCCGCCGCCGACGTGTACTCTCTCGCCCTCCTGGTGTATTACGGCCTGGGCGGCGGGCTGCTGCCCTTTGACACCGCGACCTCCAGCGGCCAGTTGGCCCGTATGAGCGGCAAGGTCCTCCCCGCACCCAAGTCCGCCGGAAAGCGCCTTGGCGAAGTACTGGAAAAGGCCACGTCTTTCCGTCCCTCCGACCGCTACGAGAGCCCCGAACAATTCGGGATCATGCTGGAAAGCTGCCTGGACAACAAGTATCTGGGCGGTTCCTCCGGCGCGGAAGCGGTTTTCAAGAAAGAGGAAAATCAGCTCAGCGACATTGAGCGCATGTTGGTGGAAATCATTGAGCGCAGCGGGGAAGAGGAGACGGAGCGCGAGGAAGAGGAAAGCGAAGTACCGAGCGCGGATCTGAGCCCGGAGGAGATCGCAGGCATGGAAAAGCCGGATCCTGTCCCCGTGGAAAAGGAAAATGTCAGCGCCATGGTGGAAGAATTCTTCGGGTCCATGGGCGTGTTGAAGGATACAGAGGAGGAAAACTCCGAGGAATCAGAGGACGTGCGCCTGTACGAGCCCTCCCATGACCGGAAAGACCGGCAGCCAATCCCGATCCTGACCGTTGAAGAGAATCCGGAGCTGGAACCGGTGGTCCTTCGTCAGCAGCCCCGCTACAGCCGAAACACCTCAGATCCGAAGGTGCAGCAAAAGGCGGATGAGGAAGTGAAAAAACGCCGCAGCCGCCGCCCGCTTGCCGTGGTACTGATCTGCTGCCTGCTGCTGCTGGCGCTGGCTCTTCTTGCCAACTGGCTGTTTTTCCCGCCTCAGCGGGCGACCCAGATCAATCCTACGCCGGATCCCAGCGCATACTACGCGCAGGCGGTTGAAGAACCGGAACAGACCGAGGAAACTGTCGTCGAGCCGGAGCAGTCCATTGTGGTTCCTGTGCAGCCGCGCTACACGGTCACGGTTTCGGATATGAGCTGGACCCAGGCCCGGGACGCCTGCATCGCGCAGGGCGGACATTTGGCTGTGATTTCCTCACGAGAGGAATTTGAAGAGGTCAAAGCCCTGGCTGAGGCGCAGGGACTCACCAGGTTCTGGATCGGCTGCCACCGTCAAAACGATCAGCTTGTATGGGAGACTGACGACCCGGTGAATTACACCAACTGGGCGGAAGGGGAGCCAAGCTATTGGGACGATTACGATTCCGTTCCCGAAGACTATATCATGGTATTTAAATCGGACAACGATTGGTTTTACAATGATAACCGCAATGATCCTGCCGCCGATTACCCCCAGTACTACAGCGGCGTGATGGGCTACGTGTGTGAATTTGAAAACTGAATCCCAGATTGGTTCATCGGGCGGGCGGTTTCTCTTCCTCGAAGAGAAACCGCCCGCCTGCTTTTCTTGCGTATGCAGACCGGAAAGAAATACCCCAAATAACGTGGATTGTCCCCCGGCAGAAGCAATTCTTGCAAAAACCGGCACGAAAAGAAGTCTCATTCTTGAAATCGCAAATTCAAATCCGGGAACTTTGACAAGCAATTAACAGGATTGTTATAAACTTATCTTTTGATTTTGGCATTTTTCCGCCTCCTCCGTGTAGACAGCCTGCGACAAATTGTGGTACAATACACCCCGCATGGATACGTCTGTTTGAGAATCTTCTTATACGAGGTGAAGCTTATGTCCCACACGTTCAAAGGCGGCGTACACCCGAATTACATGAAACGGCCGGATATTCCGATCACCGTGATTGCGCCGCCTCCGCAGGTCGTCATTCCCATGGCGCAGCACATCGGCGCACCCTGCAAGCCCCTGGTGCAGAAGGGCGACTATGTGAAGATGGGCCAGAAGATCGGCGAGAATCCTGCTCCCGTTTCCGCTCCTGTCCACGCTTCCGTTTCCGGCAAGGTCGTGGCGGTGGAGCCCCGGCCCCACCCCCTTGGCGATATGATCATGTCCATCGTCATTGAGAATGACTATCAGGACACCCCGGCCTTTATGGAGCCGCTGACGGAAGCGCAGCTGAAGGACCCCGAAGCCATCCTGGAGCGGATCCGCGAGGCCGGCGTAGTCGGCATGGGCGGCGCCATGTTCCCCACGGCGTTCAAGATCCGCGGCGGCATCGGCAAGGTGGATAAGCTGGTCATCAACGGCGCGGAATGTGAGCCCTATCTGAACGGCGACCATCTGACCATGCTCAACTACCCCGAGCATCTGCTCAAGGGCATTGAACTGGTCCGTATCGCCAGCGGTCTGGATAAAGCCTATTACGGCATTGAGACCAACAAGCAGGACGCCATCGACCTGCTCAACTCCCTGCATCCTGAGCAGTACGGCATCGAGATCGTGCCCGAGAAGGTCAAGTACCCCCAGGGCGCTGAGAAAATGCAGGTCAAGGCTGTCACGGGCCGCGAAGTGAAGCCCGGCGGGCTGCCCTCCGGCGTGGGAGCCAACGTGGTCTCCACCCGTACCTGCTATGCCATCTATCAGGCCTGCTACGAGGGACGCCCCGTGATCGAGAGGATCGTTACCGTTGCCGGCAGCGCGCTGAAGGAGCCTGTCAACGGCCTGACCCGTGTGGGGACTCCCTTTGAGTACCTGGCCGAGCAGTGCGGCGGCTTCGTGAAGACGCCGAGAAAGATCGTCCTGGGCGGACCCATGATGGGCATCTGCGCCACCAGCTTTGAGGCCCCCACCATCAAGGGCACCTCCGGCGTGCTGTTCTTTACCGAAGAGGAAGATCGGCACGTGGATGAGCCCACCTGCATCCGCTGCGGCAAGTGCATCACCGTCTGCCCCATGAACCTGGAGCCGGTGTTCATGTACATGTACTACTCCAAGGGCGACTTTGAGAACCTGGAGAAATACCACGTGATGGACTGCTTCGAGTGCGGCAGCTGTTCCTTCAACTGCCCCGCCCGTATGCCCCTGACCCACGCCTTCAAGACCGCAAAGCTGATGTTCCAGGCCAAGGCCGCCAAGGAAAAGGCCAAGGCTGAGGCAGCAGCAAAGGAGGCCAAGTAATGAACGAGAAAAAAGAACGTATCATCCTGGACGTAGCATACCAGCCCCAGGTCCGGACCAAGACCGATACCCAGCGCCTGATGCTGAATGTGATCCTGGCGCTGCTGCCTGCCGTGGCGGTGTCCGTCTGGCAATTCGGCCTGCACCCGCTGGTGGTCATCGCGTCCTCCGTCCTGTCTGCCGTGTTCTTCGAGTGGCTGTACCGGAAATTCACCCACAAGTCCGCCACCATCGGCGATCTCTCCGCCGTGGTCACCGGCCTTCTCCTGGCGCTGACGCTGCCCCCCGCCGCCCCCTGGTGGCTGCCGGTGATCGGCACCTTCTTCGGCATCGTGGTGGTCAAGCAGCTCTACGGCGGCATCGGCAAGAACTTCCTGAACCCGGCCCTGGCCGCCCGCGCATTTCTGCTGGCCTCTTATGCCATGCTCATGGGCCGCTTCCAGGCGCCCGCCGCTATGAAGGGCATCGAGGGCATCGACGCCATCTCCACCGCAACGCCGCTTGCCTTCCTGTACGGGGGAGAGGGCATGCCCGAGTATTACAGCGCCAAGGCGCTGTTCCTGGGCCTGACCCCCGGCGCCATCGGTGAGATCAGCGCCCTGGCCCTGCTCATCGGCGGCATCTACCTGATCGCCCGCAAGGTCATCTCCTGGCGGATCCCCGTGTCCTTTATCGGTACGGTCGCGCTCCTGACGCTGATCTTCGGCGGCCAGGGGATGGGCAATGTGGACTTCATGCTCCTGAACATCCTCTCCGGCGGCCTGTTCCTCGGCGCCTTCTTTATGGCGACCGATTACGCCACCAGCCCCGTGACGCTCAAGGGCCAGCTGCTCTACGGCGCGGGCTGCGGCGCCATCACGGTGCTGATCCGCTACTTCGGCGGCTTCCCCGAGGGCGTCAGCTACGCGATCCTGCTGATGAACCTGTGCGCCTGGGCCATTGACAAGGGCTTCCACCGTCACCAGTTCGGCGTGTCCAAGGAGGACATCGCAGCGGAAAAGGCGGCAAAGAAAGCGGAGAAGCTCGCCGCAAAGGAGGCTGCCAAATGAATAAGATCCTGAAACTGACCCTGGTCCTGTTCTTGATCTGCGCCATTGTGGCCGGCGTGCTCGGCGCGGTGGACATGGTCACCAGAGGACCCATCAACGCGTACCAGACCAACAAGACCAACGAGGCCTTTTCCAAGGTTATGCCCGTCCATGTTCCCGAGGGAGAGCAGCAATACATCCCGGTGGATCTGAAGCCCCTGGGCCTGAGCACCACCATCAACTCCAACGGCCAGAAGATCAAGATCCTGTCCGTTTCCAAGGCGGCTGACGATGCCGGTTATGTGGTGGAGACCGAGTTCTCCGGCGCCCAGGGCACCATCGTCATGGTGGTGGGCGTCAGCAACCGGCTGACCTGCACCGGCGTTTCCATCACCAAGCACTCCGAGACCGCCGGCCTTGGCGCCAACGCCGCCAGCGCCGCGGATGTGGGTGTGAATTTCCGCAATCAGTTCATCGGTGTTTCCAAGTTCGTGCAGCTCAAGAAGGCCGGCGGTGAGATCGACGCCCTTTCCGGCGCCACCATCACCTCCCGCAGCGTGACCAACGCCACCGCCGCCGCCATCGAGTTTGTGGAACAGATGCTGGGTTAAGGAGGCGAGGAAATGAACTTCAAGAAACAGCTTAAAGAAGGCGTTATCACCAATAACCCCATTCTGGTCCAGCAGCTTGGCATGTGCGCCACCATGGCCATCACCACCTCGCTCTTCAACGGCGTCGGTATGGGCCTGTCGGTGCTCATCATCCTGACCTGCTGCAACGTGGCGGTCTCCGCCATCCGCAAGATCATCCCCGACGAGATCCGTCTGGCCATCTTTGTGGTCATCATCGCGGGCTTCGTCACCATCGTGGACCTGCTGCTGCAGGCCTTCATCCCCGCGCTGAGTGAGTCTCTCGGCGTGTTTATCCCCCTGATCGTCGTCAACTGCATCATCATCGGCCGTGCCGAGGCCTTCTGCCAGAAGAATCCCATCGGCGTCTCCTTTACCGACGGTATCACCCAGGGCCTTGGCTACACCGCTGTGCTGGTGGTCATGTGTCTGATCCGCGAATTCCTGGGCAGCGGCCGTTTCGGCGGCGGCCTGATCGACGTGACCAAGGGCATCACTCTGGACGGCACCGGCACCGGGATCCAGCTCTTCAATTCTGACTACGGCGCTTCCATCCTGACCCTGCCCGTGGGCGGCTTCCTGACTCTGGGCTTCATCTTTGCCGCCATGCAGGCCGCGCTGAAGAAGGCTGCCAAGAAGAAAGAAGAAGCGGCGAAAGCTGCGGAAGAGGAGGATGCAGCATGAGCGTTACGGAATATCTGTCCATCGCCATCGGTGCGATCCTGATCAATAACTTCATCTTCTCCCAGTTCCTTGGCTGCTGCCCCTTCCTGGGCTGCTCCAGCAAGGTGGAGACGGCTACCGGCATGGGCCTGGCCGTGGTCTTCGTCATGGGCCTGGCATCCGCCATCTGCTATGTGGTCAACGAGTTCATCCTGGTCCCGCTGGACCTGGCCTTCCTGCAGACCCTGGCCTTCATCCTGGTCATCGCGGCTCTGGTACAGTTCGTGGAAATGTTCCTGAAAAAGGCCGTTCCCTCCCTGTACTCCGCACTCGGCATTTACCTGCCCCTGATCACCACTAACTGCGCGGTGCTGGGCGTGGTGCTGCTGAACGTGCAGAACAGCTATGACTTCCTGGGCTCCGTGATCTACGGCATTACCGGCGGTCTGGGCTTTATGCTGGCCATCGTGCTGTTTGCCAGCGTTCGGGAGCGGATCGCTTTTGCCGATTACCCCGAGTGCTTTGACGGATTCCCCATTTGCCTGATCTCTGCGGGCCTGGTCGCTCTGGCCTTCATGGGCTTCAGCGGCATGAAGATCTTCTAAGGAGGGTGCATGATGTCTATTTTATATGCTGTCCTCGTTCTCGGCGCCCTGGGCGCTGTCTTCGGTGCGCTGCTGGCTTTTGCCTCCAAGATCTTCCATGTTGAAGTGGACCCCAAGCAGGCTGCTGTCCGTGAGTGTCTGGCCGGCGCCAACTGCGGCGGCTGCGGATACCCCGGCTGCGACGGCTATGCCGCCGCGGTGGCAAAAGGTGAGGCCCCCTGCAACAAGTGTGTTGCGTCCGGTCCGGAGGCTGCGGCCAAGATCGCGGAGATCATGGGCGTGGCTGCGGACGCAGCGGAAAAGAAGGTCGCGTTTGTGCCCTGCTCCGGCTGCAACAACGTGGCGGAGATGCGCTTCAACTATACCGGTCCCGAGGATTGCCGCGCTGCCATGCTTTTCGGCGGCAAGAGCAACAAGCTCTGCACCTTTGCCTGCATCGGCATGGGCAACTGCGCCAAGGCCTGCAAGTTCGACGCCATGCATGTGGTAAAGGGCGTTGCCAAGGTGGATCGCTCCAAATGCGTCGGCTGCGGCGCCTGTGTGGACGCCTGCCCCAAGGACATTGTTCAGCTGATCCCCGAGAAGCAGCGGACCATGGTGGCCTGCCGCAACCAGGACAAGGGCGCCCAGGTCATGAAGATCTGCAAGACGGGCTGCATCGGCTGCATGAAGTGCCAGCGGGAGTGCCCGGCGGACGCCATCCACGTGGAGAATTTTGTGGCGAAGATCGACACCAGCAAGTGCACCCAGTGCGGTCACTGCGCCCTGGTCTGCCCGCGCCATATCATCACCACCTTCAAAGCCTGAACAAGCGAATACAAGCACAACCGCGCCGGTTTTTCGGCGCGGTTTTTCTATGCATATTGTTTGATTCCGTCGCTTGACAAATACCCCTTAGGGGTATATATTGTCTCACGAAAGGACGTGAGCGCATGGAGAACAGATGCTGCTGCGGAGAAGCGGCGGAAAAACAGGAAGATATGACCTGTTCCTGCCATAAGACCCGCCATCGCAGTGAAGAAGAGTATAAAAAGCTTTGCAACCGGCTCAGCCGGATCGAGGGACAGATCCGGGGGATCCGGGGGATGCTGGATCGGGAAGCCTACTGCCCGGACATTCTGGCTCAGGCCGCGGCAGCCAACGCCGCCCTCAACGCTTTCAGCCGGGAGCTCCTCAGCCAGCATCTCCACACCTGCGTGATGGACGATCTGAGGGCGGGGAAGGACGAAACGGTTGACGAACTGCTGGACACTCTGCAGAAAATGATGAAATGATTTCGGACGGAATAGGACAGAATCAAAGCAGGTGATCGTATGCAACAATATAATGTGACCGGCATGAGCTGCGCCGCCTGCTCGGCCCGGGTGGAAAAGGCGGTGGGAGCCGTCCCCGGGGTCAGCGCCTGCTCGGTAAGTCTGCTGACCAACTCCATGGGTGTGGAGGGAACGGCGGACGAGAAGAGCATCATTGCCGCGGTAGAGGCGGCGGGCTATGGTGCAAGCCGCAAAGGGGCGCAGAAAACAGCCGAAGCCTCGAATGAGGACCCCCTCATTGACCGGGAAACGCCGGTATTGAAAAAACGGCTGTTCAGTTCCCTGGGCTTTCTCGCTCTTTTGATGTACCTCTCCATGGGGCACAATATGGCGGGCTTCCCCGTGCCGGCGTTCCTGGAAAACCCTGTGGCGATGGCTTTGACCCAGATGCTCATCGCCATCGTGGTGATGCTCATCAACAAAAAGTTCTTCACCAGCGGCTTTCGGAGTCTCTTCCACGGCGCACCGAATATGGATACTTTGGTGGCACTGGGTTCAGCCGCAGCCTTCGGATACAGCCTGGTGGAGCTATACCTGATGATCGCCGCCCAGGCGGCGGGGGAGCTGGAGGCGGTCCACCGCTTCGCCCATAACCTGTATTTTGAGACTGCCGCCATGATCCCCTGCCTCATCACCGTGGGCAAGATGCTGGAGGCCATGTCCAAGGGCCGCACCACCGACGCCCTCAAAAGCCTGATGAAGCTGGCTCCCCAGACGGCGGTGCTCTGGCGGGATGGGAAAGAGATCCAGGTGGATATTTCCCAGGTGCAGAGCGGCGATGTGTTCGTGGTCCGTCCGGGCGAGAGCATTCCGGTGGACGGCGTGGTGCTGGAAGGAGAGAGCGCGGTGAACGAGGCTGCCCTCACCGGCGAGTCCATCCCTGTGGACAAGGCTCCCGGGGACACGGTCTCCGCCGCCACCATCAACCAGTCGGGCTTTCTGAAAGCGCGGGCCACCCGGGTCGGCGAGGACACCACCCTCAGCCAGATCATACGCATGGTCTCGGACGCGGCCGCTACGAAGGCACCCATCGCCCGGATCGCGGACCGGGTCTCTGCGGTTTTTGTTCCTGCGGTGATCGGGATCGCGCTGGTGACGCTGGCGATCTGGCTCATTGCGGGAAAGAGCTTTGCCTTCTCCATCGCGCGGGCGATCTCGGTTTTGGTGATCTCCTGCCCCTGCGCGCTGGGGCTGGCAACCCCTGTGGCCATCATGGTCGGCAACGGCGTGGGCGCCAGGAACGGCATCTTGTTCAAAACCGCCGTCTCCCAGGAGGAGGCGGGAAAGATGGACATCGTTGCGCTGGATAAGACCGGCACCATCACCTCCGGCGAGCCCCGTGTCACGGACCTGATGCCGAACGAAGGGATTGATGATACCGAGCTTCTGTCCAAGGCGGCCTCCCTGGAGCAGTACTCTGAGCATCCGCTGGCCAAGGCGGTCATGGCCTTCGCAAAAGAGAATGACATCAGCCCCGCTGAGGCGGAGGGCTTCCGCGCCTTGCCGGGGAACGGCCTGACCGCAAGGCAGAAGGGGAAGATGCTTCTGGGAGGCTCCGGGAAGTTCATGGCGAGCCGCTGCCCCATTCCCCGGGAAATCCAGACCAGAGGGGATGAACTGGCAGCGCAGGGGAAAACGCCCCTCTTCTTCGCAGAGGACGGAAAGCTCCTGGGGATCATCGCGGTGGCCGACACCATGAAGCCCGACTCCGCTCAGGCGGTGCGGGAACTGCAAAACATGGGCATGACCGTGGTGATGCTCACCGGCGATAACGCCCGCACGGCAAAGGCCATCGGTGCGCAGGCCGGTGTAGACCATGTGGTTGCGGGCGTTCTGCCCGACGGCAAGGAGGCGGTGATCCGCAGGCTCCAGGAGAGTGGGAAAGTGGCCATGGTCGGCGACGGCATCAACGACGCGCCTGCCCTGACAAGGGCAGATCTGGGCGTGGCCATCGGCGCGGGCGCGGATGTTGCCATCGACGCGGCCGACGTTGTGCTGATGAAGTCCCGGCTGGCGGACGTTTCCGCGGCTGTCCGGCTCAGCCGCGCCACCATCCGGAACATCCATGAAAACCTGTTCTGGGCCTTTTTCTATAACGTCATCTGCATCCCTCTTGCCGCTGGATTTTATCAGTCGTTGTTTGGCTGGAGCTGGGAGATGAATCCCATGATCGGCGCGGCGGCCATGAGCCTTTCCAGCTTTACCGTGTGCATGAACGCCCTGCGCCTGAACCTGTTCAAACTCCGGGATCCCAAAGGGGACCGACCCCGGAAAAAGCATATCCAGATCCCTGCGGAAATCTTTGAAGAAAAGGAGAATGAAACCATGGAGAGAACCCTGAAAATCGAAGGCATGATGTGCAAGCACTGCGAGGCCCGCGTCAAGAAGACCCTGGAGGCCCTGGAGGGCGTGGAGAGCGCCGTGGTCAGCCATGAGGCCGGCACCGCCGTCGTCACCGGCACAGCCGATTTCGAGACCATGAAGGCCGCCGTGGAGGCACAGGACTACAAGGTGCTGGGCATCGAGTGAATTTCCGAAAATAAAAAGTGCTGAGAGAGTATTACTCTTTCAGCACTTTTTATTATTTGATCGTTTCCCCGTTCAGGACTGCATCCGTCAAACGGTCTCCCGCATAACGGAGCTTCAGGGAAAAGAAGGGGACATCTTCATCCAGCAGGCGGAGGAAGATCTTATCTCCCTCCCAGATGGGAAGCTTGAGCAGCCTGTCCCGGTCGATCCACTCCAGCTCGCCTTCATCGCAGTCCGTTCGGAGGCTGCCTTCAAAGGCGTCAGAGGTGAACAGGTGCATGTATTCCGTGCCCCACTCGTCAGACACGAAAGTGACGATCCCCCGGTAGCGCCAGCGCAGCAGGCGCAGCCCGGTCTCTTCCCGGACTTCCCGCAGCAGGCAGTCCTCCGGGCTTTCGCCCTTCTCAAACTTGCCGCCGATGCCGATCCATTTATCCTTGTTCTCATCAACCGTTTTCTTGACCCGGTGGAGCATCAGGTATTCCCGGCCCCGTTCCAGATAGCACAGCGTTGTATTTCGCATGGGATCACCTCTATGCTATTGTAACATATTTGGGCGAAAAGAAAAGCTTGACATTTGAAATCCCTGTCTTTATGCTGAGCTGGAAGAAAAAACTCCGCTCTGGGCGGAGGATATGGGAGGCAATTATGCAGATCTATTCGGTTCTGGATCCGGAATTCATCCCTTACGGGCGCGTGCTGGATGGCTATGATACGAGCGAGCTGCTGCGGGCGATGGAGCAGATCCCCCTGCCGGAACAGGGGACGGCGTATCGGCCCGGCATCGAGAGCCTGGAGGCCTGTGGGATCTTCCGGAAACTGGAGCAGCGGGCCTACGGCGGCATGCCGATCCAGCTCGGCATGTGCTGGGGCCGTAATACAAAGCTCAATTGTCTGGAATATCACCGGGACAGTGAGTTTAACATCGGTACCCACGACTTCATCCTGCTGCTGGCCCGGCGGGACGAGATCGAAGGGGGTGTCTTGGACACCGCGAAGGTAAAGGCTTTTCGCGTTCCGGCCGGTGCGGTGCTGGAGGTTTACGCCACCACGCTGCACTTTGCTCCCTGCCACGTGGATGGGGAGACCGGCTTTCGGGTTGCCGTGCTGCTTCCCTTGGGGACCAACACGGAAAAGCCCGCGATCGAGCCGCAAAACGACGAGGATCGGATGCTTTGGGCGCGCAACAAATGGCTGCTGGCCCATCCGGAATCCCGGCAGGCTGGGCTCGGCGCCTGGATCGGCCTGAAAGGGGAAAATATCGACCTCGCGTAAGGAAAACACCGCTTCTCCCTCAGCTTTGGGAGAAGCGGTGTCTTCGTTGTTATTACTTTTTCCTGGGCTTTTGTGTCTGCGGCTTCTCCGCAGGTGCTTTTTTTCGCTCAATCAGCAGCGCGCTGACGGCGGCGGTGAGCGGGATCGCCAGGATCATGCCGATGCTGCTGGAGACGCCGCTGATGACCTCGATGGAGAGATAGGCCGAGGGGAGAAGCTGATACCTTGAGAGGCCCAGGGAGTAGAGATACAGGATCAGGGTAAAGCCGCTGCCCAGGAAGGCCAGGATCAGGGTGTTTGTCATGGTGCCCACCATGTCCTGCCCGATGTTCATGCCTGAGCGAAAGAGCGCCCGGAAACCCAACTGCGGATTGGCGGCGTGGACCTCCTCCAGCGCGGAGGAGATGCTCATGGCAACGTCCATCACGGCGCCGAGGGCACTGACGATGATGCCGGCCACCAGCAGTCCCTGCAGCCCGATGGGGGTCCCGGTCTGCCGGAGCTGGAGCAGAGGCTCCACGTCCGCCACCCGCAGCCCGCTGACCCGGCAGAGAGATTGGGCAAGCAGCCCAAAAAGCATGGCAAAGGCGGTCCCGGCCACGGTGCCGAGCATGGCACATAGCGTTTTCCGCTGGAGGCCGCCCAGGATCGTAAAGCTCACGATGGTGATGTACACGCAAACCAGGAACACGGTCGGCAGGGTGGGAGCGCCCCGGATCAGCAGGGGAAAGAGGATATAGAACAAAGCCGCCACAGTGATGACAAGAGCCAGCAGGGACTTGGCGCCGGTCTTGCGCCCCACCAGGACCGTGACCCCGAAAAAGAGCCCTAATACTATAAGCAGCGCCGGGATACGGTCGTATTCAAAGACGTTGGCCCGGTGGCTGCCGTCGCTGTAGGTGGAAATGATCAGCGAGACGCTGTCGCCCTCCCTGACAGGCACGCCGGACAGGGGACCCACATAGTTATAAACCAATAACTGCTCGCCCTTGTACTGCCCGGTTTTGACGTCCACCAGGAGCATTTGCTCACCGCGAAAACCGCCGTCGGAATCCGGATCGGAGAAGGTACTGTCCTGGAGGATGGAGGCCACCGCCCCTCGCTCATACTCCACGTAATCGCCCGGACGGGAGCCGTCTGCTGCCTCCTCCCGCAGGAGGAGACGAAAGCCCAGAAACAGCAGCGCCGCCAGCAGCAATACCAGCAGCGACCACAGATTCCTGCGCAGCCAGGGAATACCCCCGGGAGAGGAGACGCTGTTTTTCATTTCGCTCCCTCTTTCTATCTGAAAAACTTCTTTTCCATAGCATAGCAAGAATTAAAAACGGTGTCAAGGAAGCAGATTTGGAAAAGCCTACAAAAACAGTCGTCAGAAAATGGTAAAATTCCTCATGGGTTTTTCAAAAATTCTTCTTTTCCTCCGACTTCCTCCTGTGTTATAATTATCCTGTACATTTGTGCGCGGGATGCGCACGGAATATATTGAAGGAGGATCCCAGATGAAGCAACGGAGGATAAGCAGATTCCTTGCATTTGTCCTTCTGGTCGCCATGACGCTCTCGCTCATGCCGGCCACACTGGCATTTGCTGAGGAGCCAAGCGCAGAAGAGTACGAAGGAGGGACCATCCGGGCGGTAGAAGTACCGGAGGAGGATCCCGAACCCTATGAGCCGGATCCGGATGAAGGCAGCATCCGAGCTGTTGAGGATCCTGTGGACGTGAACGCGGAAGGCGACCAGACTTGGGAAAAGGTCGACTTTGCCGATGTTGTCACCGGAGACACAGTCGCGATTTCGCTCCGCAAGTCGGACGACACGACCTACTACTTTATCTCTAACGCTGGAACGAACAAGGATCCCCGCGCGGATAAAACCGTGACGACTGCGGACAACACAATCACCCCCGAAAATCTCGGCTCCGGGTTCGATTGGACTGCCACGGTCACGAGTGAGAAGATCCAATTCAACAATGACACGCTTTACTTGAGCTATAAAGGGAGCAGCACCGGCGTTGAAGTTGCTGTTCCCGGCAGCAGTTCCAAGAGCGAATGGTCGCTTAGTGACTCCAATAGATTGCAGGAAGATGGGTCCAAGCGATTCCTTGCTGCATTCTCAAATAACAATGGATACGCCGTGCGTGCGTATGCTGCAACCGCACAAAACCTCGGAAACAGCACCTATGAGATCCACGATCTCCAGCTTTGGAAATTGACGGACAACTCTGGTGAGACCCCTACTCCCACGGTTGCTGCTCCTGTTCCCAGTGTGGCGGCCGGCGCTGTGGAGGCTGGCACTGTTGTGACCTTCACCACCGCCACCGAGGGCGCGACTGTCCTCCTGAGCGTTGACGACGGTGCGACCTGGGAAGCTCCCAACCCTTACACCGTCAACGAGGCCGTGACCATCAAGGCCAAGGCCGTAAAGGACGAGCAGGAGAGCGAGACAGTCTCCTATGCCTATACCATTAAGCCCGGCGAGGAGCCCGTGACTGAGACCGGCTTTGTGACAGACCTGGCGGACCTGACCGACGGTGCAAAGGTCGTCATTCTGAACAAGGCGAACAAGATGGCCTTGAGCCAGGAGTACACCGGCTACTACAACAAGGGCGTTCCCGTTGCTGTGACGGACGATGTCCTGTCCGGGTACGGTGCTACCGAGATCTGGACGATCGGCGTGAATGAGGACGGCAGTTACACCTTCGCCACTGCCGATGGCAAGAAGCTGGCTATGGCGGCGACTCGCACCAGCATGCCGCTGGATGAAGCGAACCCAAACTGGAGCATCACTGCGGCGGACGGCCACGAGGACGGTTTCTACATTGAGAATACTGGCCGCACAGGCTACCGCATCGAGTGGTATGCCAACAACAACAACTGGAGCTCGTATAACAACAACGCTACCGGCGATCTCTTTATCCAGCAGTTCTATCTGGTCGGCGATGAGGTGCCCGCAGAAAAGCCTGCGGCCCCCGTTCCCAGTGTGGCGGCTGGTGCTGTGGAGGCTGGCACTGTTGTGACCTTCACCACCGTCACCGAGGGTGCGACTGTTCTCCTGAGCGTTGACGACGGCGCGACCTGGGAAGCTCCCAACCCTTACACCGTCAACGAGGCTGTGACCATCAAGGCCAAGGCCGTGAAGGACGAGCTGGAGAGCGAGACGGTTTCCTTCGCCTATACGATCAAATCCGGCGAGACGACGACTGTCACGCTGGAGAAGCTGACCGAGGCCCCTGCAGACGGCATGCAGGTCGTGATCCATTATCCCGCCGGTAACGAGGTCTTGACTGCCACCGCCAACGGAAATAAACTCAGCGGCACCGCCGCCACTCCTGCGGAGGGGAAACTTGAGCTGACCGATGCCATGGCGTACCTGACTGTCCATGTGACGGAGAACGTTTACTCCTTCGAACTGGACGGCAGCTATCTGACCTCCGGCGCGACAGGCAACAGTCTGAGCTTTGCCGCTGACGCTGACAGCGATCTGGCGAAGTGGACGTTGGAGCAGCAGACCGACGGCACCTGGTACCTGATGAACGTGGGCGCTGCCTACAACGGCAACCACAACCAGGCCTTGGAGTATTACAACGGCTTCACCACCTACGGCGTGAAGACCGACAACGCGCAGTACAAGTTTGACTTTTATGCGGAGCCCGAAGTTGTCAACACTGATCCCGTCTCCGGACTGAAGACCGGCGACAAGGTCGCGATCTTCAACGACGGCAACAACAAGGCTCTGACGGCCACCGCCAGCGGGACCAAACTAGCGGCCGCCGATGCCACTCTGAATACTGAGGGCAAACTGAGCGGAGAAGGTATTGCCCTGCTCACTGTTACGGTTGACGACGAGGGCAAGATCCTCTTTACCGCGGACGGCAAGTATCTGACCTCCGGCGAGACCGGCGGAAGCCTGAGCTTTACGGAAGAGAGCAGCGACTATAGCCTCTGGGTCATTGAGGACGCGGGCGAGGGCCTGTTCTTCCTGAAGAACGCCAACGCCGCCTATAACGGCAGCGCCCAGTATCTGGAGTACTACAGCACCTTTACCACCTATGGCAAGAAGGCTACCGCCGATTCGAAGGCCTATGCCATGAGCTTCCGTCAGATCGCAGAGAGCGGCACTCCTGAAGATCCTACCGGCGAGACCTACGGCCTGGCCAGCACCCTGGCGGACGGCGATACCGTGATCCTCTACAACGCCAAGAACGGTGTGGCGATCGGCAACACCATCTCCAGCCACAAGGTTTCCGGCGTCTCCCTGACCCCTGTCGATGGCGTCATTACCACCGATAAGACCGCAGTTGCCTGGAAGGTCACCGTCAACGCCGACGGCACCTACACCTTTACTCAGGGCGATTATACACTGGGCGGTGTGGTAAGCGGTACCTACAACAACCTCGTTGTGACGGAAGCCACCTATACCAATTGGACGCTGACCGGCCCCGACGCAACCGACTTCAACTACTTCATGTACCTGGGTGATATGGCCAACAACTTTGGCAAAACCTACCTGGAGTACTACAACGGCTTTACCCTTTACGGCAGCACCGCACCCGATAAGGATGCCTTCGGCATCACCTTCTACAAGAAGGGCGCCGAGCCCGAGACGCCTGCCGGCCCCGGTGAGACCGGCGATCTGGTCACCAGCCTGGATCAGCTGACCGAGGGCGCCACTGTGGCCATCTACAGCCCCGGCCACAAGACCGCCATCAGCTCCAAGCCCAACGGCGACTGGTACCTGAAGGCCAACGACGCCACCATCGAGAACGGCAAGGTCGTGAACTTCACCGATGACTTCGTCTGGACCGTGAAGCGCAACGATAACGGCACCTACAGCTTCTATGCCTACGGTGACGAGACCCGCAGCATCACTGTCTGGCCCAGCGGCAACTACGCCGAACTGAGCCTGAACGTCGGCACCTATCCCGAGAACACCTGGACCCTTACTCCTGCCAAGACGGCCAACTGCTTCTACATCAGCAGCCCCACCGTTTCCGGCACCAGCGGCCCGGCCTACATCGAGGCCTATGTCCGCAACGAGTTCGAGGTTTTCTCCGGCTACTTCACCAATACCAATTCCAACAAGTTCACTGAGAGTGAGTATGCTCTCCAGTTCTACCTGGTCAACCCGGACGACGCCATTGAGGCTTTCGATGACGGCGAGTGGGACGGCGTCCTGCAGAAGGGCGGCCAGTACGTGGCTTATAACGCCGCCGCTGAGTCCTCCATCGGTCTGTTTGCCGAGGCCAACTATTCCATGCGTGCCATCCCCACCACCATTGAGGGCGGCAAGGCCAATGCCGGCAACGGCGCTTATGTGTTCACCGTGGACACCATGGGCCGCTACTACACCTTCAAGATCGGTGACAAGTTCTTCGCCACCAACAACAGCGAAGAGCTGCTCTTTGTCGATCCCAACGAGGACGGCAGCGCCCCCGAGAACGCCAAGTGGTTCTTGAAGCAAAAGGAGAACGGCTATATCATCTACAACAAGGATGCTTCCTATAACGGCACCCCTGTCTGCGTAGAGTACTATTCCAGTGTGTTCTCCGGCTGGACCTTCTCCTCCAAGAACGACGTCAACATTTACCTCTTCAACTTCTATGAAGTCGCGGACGGCACCGAGATCCGCGAAGGCGTCGTGCAGGATCCCAGCGTCATCTTCGCCTGCGAGGATTCCCGCTACGTGGAGCAGGATTACGCCGCTTCCTTCAGCCTGGACGATCTGGCAGAATCCATCACCAATATTTCCATCACCTACACCGCCGGTGAGCGTACCGGCATTGTGACGGAGTATGAGGTTTCCTCCGATGGCAAGACCTACAGCTTCACCATCCCTGCCGATGAAATCGACGGAGAGGAGCCGCCGGAGAACTTCAAGATCCAGGTGAACGTAACCAACAGCTATGACATCAGCTACACCGGCGAGAAGACGGTCGCCATCATCGACGAGCCCTTCTTTACGGAACTGACGCCTGCCCCCAACAGCCAGACCAGGGAGGAGAAGCGCCCCGTTATTTCCGCCAGGATCGGCAACGTGGGCGAGAAACCCACCATCGTCATGACTGTCAACGAAGTGGAAGTGGAAGCCGTGTTTGAAAACGGTGTCCTGTCCTACACGCCCGCTGAAGACATGGCGGACGGCCGTGTCGCGGTGGCCATCCAGGTCAAGCGCGCCGACAATGTCACGGCTGAGAAGACCTGGAACTTCACAGTCGGCTATTCGGCGTATCAGCTTTACTTCGGACAGCTGCACTCTCACACCACCTACTCTGACGGCTCCGGTGACCTGGATACCGCCCTGGAGTACATCGCCTCTCTGCCCGAGAGCGCCAATGTGCAGTTCGTGGCCTTCACCGACCACTCCAACTACTTTGATACCACTTCCGCAGCCAACCCCGCCGACGCGCTGAACGACAAGGCCCTGATGACCGACGCCAGCCGCGCGCTGTGGAATGAGTACAAGGGCAAGGTCGCCAGCTTCAACGAGAATCATGAAGATCTTCTGGCCATCGCCGGCTTCGAGATGACCTGGTCCGGCGGCCCCGGCCACATCAACACCTTTGATTCTGACGGTCTGGTGTCCCGCAACAATGCCGAACTCAACAATAAGACCGGCGACGCGGGCATGAAGCTCTATTACGAGACCATCAACAAGGGTGATTCTCTCAACCAGTTCAACCATCCCGGCAATACCTTCGGCAACTTTATCGACTTCTCCTACAGGGATGAGGCTACCGACGCGCATATGTTCCTGGTCGAAGTCGGCAACGGCGAGGGCCAGATCGGCGCCGGCGGTTACTATCCCAGCTATGAGCAGTACATCATGGCGCTGGATAAGGGTTGGCACGTTGCCCCCACCAACAACCAGGATAACCACAAGGGCCGCTGGGGCAACGCCAACGACGCACGTGACGTTATTCTGACGGATGAATTCACCGAGCAGGGCATCTACGACGCGATCCGCGCTCTGCGGGTGTACGCCACCGAGGACAAGAACCTCCAGATCACCTACAGCGTCAATGATATGCCCATGGGTACCATCTTCTCTGACGAGGATGCCCCCGAAAAGCTGAATGCTGTTATTACCCTGTATGATCCCGACGCAAGCGACGGCATCAGCAAGGTGGAACTGGTGGCAAACGGCGGCGCGGTTGCCTATACCTGGAATGACGCCGCTGACCTGGCCAATGGCCTGCTTGAGGCGGAACTGGATCCGGAGTACAGCTACTATTTCGTCCGCGTGACCCAGACCGACGGTGACCTTGCCGTTACCGCCCCTGTGTGGGTCGGCCATGCCGCCAAGCTCGGTATCACGGACATCAAGGCCGCTTCCGAGCAGGTGTATGTCAACGAAGAGACTACGCTGACCACGACCCTGTACAACAATGAGGCTTCTGCGGCCACAGTCAAGTCCCTGGTCTACACCATCAACGGCGACCAGGTCATCGGCAGCGACACCAATGCCTACACCATTCCCGCCGGCGGCACGGTCGCGGCCACCTTCAAACACAGCTTCACTCTGGCCAAGCTCACTACCGTTACGGTGACGGCCATCGTGGAACTGGACGGCAAGGAATACACCTACACCGCAAACGTTGAGCTGGATCTGCTGGATCGCGAGCATGCAAATGAAGTCACTTCCATCGCTGACGTTCGCGCCGCTTCCGATCCCGAGGATACGGGCTACCGCTTCATCATCGAAGGTGTGATCACCTCCAACGCCTCCGGCTTCGATAAGGACACCGCCTTCTTCGACTGCATCTACGTGCAGGACGAGACTGCCGGTATCTGCTGCTTCCCCGTCTCCGGCGAGTACAAGATCGGCGACAAGGTCCGCATCGTGGGCCACACCGATTTCTACCAGGGTGAGCCCGAACTGCAGGTCAAGACCCTTGAGGTCATCGGCGAAGGCACGGTTACGCCTACGGAGATCAAGGCTTCCGAGCTCAACGACCGCAGTGCCGAGGGCAAGCTGGTCACTGTGAACGGCACGGTGGAGAGCTTTGAAGTGGTCAACGGCCTGATCCAGACCATCATGGTCAAGGACGCCGAAGGTGGTCTTGCCCGCGTGTTTATTGATGGCTACATCACCACCGGTGCCGAGGTCGTGGGCTGCGTCGAGGGTGCGCAGATCAGCGCAACCGGCCTTGCTTCCTATGACGATACCTTCAACGCTCCCGAGGGACCCTTCCCGCGCATCCGTATCCGCAACCGCGCAGATATCATCTGCTCCGAAACTGCTACCCTGGAGGACGGCTTCTATCTGATCGGACCCGATTGGGCGATCAGCGCCATTGATGCGGCTGAGAAGTTCGTGACCAATCCCGAAAAGCCCGAAGAGTTCATGCTTAGTACCACTCTGGAAAAAGGCGACAAGATTAAGGTTGTCCGTGTCGAGAATAACGCCATTACCGGGTGGTATCCCGAAGGATTGAATAACGAGTACACCGTGGATGCGGATCACGCCGGCTCGGTGGACATCTTCTTCAAGACCAACTATGATGAAGGCTGGAGCGCGTTCGGCGGCTATATCTGGATCAATCGCAGTCCGGTTGTTGTTGTCGGCAAGAGCTTGTCCCTGAAGGGCAATATCGCGGTGAACTTCTATCTGGATCTGCCTCAGGGTGTCCTTTCCGACGAGGGTGCTTATGTCACCATTAATAACGTCAGGTACCTGGTGAGCGAGGCTGAGCAGAGCGAGGTCCGCGCCGCTACCGGCTACCGCTTCACCGCCAACGTGAAGTTCGCTCATCTCACCGATACGCTGGTGCTGCGCGTGTATAACGGCAAGGATGAACCTGTCCTGCTGAAGGATTCCGAGGGCAATGACCTGACCGAGACCGGCTTTGCCTACCGGGCCCAGGACTACATCGAGTATGTACGCGCCAATTCCGAGGACGAGGGCCTGCTCGCCGTGGTGAACGCTCTGTCCGACCTGGGAAGCCTGGCTCAGGCCCAGTTCAAGTACAACGTGGATTCCCGCGTGGACGTGGTGGGCGACCTGGCCTCCGTCACCGCCGAAATGGTGAAGGATCATGAGCTGAAGCTCACCACCGCTGACGGCGCCGGCATCCGCTACTACGGCTCCAGCCTGCTGCTGAAGGACGCCACCACCGTCCGCCACTACTTCAAGCTGGACGGCGGCGAGATCGGCGACTACACCTTTACCGTGGACGGCGCGGAGGTCGAGATCGCAGAGAAGGGCGGCCTGTACTACGTCGACATCACCGGCATCGTGGCCAGGGATCTGGACAAGAGCTTCCATGTGGAAGTGCTGAAGGGCGGGGAGAC